>JBGSIT010000066.1:0-35961 GCA_041742335.1 Rhizobiaceae bacterium
GCATCGAGCGCATGTTCAACAAACTCAAGCAGTTCCGCCGCATCGCAACCCGCTTCGACAAAACCGCCGCATCATTCGCCGCATTCCTGGCAATCGCTTCAACAAAGATTTGGCTGCCATACTTTGTCAACAGGGCCTAAGGGCTTTTACACCTTGGGCGTGCTTCACGAAGTCGAGGCCATGCTCGATAAGCCGATTCACGAGGCGTTCGACCTCATTTTCGGAACAAGTACTGGTGCTATAATCGGCGCGCTTTTAGCTATCGGCACGCCGGTTTCTAAAATCCATGAGCTCTACAGGAAACATGTGCCCGAAGTAATGCGCCCCAAAAACAAGGCGTGTCGTTCGGCAGCATTGAGAAAGCTGGGCGATGAGATTTTCCAGAAGCAGAAGTTCGACGCGGTGAAGACCGGTTTGGGCGTCGTCGCGACCAAGTGGGTGATGGAAACACCCATCATATTCAAGTCCGACCCAGGGCAGGCTCACGGCCGTACAGCGACCTTCGTTCCCGGATTCGGCTGCACCCTAAGCGACGCGGTACAGGCGTCCTGTTCTGCCTACCCCTTCTTCGCGAGGCGGCAGCTCAAAATCAACGGAGACGAGATCCTGCTGCTGGACGGTGGGTTCTGCGCAAACAACCCGACGCTGTACGCGATCGCAGATGCCGTCCGCGCGTACAAGGTGCCCCATGAATGTATCAAGGTCCTAAATGTCGGCGTGGGCGACTATCCTGTTCCACGCGTTAAGAAATTCACGAAGGCATGGATCTTCTCTTGGGCCGAGGAAGCCGAGCTGATCCAGAAAACCTTCAACATCAATGCCCAGTCGATGGAGCAGCTTCGCCGCATTCTCTTTCCAGACATCAAGACCGTTCGCATCAGCGAGGCATTCACTGAACCGTCAATGGAGACCGACCTTCTCGAATACAACCTCTCCAAGCTCGACTTGATTCATACCCGGGGCCGCGATTCATTCGGTAAGCAGGAAAAAGCAATCCGGACGCTTCTGTTCTAAAGGAGACCCCCATGCCTGTCTCAGACGATCAACTTCAGACGTGGTCCCATCAAGGGTCAGTGACTCAGTCCAAAGCCACACATGAGGCTATCAGAGCCGTTCTGAACAGCTCCGGGTCGCCGTATAATCTGAAGTTATTCGACGACTTCCTTCAGGGGTCCTACGCGAACGACACGAACATCTATGCGGACAGCGACGTAGATATCGTCATCCGCCTTACCTCGACGTTCTACCACAATATCGATGACCTTCAGCCGAGCGAACAGGTGGCATACCAGCGCAACAGCGTTCCGGCAGACTACGAGCTGTTAGACTTCAAGAAAGACGTGGCCGTCTGGCTAAGACAGCACTTTGACGGGGTTACGGTAGGAAACAAGGCGATTTTCATTCCGGGAACCGGCAACCGTCGGGACGCGGATGTGCTCGTTTCAGCCGAGCATCGACACTACAAATCATATTCAGGCTTTATGGGGCCGCAATACAACGAAGGCATCGTATTCGAGACGGCGCATGGCCTTCGTATTGTAAACTACCCGCGCCAGCACCGAGAGAACCTGTCGAACAAGAACCAAGCGACGGGTTCGTGGGTGAAGAGAACTGTCCGTGCTTTTAAGCACATGCGTAACCGCATGATAGACGAAGGCTATCTGGATGCCGGGGTAGCGCCGTCGTACTTTATTGAGGGCCTTCTCTATAACGTCCCGAACGATCTATACGGCTACAGCCACCTAATGTCGGTGACGAACTGCCTTAATTTCATTCAGAACTCGAACAGGGACGACCTGATATGTGCGAACGAGCGCCACAAGCTTGTGCGCGACCACCAAGAGGTTTGCTGGTCGACCGCGAATTTCGAGAGGTTCCGCACCAGCCTCAATCTCTTTTGGAACAGGTACTAAGGCTTTCTGGAACGGATGGTTCCTGAAGCTTTGGGCTAAATACTTGAAGGATAAGTTGTGAAGGCGCACACCATCAATCTCTTCATGTGGGGTACTGGACTTGCATCGAAAAAGTGGAGCGGCGATTTCAGATCAAGCGGCCAGTCTGTCGAACTGTGCGGGGCTTAAATAGTCAAGCGCCGAGTGCCGCCGGGTGGGACGTTAGAAGCCATCGATGTAACGGGCAATGGCCGGTTTTGCAGTCGGTCAACCAAGTGGTTCAATTGTGTGAAAATCCCGGGCGACTGTCGTCGTGCAACCGCCGGGTTTGCCGACCCTTGCGCCAGGGAAATGAGACAACGAGAATGCCGCGGCCAAAGCCCGTCTCAGCGCCCCAACCGGACAATCTGCACCCGCCGGTTTTCATCGGCTTCGGGATTGTCGGGGTTCTTGAGGCTTTCTTCTCCGAAGCCCGCCACAACCAATTGACCTTCCGGAATTGCATGGTTCTGGCTCAAGAAGCTGCGCACCGCGTTTGCCCGTTTTTCAGACAGGGTCTGGTTATAGTCCTCACCGCCGGCGGCATCGGTATGGCCGGCAAGCAGGAAGCGCTCGGATTTGAGGTCATCGGAGGCGAGCGCCTTGCCCAATTCAAGCAATTCCGGGATCGCTGTCGGCGTGATGGCGGCGGAATCGTAATCGAAGTAGATTTCGAGGTCGATTGTCGACAATTTCTTCTCATCAACGATCGCTGCGACTTTTTGCCGTTCGACAACGGTGATCTGCTTGGTACCGGCGCCAAGACCCCTGACGAATTGCTCTTCCTCATTGGAAAGCTCCGTCTCGGAACGTGCCAGCGATTTCACAAGCGGCTTTGACGGCTTCAAGGCATTTACAATATCTTCCGAATCCACCTGCTCCTGCGCTCTGGCTTCCGGGCCAATCGCGGCCAGGCCTGCCAATGCGACCAACAGGGCGGTGCGGATCATGGTTTTGCTGATGGTTTGCATGACATCTACTCCACTGTCAGCTTGATTGCGGATCGGCCGATGGGGGGCAGTTCGCGTGACTCCTTCGGCACCACATCGATCTTGCGATAGGCGGTTTCTCCCTTGCCGAGATCGGTAAACAGGGAGGCTGCAAAATCATGCGGGATGTTGCCCAGCGCCTTGCCGGATTCATCGCAAATCGCAATCACGGTCTCCGTTCCCCTGGTGCTCAGCTTGAAATCGAAGCTTGATTTCTCATTGGGAAATAGGAAGGTCTGGTTGGCCTGGATGAGGTTGTCCTGCTGGTACTGGTTGGGGAAGATGATCGTCGTCTCGCCGTTGGAGTCCTGGTCGACAAGCGTCAGGTGACATGCCCGGTCCACCTTGACGGAAAAAGCAATCTTGTCGCCGAGAACATAGGCAAGCTTGTCGGAATTCAGCTGGATGGCGACACCCTTGATCGCGGACGCAAATTCATGTGCGCTCGACGATACCTTGGTTTGAACGACGACGGCATCATCCCTTGACGGCTTGATGTATTCGGCGTCAACAACACGCTCGAGAATGGATCCGTACGCACTTTCAAATTCATCACGCTGGATGGTTCCCTGCTCAAGGCGTTGCAGCAGGTTTGCGCCCATCGGCCCGGAAAATCCGATCTTCTTGCCGAAGTCTTCGCTGGCGACGCCAAATTCGGCGGCGGCCACCTTGATGTCGATTTCCTGCTCATATTTGTTGGACAAGGCGTTTATGACTTCCACGCCATTGAGGTCCTTGGTGGGGTCGATGCCGGAATTCTTGACGGCCGTCTGGAACCGGGCGCGATCGGCCTCGATCAATTTATCCATGTCCGCGCTGGTGGGGAACAAGGCGAGCACGGCCTCCCTTGCCGATACCGGCAGGATCTTGGATGTCTCCACATGGCTGCGGATTTCATCCTTGGCGTTTCGCATGCCCTGATTGTGGCAACCCATGCAGGAAATGCCGTTGGTTACAGCAAGGTCGCGCCGGCTCTTGTCGCGAACAATGTTGGTGGGACCCTTGTCGATGCTGTCGCCTTTGGCGGTGTTCAAATAATAGGCCTGATAGCCATTGGGCAGGTTGAAGATGGTTTCACCGCCATCATGGTTGAAGCCGAACTCGCCGCCGGGACCGAGGGGAAATTGAAACAGGCTTTGCCGACCGCCATTGCCGCCGAAATCATAAGATGTCCAGAAAGCGCCGGTGGATATCGGATGCCTTTCGATCAGGCGATTGTTTTCCGAAACGCCGGATTTCTGGAAACCGGCACGCTGCGCCCGGTAGTCAGCGATATTCTTGCCGACATCAAGGCCCAGCTTGGTTTGCAACTCCTGGAATGTCGGCGGCAAATCGAGGATCTTGTTATAAAGCGGTGGACGGGACGCATAAAATGCCAGCCAGTCCCCCCTGATTAAAGGGATCGCCGTGCCTGTTGCAGACGTCACGAACTTGTATTGGCCGGCGAGGGGGCGGACGCCATAGGGATATTCCTGCGTAACCGTTGCCCAAAGATCATGGCTCCAGCCGAGATCTTCCAGATTGACCTGCAATATGGTTCGATCCTCATCGGCCCAGACCGGTTGAACCGGATCGGGCATTGAGCTCAGACTGTTGAGAAGTTTGACCAGGCCGTAGCGGTAGGCCTCCATATGATCAGCATTGAAGCAGGTAGCGGCCAGGTTTGAGAGCGAGATGTAGCGGGCCCCGGCGCGGCGATGTTCGGGCAGCGAACCGAGATGACCGGCGATCAGATCATACTGGGAGCCATAATCACCATCGGCAGTCGAACAGCTTGCGGTTTCAACTTGCCCGGCATTGTCGATCCAGGTGCGCAAAAGCTGGATGTCATCGGGTGTGGGACCCTCCAGCATGGAATAGCCATCGGCTACATCCTGCGGCATCTGGCCGTTGACGATCAGCTGGAAAATTCGGGAACCGTCCGGGTTGCCGGGCTTTGTCTTTGCCGGATCCGCCAGCAATTGATCGAGTTGCAGAACGTTTCCGAACTCCTTTGCCGGCTTGGTCCTGCCGACCAGTCTGCCTTCCTGGTGGCAACGGGAGCAATGCTGCTCCAGTACCGTTTGCGCCGCCTTTTCAATTTCACTCATTGGCGTGTAGATCTTGATTTCAGCGGGAGGCGGTTCTTCGGCATATGCAGCTTTCTGGTCTGCGAGAGAAAAAACCAGGAGGGGAAACAGCACTGCAATCTTGTAAATACCGGATTCGCGGTAGGTCATTATCAAATTCCCATGCTTTGAACGAAGATCTGGAAAAATGCCATTGCGCAAGTAGTCTGCCATTTTCCAAATGACAGGCAAACTGTTTCTTCAATATTTATGATAAAATGCGCTCTGCTTTTGTAATTCAGACATATTGGCACGACAGGCGGCAATAACTTTTAATGAACTACTTCGTGTCAAACTCCATTATTGTTAATCTTGAATTTTTTTTGGCCCGGGCAGGTTTGACCGGAATGGGCGGTTGCAGTGGTTTGCTCAAGCGCCTGTCGCGCCAGAATTGCGGGCCGGAATCAACGCTTAAAATCGGCAGCCGGCAAATCAGGGCTATTAACCTGACGGATGCGATATCGCATCCGCCACCCTGAATCTCAGCCCAGGAAAGACGCTGTCTGAGCGAGCCGATATTCAGCTTGGCGACTGCGGTTCGTTGCCTCAGCAACATTGCAATTGGGCAGGATGATTTTCAATCCCCTTTAGAACAGGAAGTCTCCCGACGACAGATCATCTGCGTGCACATGCTGCAAAACGATCTTGTTGCCGTCATAATCGATGATGGACTTGCTTGCCTTGTCGACGAAGTGATTATTCATCAGATCGCGAAAGCCGGTAATGGCCGTGACTCCACGCAGATCGATGATGTCATGCAATTTGCCGGTCGTCTTGAAATCGGTAATGACATCAATGCCGTCGCCGTCTTTGAAAATGAAGACGTCCTTGCCGGCGTCGCCGGTAAGTCTGTCATCGCCGGTATTGCCGCGAAGCTTGTCGTTGCCCGCGCCTCCAGACAGAATGTCATTGTCGCCGCCGCCATACAGAAAATCACGGCTGTTGCCGCCATTCAATTGGTCATTGCCGAGATTGCCGGTGAGCTTGTCTCGCCCACCGAGTCCGTTCAAGATGTTGTCGGCGTCGTTGCCCAGGATGACATTGGCAATCTTGTTGCCTGTGCCATTGACCGCATCAGTGCCGGTCAAGGTCAAATTATCCAAGAAAGCGCCCAAAGTGTAGCTTTGGTCAATCACTACGAGGTCGGTGCCGCCGCCATTCAGCTCGCTAATGTAGAGGTCGGTCCGGTCGATGTAATAGGTATCGTTGCCATTACCGCCGCCTACGATCCCGTTTACCGTGCCGCCATCAAGGATGAAAGTGTCGTTGCCGTTGCGCAAAAAGATATCGCCGTTGATCGTGCCGGTATTTGTCAGCGTGTCTTTGGAGGATCCACCGACAAAGGCATATTTTGTGCCGGAAATAGTGCCTTGATTGTCGAATTCGAAGCTGCCGGAGGAAGCGGCAATCGAAACTCCGACCAGACCGGAAATCGTGCCGGTGTTGAGCGAATCGATTTTGGGCGCACGAAAATTCACGGCAGTATTGACCGAGGTGATGGTGCCCTCATTGATGAAGTCCGACGATGTTCCCGACATGATGACGCCAAAGTAATTGGCCTCAATGGTGCCCCGATTGACCAGCGTGCTGCTTAGCCCGAACATTTCTATAGCGGTGGCGGCCGATTTCACGCTGCCATCGTAATTCACAACGACCCATGTCGCATTTGCCTTCATCAGGCAGGTGGTGAATTCGCCAGTTGTTTCCACGCTCCCGAAAATCTTCAATCGGTTGCCAGTGAAGGATTTGACGCCGAAGAAAGCATTATCGTCGTCAACCGTCACGCTTACCCCAAGCGCCACCACCCATTCGTCTTTGTCCGCCAACGTGACGTAACCCACTGTGGAATTGGTAGAAATACTATAGGTAGTCATCTTGCAATCCCCTGGATCGTGCTTTGCAACAATCAACGCCATTGTGTTTTTTGGCAAGTATTGCCTGTCATGAACTATATATTCTAAGTCTTCGAAATGTCTCCTATTAAAAGATATTCCTATTTCAGGAAATAATTCAATGAATAAAATAAAAATCTTGTAAAAACTTAGAAAATAACCCTAATTGCTCAAGTTAATTTCCATTATTTAGTGGTTTCATGGCATCTATTGTTATTTCATCTAATGGTTGAGTAAATTTCGGTACAGCTTTGCTTTTCTAGAACAAGAATTACTGAATTGGCGCGCGGTCGGTATCCTCGCCATCCAAAGTTTGCCCCGCGCCTTTGCAAAAAGGTCTCGTCCGCGCGGAAATAGCGTGTACTGCCGCCTGTTTCAGCCTTTACAGGCCTGTCCATTCGCCATCCTGGCCTGTTTGCGGGGTGGTCCTAAGTATTGCGCAGTCGCCACCAAGGTTCATTTTACCAGGTCATTGTTGCGCAACGTCATGGGGAATTTTGCAAGTGTGCTGTATCGCTTTGGATCATTTCTTGTTGTATCAGTCGCCTTCGACGATCAGGGGGCCGGCAAGTGGATCAAATTGGGATTTATTGACCGTCATTGGTAATCATTGGTTGGAAAAACTGGTTGTTTCATCTGGTTTTGTTGCAGCCGCGTGGTTGGTGTCATCCCGATTCAAAATGTGAAAACAGGGGCGGTCGATGAAAATATACTTTGCCCTGCTGAGGGCTGTTAATGTCGGCGGCACCGGCAAGCTGGCGATGAAGGACTTGAAAGACATCTGCATCAAAGCGGGGTTTTGCGATGTCCAAACCTATATTGCCAGCGGCAACGTGATGTTCAGGACCGATCTGGCGGAGGCAGACATCAAGGCAGTGCTCGGAAAGAGCCTTGCGCTGCATTGCGGCAGGCAGGTCGGGTTGCTGGTCCGTGATCTGCACGAGATGCAAGCCATATTGGACGCCAATCCCTTTCCCGACGCTGCAGCCAACCGCAATGTAGTGATCTTTCTTGACGCCCCCGCTGGCGAGGGCGTTTTGCAGACTGTTTCCGGTCAGAAGAACGAAGAAATTCGTCTCGGCAAACGCGAAATCCATGTGCGATATGATGACGGGATGGGGTCTTCGAAACTGAAAATTCCCGCAGCAGCAGCGGGTACGGCGCGCAATATCAGGACGGTGTCAAAACTGGTGGAACTGGCAAAGGGCCTTTGACCACGACGCCATTGGGTGCCAATCGGCCGGGCCGGCTTGTAAACTGAAACAGCGGGCAGTGCTGCGTCAATATGTTGGATAGCCTTCAAGCCAAAACCCCGCTGACATGCAGCGGGGTTTATGACTATCAGGCAAAGACCAGGTATTAGTTGGAAGCTGAATTGACTGTGTCGGCAATCGAGCTGAACTTGGCATCGATAGCATTGCCAAGCGCAGTTGCGCCGGTGATCAATGCCACCGAGATCAGGGCGGCAATCAGGCCGTACTCGATTGCTGTTGCGCCGGATTCGTCTTTCAGAAGTGCATTGAAGAGATTTTTCATGGGGTCGTTCTCCGTGTGACTTGCTTGGTTAATAGTTCAAGAATGCATGTCGTCTGAAAGCAAGAATGGAGCAGAAGCGTTTCATTGTGCTTATCAAATTGCATAAAATTCTACACAACCCTAAATCTGCAGGCTGCGGGTCTGATAGTGGTAAATATTCTGTAAAGTGCTGTTTTTATTCGGGATTCATGCCCGGTTTCGCGACACTGCGATTGTGATTGTGTGCCAAGCTTTTGAAGCAGGAGTACCGATGCGGCTTTTCTAATTGCCACCGGTTTGCGGGCAAGCGCTGCGGTCTCCTCAATCGACAAGCCAGGCAATCAGGACCGGCGCTATGATCGATGTCAATATGGCATTGAGTCCGATGGCAACACCGGCAAATGTGCCCGCGACCGGGTCGACCTGAAAAGCACGCGCGGTGCCGATGCCGTGCGAAGCGAGGCCGGCGGCAAAGCCCCGGGCCCTGAAGTCGGTAATCCTGAGAGCATTCATCAGCGGTGTTACCATGATGGCGCCGATAATTCCGGTGGAGACCACCAGGACAGCCGTCAAAGCCGCGTCGCCGCCAAGTGATTCCGAAATGGCCATGCCGACGCCGGCTGTTACCGATTTCGGGGCAATTGAAATCAAAGCCACGCGCGGCGCGCCCAGCCAACCGGCAATCAATATGGCGGAACCGCAGGCAACCACCGAACCGGCCACAAGGGCTGCCAGCATGGGGGCCAATGCGCGGATGACAATGGCGCGGTTTTCATAAAGCGGAATGGCAAGGGCGACCGTTGCCGGTCCGAGCAGGAAATGGATGAATTGGGCGCCTTCGAAAAAGGTCGCATAATCAGTGCGGGTGACCATCAGGATGGCGCCGATGATCCATACGGAATGCAGCACCGGATTGGCGAGCGGATGGCGATTGAGGGAAGTCGAAACCGTATCCACCATTGCATAGACAACAAGGGTCACAGTCAGCCAGAGCAGCGGCGTCTTGGTGAGATAGACCCAGAGTGCAAAGTCGGCGTTGGCCATCAGCCCTGTCCAATCAGGCGGGAAACAAGCCGGAATGTCGCCACCGACGCCAATAATGTCAGGATCGTTGAGGCGACAAGCGCGGTGACAAGTGCGAGGCCGTGGGCGGCAAAGACATCAAGGTTGCGCACGACGCCGACGCCTGCCGGTATGAACATCAACGACAAATGCTTCAGCATGACGTTGCCGGTCGCTTCAACCTCTCCCTTTTTGAGGAATGCCGGAACACGAAATGGCGCATGGTCACGAAGGATCAGGACGCAAAACAATAAAGTCATGCCAATAACAGGGCCCGGCACAGGCAGGTTGAGGCTCCTTGCGACGACTTCGCCGAATAGCTGGCATAACAGGATGAGGCCAAGACTTGAAATCATGGGGCGTCCGGATTTGTTCTGCTTGATTGCCCGTTTGCGGGGCATGGGGCGGACTTTATCGGAGCCGTCCTTTTTGGCAAGGCGTCCTGCGGTCGATTCAGCGCGTCAGGAATTTCCGGCCGGCAATCGATTGAAAAATGCCGCGGTTACATCAGCTTCGCAGCATGCGCCTGGTCAAGGCGAATATCAGCGGGTAGGGCAGCATATGCAACAGTTTGATCGCCACAGCCATTTTCCATGGAAAAATGATTTCAAAGCGATCTTTTTCCAGGCCCCTGACAATTGCATCCGCAGCCTCGTCAGCCGAAATCAGGAACGGCATGGCGAAGTCGTTTTTCTGCGACAGCGGCGTATCGACAAAGCCCGGATTGATCAGGCTCAGTCGGACATTGTGGGCAGCAAGTTCGGGATAGAGCGCCTCGCAGAGATTGATCAAAGCTGCTTTTGTCGCGCCATAAGAGCCGCCGCCGGGAAGGCCGGTATAACCCGCCACCGAAGAGGTCACTGCGATCTGGCCGGATTTCCGGCCTGTCATCAAGGGCATGATGGCGGCCAGGCAATTGGCTGTGCCCATGACATTGAGCGCCATCATTTCGCCCAGTGCATCAACATCAAAGCTGTCAGCCGAATCCCGCCGATAGGTGCCGGCGCAAAAGAAGGCCAGATCAATCGGGCCATGGGCGGTCTCAATGGCGCTGACTGCCGCATTGACATCATCTTTGCCGGTCACATCCAGTGAAAACACGAATATCCGGCCAGTTGCCTCGGCTGCCAGTTCTTCGAGCGCATTTGTGTTGCGGGCGCTGGCGATTACTCTCCAGCCGTCTTTGGCCAGTTTGAGCGCAACTGATCTGCCGATGCCGGAACTGGCGCCGGTAACCCAGGCGAGCTTGGCCGATTTCAAGCCGTTTTGCCTGGTCGTGGGTTTTGTCCTGGGCGGGGTATTCAATGCAGCCTCCATGCGTCTGTCTCATATACGTCCCCGCCCGGCGGTTGGTTCAGTGCATCGATCGCGCTTGCGTCCTGGCCCAAGCGATCTCCCGATATTTGCAACGCAGGTAATCCGGAAGCCGGAGATTTTCGTATTCAGTTGCCTCAGGAGCGAAAATTGAACGGAGGTTCAGATGCGTATCTCATTGGCTTTTCTGGCAAGCATCATTTTTGCGTTTCCCGCCTTGGCCAGTTCCGAGCGCTATTCGTCCGACGAAATCCGTTCCGGCATCATAGGTCGGCAAATTTTTCTGCAAACGCCATTCGGCGGTGAGTTTCCGCTTAACTACAGGCTCAGCGGCGGCGTCGACGGGTCAGGCGAGGCGCTTGGCCTGGGGCGTTTTGTCAAGCCGAATGACAAGGGTCGCTGGTGGATCGACAGCGATCGGCTCTGCCAGAAGTTCCGGAATTGGTATGACGGAAAACCAATGTGTTTTGAACTTTATCATGTCAAAGACGGGCAACTGAAATGGATCCGCAATGACGGCGAGACAGGCCTGGCGCGGATAGGCTCTCAACTCTGACAGGGGACTGGCGCGGTCTGCCGTCTTGCTGCGGCCTGATCCGGCTGCGGACCATTTGCGTATCCCTGCCGTTGATGCAATTGAAAGGACCAACCATGCGAAGATATGCGATCTTGTTGTCGGCGGCGGCAGTCGGCTTTTCCACCTTGCTTGCGGCTGGCGTTTCCCACGCCATGGATTTTACATTCGAAAGTTATTTCAAGGGACGCACGACGGCCGTCGGAAGTTTCTCGGCGATCAACGGCGTCAAGCGGTCCTTCAAGGTTGATCTTCGCGGCCATTGGGATGGCAGGAAATTGACGCTTCGCGAAGATTTCGTCTATGACAATAACGAGCGCGACACCAAGACTTGGCGCTTCACAAAGACCAGCCCGACGACCTATTCGGGAACACGCGAGGACGTGGTCGGCAAGACAAGGGTTGTGCTAAAAGGTGATACGGCCCGCTTTTCATACCTTGTCTATCTTGATCCAAAAGCCAAGAAAAACCTGGTCAGGTTCAGCGATGTCATGACACTGCAGCCGGACGGCACGGTCGTCAATACCGCGACAGTGACCAAGTTTGGCATACCCGTCGCCCGGACAAGGGTCGTCTTCAAGCGATAAAATTTCAGGCGGCTCACTCCCACCAGAAAGGCAAGGTCATGGGCTTGTGCGCCGATCCAGTACAACCCGGTTGGAAAGTGCTGATGGCTTATGCGCTTCCTGCCGTCCCTCTTTCCGCGCTGGCCTTGCCACTTTATATCATTGTCCCGACTTTCTATGCCGATAACCTCGGTCTTTCACTTTCTGCAGTCGGTCTGGTCCTGGTGCTGCTACGGTTGATGGATGCGTTGACAGATCCGGTTTTCGGTTGGTTGGCAGACCGGTCCTCCATGTCCATTGGCCGGCGGCGCGGGTTTTTCCTTATTTCGCTGCCGGTAACCGCCTTTGCGGCTTTCATGCTTTTCTGGCCGCCGATGGATGCCGGGCTTGCCTATCTCGCGATTTGGGGAAGCATTGTTTCGATCGGCTACACTTGGACGATTTTGCCTTATACGGCCTGGGGGTCTGAGTTGGTGTCCGGCTACCAAGGCCGGGCGCTGGTGACCGGCTGGCGCGAGAGCTTTGCCCTTGTTGGAACCCTTGTGGCCATAGTCCTGCCTTTTGCAGTCGGTCTGGACCCGACCGGCGGATTTCACGGCCTTGCCAGCATGGGTGTGGCCGTGCTGATCGCTTTGCCGCTGGCCGGATTGATCGCTGTCGCCAAAGTGCCGGAACCAGGAAATCCGTCTGTCCGAACACTTAACATCCTGAATGGTCTTGCGATGCTGACCCGAAACCGGCCGTTCCTGCGGCTTATAGCAGCTTTCCTGCTCAACGGTTTTGCCAATGCGGTGCCTGCCACCCTGTTTCTGTATTTTGTTTCCGACCGGCTTGAAGCCGAACCGATGCGCGGTCCACTGCTTTTCTTATACTTTCTGTGCGCCATCGCCGGCGTGCCGATTGCGGTTCAGGCCGCTCGGATGGTCGGAAAACACCGGGCCTGGTGCTATGCGATGGTGCTGGCTTGCCTGATTTTCATGTTTGCGGCCTTTCTTCGCAGCGGCGATGTCTTAGCATTTGGGCTGATCTGTGCGGCAACCGGCCTGTTGCTGGGTTTTGACCTGGCGCTGCCACCGGCAATACAGTCTGATGTCATCGACAATGATACGGCCCTGTCGGGCGAACAGCGATCCGGGTTCTATTTCGCCGCATGGAGCCTGGCCACGAAACTGTCATTGGCGCTGGCCGTGGGCGCAGTCTTTCCGCTTCTGGCCTGGGCCGGATTTGCAAGCGGGGCGGTCTCCCAGCCGGAATTTGCGCTCTCCACGCTTTCGCTGCTTTATGGTGCATTGCCCATAATACCCAAGCTTGGGGCCATAGCCTTGATGTGGAACTTCCCGATCGATGCCATCCGCCAAGCCGAATTGCGCGCGGTGATAGAGGCGCGCTAACGCATGCCAGCCTTTTACCTGACGACAGTCACGGTGCATGGCGCATTGGCCGCCACTTCACCTGAAACACTGCCCAGCAGCGAGCGCATGGTGGATGCTGCCCTGGCGCCCATGACGATGTGGTCAACGTGATTGTCGCGCGCAAACTCCAGAATCGCCGTTGCCGGTGAGACGGCTTCCAGCACATGGAAGGTGACGGCCCCTTCGGCGGCGCCAATTGGCCGGGCCCAGTTTTTCAGCTCCACCAGCCGCTGGACATGCTTGTTGTTGCCCTGTTCATCGATCATGGAATCCAAGCCGATCCGGTGTATCTTCAATATGTTGAGGCAGGCAATCCGGGCATTGGACGTCTTTTCGACAATCCGGCCTGTGGTGATGCGCAATTGTTCTGCGAGTTCCGCCGAGCCGTCGCCCAGATCAATCGCGACGGCGACGATCGGCGCGGTTGATTGCTGAACGCCAACGGACTGCAGTTTTACAGTTTCCATCGGGTCGGGGTTGAAGCGGCGCTTGATGACTTCGCTCCAGCCGTCGCGCTTGAGCTTGGTTGCCCGCGCTGTCAGGCTGATGCGCGACAGGTCCTGCAGGTCGACAGCGAGTTGGGCCGCAGTCGGGTGACGACGGGCCGGGTTGATTTCCAGACAGCGCAATATGACCTCCTGCAGCGCCTCGGAAATATCCGCCTTCAAGGCGCGCGGCGGCATCGGGTCGCGCCAGAGTCGTTTTTTCAGGCCGGAAAGCCGTTGTGGGTCGCCAAAAGGGCGCGTGCCCGTCGCGAAGAAATATAGCAATGCGCCCAAGGCAAAGAGATCACTGCGAATATCGCTGCGTTGTCCCAGGACTTGCTCCGGCGCCATATAGGGCGCGGTGCCATAGGGCAGCCGAAACTCCTCTCCCATCAGGTCAGGCAGCATCATGTGGTGCGCCAGTCCGTAATCCACCAGCACGGCATCGCCGCTAGCGCGAAACATGATGTTGGACGGCTTGATATCCAGATGGACGACATTCTGGCGATGCAGCGCATCCAGTGCGATGGCGATCCTTGCGCCCAAGGCTGCGACATTGTCAGGCGACAATGGCAGTTTTTCAATGGAGGGATAAAGCGATGTGCCTTCCACCCTTTCCATGACGATAAAAGGCTGGACGGCGAAATCGCCATTGGCGACAAAACGCGGCACATGCGGGCCGCTGAGACGGGGCAGGATCATCTGCTCCATCTCGAAGCTGACGATGGCTGCAGGATCGTCTGAAGCGCCGATCAACGGAACCTTCATCAGCATCGGGAAGTCAAAGTCAGCATGGGTCACGCTCCACAACCTGGCCATGCCGCCGCTGTGAACCAGTTGGCCAATTGTAAATCCGTCAATGACCGCGCCGGGTTCCAGCTTCCTGCGGGCCATGCGTCAATATCCGTTCAAAAGGCGCGAGGCCAGGGAATCAGGCAGGCCCGCCGCCCTGATTTTCGCAACCGCGGCATCAATGTCGTAAGCAACCCGCATGAAATGCAATTGCCTGCTTTGAGTGTCCAGCAAACCATAGGCGGCGGCCGGATTGCCGTCGCGAGGCTGACCGACCGCGCCCATAACGGCCAGCCAGCGGCGCTGCGCAAGAAGCGGTATCGGCTGCATCGAATTGGGTTTGAACGCGACTATTTTTCCGGATGCAGGCAGGCTGAACAAGGCCGGACGGTGAACATGGCCGCAAAAGCTGAACGTCTCGCTGCAGGCCGCAAAATGCCGGGCGGCGGCATCTTTATCGGTTACATAGTTCCAGCGTAGCGGAGCGCTGGCATCCGCATGCACAAACAGGCAGTCATCTTCGCGAACCTCCAGCGGCAATTCAGCCAGGAAGTCTTTGTGTTCGACGGCAAGCACGCCTCGTGTCCAGTCAATGGCGGCTTGGGCGACCGGGTTCATGCCGGCCCGGGTTTGCGATATCGCATCGTCGTGGTTGCCGCGAACGGCAAGGGCGCCGCGCCCGACCAGTTCCATCGCCTTGGTCGCGCACCAAACGGGGTCCGCGCCATAGCCGACAATGTCACCCAACAGGACCAGCCTGTCGGCGCCGGCGCTGGCGGCAGATGCCAAGCATGCTTCAAACGCCTCCCTGTTTGCATGGATGTCTGACATGATCGCCAATATCAAGGAAACTGCCCGCCCTGTTTCTGCCTTTGGCTGACGATAATCCAAAGAGCTTCTGCAATCCATTCAACATAAGTCGGCTGCCGCATTTGTCTGTAAAAAATCGGGCCGAATGGCTCGATGAACCCGGCTTGAACTTTTCGTACCGATCTAAATCCGCTATCTGTGCGCCATGATAATTCGACACGAAAAACCGGATGATATTGCGGCCATTCGCGCCATGACGAAAGCAGCCTTTGCGCCGGTGGCCTATAGCAGCCAGACTGAGGCGGAGATTATCGACGCCTTGCGCGCTGCCGGCGTCTTGACGCTTTCACTGGTCGCGCTTGCTGACGGCAAAGTGGTCGGGCACTTGGCGTTTTCGCCGGTGAGAATGGAAAGTGGGGACAAAGGCTGGTTCTGTCTTGGGCCGGTCGCGGTCAGTCCGGATTGCCAAGGCCAGGGGATCGGTGCGGCAATGATCAAAGCGGGGCTGGATGAAATCAAGTCCATGGGGGCTGAAGGCTGCGTGGTTTTGGGTGACCCGGCCTATTATGGACGTTTCGGCTTCAAGGCGGATCCGCGTGTAACCTATCCCGGCATGGAGCCTCAATATTTCCAGATCCTGGCATTTTCTGCCGCTGTGCCGGTCGGAGCAGTCACATTTCATCCGGGATTTGACGCCACATGAGCGCGAACGGGGCCTATATCCGACAGGATGGAAGAAAGCCCGATTGCAGCATCTTGCCATGGTTTGCACTGCACACTGTACATTGTCCGCATATGCAAGTATGAAGACGCCAAATGGACCGTGTCTTGAACCCGGTTGACATGCGCCTTCCAAAAGCATCACCAATAACAGCGCGTCAAGCGCCCGTATTTCCGAAAGACCCATCATGACAGATTTCGAAGGCATCGTTCCGGCGATTGCCCAGGCATTGACCAAACGCGGTTATAACGAATTGACACCCGTCCAGAAGGCGGTTCTCGACGGCGAACTGAACGGGGCGGATGCCCTTGTCTCGGCCCAGACAGGCTCCGGCAAGACGGTGGCCTTCGGTCTGGCGCTGGCGCCGACCTTGCTGGGCGACAAGGAGCGTTTCGGTGAGCCGCGCGCGCCATTGGCGCTGGCCGTCGCGCCGACACGTGAACTGGCGCTGCAGGTCAAGCGCGAGCTGGAATGGCTTTATGAATTGACCGGCGCAACCGTTGCGTCCTGCGTCGGCGGCATGGACATGCGCACCGAGCGTCGTGTGCTTGAACGCGGCGCGCATATCGTGGTTGGAACGCCGGGACGACTGCGCGACCATATTCACAGAAATTCCCTCGATATGAGCCAGTTGCGCGCCGTCGTGCTGGATGAAGCCGACGAGATGCTTGATCTCGGCTTCCGCGAGGATCTCGAATATATCCTTGATGCAGCGCCTGCCGAACGCCGGACTTTGATGTTTTCGGCGACCGTTCCCAAGGCGATCGCGACGCTTGCAAAAAGCTACCAGAAGAATGCGGTGCGCATTTCCACCGCAAGCGAACAGAAGCAGCATATCGATATTGAATATCGCGCGCTGGTGGCTGCGGCCAATGATCGGGAAAACGCCATCATCAACGTGCTTCGCTATTATGAAGCCAAGACGGCTTTGGTGTTCTGTTCAACCCGTGCGGCGGTCAATCACATGACGGCGCGGTTCAACAATCGCGGTTTCTCGGTTGTGGCGCTTTCCGGCGAATTGAGCCAGAACGAACGTACCCACGCCCTTCAGGCCATGCGTGACGGTCGCGCTCGCGTCTGCATTGCGACCGATGTCGCTGCGCGCGGCATCGACCTGCCAAATCTTGAATTGGTCATCCATGCCGACCTTCCCACCAATCCGGATACGCTTCTGCACCGAAGCGGTCGTACCGGCCGGGCAGGGCGCAAGGGCGTCAGCGTGCTGATTGTTCCGGGCAATGCCAAGCGCAAGGCCGAACGCCTGCTGCAAAACGCCAGTATCCGGGCGGAATGGGCCCGTCCGCCTTCAGCCGACGACATCATCCGCCGCGATGACGAGCGCATTCTTGCCGATCCGGCTTTCAGCGAGCCGTTGCAGGAAGAAGAAAAGGCCTTTGTCGGCGAGCTTCTGGCCAAGCATGGCGCAGAACAGGTTGCTGCGGCTTTCGTTCGCCTTTACCGGACCGGCCGTTCCGCGCCTGAGGATCTGATCGATGTTTCCCCCGTTGCCGAGCAGCCCCGCAGGGAAAGCCGTGATGATTTTGCCGACAGCAAATGGTTCTCCGTATCCGTCGGTCGAAAGCAGAATGCCGAGCCGCGCTGGTTGATTCCGCTTTTGTGCAAGAAAGGCGGAATTACCAAGCGCGAAATCGGCGCCATCAAGATGCAGCCCGATGAAACCCATGTGGAAATTGCCGCCAATTGCGTGACCCGCTTCCTGGCTGCCATCGGCCCGGCGCTGTCCTTGGAAAACGGCGTCACGATCAAGAGCCTCGACGGAAAGCCTGATTTCTCGCGGCCCGAATATGCAAGGCCTGCAAGCGACCGCAAGCCCTATGGCGACAAGAAGTCGTTCGGCGACAAGAAACCCTATGCGGACAAGAAATCCTTTGGCGACAAAAAGCCCTATGCTGATAAGAAGCCCTGGGCCGACAGATCCGCGCCGGCTGGCCGAACCGACGCAGTTCAAGGCGAAGTGCGCGAAAAGCGCAAATTTGAAAAGCCCGCCAGTTCCGCTCCCCGCTCGGAAATCGAGCAGATGGACAAGGAAGTCTGGGCCGCCAAGCCGGCCAAGAAGAAGTTCGACAAGCCAAAATATGAAACTTCAATCTTTGACAAGCCAAAGGGCGGAAAGTCTTCAGGCGCAAAGCCGAAGAAAAATGCCAAGAGCCGCGCTGAATAAGCAATCGTTTCCGCAAATTCCTCAAAGCCCCGGATGAAGGTCCGGGGCTTTTATCGTGTGTTGCATTTTGCTTTTGCGGGCACGGCTTTCAGCGCCGAAAGCAGGCTGCAAAAAAAGGGCCCCGTTTCCGGAGCCCCTGAAATTCTTGGCTGTGGCAAGGATCAATCCTTGGCGCGCTCCGAATAGGAGCCGTCTTCTGTCAAAACGACAATGCGCGTGCCGACATTAATATGCGGCGGAACAAGGGTGCGGAGGCCGTTGGACAGGATGGCGGGCTTGTAGGAGGACGACGCCGTCTGGCCCTTGACCACCGGTTCGGTTTCCATGACTTCCAGCGTCACCTGCCGCGGCAGTTCCATGGCAATGGCGATGTCGTTATGGATGGACAGCTTTACTTCCATGCCCTCGGACAGATAGGCCTTGTCGTCGCCGATCACATCCATCGACACCATCACCTGGTCATAGGAGGCCGGATTCATGAAGTGCATGCCTTCGCCGTCTTCATAGAGGAAGTTGAAGGTCTGGTCTTCGACATGGGCGCGTTCAACCTGTTCGGTTGTCTTCCAGCGTTCAGACACTTTGACGCCATCGGAAATGCGGCGCATGTCGATCTGGGTGACCGGCGTGCCCTTGCCGGGATGGAAGTTCTGCGCCGTCAGAACGACGTAAAGTTTGCCGTCAATGTCGAGCACATTGCCCTTGCGCAGTGATGAAGCGATGACTTTTGCCATAACTCTTCCTTGTACTTGTGAAAAAGGCGTCGTACAGGACTGCAAAACAGACCCGCAAAAACGCGCTCGGATGGAGTTTGGATGCGAACTACCCTAAATTTGCGCCAAATACCAGACTGAATCGGGAAACATTCACATGATCACCAGAAATCCCGTTGCCTCGTCCTGGTGGGCGCCCTTGGCGCATGCGGACCGCCGTCCGTTTCTGCTGGGGCGCAATGCCATCCAGTCGGCATTTCGGGATTTTTTTGCACGGCGCGATTTTCTGGAAGTCGACCCCTCATGCCTGCAAGTTTCGCCTGGAAATGAAACCCATCTGCACGCTTTCCGGACCGAAGCGATCGGCACGGATCTGACCAGCCAGCCTCTGTTTCTTCACACCTCGCCGGAATTTGCCTGCAAGAAACTGCTGGCTGCCGGAGAAAAGCGGATATTCTGCTTTGCCCACGCTTACCGCAATCGCGAAAGGGGGCCGCTTCACCATCCGGAATTCACAATGCTGGAATGGTATCGCACGGAGGAAGATTATACCGTGTTGATGGAAGAAAGCGTCGAATTGCTGGCGCTTGCCGCCGAGACGGCCGGGACGAAAATATTTGATTGGCGCGGCAGGACGTGCGATCCGTTCGCGGCCGTTCGCAAAATTACAGTCGCTGAAGCTTTTGACCTCTATGCGGGCATAGACCTGTTTGCCACCATCGGTAGCGACGGCGCCACCGATCTGGATCGCCTGGCTGCGGATGTCACAGGCATTGGCATGAAGATCGCCGATGACGACAGTTGGTCTGATCTCTTCAGCCGTGTCGTGGTGGAAAAAATCGATCCCAATCTTGGACTGGAGCGCCCGACGATCCTTTACGAATACCCGATTGCCGAAGCCGCTCTTGCGCGGCCTGCAGGCCATGACCCAAGGGTCGCCGAGCGCTTCGAACTGTTTGCCGCCACCATCGAGATCGCCAATGCATTCGGCGAATTGACCGACGCCAATGAACAGCGGCGCAGATTTGAAATGGAAATGGATGACAAGCAACGCATCTATGGCGAGGCCTATCCGCTTGACGAGGATTTCCTGGCAGCCATCGGCATGATGCCGGAAGCCAGCGGAATCGCCTTGGGCTTTGACCGTTTGGCCATGCTGGCGACCGGCGCGACAAATATCGAGCAGGTGCTTTGGGCGCCCGTCGCCAAACCATGACGGTCAAGGCCACGCCAACGCTGACATCCATTAGTGAACTTGTTGAGGCGGGCCTTGTCAATGCCGCCGAACAAGCCGGCCTTGAAGCCGTGGCGGCGCATTATGCAGTTGCCGTCACCAGCACAATGGCTGATCTCATTGATCCGTCCGATCCTGCCGATCCCGTCGCACTGCAGTTCCTGCCCGATCCGGATGAATTGATGCAACGCCAGGAAGAGTACTTCGACCCAATCGGCGACCATGCTTTCAGCCCGGTTGAAGGCATCGTTCATCGATATCCTGATCGGGTTTTGCTGAAAGCCGTCCATGTCTGCCCGGTCTATTGCCGCTTCTGCTTTCGCCGTGAAATGGTAGGCCCGGATGGCGATGGATTGCTGTCAGGCGAAAAGCTCGATGCTGCCATCGCCTATATTGCGAGCAGGCCTTGCATATGGGAAGTCATTTTGACCGGCGGCGATCCGCTGGTGCTGTCGCCGCGTCGGCTGCAAGATCTCATGGAGCGGCTCTCCGTCATTGAACATTTGCGCATCATCCGCATTCATAGCCGCGTTCCGGCCGTCGATCCTGACCGTGTGACCGACGCCTTGGTCACTGCAATGAAAGCCTGCGGAAAAACCGTCTATGTCGCGCTTCATGCCAATCATCCGCGCGAAATCGGCCAGGCGGCGCGGCGCGCAATCGCCCTGATCGTCGATGGCGGTATCGTGATGGTCAGCCAAACCGTATTGCTGAAGGGAATCAATGACAATGTCGATGTGCTTTCAGACTTGATGCGCCGTTTTGTCGAAAACCGGATCAAGCCCTATTACCTTCACCATCCGGACCTGGCCCCCGGCACCAGCCATTTTCGCGTTTCCATTGCCGATGGGCAGAAGCTTGTCGGCGCCCTGCGCGGACATCTGTCCGGTCTTTGCCAACCCACTTATGTCCTGGATATTCCAGGCGGGCATGGCAAGGTGGATTTGACAGCCGGCAACATCCGCACATTATCGGACAATTGCTACGGCGTGACAGATCGCCATGGCGTCGAGCACGCCTATCGCGACATTCTCCGAGACCCCGATGCAGGTCGTGCGCGAATGGATTCGTCTGAACCATAAGATGCATGCATTTTTCAATGTGTTGCGACGACCTTTGCGCCTTGGCGCTTGGAGGGAATTGGGCCGATGCAAAAGCGCGTCAATGCATTCCCGCCACGAATGGCAATTCTTTAAATTAGTATATTCGCAAAATGATAAAGTATTATCGTTGATAATATCAGTCTACAGAATGTATTTATGATTCGTCCTCAAATTTGTTAACATTTGTCAATTACGCATTGATTGAGTTTTTGTCTCGTATATACTTATATTTACTGGTGTTTTCGGAGAGAAAAGCTATGAATATTGGGCGTATAAACTTGAAACTTGATACCATGACGGAAATTCCAAACTGCAATGAAGTTATAGTAAGAAATATATATGACGGGCTTAAACCCCTGCGCGCTGCATGCACGACGCCCGACACCAATTTCCTCGCTTATTTGATCGAAATGGCGCAATCCGAGGCATATCGGATATTGGCAATATGTCCCGAGCAATTCGACGACGTCTGATGCCTGTAGCGTCCGAATGGATTCGTTTGAACGATAGGCTACACGCATGCTTTCAGAGCATTTCAGCGATCTTTGCGCTTTCAATCATCAGCCAAAGGTTGCTGACAAATTATTCGGCTTCATTCATTCGCGGATGACCAGGACGTCCGCTGAGGCAAATCGCGCCTCGACGCTTTCGCCGATCACGGGCGGGCGATAACCTGGCGAATTGAACATGTCGAGCGAAACGGTCTGATCACCGACATTCAGGCGCACCCGGATCACCGATCCCAAAAAGCTGACGCTGGCCACAGTTCCGGTCAGGCTGGAATCCCGTCCGGTGACGGCGCCGATTGACAGCGCCTCAGGCCGCAATGCCAGCGAGATCGTGTCTCCCGGCTTGAAATCCGAAATGCCTTCCGAAATGACGATTGTGTGACCGCCGATCTTGACGGAACGCGCATCAGGGTCTGCGACCGTGCCTTCGATGATCGACAATGTGCCGACAAAAGACGCGACGAAGCGGGTCATCGGCTTGTTGTAGATATCAAAAGGCGAACCGACCTGATCGGCGCGACCTGCATGCATCACGACGATGCGGTCGGAAATCGACAATGCCTCTTCCTGGTCATGGGTGACAAACACCGTGGTGATTCCGAGCTTTTGCTGGATCGAGCGGATTTCCTCGCGCAACGAGACGCGGATCTTGGCGTCGAGCGCTGACAGCGGTTCGTCCAGCAGCAGCACCTTGGGTTTGACGGCAAGCGCGCGCGCCAGCGCGATGCGCTGCTGCTGGCCGCCGGACAGCTGATAAGGATAGCGGTCGGCCAGATGCTCGAGGCCGATCAGTCCGAGCATGTCCTTGACGCTGGCCGCAGTTTCAGCTTTCGAGCGGCGGTGCACCTTGAGCCCGAAGGCGACATTCTCGCTGGCCGTCATATTGGGAAACAGCGCATAGGACTGGAAGACCATGCCGATATTGCGCTGGTTGGGTTTAAGCTCGTTCTGGACAACGCCGTTGATGGAAATCGTTCCGTCACTGGGAATTTCAAAGCCGGCGATCATCCGCAAGGTCGTGGTCTTGCCGCAGCCGGAGGGGCCGAGGAAGGAGACAAACTCGCCCTGTTCGATGCCCATGGTGAAGTCCTTGACGACCTGGCTCGGGCCGTAAAACTTCTGGATGTTGGTCAGTTCAAGAAACGACATAGGCAGTCCTTACGTGGTTCAATTCGCGGCGCCACTCAAGCTCTCACATGGGCGCCGGGCTGCAAGCGGGAAATAATATTGATCAGGCCCATCGAGGCCCAGGTCATGAAGAAGGCAATCATCGCCAAAGCCGGCGGCTCATAGGCGCGATTGGCGCCTATCAACTGCAGATAGGGCCCGAAGGCAGGCCTGTTGAGCAGTGACGGCAGCGTGAATTCACCGATCACAATGGCAAAGGTGATGAAGGCGCCGGAAAGAACGCCGCCCATGACATTGGGAAATATGCATTTGAACATGATTGTCGGCCAGCCCGCACCCAGGCTTTCGGCGGCTTCCGTCAATACGCCTACATCAATCGCCCGCATGGCCGTATCAACCGAACGATACATATAGGGCAACGACAGTGTCATGAAGGCAAACATCAGCAGCAGGTCGGTGCCCCTGTCGGTGGCGGTGAAAGGCAACAAAGACGAGGAATTATAAAGCCGCAAATAGCCGAAGACGATGACGATGGCCGGAATGACAAGCGGCAGCAGTGTCACGAATTCGATGATTGGCCTGATTTGCGGCAGACGCAACCGCACCCAATAAGCAGTCGGCACAATCATCAATGCGCCGACGATGATGGTCAACACCGCCATCAGGATCGAAT
The DNA here is from genome assembly GCA_041742335.1 of Rhizobiaceae bacterium. Taxonomy (GTDB): domain Bacteria; phylum Pseudomonadota; class Alphaproteobacteria; order Rhizobiales; family Rhizobiaceae; genus Rhizobium_E. Next base: position 23,711 of record JBGSIT010000066.1, read on the forward strand.
AGCTGAATGTGTCGCGAAACTGGTTGTCTGCAAAAACCGAACGATAAGCGTCGAACGAATATTCGCCGCGGCGCATGCGCAGGGAGAATTCGAAGGTGGCGATCAACGGCATGACGAAATAAAACGCCCCGATGGTAACCGCCAGCCATGCCCAGATGCGTTGTGGTTTCATTTCTGCCACCGTTCAGCCCGCATGCGCAGCCAGATGTAGATTGTGTTGGAAATCCCGGTAACGACCACCATGCCGAAAGCCACGGCGTATCCGAGATTGGGATTATGGAGCACATCGCCGCGGATTTGTGCATAGAGAACGATTGGCACGATGTTGAGCGACGAGCCTGTCAGCGCATAAGCGGTAGCGATCGCCCCGAATGAATTGGCAAAAAGCAGCAATGTCGTGCCCAGCAGGCTAGGCCAGAGAATGGGAAGCGCCACCATGGTCCAATATTGAAAGGTGGTGGCGCCGAGAATGGCGGAGGCTTCGCGCCATTCCTTCTTCAATCCGTCCAGCGCCGGCGTGATGATCAGCACCATCAACGGAATCTGGAAATACATGTAGGTGATCGTCAGGCCCAGAAACGACAGGATGTTGAACCCTGTCGCATAGAGGTTGAAACCGAACACATCCCTGGCGATGATCGTTACAAGGCCGAGACGGCCAAGCGTTGCCAGAAAGGCGAAAGCCAACGGCACGCCGGCGAAATTGGAAGCCACGCCGCAAAAAGTAAGAACGATCGAGCGAACCCATCGCGGCAGTCCGCCCAGAACAATGGCCCAAGCCAGAAAAAAGCCGACCAATGCGCCACCCAGTGCCGAAGTCACGCTGACCTTGATGGAAATCACATAGGCGGCGAGAATCGTCGGTTCGAACAGGTCGCGCAGATTCTGCAGCGTCAGATTGCCCTGGGGATCAAGAAAGGCGCCCGATACCAGATAAAGCGTCGGCATGATCAGGAACAGTACGGCAAACAGCGCAAAGGGCGCGATGCCAAGCCAATCCATCATAAGGCGCCGGTTCACGATGTTGCGGGTCTGTGCCATTCTGTCACTTCACATGGAAAAAAATGAAATCATTGGAGAACAAATGACCTTCCCGGCGCAAGCCGGGAAGGTCATGTCGGTACAGATTACTGCACGTTGGCGCCAACAACGCTATCCCAGTTCTTGGTGATGGCTTCCTTGTAGGCGGACTGTTCGTCAAGCGTCGGGAATACAGCCTTGGCATAGCCTTCAGCCGGCGGCAGCTTGTCGAGCATGTCCTGCGGAATCTTGCCGTTTGCAGCCAGATCGTTGAAACGGATCGGGTGGCAATAGCCCTTCAGCCAGCCAAGCTGTCCTTCGTCTGAATAAAGGTATTCCATCCAGAGCTTGGCAGCATTCGGGTGGGGCGCATAGGCGGAAATCGCCTGCACGTAAACACCGGCTACAACACCGGTTGCAGGAACGATAACGTCGATCGGCGGGTTGCCGTTCAGCGTATCGCGGTCAGCAAGGGCGTTATAATCCCAACGCAGCACGATGGGCGTCGTGCCTTGCGCCAGAGGTGCCGACTTGCCGATGACGGGCACGAAATTGCCCTTGGCGTTGAGGTCCTTGAAGAAGGCGAGGCCTGCTTCTCCAGCCTTGGCAACGTCGCCGCCGGCAGCTGAAAGACCAGCCGCGAAGACGCCCGAAATGGCCTGGTTGGCTGTGCGCGGATCACCGGCCAATGCAACCATGTTGGCATATTCCGGCTTCAACAGGTCGGCCCAGTCCGTGGGGGATTCCTTGACGATGTCCTTGTTCACTTCAAAGGCCATGACGCCGTAATAATCGCCATACCAGAAACCATCGGCATCCTTGGCTGAGTCCGGAATGGTATCCCAGGTGGAAACCTTGTAAGGCATGAGCAGGCCTTCAGCCTTGGCCGAAGGGCCGAAGGACAGGCCGACGTCGATGACGTCAGGCGCTTGCGAGCCCTTGTTGTCCTTGTTGGCCTTGATGGCTTCGATTTCATCGCCCGAACCTGCGTCCGGGTTCAGTTCGTTGACCTTGAGGCCGTATTTTGCCTTGAAGCCCTCGATGACGCCGCCATAGCCGCACCAGTCGTGCGGCAGGGCGATTGTCGTCAATTCGCCTTCCGCTTGCGCAGCCTTGACCAGGTCTTCCATCATGTCGGCCTGCGCTACTGCAGTTGAAGCCATCAGGGCGGCGAGGGTCACGGAGACAGTTTTATAAAATTTCATTTTCACTGGTTTTCTCCTTTGGTTTTTGTTTTCAGCGACAAGCCGCTGATACGTTGGGGACGTGAAGCTATTGTGACAGCTCTTTTTTTTGGAAACCGGCCAACTGGCGCGGCATCAGGATGCACATGAAGAGGCAATGAATAAATCAATTGTTTTTTGTCTGCTCCTTGTTTTGAAGTTTCCGGAAAAGGGGTGTGGCTTCGAAAATGCCTTCAAGCATTTTCATGCGCTCCCGGGTTTTTTCCCAGGTGCTGTTTTGAACGGCCTCGATCATTGCTTCGACCACCAGCAACGTCGCAACCGAAGAATCCCACGCCGACGGCGCTTCGATGTGGATACGGAAAGTGTGGGTGGCATGCTTGGCGACAGGCGATCCCCACTGATCGGTGAAAAGGATGATGTCCATGCCGAGTTCGCGGACAACGCGGGCCAGCGTCTCCATCTCGGTCTCATAGCGGCGGATATCAAACAGGATCAGCACGTCGCCTTTGCCCATGTTGAGCACATAATGCGGCCAGCTTGCGGGATTGGCGGAGATTTGCGTCACGCCGGAGCGAATGACCTGCAGATGGGTGAAGAAATATTCGGCAAGTGCGCCGGTGATCCGGCCGCCGGCAAGATAGATAGAGCGCTTGCGGTCGGCGACCAGTTTTGCCGCACCGTCAAAATCGGCCGTATCGAGCGCGCCCAGAGACTGGCGCATATTGTTGATCACGGCATCGGCAAAACGGTTGAGCACATGGGTGCCGGGCGCATTCGGCGCCAGCCGCTCATGCTTGGTGATCGGGTTGGAAATGGTTTCTTCAAGCTCGTGATGCAGGTGCGACTGAAAATCCGAAAAGCCTCTGTAGCCCAGCTTTTGCACCATGCGTACCACTGTCGGCGTTGAAACCTCGGCATTATCGGCAACGGTCGTAATGGAGCCGAGGCCTGAGACCGGGTAATTATCGAGCAAACTGGACGCCAGCTTTTTTTCAGCACGGGTCATCGCTTCAAAACGCGCCGTTATGACATCCGAAACAGTTTTTGTTTGGCTAGACAACTACGGCGATCCCCCTGTTCCGGTCTTTGCCGGATCTTTCCAGAAATATGGAATTGTTGAGCACGGTGAGTCAACAGGTTTTTTGTAGGATAATTTTCAGTAGCGAGATTGACAAAGGCGACATCTTGAAGAATTCTTTTCACAAAATACGCTTTCAGGATCCTGCACGGAGACCTGCGGCATGATAATCTGGGAGATCACTGCATGATGTCGGAAAAGCGGTTGCTGGTGGAGCAAGACTGCGAGGCAGTCACGGTTGTCAACCGTGATGCCGCCGGCAGCGTGCTTTTGGTGTGTGAACATGCCAGCAATCGACTGCCCCTGTCTTTGGGAACGCTGGGTCTGCCGCAAGAAGCGTTGATGGCCCATATCGCCTGGGATCCAGGCGCCTTGCCGGTGGCGGTCAGGATGGCGGAAAACTTGAACGCCACCCTGGTGCACCAGAATTTTTCCCGCCTTGCCTATGACTGCAACCGCCCGCCGGAGGCCGCCGATTCGGTGCCGGCAAAGAGCGAGGTCTTTGAAATTCCGGGCAATGCCGGTCTTACCGAGGCGCAGCGCCAGCAACGTGTCGCGGAAATCTACGCGCCGTTCAAGGAGACGCTGGACGCTGTCATCCGGCAGCGCAAGGCGGAGGGACGCCAGACGCTGCTGGTGACCATCCACAGTTTCACGCCGGTCTACAACGGCGTGCCGCGCTCCGTTGAAATCGGCATCCTGAATGATGTTGATTGCCGGCTTGCGGACGGTATGCTGGCAACCGGCAAGGCCGGTTCTTTCGATATTCGGCGTAATGAACCCTATGGGCCGGAGGACGGCGTAACCCACACTTTGAAGGTGCACGGCCTTGCAAACGGCCTGCCCAATGTCATGATCGAGATCAGGAACGACCTCATCGCCGATGCGGCAAGCCAGATCAGGATTGCGGATTATTTGACCGGGGTGCTGGCACAAAGCCTTGCTGAAATCGGGGTCGACGGCTGACGGGAAAACCAAAAGACTAAGAAGCGTGCAGGGGAAAGATCACCGGAGAGGAAATGAAATGACATTGTTGATCTACGGTCACGTCTGTGGTCTGCAGGCCGGTACCGGATCTTTGACCGATCCAGGAGGTGCTCCATGCCGCCTGCATTGGTAAAATTCGTTCATGTCGTCGACAGGTTCAACCGCCGGGTTGGCCGGGTGGCGATGTATCTCGTCCTGGTGATGATGGGCATCCTGCTTTACTCCTCCCTGACCAAGACCGTTCACCTGCCGTCTTCCTATACCAACTGGACCCTTGAAATGGCCCAGTTCGCCATGGTCGCCTATTACATTCTTGGCGGTCCCTATTCCCTGCAGCTTGATTCCCATGTCCGGATGGATCTGCTTTACGGACGCTGGTCGCACAGAACCAAGGCGGCGGTTGACGCCGTCACGGTGGTGATGCTTCTGATTTATCTTCTGTTCCTGCTCTATGGCGCGATCTCTTCCACCGCCTATGCACTTCAATATGGCGAGACCAGCTATTCGTCATGGTCGCCTTACATGGCGCCGATCAAGATCCTCATGACGATCGGTATCGTGATGATGCTGTTTCAAGCCATTTCAATCTTCATCAAGGATCTGGCCGTCGCGCGCGGGAGGCCGATCACATGAGTTATGAAATGATTGCATTGTTGATGTTCTCATCAATGATGCTGACAATGCTCACCGGCCAGCGCGTGTTTGGCGCCATCGGCTTTGTCGCGGTGGTAGCTTCCGCCTTGTTGTGGGGCAATGGCGGTTTCGAGCTTGGCTTCAGCGCCGGCATGAAGCTGATGAAATGGTATCCGCTGCTGACCCTGCCGCTGTTCATCTTCATGGGCTACATGCTGTCTGAATCCGGCATCGCCGAAGATCTTTACAAAATGTTTCATGTCTGGATGGGCGGCATGCCAGGCGGACTTGCTGTCGGCACGATCGGCCTGATGGTGGTGATTTCCGCCATGAACGGGCTAAGCGTGGCCGGCATGGCCATCGGTGCGACCATTGCCTTGCCGGAATTGCTCAGGCGCGGCTACGACAAGATCATGGTGTCGGGAGTCATCCAGGCGGGCAGTTCGCTCGGTATTCTGGTGCCGCCCAGCGTGGTGCTTGTGCTTTACGGTATGATCGCCCGCCAGCCGGTCGGCAAGCTCTGGATCGCCGGCGCGCTGCCGGGCCTGCTGCTGGCTGCGCTCTTTATCATCTATTTGGTGGTGCGCTGCTATTTCCAGCCCAACCTCGGGCCGATTCTTCCAAAGGAAGAGCGCAACATGCCGATGGTGGAAAAGCTCAAACTGCTGCGGGCCGGCATTTTGCCGTTCATGATCTTTTTCCTGATGATGGGCCTTTTCCTGATGGGCATCACCAGCCTGGTGGAAAGTTCGGCCGTCGGCGCCTTGGCCTCGCTTGCCGCCTCCTGGTACAAGGGCCGGCTGACGCTTGCCGTCTGGAACCGCACGCTGGAACAGACGCTGGGCATATCCTGCATGTTCATGTGGATTATCCTCGCCGCCCTTTGCTTCGGCTCGGTTTTTGATGGATTGGGAGCGGTCAAGGCGATCGAATACCTGCTGCTCGACAAATGGGGACTGGGACCTTGGGAAATCCTCATCATGATGCAGATTTCCTACATCATCATGGGCACTTTCCTCGATGACACGGCGATGTTGGTCATTGTCGCGCCGCTCTATATTCCGCTGGTCGGCAATCTCGGATTTGACCTTATCTGGTATGGCGTTCTCTACACCATCACCTGTCAGATCGCCTATATGACGCCGCCGTTCGGCTACAACCTGTTCCTGATGCGGGCCATGGCGCCGCCGGAAATATCGCTGGTGGACATCTACAAGTCGATCATCCCGTTTGTTTTCATCATGATGATCGGTTTGGCCATCGTGATGATGTTTCCGCAGATCGCGCTCTGGCTGCCCGAGCATGTCTATGTGAAGGGATAGGGCCGCACTTTCCACGCGGTTCGCGACGTCGGGCCGCCAGATCAGGAATCCCGCCGTTCATTCATGCGGCCGGCGGGTTCGCCAAGAAAGCAACCGAAAGAGGGTAACAAGGAAAATGACCAATAGAAGAGAGTTTCTGAAGAAAGCCGGCGTCGCTGTTGCGGTCGCGGCTCCTGCAACGCTTGCAGCGCCCTATGTCAAGGCGCAGGACAAGGTGATCAAATGGCGGCTGCAGACCTATGCAGGTGCTGCCTTGGCCGAAGAAGTCGTCAAGCCATGTGTTGAAGCCTTCAACATTGCCGCGCAGGGGCAAATGGTAATCGAGCTTTACACGTCTGATCAGTTGGTCCCGACGGGTGAACTGTTCCGTGCCATGCAGCAGGGTACCATTGATGCCGTTCAGTCTGACGACGATTCGATGAATTCGCCGGTGGATATCAAGGTGTTCGGCGGATACTTCCCCTTCGCCTCGCGCTTCAGCCTCGATGTGCCGACCCTTTTTCACAAATACGGTCTCGACAAGATCTGGGAGGAAGCCTACGCCGAAGTCGGCGTCCAATGGCTGTCGGCCGGCGCCTGGGATCCCTGCAACTTCTCGACCAACAAGCCGATCAAGTCGCTTGCCGATCTCAAGGGCCTGCGCACCTACACCTTCCCGACAGCGGGCAAGTTCCTTGAACAGTTCGGCGTGGTGCCGGTCACCATTCCTTACGAAGATGTTCCCGTCGCCATGCAGACCGGCGAAATTGACGCGGTCGCCTGGTCGGGCATCACCGAAGTCAAGACTTCAGGCTGGGAGGACGTGGTCAAGTACTTCCTGACCAACAACATTTCCGGCGGCTGGTGCGGCTCGTTCTTCGCCAATGCCGATCGCTGGAAGGAAGTTCCCGATCACCTCAAGACTTTGTGGAGGCTCTGCATGGATTCCTCCCATTATCATCGTCTGCATTGGTACTGGGGTGGTGAAGCGGCGCTGCGTGCTGGCGGCAGCACGCTTGAACTGACAACCATTCCTGCTGAGGAATGGAAGACCGTTGAAACCAAGGCTTTCGAGTTCTGGGATGAAGTCGCGGCCCAAAGCCCGCGCAACGCCAAAGTCGTCCAGATTCTCAAGGACTATCAGGCCGTGATGGAAAAGGCTGGATCGCCTTATCGTTGATCAACGGCATTGACGCGAGCATACCAAACGCTCCGGGGCTGGATCGGCCCCGGACACTCAATCGAGAACGGCCCGATCAGGGCCGCAAACCAGGCCCGGGAAACAGGTAAATGAGCGCTGCTTATACAATGGAACTTCTGAAGAAGGATGTCGCCGAAGGGCGCATCGATACGGTTCTTGCTGTCCTGGTCGACATGCAAGGCCGGCTGATGGGCAAAAGGTTTCACGCACAATTCTTTGTCGATGGCGCCTGGGAAGAGACCCATAGCTGCAACTACCTGCTGGCGACCGATCTCGAAATGGAAACGGTCTCGGGATACAAATCAACCAGCTGGGAGGCAGGCTACGGCGATTATACCATGAAGCCCGACCTTTCAACGCTGTGTCGCATCCCGTGGCTCGAAGGCACGGCCTTGGTGATCTGCGATGTGCTGGACCACCACACCCATAAGGATGTGCCGCATTCTCCACGCGCCATCCTGAAAAAACAGATCAAGCGGCTGGAAGACCTCGGCCTGAAGCCCTTCATGGCCACCGAGCTTGAATTCTTCCTGTTTGACCAGAGCTACGATGACGCGCGTCTGAGCGGCTACCGTGATCTGGCGCTGGTTTCAGGCTACAACGAAGATTATCACATCTTCCAGACGACCAAGGAAGAAGATGTCATGCGGGCGATCCGCAATGGCCTGCAGGGCGCAGGCATCCCGGTTGAAAATTCCAAGGGCGAGGCCTCGGCCGGCCAGGAAGAAATCAACGTTCGCTATGCCGATGCGCTGACCATGGCTGATCGCCATTCGATCATCAAGAACGGCTGCAAGGAAATCGCCTGGGCGCGCGGCAAGGCAATCACCTTCCTTGCCAAATGGAATTACAATGCTGCCGGCTCATCCTCGCATATCCACCAGTCGCTCTGGAGCCTTGACGGCAAATCCATGTTTCATGATCCGGACGGCCGCTACGGCATGTCGGCGATGATGGAGCATTATGTCGCCGGACTGCTTGCCCATGCCAGCGAGATCACCTATTTCCTCGCACCCTACATCAATTCCTACAAGCGGTTCGTGGCGGGAACCTTCGCGCCGACCAAGGCGATCTGGTCAAAGGATAACCGGACGGCCGGCTACCGGCTTTGCGGCGAGGGCACCAAGGCGATCCGGATCGAATGCCGGGTCGGCGGTTCCGATCTCAACCCCTATCTTGCCATGGCGGCCTTGATTGCCGCAGGCCTTGACGGTATCGAAAAGAAGATGAAACTGGAGCCGCCCTTTGTCGGTGACGCCTATAGTTCCGCGACAGTCCAGGAAATTCCCAAGACGTTGCGGGCCGCCACTGAAACGATGACGAATTCCGCGTTTCTGCGTTCAGCCATGGGTGATGATGTCATCGATCATTACACGCGGGCTGCAACCTGGGAACAGGAAGAATATGACCGGCGCATCACGGATTGGGAAGTGGCGCGCGGTTTTGAACGGGCATAATCCCGGCCGGAGTTCCGGCAGCATCCAACAGCTTTGAAAACAGGAAGAAGATCATGACGATGATCAAATGTGTTTCGCCGATCAATGGCGAAGTTTATGCCGAGCGCGAAGCCGCGCCGATCGAGCAGGCCCGGCAGAAGGTCGCCGCTGCCCGAAAGGCGCAGAAAGACTGGGCGCGCCGACCACTCGAAGACCGGGTCCAGCTTGTCATGAAAGGTGTCGCGCGCCTGAATGAAATGGTCGATGACGTTGTGCCCGAACTTGCCTGGCAGATGGGCCGTCCGGTCCGTTACGGCGGCGAATTCCGGGGTTTTAACGAACGCAGCAATTATGTGGCCTCCATCGCCGCCGATGCGCTTGCGCCGATTGTCATCGAGGATAGCGGCGAATTCGAGCGCCGTATCGAGCGTGAACCGCATGGCGTGGTTTTCGTCATAGCGCCTTGGAACTATCCCTACATGACGGCGATCAACACTGTGGCGCCTGCCTTGATGGCGGGAAATACGGTGATCATCAAGCATGCCGCCCAGACGCTTCTGGTCGGTGAGCGCATGGTTCGCGCCTTTGTGGAGGCGGGCGTTCCGGCTGACGTTTTCCAGAATATTTTCCTTGATCATGACACCACCTCGGCGCTGATTTCGCAAGGCAGTTTCAACTTCGTCAATTTCACCGGATCGGTCACCGGCGGACAGGCGATCGAGCGGGCCGCTGCCGGCACATTTACCGGGCTTGGCCTAGAACTTGGCGGCAAGGATCCGGGCTATGTCATGGACGACGCCAATCTTGAAGGGGCAATCGACACCTTGATGGATGCGGCGCTGTTCAATTCTGGCCAGTGCTGCTGCGGCATCGAGCGGATTTATGTGCACGAATCGCTCTATGACAGATTTGTTGAAGGCGCGGTGAAATTTGCCTCTGCCTATAAACTCGGAAATCCGCTTGAAGCGGAAACGACACTGGGTCCCATGGCAAACAAGCGCTTTGCGGCTGTTGTGCGGGCGCAGACCGCAGAAGCAATTTCACATGGCGCCAAGGCCCTGATCGATCCGGCGCTTTTTCCCGAAGATGACGGCGGCGCCTATCTGGCGCCCCAGGTTCTGGTCAATGTCGATCATTCCATGCAGGTCATGCGCGAAGAAAGTTTCGGCCCGGTTGTCGGCATCATGAAAGTCAAAAGCGATGAACAGGCGCTGGAACTGATGAATGACAGCCAATATGGCCTGACCGCGTCGCTTTGGACACAGGATAGCGCCCGCGCCGCCCGGATCGGTCGCGAGATCGAGACTGGAACCGTGTTCATGAACCGTGCCGATTATCTTGATCCGGCCTTGTGCTGGACCGGTTGCAAACAGACCGGACGCGGCGGATCGCTGTCCGTGCTTGGCTTCCAGAACCTTACCCGTCCCAAATCCTATCATTTGAAGAAAGCCTGACCATGTCCCCTACAGCCAATTGGAGCTATCCGACCGCCATCAAGTTCGGCGCCGGTCGTATCAAGGAACTTGCCGAACACTGCAAGGCGCTTGGAATGAAAAAGCCGCTGCTGGTCACTGACCGCGGCCTGGCTTCCATGCCTATTACCCAGAATGCGCTGGATATCCTGGAAGCCGCAGGCCTCGGCCGGGCGATGTTTTCCGAAGTTCAGCCCAACCCTGACGACAAGAACCTTGCCGCCGGCGTGCAGGCATACAAGGATGGCGGCCATGACGGCGTTGTCGCCTTTGGCGGCGGCTCAGGCCTTGACCTTGGCAAATGCATAGCCTTCATGGCCGGGCAGACCCGCCCGGTCTGGGATTTTGAAGATGTGGATGATTGGTGGACTAGGGCGAATTCAGCAGGCATTGCGCCGATCGTGGCTGTGCCGACCACTGCCGGAACCGGATCTGAAGTGGGCCGGGCCAGCGTGATCACCAATTCCGAAACCCATACCAAGAAGGTGATCTTTCATCCGAAGTTTCTTCCCGGCGTGACGATCTGTGATCCGGAATTGACGGTGGGCATGCCCAGGATCATTACCGCAGGTACCGGCATGGACGCCTTCGCGCATTGCCTTGAGGCCTATTGTTCGCCTTTCTATCACCCGATGAGCCAGGGCATTGCGCTGGAAGGCATGCGGTTGGTCAAGGAATATCTGCCGAGAGCCTATGCCGACGGCACCAATATCGAGGCGCGCGCCCATATGATGTCAGCCGCCGCCATGGGAGCGACTGCTTTCCAGAAGGGCCTCGGCGCCATCCATTCGCTGTCCCATCCGGTCGGCGCGATCTACAACACCCATCACGGCATGACAAACGCCGTGGTCATGCCGCCGGTTCTGCGTTTCAACCGCAGCGCCATTGAAAGCAAGATCGCAGCCGCCGCTGCCTATCTGGGCATTGCCGGCGGTTTCAACGGCTTTTATGATTATGTTCTCAAGCTGCGCGAAGAACTGGCCGTCCCCGACAAGCTGTCCGCGCTTGGCGTCGGCAATGACCGGATCGAGGAAATGAGTGCGATGGCGATTGTCGATCCGACGGCTGGCGGCAATCCTGTGGAATTGACTCTGGATGCGGCGCGCAAGCTATATGAGGAATGCATCTGATATCGTTGACAACGGCTGAAATGCGGCGGGGGCATCACGATGCCCCCGTTTTTTATCGCCTGTCGATCAGATGTTTTGCCTGTGATCCGACATGATAAAAGATCGATTTGACGGACCGGAACGGATCGGGCGCAATCGGGGTTTCCGGCAATGCCATCGCATCCGTCTCGCCAAGCGCGACGCCGGCCAGTGCGCGACCAAATACTGTGCCGGGTGAAATTCCACGGCCATTATAGCCGGTAATTGACCAGACATTGTCATCGGGATGATGAAATGACGGCAGATTATTGGTGGTCATTCCGATTCTGCCGTCCCACCAATAATCAAACTCGATGTCGCCGAGGGCAGGAAAAAGCGCCTTCAGCGACCTGACGGCGAAAGCGCGGTGCGTGCCTGCCGCCATTGCATCCAGCGACCCTATCGAGCCGAAAATCAACCGCCCCGCTTTGTCGCGGCGAAACGATGTCATCACCATCCCGGTGTCCCAGGTGCCATGCTCCTCAGGCAGGATGGTCGCCAATATGTTGGCGGAAAGCGGTTTGGTGGCAAACTGGAAATAGGGCAGGATTGTCAGCCGGTCGAGATGGGCGTTCCAGTTTGTGCCGCGGATCGGCGTGACGTAATCATTGCCCGCCATGATGACGCGGATTGCGCGGATTTGTCCGCCCGGTGTCTTCAAGACCCAGGCATCGCCGTCCCTGCCGGCAGATGTCACCGGCGAATTGGTGAAGATCCGGGCGCCGGCCCGCATGGCCGCATGGCCAAGGCCATGGGCATAGGCCAGGGGCTGGATTGTGCCGGCGCGC
>JBGSIT010000067.1:0-60136 GCA_041742335.1 Rhizobiaceae bacterium
AGGTGGAGAACATGTTTGCAAAGCTAAAAGACTGGCGGCGCATAGCAACCAGATATGACCGATGTGCACACACATTCATGTCGGCAATCTGTATTGCTGCAACTGTCATCTTCTGGATCAATCAATGAGTCCTGACCCTAGCCTTAACCTTCTCAAGAAATAGTAAAATCCGCAGACAACGACTGCAAACTGGCGGTAGATTTAAGAAATGGAGTGCCGGATGCAGGTAGAACACTCGCAATCTCAGCATAAAATTGCCGTGCTGCTTCCATGTTACAATGAGGCTGCTACGATAACCGAGGTTGTATTGGCGTTCAGGCGCAGTTTGCCAACGGCGCGCATTTTCGTTTACGACAATAATTCTTCAGATGAAACGGCGAGAAGAGCGGCACTTGCCGGGGCGGAAGTCTATCGCGAGCGCCGGCAAGGCAAAGGCAACGTCGTTCGTCGCATGTTTGCCGATATCGACGCCGATATCTATGTCATGGCGGATGGCGACGGCACCTATCGGCCTGAAGATGCCGAAGACCTGGTCCGGATCCTGCTGACGGAACGCAGCGACATGGTGGTCGGCACGCGGCGCGGCGTTTGCGAGGACGCGGGCCGCCAGGGCCACGCTATGGGAAATTCCGTATTCAACCGGGTTTACCGGGCGATTTTCGGTCGCGATTTCACGGATATCTTTTCAGGATACCGCGCCTTTTCACGTCGCTTCGTCAAGAGCTTCCCGGCGATATCCGCCGGGTTCGAGATCGAAACGGAAATGTCGGTTCACGCCTGGCGGCTCAAATTGCCGGTCAGCGAAGTCGAGCTTGATTATGGCAGGCGGCCGGCGGGGTCGCTTTCCAAACTGTCAACCTTCAAAGACGGCATCAAGATCCTCTGGATGATCGCCATGCTGACGAAGGAAACCCGGCCTTTCGCTTTTTTTGGCCTCATTGGCGCGGCTTTTGCCATCTGCGGCAGCGCGCTTGGCACGTCGGTATTGATCGAGTTCATCGCCACCGGGCTTGTCGACAGGATGCCGAGCTGGGTTCTCGCAGTCACCATGATGACCGCATCTTTCGGTTTCATCATGGCCGGACTGATCCTGGATTCAATCGCCCGGACCCGGGTAGAGGTGCTTCGCCTGCATTATCTCAGCCTGCCGGCCCAATTGGGCGCCAACCTCGCCGAATCTGCGCCCGGACAATCGGGCAGGCAGGCACGGTCATCTGCAAAGGCGGCCTGACATTGCCCCGCAAGACTGGACTATCGACATGAACAGGGAAACAACAAACCGGATCCGCTTCGTGATCGAAGATATCCTGCCGCCATTCATGCGGGATTCTTCATTGTTTCGAAACATTGCCAAATTGGTTTGGGGCAGTCATATCGATCATCTGGCGCGCTTTCGTGAACGCGCGCCGTTCCTGTCGGCGGCGGAATATGAAGATCTGTATCGCAAGCATCCGCGCGTTCATGCAGGCACTGACAATTCCGAAGCTTGCATCAAGCGGATCGTCGCATCGGTCATTGGCGACAGCGTCTGCGATGTAGGCTGCGGTACCGGTGCGTTGCTGACCCGGATAAAGATCGCCGCCAACCCGCCGAAACGATTGGTCGGGGTTGATTTCGTTGTTGATGATGCGGCCAGCCTTGACGGTATCGAGTACAAGGAGGCCCGGATCGAGGACCTGCCGTTTGCCGACAACGAATTTGACACGGTCATTTGCACGCATGTCATCGAGCACCTGCTCGATTATCGACAAGCCATTGAAGAACTTAGACGGATAGCAAAAAAACGCCTGATCATTGTCGTTCCGCGCGAGCGGGAATACCGCTACACATTCAACCCGCATTTCAATTTTTTCCCCTATACCCACTCCTTCTTGCGCGCTGTTCATCCGGTGCCGGCGGTTTATCTGTGCGAGGATCTGGGCAGGGACATTTTCTACAGCGAAGACAGGTCCTGATTTCCATGTTGCAAGGTTATTCTGTCGCCACATGGATCGGTCTGTTGGGAACGCCTTTGCTGATTGCAGCCGGGCAGGTCCTGTTCAAGATGACGAGTGCGGTAACCGGCGGATTTGATTTGCGAGGGATGACGCAGCTGATTTTCAACCCGCTGCTGATCGCCGCGCTGGTCGTCTATGGCGCCGGCACCATCATCTGGATCTATGTCTTGAAGCAGGTGCCGCTCACCATCGCCTATTCCTTCATGGGGCTTTCATTTTGCTTTGTGCCGTTGCTCGCCCAATGGTTTTTGGGCGAGGCGCTGACTTTGCGCTACGGTCTGGGCGCAATCTTGATTGTGGCCGGCATGGTGGTGATCAACAGCTAGATCGTTCTTGCCCGAGATCACCGGGCGGCGAAAAGGCGCCGCCGCCCAATTGATTGTCGCTTAAACCTTTTCCCAGCCATCCTTTTTGGATGCGCGATAGATCGCATCGATGAATTTCTGGTTGAGCCGCGAGCTTTCAAGCGTCACTACCTCGTCATCGCCGCCCAGGGCTGCGCGGCTGAAGGTTTCGGCTTCCAGCTTGTATTGCCGGCAATCGGGAAAGCGGAAAATCTGCGACGTGCCATGGCCCTGATCCGTAAGCTCGACTTCCTCCGCGCCATAGCGATTGGCGTTGAAGGGCGACTTGACTTCGATGAAGCCTTTGTCGCCGTGAAAAACCATGATCTGGCGGGCGGCCATCTGGGTGGAGATATAAAAGCTCAATTCAAAGTCACCGAAATCGGCGCGTACGGAGGAATAGATGTCCGTGCCGAATTCCGGATCGAGATCGGTATTGGCTTGCACCCGCAATGGTTCCTTGCCGGTTGAAAACCGCGTCGAAATGGTCGGATAGACGCCGATATCCGGCAGTCCGCCGCCGCCGAGTTCGGGAATATTGCGCATATTGCCCGGATCGCGGTTGAAATAGGAAAAAGCGCCCTGCACATGGCGTAGCTTGCCGATTGCGCCTTCGGCCAGCAGCGAGCGAACTTTTCTCCATACCGGGCTGTAAGTCACCATATAGGCTTCGGTGATCAGGACCTTATTGCGGTCGCGGGCGGCAATCAGGCTGTCGATTTCATCGGCTTTCAGCGCGATCGGCTTTTCGCAAAGAACGTGCTTGCCGGCATTGGCGGCCCTGATCGACCATTCGACATGCTGGGAGGTTGGCAGCGGGATATAGACGGCGTCGATCTTGTCGGAGGCAAGCATTTCATCATAGGAACCGAAAGCATAGGGCACCGAAAAGCGGTCCGCCATGGCGCGGGCGTCCTTGATGTCGCGGCTGGCGATGGCGGTAATCACGCAGTTTTCAGCGTCCTGAATGGCGGGAACCACCAGTTCGCGGCCGATCCGTGCAGTTGAAATGATCCCGAAACGCAACATATTCTTCTTCCTCTTGCTGGTTGGCGCGCTCTTCCGTTGTAACGGCAAACAAACCATTGTTCCAACCTGTCGCGCATTGAAGCTCTCAAGAATATCCTCTAAACCGTAGCGGGAGTTTCAACAACAGGTGACATGCATGTCTTTTGAAATCAGATTCGTCCGGCCGGAAGACGAGAAGGATTGGCGCCGGTTGTGGGCGGCCTATCTGGAGTTCTACGAGGTGCAGCTGGATGGCGACGTGACGGATGCCACCTGGTCGCGCCTCAATGATCCGGATTGCCCGATGGCGATGCGTGTCGCAGCCACGCCGGGCGGCCTGCTCGGCTTTGCCATTCATCTTCCGCATCCATCGACTTGGGTCAAGCAGCCGGACTGCTATCTTGAGGATCTGTTCATCGACGAGAATCTGAGGGGCCAGGGCGTCGGTCGCGCCTTGATGGACGACCTTGTGCAATTGTGCGAGCAGAATGGCTGGGCACGGCTCTACTGGCATTCTGACGAAGACAATGCCCGTGCCCGCAAGCTCTATGATTCCTTCGTCAAATCCGATGGTCATTTGCGCTATCGCCTGAAGATCGGAGCCTGATCGTGGCCAAGGCAGCAAAAGGCGCAGCGCCTGAAATTCACGGCAGGCATTTGCTGTTTGTCGATGTCGAAACCACCGGGCTGACCTATCAGGACCGGATTGTGACGCTCGGCTATTTGGCCCTTGATCTCGATAGCCATCGCGCCGGTGCGCCGCCGGCCCATTTTGGACATTATATCTTCAATCCCGGCCAGCCTTCCAACCCTTTCGCCGCCGCCGTGCACGGTTATGACGACTGGACGCTGCGCCACCAGCAACCTTTCCCGGACCACGCCGACCATATTCTTCCGCATTTTGAAAAGGCCGATATGATTGTCGCCCACAATGCGTCCTTTGACGAGCGCTTCATCCGGACCGCTTTTGGCGAAGCAGGCCTGTCACTCGCCGAAAAGCGCTTTCATTGCACCATGCGGGCCTGGCGGGCGCTGCATGGCTCGCCTGCCGGTCTTGATCCGGTCATCACCAGACTGGGTCTGAAGAGCCGCGGCAAGCAGCATGGCGCCCTCGAGGATGCCTGGCTCTGCATGCGGGTCTATCTGTCGTTGAACGGACTTGAATGCCCGGGCGAACCTGCGGATTTTCGCCAATTAGGCGCCCGGCCGGTCAATTGGATCGACCCCGAACCCAGGCCGATACGCGGCGCCCGCAAGATTGCCGGCGGTTACTGATACACGTTGCAACAATCGCCAAGGCCCGCTTTTGAAAGCGGGCCTTGGAGGTTTCATCAATGCGACGGACTGGTTCAGCCGCGCAGCACGCCGCCGGTGGATTTTTCCACATTGGCAATGATCCTGGCGGTCAGCGCCTCGAAATCCTCATCGGTCAACGTCCTGTCGGATGGCTGGATGGAAACTTCGATGGCGACCGATTTCTTGGTCTCGCCCAGCGATGCGCCTTCGAAAATGTCAAACACATTGACGCTGCTCACCAGCTTGCGGTCAGCACTTGCAGCCGCCCGCATAATGGCCTGCGCCTCGACCTTGCGGTCGACGATGAAGGCATAATCGCGCTTGACGGACTGGAATGGTGAAAGCTCCAGCACCGGCTTGGTCCGCGTCGCCTTGCGCTTGGGCTCGGGCAGTTTGTCAAGGGCGACTTCAAAGCCGCACAATGCGCCGGTAACGTCCAGCGCTTCCAGCGTTGCCGGATGGAATTCACCGAAATGGCCGATCACCAGCTTGGGACCCATCTTGATCGTGCCCGAACGTCCGGGGTGATACCAGGACGGTCCGCCCTGTTCGATCTGCAGGTTGGCCGCCGGATAGCCGCAGGCCTCCAGTACCGCCAAAGCATCGGCCTTGGCGTCAAACACATCGACCGGCTTGCCGCCGCCCTTGGCGGCATTCGACCAGAAGCGGCCTGCCCCGTTCAGCGTCGCCGTGCCGCGCCTTATGCCGCCGGCCACGCGGTGCTGGCCTTCGGCAGAATCGTTCTCATAAGTGCCCGAAACCTCGAACAGGGCCACGTCGCCATGGCCCTTGTCGGCGTTGCGCCCTGCCCCCAGCAAAAGGCCCGGCAGCAATGAGGGGCGCATGTCGCTCATGTCGCTGGCAATCGGATTGACCAGTTTGAGTTCGGCTGTGCCGCCGCCAAACAGGCTGGCCTGCTCGGCCGATATGAAGGACCAGGTCACCGCTTCCAGCATGCCGCGGCAGGCCAGCGCCCTCTTTGCAAGCCGCGTGCGGATTTGCAGCGTGGTCAGGATCTTGGCGTTGACATCCGCATCGCGGGCCAGCGCCACCGGCGCAATCTTGTTGACGCCGTGAATGCGCATGACTTCTTCGACGAGGTCGGCCTTGCCGTCGATATCCGGCCGCCAGGATGGCGCCTTGACCTCAAGCACATCGCCTGAGCCCTGGACTTCAAAACCCAACCGCGTCAGGATCGCCTTGATCTCGTCGCGCTCGACTTCGATGCCGGTCAGACGGCGTACTTCCGAAAGAGGAAACTTGATCTTCTTTTCTGCCGGACCGCAATAGCCGACGACCTTAGCCGCCGCCGGCGTGCCGCCGCAGATCATTGTGACCAGTTCAGTCGCCCGGTCGAGACCCGGCACCATATATTCTGGATCTACGCCGCGCTCGAAGCGATAACGCGCATCGGTGATGATTCCCAGTCCACGGCCGGAGCGGGCGATGTTCATCGGGTCCCAAAGGGCCGATTCAATCAGCACGTCGGTGGTTGTCTCGTCGCAGCCGGAATGCTCGCCGCCCATGATCCCGCCGATGGATTCCACGCCTTTGTCATCGGCAATCACCACATTGGAAGGCGAAAGCACATATTCGCGACCATCCAGCGCCAATACCTTTTCGCCCTCTGCGGCGCGACGAACGACAAGATTGCCTGCCACCTTGGCGGCATCGAAGACATGCAGCGGCCTGCCCTGGTCGATTGTCATGAAATTGGTGATGTCAACCAGCGCATTGATCGGCCGCAGGCCGATCGAGATCAGCCGCTTCTGCATCCATTTCGGGCTTGGCCCGTTGGTCACGCCCCTGACCAGCCGCAAGGCAAAGCCGGGGCACAGGTCTTTGTCCTCGCCAAGATCAAGCAGGACATCCGGGTCGGTCACGCCGCTTCCGATGACATTCGGCGCGACAGGCGCTTTCAACCTGCCAAGGCCGGCGGCGGCCAGATCGCGGGCAATGCCGAAGACGCTGGTGCAATCCGGACGATTGGGAGTGAGATTGATTTCAATCAGCGGATCATCAATGCCGTAATATTTTGCGAAGGATGCGCCGACCGGGGCGTCTTCCGGCAGGTCGATGATGCCGTTATGGTCATCGGAAATTTCCAGTTCGCGCTCCGAACACATCATGCCGCGGCTTTCCACGCCACGGATCGAGGTGATGCCCAAGGTCACGTCGATGCCGGGAACGTGGGTTCCGGGGGCTGCGAAGGCGCCTACCAGGCCCGCACGCGCATTGGGAGCGCCGCAAACCACCTGGACCGGAGCGCCGCTGCCGGTATCGACGCTGAGAACCTTCAACTTGTCGGCCTGCGGATGGGCCTCTGCAGTCAAGACCTTGGCAATGACAAAAGGCGCAAAGGCGCGCTTGTCATCGACAGATTCAACTTCAAGCCCGATCATCGTCAGGGTTTCGCAGATCTGCTCCAGTGTCGCATCGGTTTCCAGATGCTCTTTCAGCCAGGAGAGGGTGAATTTCATTGTTTGAACTCTTTCAGTACCTATTGTCTATTTTGTCATTCATCAGAAGGTCACCGGCAACATGGTTTGCAGTTCTTGTGCATCAATATCCGTTGATTCATAACAATCCCTTCTCATCGCAGCTTCCAAAAAAGCAAATTTTGCGGCTTTGTCAGATGGCGACGAAGTCTTGATCTGATTCAAACATGTGAAATCTGCCGTCGCTCTTATAACCTCGTCGGAACCGAACAAATGAACTTCGACCAGCTTCCGCTTATATTTGCCTATTTCAGTCGCGCCGTTATTTGACTCAGCCACATCAACAATACTGATAATAAAGTCTCGATAGAGACTTCTTCGGTCTTCTATCAGTGACACCTGCCGATCCACTCTACGCTGATACGCATATGTCGCTGCCGCACCAACTACAGACAATGCAGTAACTAATAGTGGAACCCAATCAATACTCATAACGAACCCTCAGTCGATACACGAGTGCCATAGCTCAAGTCAGCTCGGGCACCTTCAATCATTGATTCATGCTGCTTTCCCTGGCGCTATTGCCCCAGTGGCCTTTCGGCCGAGAAACATGCTCTTGACTGAAACTCCTTCGTCGGCTTCAGTCCACCAAACGCCCTCGAACATGAGTTCAATGGAATTAAGCTGCCGCATATCCAGACCTTTCAGAAACGGATACCACCAGAGCGGGGTCGAAATAGTCCGCCCGTCAGCAAGGGTCACATGAACTTCGTCTTTGGTGCACCAAGCTTTTACCGGTCGCAATTCCGCTGTTTCAAACTCCAAAGAAACCATTCCAAGCCTCAATCCATTCCTCGCGGTGTCCCGCAATGACAGCCAGCAAACGTTCAACATCGCGATCATTGTAGCCGACATTGCGCGCGACCGCCACGCTCTCCAGCCAGACCTTCAGCGACATGTCATCCTTGACGACATGGACATGGGGCGGCTCGTCCCGGTCCAAGGCGTAGAATCTAAACTTATAGCCGCGCCATATCAACAAAGTCGGCATGGATTCACGAACTCAGGCCGCCGAACAGCGTCGGCAGGTCCAGCGGGCGGAAGCCGTAGTGGTTCATCCAGCGCACATCGGCGTTGAAGAAATCCCGCAAATCCGGCATTCCGTATTTCAGCATGGCGATGCGGTCGAGGCCCATGCCCCAGGCAAAGCCCTGATATTCGTCGGGATCGAGACCGCCGGCGCGCAGAACATTGGGGTGAACCATGCCGCAGCCGAGGATCTCCATCCAGTCGCTGCCTTCGCCGAACTTGATGACATCGCCGGAACGATCGCACTGGATGTCGACTTCGATGGATGGTTCGGTAAAGGGAAAGAAGGAGGGCCGGAAGCGCATATTGACCGAAGGCACCTCGAAGAAAGACTTGCAGAACTCTTCGAGCACCCAGCGCATATTGGCGACATTGGCGGTTTTGTCGATCACCAGTCCCTCGACCTGATGAAACATCGGTGAATGGGTGGCGTCGCTGTCCTGCCGATAGGTCTTGCCGGGAATGATGATGCGGATCGGCGGCTTCCGGGTTTCCATGGTGCGGATCTGCACCGGCGAAGTGTGGGTGCGCAAAACCTTGCGCTCGCCGTCGGCATTGGCCGGCAGGAAGAAAGTGTCGTGCATTTCCCGGGCCGGATGGCCATCAGGGAAGTTTAGCGCGGTGAAATTGTAATAGTCGGTCTCGATATCCGGACCTTCGGCAATGGAAAAGCCCATGTCGGCGAAAATGGCAGTGATCTCGTCGATGATCTGGGTGATCGGATGAAGCCGGCCGCGCTCGGCTGGCGAAGAGCGGACTGGTAGGCTGACATCGACCGTCTCGCGCGCCAGCCGTTCGGCAATCGCCGCATCCTTGAGTTCCGTCTTGCGGCAAGCAAGCAGGCTTTGCAATTCATCCTTCATGGCATTGATGGCCGCGCCCCGGGTCTGGCGCTCAGCGGGCGCCATGCCGCCCAAGGTCTTCAGCAATTCGGAGACAGAGCCCTTCTTGCCGAAGGCCGAAAGCCGCACGGCTTCAATGGCGGCCTCGTCGGCGGCCGCGTTGATGTCGCTCAGGATGGCCTGTTTCAATGGTTCAAGATCAGACATGGGTACCGCTCGGATTTAATGTGATTTTCAATGAATGATGGGCGGAAAGCAGAAAAAACCCGCGCCAGCCGTGCCAGCGCGGGTTCCCCAAGATTGCAATTTTTGTCCGGGAAGCGCTGGCCTTAGTGGACTGCGCTTTCAAACTCGTTTTTCGTGCCGGCATCCTTCAGATAATCAAGAGCCTTTTTGGAGGCTGCAACCAGGACGCCGAAAGCTTCGGCTTCATGGATTGCCATGTCCGACAGGACCTTGCGGTCGACTTCGATGCCGGCCTTGGTCAGGCCGTCAATGAAGCGGCCATAGGTCAGGCCGTGTTCGCGAACGGCGGCATTGATGCGCTGGATCCAAAGCCCGCGGAATGTCCGCTTCTTGACCTTGCGATCGCGTGTTGCATACTGCATCGACTTGTCGACGGCAGCCTTCGCGGTGCGGATTGTGTTCTTGCGACGGCCATGAAAGCCCTTGGCGGCTTGCAGAACCTTTTTGTGCTTGGCGTGGGCAGCCACACCTCTTTTAACGCGTGCCATGTCATGATCTCCTTAAAATAAACGGTTGGCCCAGTCTCAGAGACCGTTGGGCAGATAGTTCTTGATAACCTTGCGACCATCTGGCTCTGCAAGGACCATCGTGCCGCGGGCATCGCGGATGAACTTGTTGGACCGCTTGATCATTCCATGGCGCTTGCCGGCGGCAGCCGCCTTGACTTTGCCTGTCGCGGTGATTTTGAACCGCTTTTTGGCAGAGGACTTCGTCTTCATCTTGGGCATTTTGCTACTCCGTTTTTATTGTTCAGTCCCGGGCAGACGAAGCCCGGTGACAAGCATGAAGAACGGCCACGGCATGCCCTGCCGGACCGTTCGGACGGCGCTACATACCAGAGTGGGAAAAAAGTGCAACACTCCGGGCGCTTTTCTTTTCAGAGATCGCACCGGATTGACCGGCCTCCAAAACACCACCGCCCGTGAAACGGTCCTGCCAGCGCCACTTTGCTGGCCGCAAATGGGCATCAGCGGCTTCGGCAACCAATTTACACTCAATCTGCCCGACGTTGCCCGGCCAAACCGCAGCGCCCGAAAAACCAAAAAGCCGCCCGAAAAGGCGGCTTGCTGATCATTGTGTCCGGCAAGAGGCCGTTCTTGCGATCCCGGCATTGCAGGATCGGAAGTTATTTCGGCGCCAGGACCATCATCATCTGGCGGCCTTCGAGCTTCGGTTCGGCTTCCACCTTGGCAATTTCCTGGGTGTCGTCCTTGACCTGAAGCAGCAATTTGAGGCCGAGTTCCATATGGGCCATTTCGCGGCCGCGGAATTTCAGCGTTACCTTGACCTTGTCGCCGTCATCAAAGAACCGCTGCATGGCGCGCATCTTCACCTCATAATCATGGGTGTCGATGTTCGGACGCATCTTGATTTCCTTGACCTCGATCGTCTTCTGCTTCTTGCGCGCTTCGGCGGCTTTTTTCTGGGTGGCGTATTTCAGCTTGCCCAGATCGAGAAGCTTGCAGACCGGCGGTTCGGCATTGGGCGCGATTTCCACCAGGTCCAAACCCGATTCCTCAGCCATGCGCATGGCGTCCTCGATCGCTGTCGGACCAAGGTTGACACCTTCTGCATCAATCAACTGCACGCGGGGAACACGGATTTCCTTGTTGGCCCGCGGTCCTTCGCGGGTCGGGGCATCGGTCTTGAAAGGTCTGCGAATGGTCGTATTCTCCTTGAATTGTTTACAACACGGCTTCCTTCTGCCATCAGGCGGGCGCAAAAGCAATGCTGTGGATGGTGCGATGGCTTTGCATAGCATGGATTTTTTGCAAAATCATCACGGGCAAGCCGCCGGTTTCGACGCAAATCGGCAATTGCCGGCCCAAACCCGCCAAACTCTCCAGAAAGGAATCACAAAGATGACTGCGCCGGATGAAACCCGCTTGGTCGAGGTGCTGATAGGCCAGGGGGAAGACGCCCGGTCCATCGCCTGCCTGCATTTTGTCCCGCTAAAGCCGGATCGCGATCTGTGCCTTGTGTGGATGGGCGGCTATCGCTCGGACATGACTGGGACCAAGGCGGCGGAACTGGAGCTTCTGGCGCGGCGGCTTGCGGTCAGCTGCCTTCGTTTTGACTATTCCGGGCATGGCGCCTCAGGCGGCGCATTTGCCGCCGGCACCATTTCGCGCTGGCTGGAAGAAGCCTTGGGCGTGCTGGACCATTTCAGTGCGAGGCGGATTGTCATTGTCGGCTCGTCGATGGGCGCATGGATCGCCCTGCGCACCGTTCAGGAATTGCGGAAGGCCGGCAAGGGTGCGCAACTGGCTGGCCTGGTGCTGATCGCACCGGCGCCGGATTTCACCTCGCTGCTGGTCGAGCCCGGCCTGTCGGAAGATCAAAGACGGTCGCTGGCCGAGCGCGGCTATTTCGAGGAACCATCCGAATACAGCGCCGAGCCGAATATATTCACCCGTGACCTGATCGAAGACGGCCGCAACAATTCGGTTCTTGGCAGCATGATCGAGACCGGTTGTCCCGTCCATATCCTCCAGGGCATGGCAGATCCGGACGTTCCTTATCTTCATGCCTTGAAGCTGATGGTACACCTGCCTGCCGACGACGTTGTCATGACCCTGATCCGCGACGGCGATCACCGGCTGTCTCGGCCGCAGGACATCGCAAAAATGAACGAGGCGATCATGGCCGTGCTGCCGCCGGTCTGATTCTTGCCGCATTTTAACCATGATCAAATTACGATCCGTTCATCTTCTGTTAATCATTGACTCTGACCCCCCGTTTGATCTTAACTTATTGTTAAGGATTAAAGGGACAGGGCATGACGCGCATCTTGGCAAGAAACGGATTGAAAGCTGCTCTTGGAGCGCTGCTGGTGCTGGCGTCAGTCGTGCCGGGCCTTGCCGCAGGCCGTTTCATGCAAACCGGCGCCATTACCTCCCAGCCCATCGGTCATTACGAGTTCTGCCAGAGCCATCCGGGCGAATGCGGGGCCCATGCCACCGATCCGTCGGCTGCCAAGGTTACTGAATTCGGCTGGAAGCTGGTTCAGAAGATCAATAGCCAGGTCAACCAGACCATCATTCCGATGACCGATCAGGATCTTTTCGGACGCCAGGAAGTCTGGGCCTATCCCACCGACGCCGGCGATTGCGAAGATTATGTGCTGGAAAAGCGCCGGGACCTGATCAAAAAGGGCTTTTCACCGGCTGACCTGCTGATCACCGTGGTCCGCAAGCCTGATGGCGAAGGTCATGCCGTCCTGACCCTTCACACAACGGCAGGCGACTACGTGCTGGACAACCTCGACAATCAGGTCAAGCTCTGGTCGCAGACGCCTTACCGGTTCCTCAAGCGCCAGGCGTCTTTCAATTCTGGCCGCTGGGTGACGATTGAAAACAGTGCCGATGTTGTTGTCGGGGCAGTTCGCAACTAATTCTTCCTTCCCAACATAAATCTTGCGCAGGCGCTCATGGCCTTGATGAATGACAGGCTGAGCGGCTGGCTCAATGGTTTGGCCGGCGTGGTGATCTTCTCGGGTTCACTGCCTGCCACGCGTTTGGCGGTTGTCGGGCTAGATCCGCTGTTTGTCACGGTGGCGCGGGCCAGTTTTGCGGCCGTCATAGCGATGTTCTTCCTCTTCATTCTGAAAGAAAAGTGGCCGCAAAAGAGCGATCTCCCGAGCCTAGCCATAACTTCGATTGGTGTTGTCCTCGGTTTCCCGCTATTGACGGCACTGGCGCTGCAATATGTCACTTCCGCCCATTCAATTGTATTCATTGGTCTTTTACCGCTATCGACGGCAATTTTCGGTGTGCTCCGCGCCAAAGAGCGCCCGAAGCCGGCCTTCTGGCTGTTTTCCTGTCTTGGCAGCGGCTTGGTGGCCGGTTTCGCGCTCAGTCGCGGCGTCGAAGCTTCTCCGCTCGGCGACGGGTTGATGCTGGCCGCCATTGTCATTTGCGGGCTGGGCTATGCGGAAGGCGGCAAGCTGTCGCGCAGCTTGGGCGGATGGCAGGTGATATGTTGGGCGCTGGTGCTGGCATTGCCGGTCATGGCACCGCTAGTCATCTATGCCTGGCCTGCCAATCCCGCAAGCATTGGCATTTCGGCATGGGTCGGTCTTGGCTATGTCACTGTTTTTTCCATGCTGATCGGCTTCATTTTCTGGTATCGGGGCCTGGCCAAGGGCGGCATCGCATCCGTGGGTCAATTGCAATTGCTGCAACCTTTTCTGGGCTTGATCATCGCCGCTTTGCTTTTGGGTGAAGACGTCGAACCGATGATGATCGTGGCGACGATTGGCGTGGTCGCCTGCGTGGCGCTGGCCCGCCGCTTCACCTGATCGGGCGGTCTGCCATCCGGCTTGGATCCTTGCCGGCCAGCACCAGCACGGCAGCCACGCTGATCATGCCGACCATGGTCAAAAGCCCGATGGCGACGGCTGGCCCGGCAAAATCATTGACACTGATAATGGCAAAGGGCGCCAGCGCCGAGAAGGCAAGGCGGTAGCCTGAAAGGTTGCCGGTAATCCTGCCATATTGTTCTGGGCCGAAAAAGGCCAGCGGCAATGCGCCCTTGACGATGGAGTTCAAGCCCTGGCCTGTGCCGTAGACGATGGCAAATCCGACGAGGATGGCTGCAAATGGCAGAAAGGCCGCCGATAGCAGCATGAAAAGTGCCGCAGCCATCGCAGCGGTGGATATCACGGCCACGCCGGTCGCCGGCAAACGGTCTGAAAACCACAGGTCAAGCAATCGCGCCAGAACCTGGCTCGGTCCGATCATGGCGACCGACCAGGTTGCCACATGGGCTTCAAAGCCCATGGCCGCAAGAAGCACCATGATGGAGGAATTGACCGCAGACATGATGATCCCTGTGGCGGTAAATACCACGCCGAGCAGGATCATCACCCGTCGCCGGTCATCGTCGGAAACCAGTGCCGTCTTTTTTGCCGGCGGTCCCATATCAAGCTGACCAAACGCATCTTTGCCAGCGGGAACCGGTTGGGCAAGAGGCGGAATGGAGAGATGCACCGGCAGGCAGCAAACCAGGTTCATTCCGGCCAGCACCAGATAGACCTGACGCCAATCCATCATGGTCAACAGATGCTGGATCAGCGGCCAGAAAATGGTAGAGGCAAAGCCGGCGATCAGGGTGACTCCGGTAATATGGCTGCGCGCCGCCATTCCGTGTCTTTTGGCAAGCGCCGTAAAACCTGCGTCATATTGAACCATGACGGCGACGCATTCGGTAAACAGCAGGACGGCGGCAAATTGCCAGCGATTCTCGATCAGCGCGTAAAGCGCCAGCGACAGGCTGGCGAGAATGGTGCCGATGCTCATGATCAGCCGCGCGCCATGGCGGTCGATCATCCGGCCCGTCAACGGTGCCGCCGCCGCACCCGCCAAAAGGCTCGCGGAAAAGACGCCGAAGACAAAGCGCATGTCCCAGCCAAGCCCCTTTGCCATTTCCGGCGCCAGAAGCGAGAAAGAATAATAAAGCGTCCCGTAGCTTACGGTCATGGACAGGCCGAGGCCAAGGGTCAAAGGCGAGGGCTTCATGCCGGAAGGTCCATTGCGAGCGGCTGACAGGAATAGGCCGACCGGGCCGGCTGCCTTGATTCGCAGCCGACTGTCGGTTGGTACTGTTCATAGACCCTATCGTGCCTGACCGTCAGCAAAAACGATCAGGATTTTTGTGATTTTTTCAGAGCACCGCCGGCCTTAGCTGTTACCGATCAGGATACCCGCAGCAAGCACGAGACTTCCGCCCAGAACCACTTGGAATGCTGCCCTGAGGAACGGCGTGTCCATATATTTGTTCTGGATGAAGGCGATGGCCCAGAGTTCGAAAAACACGATGGCGCCGGCGGTCACCGTCGCCGTTACAAAACTCGGAATGAGATAGGGCAGGGTGTGACCCAATCCGCCAAGCGTTGTCATGATGCCGGAGGCAAGCCCACGTTTCCAAGGCGCTCCGCGACCGGAGAGCTTGCCGTCATCATGGGCGGCTTCCGTAAAGCCCATGGAAATGCCGGCGCCCACCGAGTCCGACAAGCCGACCAGAAAGGTCTGCCAGGTGTCCTGGGTAGCAAAGGCGGCCGCAAAGATCGGCGCCAAAGTCGAGACCGATCCGTCCATAAGCCCGGCGAGGCCAGGCTGCACCCATGTCAGCACGAACTGGCGGCGGCCGGTTTCATTTTCTTCTTCCTGCACATCGGCCGGCGTATGCAGTTCGCCAAGACGCCGGGCCAGGCTTTCATGGCTCTTTTCAGCCAAGGCAAGATCGCCGAGCAATTTCCGGGTCGCCGCGTCGCCTGTTCGCTGGGCTGCTTCAATATAGAAGCGGTAGGCGCCCATTTCCATCGCCTCGGCTTCGTCGCGCGCCTTTTCAATCGGCATGGAAGCGACCAGCCAGTCGGGCTTGCGTTCGACAAAATCACGAACATGCTCGCGGCGGATGAGCGGGATGCGGTCGCCAAAGCGGGTTTTGTGCAGGTCGATCAGCATCTGGCGATGCTCGCTCTCCTCCTCCGCCATTTCCTCGAAAACCTTGGCCGAATGCGGATATTGGTCGCGCAACGCATCCGCGTAGCTCAAATAGATCCGCCCGTCATCCTCCTCAGATGAAATGGCAAGCGCCAGGATCTCTTGCTCCGACAAGGAGGAAAACGGCCGCTTTGACGGGCCAAACAGACGCTTGAACATAACGGATTTCCTTTTAGAATTATTCTAAATATTGCGTGTCGGGTTCTTTCGTCAAGCCCGGACCGGCAACAGATGTGCAATAGCGACGACACATGGTGGGCTACCGGTTGACCTTGGGCTTGTCCGGTTGCAAGTCTGCGGCAAGGATTTTAATCCTTCAAGCGGGTCGCAACCGGAATTCGGATTGACAGGGGGAGCATGGCGGTGGTCAGTGAGGGCAGAAAGACATTGCTGGAGCGCGTGGGCCGTTTCATGGCGCGTCACCTGCAGGACGAATTGTCCGGCTACCAGCCCTTTACATCCTCCGATCCCGTTACATTGGCGCGAGCCCTGGAGCCGGGCGATGTGTTGCTGATTGAAGGCAACCAGCGGGTTTCCTCGGCGATCAAATATTTGACCCAGTCGACCTGGTCGCATGCCGCTTTCTTTGTCGGTGATCAGCTGGCGCGCCAGGCGGATCCCGATCTGGCGGCTGAAGACCGCCCGCAACTCATTGAAGTGACTCTAAGTGACGGCTGCATAGCCTCGCCGCTGAAGAAATATGAGAGCTACAATACGCGCATCTGCCGGCCGAACGGATTGCTGGCCGAAGACCGGCAAAAATTGATCGACTTCATGATCTCCACCCTTGGCCGTCAGTATGATCTCAAGCACATTTTCGACCTCTTGCGCTATTTCCTTCCCAATCCGCCTGTGCCGGTTCGCTGGCGTCGCAAGATGCTGGCTTTTGGTTCCGGTGATCCGACCAAGGCAATTTGCTCGAGCCTGATTGCCGAGGGATACGGCCTGATCGGCTATCCGATCCTGCCGGATCTGGAGCCCCATCCGGGCCAACCGATGGCCAGATCGCCTTTCTCGCGCAAGGAAATCCTGCATATCCGCCATCACTCCCTGTACTCGCCGCGTGATTTTGACCTGTCGCCCTATTTCCACATCATCAAGCCGACGCTGGAATATGGCTTTGATTATCGCAATATAGAATGGCGCGAGGGCCCAATTGGCCGGCAATAAGCGGCCCGGCCGGCAGTTGCATTTCAGCAGACGTTAAAATTTTATCGCCATCACGGATTCACCTGAATCCCGTTTCAGGGTAGGATTCCCGCAAATCACCTTCTGCCGGCACGACGCTCGGCTGCGGTGAGGGTTAATCGCGGAAAAAGTACTGACGGCCCGGTGGAGTCCGCCAAAACAGCTTCATAAGGAAACAGTCACGGTGGTTGTGAAAATATTGAGATTTGCGGCCTTTGTCTTCGGGCTCGGCGCCAGCGGCATTTCAGCCGTCGCGCCGGTATGGGCGCAGGAGGCGGCGCCTGCCAAGGAACTGTTCGGCGCCATCAAGCTGCCATCGAAGGGGCCTGCCAATTCCACCGGTTTTTATGCAAAGGGGTGTCTGGCCGGCGCTGTCGCCATTCCGGCCGACGGGCCGACCTGGCAAGCCATCCATCTGTCGCGCAATCGCCGTTGGGGCCATCCGGATCTGGTTGCCATGCTGGAAAGACTGTCGCGTGAGGCGGCCGCCAAAGACGGCTGGCCGGGCATCCTGATCGGCGACATGTCGCAACCGCGCGGCGGCCCGATGCTGAACGGTCACGCCTCCCATCAGGTGGGACTGGACGCCGATATCTGGCTGACGCCCATGCCCGATCACAAAATGACCTATGCCGAGCGCGAAAATATCGCCGAATATTCGATGCTCAAGAAGGATTCGCTCTATGTCGATCCAAGGCGCTGGACACAGGCCCATGCCAATCTGATCATGCGGGCGGCTTCCTATCCGCAGGTCGAGCGGATCTTCGTTCATCCCGGCATCAAGAAAAAACTCTGTGACAGCTGGAAAGGCGACCGCAGCAATCTGGGCAAGGTTCGACCCTATTATGGGCATTTCTATCATTTCCACATAAGAATGCACTGCCCGAAGGGAACTGCCGGATGCGTGGCGCAGGCGCCGGTTCCCTATGGCGATGGATGCGGCAAGCAACTGGCCTGGTGGCTGTCGGACAAGCCGTGGGCAAAGCCGAAAAAATCGGCCAATGACAAACCGAAAGTTCCGGTCAAGCCGCGCTTCATAAAGATATCCGACTTGCCCAAGGCCTGCACGGTTGTTCTCAACGCGCCTGCCACAGGGTCCGAAATGCAGGCGATGATGCCATCCAGCCAGACGGCCTTTGCCGAAGAGCCGGAAGATAAAGCGGACAGCGCGCTGGCCTCGGTCCCGGCGAGCTTCCTCGTCCTGCCGGACAATGGCCCTGTGCCCCTGCCCCGTCCCGCTGTGCAGTGAAGCCGCTCTGTCTTGATCTGGGATTAGTCGATATCGAGGTCTTTTATTTGGTTCCTTGTCTGTTATAGAGTGAATCAAATCGATTTAGGGCGGACTTGCCGGCGGCAACTTTGCGGACAACCGGGCAAATCAAGCAAAGCGCGGATATTTTGGGGCATGCCGCCTTTAGATGACAGCGCAAGCGCCGGCCAAGCGGCTTGGGATTGAAGACCGGGGAAGAGGACGGGCGATGGCAAAGACGATTGCCTTGATCGCACATGACAAGATGAAGGACGAGATGGCGGATTTTGCCCGCCGTCACCAACAAATCCTGTCCGGCTTTTTGCTGGTCGCAACCGGCACGACGGGCGGGCGGGTGATGGAGGCTTGCCCCGAACTGAGTGTGACGCGGTTGAAAAGCGGACCCTTGGGCGGCGACCAGCAAATCGGCGCGCTGATTGCCACCGGCGCTGTTTCAATACTGATTTTCTTTGTCGATCCCCTGACCCCGCTGCCCCACGATGTTGACGTCAAGGCGTTGATGCGCCTGGCCATTGTTTATGACATTCCGATGGCGCTCAATCGGGCGACCGCTGAAATTTTGATTCCCCACAATTTTGTGAACGATCCGACGGGGCGACTGAAAGGCTGAAGGTAACTGGCAATGGCAAAACACAGCGAAGATTCACTTTCCTTCCCCGTCCTGGTCGGCGATATCGGCGGCACCAATGCGCGGTTTTCCATCATCATCGATGCCAATGCCGAACCCAAGCAGTTTCCGGTCATCCAGACGGCGGATTTTGCAACCATAGACCAGGCGATCCAGGAAGGCGTGCTGGACAAGACATCAGTGCAACCGCGCTCGGCCATCCTTGCGGTGGCGGGTCCCATTCGAGGCGATGAAATTCCTTTGACCAACTGCGCCTGGGTCGTCCGGCCCAAGGGCATGGTAGCTGACCTCGGCATCGACGATGTCGTGGTGATCAACGATTTTGAAGCCCAGGCGCTGGCGGTGGCATCGCTGTCCGATAACGACCGGATCAAGATCGGCGGCGGCGAGGAAAGCATCACAGGCTCCAAGGTGGTTCTGGGGCCGGGCACAGGCCTCGGCGTGGCCGGGCTTGTCCACGCCCAGCATTCCTGGATACCGGTGCCGGGCGAGGGCGGCCACATCGATGTCGGTCCGCGCAGCGACAGGGATTTTGAAATATTTCCACATCTGGAGAGGATTGAGGGGCGGATTTCGGCCGAGCAATTGCTGTGCGGGCGCGGACTGGTCAATATCTACAAGGCCATTTGCGCCGCCGACGGCACAAAGCCGGTATTTTCCGAGCCTGCGGGCATTTCCACCGCGGCGCTCAATGAAACCGACAAATCCGCAAGCGAGGCCGTTGGCCTGTTTGTCACGTTTCTTGGCCGCGTTGCCGGCGACATGGCCTTGATCTTCATGGCCCGCGGCGGCGTCTATCTGGCCGGCGGCATTTCCCAAAAAATCCTGCCCGCTTTGCAGCGGCCGGAATTTCGCCAGGCCTTTGAAGACAAGGCTCCGCACAGCGAAATGCTGAAAGCAATTCCGACCTATGTCATGACCCATCCATTGGCGGCCCTGGCCGGTCTTGCCGCATTCGCCAGAATGCCGGGGCGGTTTGGCGTTGAAACAGAAGGGCGTCATTGGCGCGCGTGACAGGGCCTATCGGCCTGTTCAAATCAGCGATAGACCCTTATAGAACAGCCTCGGCGGTTTGATGGCAGCCCATGCGCGCCCGCAACAGGATGGAAGAGTGACGTTGAACGAGACAAAAGGCGCAGAAAGCGAAGACACCGGCAGCGTGTTTACGGTTCTCAAGCGGGTAATGGCGGAAAACGGCCGCACCCATCTGGGTTCCTACATCTTTGCCATCTTCTGCCTGGTCATTGTCGCGCTTACCACTGCCTTCATGGCGTGGATCATGGAATCGGTTGTCAACGAGACATTCCAGAACCGGCGGGCCGATCTTGTCTGGATCATCTGCATTTCCATTTTTTTCGCCTTCATGCTGCGCGGATTTGCGACTTACGGCCAGGCGGTAACGCTGTCGAAGGTTGGAAACAAGATTGTCGCCGGCTATCAAAGGCGCATCTTCAATCATTTGATGGCGCTGTCGGTGAGCTTTTATTCCGAAGCCCGCTCCGCCCAGTTGGCAGCCCAGATCAGCCAGAACATTTCCGGCATCCGCGACATTCTCAACCTGACGGTCACGTCGCTTGCGCGTGATACGCTGACCTTGCTGGCCCTGATCGGCGTGATGCTTTCCAAGGATCCGGTCCTGACTGCCATTGTCTTCGTCGTCGCACCGCCGCTGGTCATCGCGCTGCGCTATTTTGCCAGGCGTTTGCGCAATGCGACCCGTGAATCCATCCATCTCAACAGTCATGTGATGGGCGCGATGCAGGAAACGGTTCAAGGCATTGCCATCGTCAAGGCCTTCACGATGGAAGACGTGCTGACAGCCAAGGTGGAAAGCCTGATCAATGCTGCCGAACGCCGTTCCAATTCCATCGCCAAACTTTCCGAGCGCACGGCGCCGCTGACGGAAACCTTTGCCGGCCTGGCCATTGCCAGCGTCATCGGCTATGCCGCCTACCGTTCGATCTACGGCAATGTTCAGCCGGGGGCGTTCTTTGCTTTCGTTGCCGCTCTGCTGATGGCCTACGACCCCGCCAAACGGCTGGCGCGCCTGCAGGTGCAGGTCGAGCGCGCCTATGTCAACGCAAGGATGATCTATGCCATTCTCGATACAGTGCCGCCGATGCGCGACGGTCCGGACGCCCGCGACCTTGCCGTCACCAAGGCGGAAATCACCTTCAAGGATGTGCGTTTCGCTTATGCCAGCGGCGATGAAATTCTCAAAGGCGTGAGTTTTACCGCCGAAGGCGGCAAGACGACAGCGATTGTCGGGCCATCGGGGGCGGGTAAATCAACCATCATCAGCCTCGTGCCGCGTTTCCATGATCCTTCGAGCGGGAGCATCGAGATCGATGGCCAGGACATAGCGCAGATGACCAAGAAATCATTGCGCCGCAATCTCGCTTATGTCTCCCAGCAGCCCTATCTTTTTGAGGGAACCATCGCCGACAATATCCGCTATGGCCGCCCGGATGCCACGGACGCCGATATCGAACAGGCTGCCCGCCTGGCCTATGCCCACGACTTCATCATGGCCCAGCCAAGCGGCTATGACACGCCTGTCGGTGAAAACGGCGTGACTTTGTCCGGCGGCCAGCGCCAGCGGCTTTCCATCGCGCGCGCGCTCATCCGCAATGCGCCGATCCTGCTTCTCGATGAAGCGACATCGGCGCTCGACACTGAATCGGAAGCCGCCGTCCAGAAGGCGCTTGACGAAGTCATGCAAGGTCGCACCGTCGTGGTGATCGCCCACCGGATGTCGACCATCGTCAATGCCGACCGGATCATTGTCATGCATGACGGCCAGGTGGTCGAACAGGGAAATCACCAAAGCCTTGCGGCTGAAGGCGGCGGGCTTTACGCTCGCCTGAATACTTTGCCCTTCAGGGATATTTCATGAAAATCCGGTCGACGCTGCCGAATGGAACAAGACGATGACAAGCAGGGACATGAAGCTGGTAGTGGTGGGAGCCGGCGGACGCATGGGCCAGACTTTGGTCCGGACAATCCACGCCATGACCGGCGCGGTCGTCCACGGCGCCGTTGAACGGGCCGGGAGCCCGGTGCTTGGCAAGGATATCGGCGAATTGGCCGGTCTCGGACCCATCGGGGTGACCGTTGGCGATGATCCGCTTTCGGCCTTTGTCGATGCCGATGGCGTCATTGATTTCACCACCCCCGCCGCTTCGGTTGAATTCGCCGCGCTGGCCGCCCAAGCCCGCATCGTCCATGTCATCGGCACAACCGGATGTTCCGCTGAAGATGATAAAAAAATAACCGCCGCCGCCCGCCATGCCCGGATTGTCAAATCCGGCAATATGAGCCTCGGCGTTAACCTGCTCGGCGTGCTGGTGCGTCGTGCGGCAGCCGCCCTTGAAGCGGCCGACTGGGACATTGAAGTGCTTGAAATGCATCACCGCCACAAGGTGGATGCGCCATCGGGCACAGCCTTGCTGCTCGGCGCAGAGGCCGCCAAGGGACGCGGTATCGATCTGCTGTCCAATGCCGTCAAGGTGCGCGACGGCCATACCGGCGCGCGCACTGCAGGTTCCATCGGTTTTGCGACGTTGCGCGGCGGCGGCGTCGTTGGCGACCATTCGGTGATCATGGCCAATGACAGCGAGGTCATCACCCTTTCACACCATGCCATCGACCGGAAGCTTTTTGCGAATGGCGCGGTCAAGGCCGCTTTGTGGGCTGCCGACAGGAAGCCGGGTCTTTATTCCATGCTCGATGTCCTCGGGCTCAATGACTGAAACCCAATGAGAAGAAACCGGAGAGAAACATGAGCGGAACTCTTGTGCTCGTTCGTCACGGACAGAGCGAATGGAACTTGAAAAACCTTTTCACCGGCTGGCGCGATCCGGACCTTACCGCGCTCGGCGTCGAAGAAGCAAAGACCGGGGCCAACGCGCTCAGGGACTACGGCATCAAATTTGATATCGCCTATACCTCGGTGCTGGTCAGGGCTCAGCGCACCTGCCAGTTCATTCTGGATGCAGTTGGCCAGCCCAACCTCGAAACTATTTGCGACGAGGCACTGAACGAGCGCGATTATGGCGATCTGTCCGGGTTGAACAAGGATGATGCGCGGGCCAAATGGGGCGAGGAACAGGTCCATATCTGGCGTCGTTCCTATGATGTGCCGCCGCCCGGAGGCGAAAGCCTGAAGGATACCGGCGCACGCGTCTGGCCCTATTACATGATTGAAATCCTGCCGCGGGTGCTTTCAGGCCAGAAGGTGCTGGTCGCAGCCCACGGCAATTCATTGCGTTCGCTGGTGATGGTTCTGGATCGTCTTGACCGCGAGAAGATCCTGTCGGTCAATCTCGCCACCGGCGTGCCGATGGTCTACAAGCTCAAGGCCGACTCCACTGTCGCGTCAAAGGAAGTGCTGGGCGACATGTCGGGCGCGCACTGAAGCGGAAGCAAACAAGGAGGCGAGCCCGGGCCTTGATCAGGCCTTGCCGGCTTCCCAGCCCAGCATGGCGCGTTTTCTGGTAATGCCCCAATGGTAACCGGTCAGAGCCCCTGATTTCCCCAGCGCCCTGTGGCAGGGCACCACGAAGGAGATCGGGTTGCGGCCGACCGCCGCGCCAACGGCGCGCGAGGCTTTCGGCACGCCGATCCGGCCTGCGATGCCTGAATAGGTATCGGTCGCACCAAAGGGTATGGCGATCAACTGCTCCCAGACGCGGATCTGGAAATCCGAGCCGATCATCACAATCCGCAGCGGATCTTCCGGCCGCCAGCGGCCAGGGTCAAAAATGCGGGCCGAAAAAGGGGCCGTCGCCTCCCTGTCCTCGATGAAGGCTGCATGCGGCCACCTGTCGGCCATGTCCTTGAAAGAGGCGGCTTCACCGCCGGGATCGCAAAAGCCCAGCCCCGCCAGGCCGCGATCCGTGATCATCACCAGCGCCACGCCGAAAGGCGAGTCAAAAAAGCCGTAGCGCATCACCAGGCCCTTGCCGCGGTCTTTCCATTCGCCCGGGCTCATCGCTTCATGGGTGACAAACAAATCGTGCAGCCTGCCCGGGCCTGAAAGGCCGAGTTCCAGCGCGGTTTCCAGCAGCGGCAATTTTTCTTCGCGCAGCAGGCGCTTGGCGTGATCGAGAGTGACGGCCTGCAGAAATGCCTTCGGCGTCAGGCCGGCCCAGCGCGTGAAGGTCTTTTGCAGTTTCATGGGCGATTGGCCGACCTGACGGGCAAGATCGTCAAGGCTGGGTTGTCGCGCGTGATTTTCGGTCAGGAGTTCGATGATGTTCCGGACGATCTCGTAATCCTGACCCATCGGGGTCATGTCGGTGGCGGCTTGCAGTTTCATGGCGTCAGTTCCTTGAGCCCAATTCTCCGGCTATTGACCCACCATCGCCCATCATCCCATCGGGCGCCACCCGATTCTTGCCGCCAGATGCGCCAAGGTCCGCCGAGCGGCCTTACAGCCTTCGTTTCAATGTCGCCAGCGCGCCGCCAAAAGCCTTGGCAAAGCTTTCGCGATCATCGGGGTTGAGAAAGGTGCCGACATCGGTGCGGCCGTTGCGACTGACGACCTTCATGGCGGTAATGCCGTATTCGTCGTGCCGGGTGACATCAAACCGCGTCCAGAAAGGATTGTAACGCCATTCCTTCATCTTGCCTGCAGGCGAGAATTTGCGGATCTGCAACAGGGTCCGGGACATGGCGATTTCCTCGCGGATCCGCCCGGAGCGGTAGTTCAGGTAAAATGCGCCATAAAGCAGGGCGATATCCAGCCCGAAAAAGAAGGCGATCGGCCAGGCGCCGCTGACCAGGAAGAACAGCACATTGAACAATGCAAAAGACAGGGTCAGGCCCACCATGATCCGCACGCCGGTCCGGCCCAGCGAACGATGCGGCGTGAGTTCTGCGGTAAAGACCGGAGGTTCGATGGTTTCATTCATGTGATTGCCAATGTCCATGAGGTTGGATTATATCGCGGAAATGAAGGAACAGACAGCCCAGACAAACAGAGAGCCGGCAAAAAAGCAAGACGGCTCGAAGCGCGGCAAAAACGCCCGGTTGAGCCTCTATAGCCAGGCGGAACTGGAAGAGATTTTCCGCAGGCTATCCGTCCAGCGACCCGAGCCGAAAGGAGAGTTGGAGCATGTCAACGCCTTCACCTTGCTGGTTGCCGTCGTGCTGTCCGCCCAGGCCACCGACGCCGGTGTCAACAAGGCGACGCGGGCGCTTTTTGCCAATGCCGATACACCGCAAAAAATGCTGGATCTTGGCGAAGACATGATCCGCGACCATATCAAGACCATCGGCCTTTACCGCAACAAGGCCAAGAATGTGGTTCTGCTGTGCAAGAAACTGATTGATGATTTCGGCGGCGAAGTGCCCTCAGACCGCGAAGCGCTGGTCAGCCTGCCCGGCGTCGGGCGCAAGACTGCCAATGTTGTGCTTTCAATGGCTTTCGGCCAGTCCACCATGGCCGTCGACACCCACGTCTTCCGCATTGCCAATCGCATGGGGCTTGCACCGGGCAAGACGCCGGAGGAGGTGGAGGAACGGCTGATGCAGGTCATTCCCAAGCCTTATCTGTTTCATGCCCATCACTGGCTGATCCTGCATGGCCGCTATTGCTGCAAGGCGCGCAAGCCGGAATGTTCGGCCTGCGTTCTGGCCGACCTGTGCAAATCGGCGGAAAAAACCAGTGAAATTCCGGCGCCGCTTGTTGCCTTGCCGGCTGGCGTTCCATGACGGTCAGCGCACCGGCGCAGCCTGCTGGCGGCGGATGATCGCCTTGAAAAGGTGAACCATCATGGCGGCCGCAAAGATCGGCGTCAGCACATTGACGATCGGAACGGCCAGCATCAGGGCGACAAGGCAGCCGGCCAGCAGGATGGTGCCGGAATAGCGGGAGCGCAGCAAGCGGGCCTCATCGCGGCCAAGATGGCGCGTTGCGGCAAATTCGAAATATTCCCGCCCGATCAGGTAGCCGTTGACAAGAAAGAAGGCCAGCACGTTGAAGCCGGGGATCAGGTAAAAAACCAGCGCGACGAGGTTGACGAGCAGAACCAAAGCGGAAAATTTCAGTGCCGAGACCATGGACGGCCAAAGCTGCAAGGCCTGGCCAGGCCTGTCGCCGGGATAGCCGCGCTGCTCGACGACATCGGCGACATCGTCAAGAAACAGGCCGGCGATCAAAGTCGTCACCGGGGCCATGATGAGCACCAGCCCCAAAGCGAGGCCCAGCGATGAAAGGATCGTTATGACGGTCAATACCAAGCCGCCCCAACCTGCCAAGCCGCCGACGAGGCCGTCAAACCATGGCCATACCCAGGTTGAAAACGCCTTTTCCAGCGCCAGCCACAAGGCAATCAATGTGAGGATGGTAACGCCGATCACCTTCAGCACGACGCTGCGGGTTTCCCGGGCGAGAAGATCCAGAAAGGCGGCCTGCGCGGATGCAAATATCATCAGTCAACTCCGATTTGGACCTGACATGTGGGGCGAGGCCGGTCGGCAGGCAAGCCGCTTGGCGGAAATTTTCATCAAGACAAACAAAACGGGGCATTTCTGCCCCGCCTTGAAATGGTTGGCAATCGTTACCAGATATCAATAAGGCGAACGGCAAACCTTGTAGACGCCGCCATAGCTGACGAACAGGTTGGTTGCCGGATTGTAGGACCGGTAACGGCCAAGGCACCAGTTGACGTGGGCGTTGTAGCCGCGGCGAACAACCACGCGGCCCGGGCGGATCACCACGCGCGGGGCAACCCAAACGCGGCGCGGACGCCAGTAGCGCGCACGATAGCCTCGGCGGCAACCATAATAGCCGCAGACAACGCGGACATCCGTGACATCGCTTTGGCGATCGACAGCCTGATTTGGCGCCGACAGCGGAATGGCCTGCGAAGCCGTCGCAGGCACAAGCGTTGATACGGCCAAGGCAGCGGCCACGAAGATTTTCTTTAAAGATGTCATTCCCGTACTCCTTCTGAATATATGAGCAATGCGCTCACTGATGTCCCTTGCCGATGACGTTTTGTTTTTGATTTTTATTCGAAAAATATTGAACCATGAATCGGCGATGATTAGCAATATAATCTGGGTCAAAATCAAGGCGGAAAGTCAAAAAAGCAGAAAATGGAATGCGAAATGAAAGCAATGGCGACTTTCGCGTCTTGCAACCATGCCTGAGTGTATCAAAAGGACACAACGCGCTTTGGATTTCAGCACGAATCCACTCTGGTCTTTTTACCGGGATTTTGCACATGTTTGGCCGGACAAATGCCGCTTTGTCGAAAAATATGAAAAAGCCTGTTGACAGAAAATCACCCCGCCCTTACATCGGGCCTCGCTGCCCAGATGGCGGAATTGGTAGACGCGCCAGCTTCAGGTGCTGGTACTCGAAAGGGTGTGGAGGTTCGAGTCCTCTTCTGGGCACCAATTCATTGTTTCGGAACGTCCGAGACCATCCAAAAACCCCGCGAAAGCGGGGTTTTTTGTTGAAAATCGCCAGATTTCGTCTTTTATCGTCCAAGGGCGGGTGCGGGCATCCAAACAATTGGATGGCATTGTGGCTTAGTGCCGTCAGATGCCGCTGAATGACGTCAGGATTCGTGCCCTGAAACCGGGCGATAGGCCAATCAAATATGCCGACAGGGCGGATTGTTGCACATAGTGAGCCAATACGGCAGCAATCTGTGGCGCATGGCCCGCCGATTTAAAGGTGAGAAGAAACAATTATTTGTCGGCGGCTGTCTGGATGTTTTGCTGGCCGAAACTCGTGCACGGCGTGGCTCACCGCGCAAATTGTTGGCTGATGAGGGGAGCATCAGCCTGCAGGCAGTGGCGCGTGATACTCCGTCCGCACTCCAAAAGGAGCCTTTTTGTCATCGTCTACGCGACGGGTTGGAAGGCGATCACGATGGTTTCATCGGCTTGCGAAAGAAGGCCGCCCCCAAACCTTGGCAACAGACAGCTTAACGCGCCAAGGACCGCACCGTAAATGGTCGCAGCCCGTGCCTGGCTCAAACATCAAAACCATATTCGAGGGCTGCAGGCCTTCGCTGCAGAAGGGATTTGTAGCCGGCCATCGCAATGGTTTCGGCCACCAGCCCGTCAATCAAGGTAGGGAATTCCCCTTTTTTCTCGATCGCATCGATGAGGGCGTCGAGTTGAGCCGGATAAGTACCTTGAATGCGGGAATACCAATCCGCATGAATGCCGCATTGGGTGATCTTGTCTCCATGATAATGAAGCACGTTGATTGGAATGGGCGGGCAGGCCTGCATCATGCCGGACGATCCGGCGATCTCGATCCGCTCGTCATAGCCATAGGCGGTTCGACGGCTGAAATTCATCTGGCAGAGGGCGCCGCTTGCCATCTCGATGGATATTGCTGCCGTATCCACGTCGCCATAATCGGCAAAGCGCTTGTCGATCAGGCAATTGCCGTGCACAAAAATCTCCACCGGGCGCTCAGCCGTTAGCCAGCAAAGCAGATCGAACCAGTGCGCACCCTTGTCGCGAAGCTGGCCGCCCGATTTGGCGATATATTCGATGGGTGGTAGCGACTGGGTGCGCGATGTCATCAGGATTGTTTCAACATTGCCCAGATCACCGCGCCCGATTGCCTGATAGAGCATTTGATACTGACCGTCGAACCTGCGGTTAAATCCCATTCCCGCGAAGACGCCAGCCTGCTTTGCCATCCGGGCGGTCAGGATGGCCGATTGAAAATTGGTATCGAGAGGCTTTTCACACAGGAAGGGCGTTTTCTTTTTGATGCAAAGCCGTGCTATGTCTCCATGCGTGTCAGTCGGCGTCCCGATAATGACCAGGTCAGCTTCCGCAATGGCCTCATCCAATGATGCAGCATGCCTGGCTGAATATTGGGCCGAAAGCAGGCCGGCGGCGTCGCCATTGACATCATACACAGCGGAAATGCGCGTGCGCGGATTTTCATGGATGCATTTCGCATGCACGCTTCCTATGAAGCCGGCGCCGATTATGGCTATGCTCAGGCCTTCACTCATGGTCAGTCTCCTAATATTGCCAAAGGCAGGCCAGAGCCATCATTTGATGCCTCACTACAAAAGAGTGACTGGCTGCGGCGAGGCGATGATTTGAAGAGGCAAATTGCAGGTAGAAATCGCGCTTGGCGCGTCTGCAAATTCGCGCGGCACTGCCTTGCCATCATCAATCGAGCCAGTCGTTCAGCACATTCAGGTCGAGATGGTGCAACGCGTTTTCGCGGGTGACGACATGTGTGGCGACTGCAAGCCGGCCTATCGGCTTGCCGGACAGGATTTCCGCCAGCGCCCTGTCGGCGATTTCGTGCATGTTCTGGTGGATGACGACATCGATTTCGGAGGCCAGGAGATGAGCGCGGGTAATGTGGGTCAGGTTGTGTGCGAAAATCTTGATCCGGTTGATCTGGCCTGCAGCCTTGACCGCCTCGACTATAGAAGACGGGCCTGCGCCGACGCAGTAGATGCCGGCAATCGACATGTCGGTTGCCAGCAAATCACGGATCAGACGGAAATTCTCCTCAGGCTGGTCGTTGCCGCTGTTAATGTCTTTTACGGGCATTGCAGGAAATTCGGCCCGCATCAGCGCACGGAAACCGGACTCGCGCTCTTCGTGGGCGCGTGACAGCTGGCCGCTCCAGACGACGGCGATCGCGCCCTTGCCCGCACAATAATTGCCCATCAGGAGCGCTGCGGTGCGCCCTGCGGCCCGGTTGTCCATACCGACATAACCCACGCCTTCGCCGGTCATGTCAGACACGACAGTGGTCAGCCTCATGCCTTCCGAACGCAATTTGGCTACTGCTTCGTGCACCAGCGGATGGTCCAGCGCCTGGAAAGCGACACCGAGCGGGCGGCGCTCCAATGTCTCCAGCAAGGCAGCGCTCAGGGCTGCAGGATTCATCCGATCGACCCAGTTCACCTTGACGGATACGCCATTTTGATCGCCCGCAAGGCGGAAAAACGCTCCGAGATAGCGTGTCGAATTGCCAGCATTTTCCGGCAATATCACTTCGATCAACTCGGTGAGTGACGAGGTCGGGCTGATTTGCCGTTCCAGTTCCGACTGCGCCTGGGTCACCAGCCGCACCGCCTTGGAACTGACCCGCCCGCGCCCGTTCAGCACCCGATCGACTGTGGATGTGCTCAGTCCGGCTCGCAGTGCGATGTCGAGCGCCCGAGGTTTGTTTTTCTGTCCCATCAACGAGCCTTTCGTTCGGCGGAATAAATAGCGGTCATTTTTGAGCATGGGAAGAGGTCATGGAAGGGCGGCTCACCCAATCCCGCACTTTTTCAGTGTATCGATTTACCAAAATGAGGGAAACACGTCAATCGTGAGTGCTCAAAAGATGATCATTGACGAATGAGAATATCATCAATATACAAAAAGTCATCAAATAAGGCCTTACGACCATCAATAACGGAGAGCGGCATGAAAAGGGTAGGTGTGGTTGGACTCGGCGATATGGGCAGCGGCCTTGCGAAAAACCTGATCAAGAACGGGTTCGAGACGACTGGTCTGGATCTGAGCGCCGCGCGGATGGCCTCTTTCATCGAGATGGGCGGCAAGCCGGCAACGGACGTGGCCCGGCTTGGCGCCGCCTGCGACGCAGTCTTCGTGATGGTGATGAATGGCGGACAGGCAAAGGCCGTCATACTTGGCGCCGACGGGCTGGTCAGCCATATGCCGAAAGGCGGCGCAGTGATCCTTACGGCAACGATCAAACCAAGTGAAGCGCGCGAGATCGGCGAAGCGCTCAAAGGCTCGGGCGTCATGCTGATCGACAGCCCTGTCTCGGGCGGGTTCCCCGGCGCGCAGGGCGGAACGCTGACGATGATGGCAGCCGGGCCGGCGGATGTGCTTGACGCGTACAGGCCTGTCATGGAGGCTGTATCCAAGACCATCCATCGGGTGGGTGAAAACCCCGGCGATGGCCAGGTCATGAAGTCTTGCCTGCAATCGCTGATCGGTTCGATTTTCGGGGCGACTTTCGAGGCCGCCGCTCTGGCTGCAAAAGCGGGTGTATCCGGCCAGAAGCTCTATGACGTATTCTCAACCAGCGGCGCAGGATGCGGCGTTGCCAACACTGCGCTGGCCAACATCATTGATCGCAAGTTTGAGGGCACCGGCTCGGGCATCGGCACGATGCACAAGGATCTGACAATCTCGCTCGGCATGGCGGAGGAACTTGGTGTTCCGATGTTCATGGCGTCAACTGCGATGCAGATTTTCCATCAGGGAAAGACCAGATACCCGCAAGGCGACAATTGGGTGTGTACCCGCATCATGGAAGAAATCGTCGGCGCAGAGCTGCACCGCTAAAAAGGAATATCAGAATGAAGCTTGGACTGATCTGCGACGGCGTAAGCCGTGATCTTTCCCACGCACTTACGGTGATGGACGAGTTCGGCCTGGAATATGCCGAGCTGCAATTCGTGGGTGAGAAGGAAGTTGGCGATCATAACCGGCAGGAGATTGCCGACATCAAAAGCCTGCTCGAAAAGCACGGCAAGCCGGTATCCTGTCTGTCGCGCCATGTCTTTGCCGGCATGACGACTGCAAATCGCCCCGGCGACGAGCTGCATGTCAAGCACATGGATGCCCTCAAGCGGGTGATGGACATGGCGCATGCGCTCGGCTCGCCCCTTGTCCGCATCATGACCCAGAAGAAGGAACAAATCCTGTGGGGCCGCAACGGCGCGGAAAAATGGAACGTTGCCCAGGGCGCCTGGGATACCATGCCGCCAATGATTGCGCCGGCTGTCGAACTGGCCCGTGACCAAGGCCTGACCCTCGTGGTCGAAACCGGCAACGGCACCATGGTGAACTCAAATTACACAGCCCGCAAACTCATTGATGATCTCGACGCCAAAGACGCGCTGAAAGTCCTGTGGGACCCTGCCAACAATTGCTGGTGCCACGAGCGGGCTTTTCCCGATGGCTACGAGGAAATAAGGGATGGTTATCTGGGCCATATCCACATCAAGGATGTCAAGGTTGATACGCCGCGTGCGACCCTGGAAGTGCGGCGGATGGGTGAAGGGCAGTTGGCAGACCAATTCCAGCCGCTGGCTGACGCATTGCGGGCCGACAAATATGACGGTGTCATTTCATTCGAGAGCGTCTACCACCCTGGCAACGGCAACTTCGAGGAAGGTTTCCGCCAGTCAATCGGCCTGTTCAAGCAATTGTTCCAATAAACAGGCGAGGAACTATGCGCCA
Source organism: Rhizobiaceae bacterium (assembly GCA_041742335.1). Taxonomy (GTDB): domain Bacteria; phylum Pseudomonadota; class Alphaproteobacteria; order Rhizobiales; family Rhizobiaceae; genus Rhizobium_E. The sequence goes on from JBGSIT010000067.1 coordinate 32,071, forward strand.
GCAAGGGAGTACAAATAATTCCCGTTCATCTGACGAAACCGCATTCCCAGCGGATGACAACAGCCCAATGAGGAGAAATCAGGTTGCACCAACTGGATTTTAGCGTCGTTCTCGATCACTGGCAGGACCTGATGTATGGCGTCGGCTATACTATTGCGCTGTCGGCTGTCGCGATCGTCCTGGCGCTGTTTATCGGCCTGGCCGGCGCGGCGCTGCAGCGCTCATCCAGCCTGGTGCTTCGCTTGCCGGTCCGGGTGTTCGTGGAGTTCATTCGAAATACGCCATTTCTGGTGCAGATATTCTTCTTGTTCTTTGCGCTGCCTTTCCTCGGATTTCGCATGAGCCCGACGGTGACTGCGGTCATCGCGCTTTCAATCAATGGCGGTGCTTACGCGATCGAGATCATAAGGGGCGGCATAGAGTCTATTCCGCGCGGACAGATCGAGGCCGGATCGGCGCTTGGCCTGTCGCGGCTTCAGATATTGCGTGACATTGTGATGGTTCCCGCGCTTCGCGCGATCTATCCGGCGCTTTCCTCGCAGTTCATCCTGTTGACCCTGACCTCGTCGGTCTGTTCATCGATCTCGGCAAACGAGCTGACCCATTACGCGCAGCGGATCGAGTCGGAGACTTTTCGCAGTTTTGAGGTGTATTTCACGATCACCGGCCTCTACCTGCTGATTTCCTGGCTGATGATGAGCATGCTTTCCATGCTTGGCCGCAGCCTTTTCAACTATCCCAATTAGTGAGCGGAGATTATGGACAAGTTTGGCTTTCCCGAATTGTTCTTCCTGCTTCAAGGGCTGAAGTGGACGGTCCTGTTGACTCTGATCAGCTTTGTCGGGGGCGGCGTCATAGGACTGGTCATAGCCTTGGCGCGGGTCAGCCCCATTGCCATCATCCGGCGGGTTGCGGCAGCCTATATCGCGGTCTTCCAGGGTACGCCGCTATTGATGCAACTCTTTGTCGTTTACTACGGATTGGCCCTGATGCAGTTCAGCATGGATGTCTGGGTTGCCGTGTCGCTGGCCTATACCGCCCATGCCAGCGCCTTTCTCGGCGATATCTGGCGCGGCACGATCCAGTCGCTTCCGCGCGGCCAGACCGAGGCGTCCAATGCACTTGCCATTGGTTATGTGTCGCGCATGCGGGACGTCATTCTTCCCCAGGCGCTCAAGATTTCCCTGCCGGCAACGATCGGATTTGCCGTGCAACTGACCAAGGGCACGTCGCTCGCTGCAATCGTCGGATTTGTCGAACTTGCGCGCGCCGGACAGATCGTTTCGAACCTGCTGTTTCAACCCCTGCTGATCTACGGCATCGTCGGGATCATCTACTTCTGCATCTGCTGGCCAATGTCGCTTTTTGGAAGCGCGATGGAAAGAAAACTGGCGGTTGGCCGCTAGCGCGTCGGTCGGAGGAGACGGCGCAAACCGATCCTGCTTGAAATCCAGGCAGTGATAAGCAGCAATCGCTGCCAATGATATGTTCAATGGAGGAGACAAACATGAAAATGATCAGTTTTTCGCGCCGTGCATTTGGCGGTGCATTGGCAGCTCTGGCCGTGTTCGGGCTGGTAGGCGCAAGTTCGGCCACGGCCGGCACGCTCGACAACATAAAGTCGCGCGGCAAGATCATCATCGGCATCCAGGGAGACAACCCCCCTTTCGGCTTCCTTGATTCCACTGGAAAGAACGATGGCTACGACGCTGACCTGTCACGCCTCTTCGCCAAATACCTTGGCGTTGACCTTGAACTTGTCGTCGTGACCAACCAGAATCGAATCGCCGCTTTGCAGACGGGCAAGGTCGATGCCTTGTTTGCGACGCTGGGCATCAGTGCGGAACGCGCCAAGTCGCTGCAGTACAGCATTCCATACGCTGAGGACAGCATGCCTGTAATCGCTCCGACGGGAGTAAGCATTGCGGGATTCAACGACCTCGACGGATTGACGGTCGGCGTTCCCAAGGGCAGCACGCAGGAAAACACGCTGCCAAAGGTCGCTCCGGGCGCAAACATGCTAAGCTTCGATGATGATTCCTCGACAATCCAGGCACTGCTGTCCGGTCAGGTTGACGCAATCGGGACGACCCAGTTTGCCATTGGACGCATCGAAGAAACGGCGCCTGGCAAATTTGAAGAAAAGATCGTACTGGCCACCAATTACAAGGGAGTGGGCACCATACTTGGCGACAAGGAAATCAATGCCACGGTCAACACTTTCCTGGAAGGTCTCAAAACCGACGGCACGATAGAGACGCTGTATCAGAAGTGGTTCAGCCTGGGTCAGCCAAAGTTCGAAGCGCCGGTCGAAGGTGTGTCCTTCACGGTCGAATAGGCCCCGCAAACGAGAAATTGGAAGCTGCCATGCCCGAGGGATTTGAATTGCCTGTGTGTGAGGGAGAAACACTCATCGAACTCAAGAACATAGACAAATGGTATGGCGGTTTCCATGCGCTGAAGGATATCAGTCTTTCGGTCCGCAAAGGCGAAAGGATCGTCTTGTGCGGACCGTCGGGTTCGGGCAAGTCGACTTTGATCCGTTGTATCAATCATCTCGAAAAGATACAGGGCGGCACTGTCACCGTGGCAGGCCGGGTCATGGATCAGGCCGCCAGGTCCGTCGAGGCAATTCGCCGCGATGTCGGAATGGTATTCCAGAGCTTCAATCTGTTTCCGCATCTGCGCATCATCGATAACTGCACTTTGGCGCTGCGCCGCGTCAAGAAAATGCCGCGCGTCGAGGCCGAGAAGATCGCCCGCAAATATCTCGACCGGGTTCATATCCTCGAACAGGCGGAAAAATATCCGGCCCAACTCTCAGGTGGCCAGCAACAGCGCGTTGCAATTGCCCGTGCCCTGTGCATGGAGCCGAAGGCCATGCTGTTCGACGAACCCACATCCGCCCTTGATCCGGAAATGGTGAAGGAGGTTCTCGACACCATGATCGAGCTTGCCAATGACGGAATGACGATGATCTGCGTTACCCATGAGATGGGCTTTGCACGACAGGTTGCAAACCGCGTCCTGTTCATGGCCGCCGGGGAGATCCTCGAGGAGGCGACGCCCGATGAATTTTTCAACAATCCGAAGCACGAACGCGCCCAGGCATTCCTGGGCGATATCCTTGGGCATCGCTAATGCCTGTCGCGTACTATTGGGTTCATTTGAACGATAACGTAAATGCATCATTTCACAGTATTACTGCGTCGGGTGGCCATCGTCGCGGCCGTGCATTGTCATTCAGGACGCGTTCGCATTGCTGGAACGCAGCGAACCCGATCTTATCCGGTTGCCCAGAACCACGAGCAGGATGCCCGGAATGAACACCACCGTGGCGATGGCCGGATAGAGCGGCGAGGAGCCGACCGCAATGCCGCTGAAAATGAAAGTGGGCACTGTCCGGGTCGAGCCGGCCAGACTGTAGGTCAGGTAGAAATTGCCCCAACTCAACAGAAACGAAAATATCGCGGCGGAAAAAATCCCCGGCCAGAGCAATGGCAGGGTTACATAGCGATAGACCTCCCAATTGGAGGCGCCGCAATCACGCGCCGCATCCTCCAGCACCGGGTCAAGGCTGTAGACCTGCACGGCGACAATGACCGTCGCGAAGGGCGCAATATAGACGATATGGCCGATGATGGCCGTTACCATGCCGGTATTGAAACCGAACCAGCGCCCCAGCACTGAAAACCATAACAGCAGCACGATGCCAAGCAGAAGCTGGGGAAACGCCAAGGGCGCCCCCACCAGGGCCATGAAGGCAAGCTTGGCCTTGAAGCGGTAGCGAACGGCCACCAAGGCCGCCATGGTGCCAAGCACGGTTGCGAATATGGTGGCGACGACGGCAATGATTGTGGAGTTCCACAAGGCATCCAGTGCGCTGGCATTGCTGAAAAGAGCGCTATACCATTTCAGCGAGAAGCCTTCGAAAGGCAGCGTGAGAAACCGGCCCTCCTGGAAAGAAAACCCGATCAGCGTGAAAATCGGCACATAGAAAAACAGCAACGACAGAAGCATCGTCGCATGGATCAATATATTGGCCAGCAGCGATTCCATACGGTGGCTCATGCCGCCAACCCCGCTTTCTTCATGCCCAGCAACCGTGAAAACAGCAGCACGAAAAAGACCGCCACAACCATCAGCACCAAGGTCAATGCGGCGCCCAGCGGCCAGTTGACGCGGGTCTGGAAGGTCTGGCGGATCAAATCCGCCGACATCGGCGACTTGCCGCCGCCAAGAACCTTGGGTTCAAGAAACACGCCAACGCCCAGCAGGAAGATCAGCACGCTGCCGGCCCAGAGTCCGGGCTTGCAAAGCGGCACGGTGATTTCCCAATGGGCGCGGAATTTGCTGGCTCCGGCATCATAGGCCGCCAGGATCAGCGATCGGTCAATATTGTCGATCGAAAGAAAGATCGTGAAGATCGCAAAAGGCAACAGGTTGTAGACCATGCCAAGCAGGGTGGCCCAATCCGTAAACAGGAAGGCGACAGTCTCAGGCGGCAAGCCGGCATATTGCAGCAGGTAATTGGCAGCGCCATTTTTGTCGAGGAACAGCACCCAGCCAAAGGTCTTCAAAGTGGCATCGGTGATGAAGGCGAATGTGATCAGGATCTTGATTTCGCTTTCATAGGCGCGATAGCGCGTCGCAAGCCCATAGGCGATGGGAAAGGCCAGTGCGATGCAGATCACCACGCAGAGCACTGCCATGATCAAGGTGTGGTTCAGGATTGTCCAGTAATGCGGCTTGGAAAATATCTCCGTCCAGGTCGCAAGGTTCCATGTCCAGCGAAGTTGAAAATCCTGGGTGCGCTGAAAGGTCAGCACCAATGTCATCACAAGAGGCGCAACAAAGCAGGTCGTCTGCAAAACGACGCTCGGCAAGGCCTTGAACAGCATGGCCGGGTCAAGCCAGCTTTTGGTGCTTTCGCCCTCCATCAGCGCTCCCCGTCATTGAGGATCCAGATATCCTTCTTTTGCCAGCCGAGCCGGACGGTTTCACCCAATCGCATCGGCAGTTCGGAAGTCCCCTGGATTTCCACCGCCAGTTCCTGGCCTTGTTCGCTTCGCGCCCTGTATTGCACAGTGCCGCCCTTGGTGAAAAGTTCGGTGATCCTGGCCGTCAGGCTGCAATCGACAGTCTCGCCATCTGCCACCCGGCGGATCAATTCGGGCCGCACCATCATCAAGGCAGGCCCGGGCCGCACATTGTCGGCAGCCATGGAGGGCGGAATTGTGCTGTCCAAATCCGCTATTTCCCCGCTTTGATAGCTAAGCCGCAATTCGTCCCTTGCCGTTACTTCTATCGGCAACAGGTTGGTATCGCCGATAAACCCGGCAACGAAGGGGTCGGCCGGGCGATAATAGATGTCGGAGGGTTCGCCGAGTTGCAAAATACGCCCGGAGCGCATGACGCAAATGCGGTCGGCCAGCATCATGGCTTCCTCAAGATCATGGGTGACATGCACGAAGGTGACGCCGACGGCGCGATGAAGCCGCTTCAATTCGGCTTGAAGTACCTTCTTGAGCTTGACGTCCAGCGCCGACAGGGGTTCGTCCAGCAACAGCAGTTTCGGCGATGAAATCATTGATCGGGCCAGAGCGACACGCTGCTGCTCGCCGCCTGACAAGGCCTTTGGCAATCGTGTCAGATATTCCGGCTTGAGTTCCATGAGCGCGATCATTTCCGAAACACGGCTGGCGATATCGGATGATGCGACACGCCGGAGTTTCAGCGGAAAGCCGATATTTTCGGCGACCGTCATATGCGGAAAAAGCGCGAGTTTCTGGAAAACCATGCTTGTGGGTCGGGCGGCGGCCGGAATTCCCGCCATGTCCTGGCCTTCAATCGAGATTGCGCCGGAGGTCACATCCTCAAAACCGGCGATCTGCTTGAGAAGTGTTGTCTTGCCGCAACCGGAGGGGCCGACAAGGGCAATGAACTCGCCCTCCCTGACTTCAAGCGAAACACCCTTCAGTGCCGGATAGGTTCCGTAGGTCTTGTGTACATCGGCAATGTCGAGAATGGCGGTACTGGTCATAAGCGCGTCCTGAAGTCAAAAAGACCGGGACCGCCGATGGCGGCCCCGGGAAAAGATATCATTGCGCCGCCGCCAGTTCCTCCTGCCAGATGGCCAGCATATCGTCGACATTGGGTGCAATCCGGTGCATTTCGGAATTGTCCCATGCATGCCACATGTAATCGGTCTGCAGGATTTCATGTTCCTCAGGCGTGTAGAGTTCTTCCACGGCCTTGTTGGTGACCACATTGCAGGTGCTGTCGAGCAGCGACAGGATGTGACCGGCCTCTTTCGAAACCACGTGCTTGAGAAGCTTCTGCGACAGTTCAGGCTGATCGGTTTCCTTGAGAATGGCCGTCGCTTCCACCCAGATGATGCCCTGCTTCACGCCATTTTTCGGGTCAGGCACGACAGCGATGATGTTCTTGTGTCCCTGCTTGCGAACCGCCGAGGTCAGGTAGGACCCGGCCCCGATGCAGCCGAGCAGCGAGCCGTCAAGCAGGCCCTTCTGCGCCTGCGTCAGGTCGCCCACCAAAGTGCGGGTGTTCTTGAACATCGCCTTGAGCACCTTGCGCACCTCATCGAGCGCCACCTGATCGAGTTCCTCATAGGGATTGATGCCGGCATGCAGCGCCATCGGCAGGATCGGCCAATCACCCCAATCCATGACGCAGATCTTGTCCTTGTTGGCAGAATCAAACACCGGATCGTAGCTTTTCCAGATATCCGGATTCGTCACATCGGTGTTGATGCAGGGCCCGACCCAACCCCAGCGGGTTGCCACGCCAAATGTCTTGCCGTCATTTTCCAGCGGCGCAAAGGGCGGCTTGAACTGGTCGTAAAAGGTCTCATAGACATCGGCATAGTCTTCCGGATTGAGGTCCATCGTCAGGCCTGCCGGTCCCATGCGGGTAATCCAGGGCAGGTCGCTCGACACAATATCAACTTCACGCGATGCGCCGGCCTGCAGCTTGGCAAAGCCGCCGGGGCTGTCGACAATCAGGTCAAAGGCGATGTCGACATCATTGGCCGCCTTGAAGGGGTCGATAATGCGCGGGTCATTGTAGCCTTCCCAGCACATATAGGTCATCTGCGCGGCAGCCAGGGCCTGGCGCGTCGGCAAGCCGACGGCGGCAACGCCGGCAGTGGCCGCCATTCCCTTCAAAAGCCGCCGCCTGCTGAGGCTGGCGTCATCAAGGCCCATCGCCTTGATCTGGTTCTGGTAATATTGTGGCAGGTCACTGTACCAGGTCTTTTTCATCGACTTTCTCCCCATTGTTTGAATGATGCAAAATATGAGCGACTTTCCGAAGGCTCGCCATATCCCCTTGGGGATAGTGGCGCCGGCGATTTCCGCTGAAAGCGAAGTCCAGAAAGGCGGAGAAGAGTTCAGCCTGGGTGGAGACCCGAAGCTTGCGGTACATGTTCTTGCGATGGATCTTTACGGTGCCGGGACTGATGTCGAGTTGCAGCGCCACGGATTCGGTGGAATGGCCTTGCAGGATCATCGCAACAATCTCATGTTCGCGCGGCGACAGCTTTCCTTCTCCAAACTGCGAAACGGCTTCACCGGACTGGAACCATCGCGCATGGTCGCCGTCGACATGCGACCAATGTTGTGCACAAAGACCGGAGATCGCCGGCTCGACCGCCCTGAGAATGGCCAGTTCCGGGTTTGTCACCGGCGTCGATTGTTGCCAGCGCCCCAGGGAAAGGATGCCGGTGAGGCTGTCGCTCAGCTGAAAGATGAAGCCGATTTCCTCGCCTATCCCTGTGCTGGAATAATGGATGCGGAAATATTCGCCTTTTCGAGAGCTGTCGGATGAAATCGAATCCAGCCTGTGGCAGCCATTGTGGGTGCCATGGCCCAGCAGCTTGAAAAACGGATCGAGCAGAAACGGGCCGGCGGCATAGCTGTCGACTATGACCTGATGCCGGTCTGCATCCAGCGTATCGCCGAGCGCCAGCGGTTTCTTGATGCCCTGGTAGCCAAAGACCATGACAAAGTCGAAATCGACTATCCGTTTTATACTGGCAAGAAGAACGTGAATAAATCGATCAGTTCCGACGGCAAATGCCAGATCTGAAATACTTTTGCTCCACTGATTAAGGAGGAAAAGTCCCTCCGAACCCTTATCCGCCATTGCAGCACCCTTATTTCTTTAGGGATATGGCCATAAACCTTTAACCGAGTCCACAATGAACGCGATATAAATGGCGGAAGGTCCGAAATGCCCAAGATGATGAAAGCAGCAGTGCTGCATGCGCTGAAGTCGCCCCTGACAATCGAACAGGTTCCCGTCCCCCTGCCCGGTTATGGAGATCTGCAGATCAAGGTGACAGCCTGCGGCGTTTGCCACAGCGATCTGCATGCCGTCGATGGCGACTGGACACCGCCGCCGACCTTGCCGCTTATCCCGGGCCACGAGGTTACCGGCCGGGTAAGCGCAATCGGAGACGGGGTGACCGATTTCAAGATTGGTGATTATGTCGGCGTTCCCTGGCTCTATTCTTCCTGCGGATCGTGCGAGTTCTGCCTCGGCGGCATGGAGACCATCTGCAAATGCGCCGAATCCACCGGCTATACCAAACCCGGCGGCTATGCCGAATACATGGTCGCCCCGGCGGCCTTCGTCGGCAGGATCCCCGAGGGCATCGATCCCTACGCCATGGCGCCGATCCTGTGCGCCGGCGTTACCACCTATCGCGGCCTGAAGCGCACCGGAGCAAGGCCGGGCCAATGGGTCGCCATTGTCGGCATTGGCGGACTTGGACACATCGCCATCCAATATGCCCGGGCCATGGGCCTGCGGGTGGCAGCGGTGGATGTATCTGAGGAAAAACTGGCGCTGGCCAGAAGCCACGGCGCCGAACTGGTCTTCAACGGGGCCGAGACCGATCCCGTCGCGGCCATTCAGGAACAGCTGGGCGGCGTCCACGCTGCAATCGTCACCGCGGCAGCCACCAAAGCCTTCGAGCAGGCGGTTTTCATGCTTCGGCCCGGCGGGACGGTCGCCTATATCGGCCTGCCCGGCGGCAAATCCGATGAAATCAGGACGTCGATCTCGGCCATCGCCAATTGGGAACTCAATATCCGCGGTTCCAATGTCGGAACCCGGCAGGACCTGAACGAAGCCGTCGCATTCGCAGCCAATGGATTGGTCAAGGCGACAATCCAGACTGCGCCGCTGGAAGATATCAACATGATCCTCGACGACATGCGCAAAGGCAAGATCGTCGGGCGGACGGTGCTGGCAATTGATTGATCAATGGCCGGCAAAAGTATTATTCCGAAGGGCTATGAGACATCCGCGTGGAGATTATAGCCGCTCACGGAGAATTTCGTAAGGTGCTTTTCCTTTGAATGCTCCATGCGGCCTCGCCAGGTTGTGGCAGCGTTCCCATTTGTCGAGTTTCGCCTTGAGGTCAACGTCGCCGGTGTAGGAGAGAAGTTGATAGAATTCCTGCTCGTCTGTCCGGTGCGAGCGTTCGACTTTGCCATTTAACTGCGGCGATGCGGGCCTGATTTAGGCGTGACGAATGCCTTGATCCTCGACGTGCCAGTGGAATTCAGCCTGGAATCTCGTTCAAGAGATGAAAAAAGGTCGCGAACGGATTTATTCGCTCAATGCGAAGCCGCTTTCGGATCTCCGCAACTGGCTTGCGCCCTATGAGGCCTATTGGAAACAACAACTCGGTGCTTTGGTGAAAGATCTTGAGGGGAATGACGAATGACCACGGAAACAGTGAAAGTCGAGCAGGTCATCAAGGCGTCGCCGGCGCGCATTTGGGCGCGAATATCGACGCCCGAGGGCATTGCACGCTGGCGGCGCCCCGGAAACATCGCGCCCGTCATCGGCCACCAATTCAAGATGGACATGGGGAAATGGGGCATGGTTCCGTGTCGCGTGCTTGCCGTCGAGGCATAGCGCAGGCTTGCTTATAGTTTCGGCGATTTCCAACTGCATTGGGAGATCATCCCCCAAGGCGATACAATGATCGCCGGCTTGAGCGCCGTGGGTTCGATCTGGACAATCCCCAGCATCGCTTTGCCTTCGAAAATATGGGTCCGGGATGGCGGGATGTCGTATTGCCGCGGTTGGCAAAGGAGCTGCTTGAAGCGGCATGAACCGAGTTTGCGAAGTGTCGGCGCAGTGGGTGCGCCTGACAATTAGTGACTGGTCGAATTGATGGCTGACGCGATCGGACGGCGGCGTCGTGATTGCCCGCCTTCAAGGAAAATGAAAATTTTTGCCTTCAGCCTTACTCAATATCGGCGCCCATGCGGTGGGAAATCTTCTTGGCGATGCGCTGGACATCCGCAATGATCTTGCTCTTTTCATCAACTGAAAGCTTTTCAGCAGGCAGGCTGACGGCAACACCGGCGATTGGGCGGTTCTTGGAATCCAGCACGGAAGCGCCGTAACAGACTATGCCTTCCACCACCTGCTCATTGTCGCAGGAGTAACCATTGGTCCGGACCATTTCAAGTTCCTCGAGCAATTTATCCATGCTTCTCACAGAATTCGGCGTACGCGGCTCGGGCAATCCGTTTGCGAACAGGCGGCGAACTTCAAAGTCGCTGAGATGGCTGAGGAACGCTTTCCCTGTTGCGGTAAAAGCGGCCGGCAGCCTCATTCCGGCCCTGAATTCTATCAGGGAATGGCTGACATCGGAATTTCGGGCGGCAATATAGACCACTTCTGCCCCTTCGAGCACGGTAAGCGTGATCGTCGCGCCGGGGAGCTGCGTTTCCTGGTCCCAGATTGTTGTGAACTCTGTTGCAACGTCTGATTGCTGGGTAAAGGCATTCGACCATCGCATAACGTGCGGACCAAGCTGGAAAGTTTGATCGGGTCTCCTGATGAGCAGCTCAAGCTGAATCAGGGTATTGCAAAGTGTATGAACGCTGCTTTTAGCAATATCCAATTCACGGGAAAGATCTGTCAAGCTTGGATAATTTCTACTTTTGGTAATGAAATCGAGTATTCGTGTACCGCGCTCGAGCGCAGGCACAAGAATTGATTTTTGTTGCTTTTTATTCCTGGCCATTTCCATTTTTTTCATAGGATTTTATCCGAGAGCAAAGGCTTGACAAGTTTATAGTCCGATGATTACTGTTCTTGCAATAGAAAAAAGTTCAGCATGCTGAACATTGTGCAGTGCAGCAGACGCATTGCATTTGCACAAGGCCTTCTGCCGCTGTTTTTAACTTAGATTATCCTCATGTCGGAGGGATATATGCATGGTGATGAGCGTTAGGGACTGGGCTCACCGGTTTAGCGAGGCGTCAGACAGGGATGCAACCATCGGCGCCATGGCGCGCTATTTCACCTGTACCTATTTGTGGGACATGGGTGCGGCAAAAGTCATCGTCGAAATGGTTGACGGCAAGGTTTACCGCATCAATGTCGATCCCGCACCAATGGACGCCTATGATTTCGCCCTTCGCGCCAGCCCGCAGACCTGGCGTGAATTTGGTCGGCCCATACCGGCGCCGATGTTTCATGGTATCTGGTCGGCAAGCTTTCGCCGCGATCTGAAGATCGAAGGCAACATCCTCGTCCTGATGCAAAACCTGCGCAATTTTACTGTCCAGTTTGAATTGCTGCGCAAAGTCGGTGTGCCAGTATGAACCCGCCATCGCTCAACGCGTTCAGCCAGTCCGCAAACATCTTCACATGGAGCCCGACATGGCAAAACATTCGCCGGTAATCGGCCGCTACGTGACGATCGACGTAGACGGCTATGAATACAAGGTTTTCTACCTGCGCAACGGTTCCGGTGTGCCGGTGCTTTGCCAGCACACGGCCGGTTGCCATAACCATCAATGGCGCGGGCTGCTGGAAGATCCGGATATTACTGCCGACTACGATATCATCGCCTATGATCTGGCGCGGCACGGCAAGTCCGATCCGCCGCTGAACAAGGAATGGTGGAAGGAAGAATATACCCTTACGGCCGACCACTACATGAAGTTCATCATCGCGCTTTCGGAGGCGCTTGAACTGGATCGACCCATCTTCATGGGCTCGTCATTCGGGGGAAATGTCGCCCTGCAACTGGCGCTTCATCATCCCGACAAGTTTCGCGCCGTCATACCGGTGGAAGCGGCTGAACACGCGCCGGGCTTTTATCTTGACTGGTGGCGTCACCCGCATGCCAATGCAGCGCAAGTGTGCGCCAGCGGCGTTTGGGATCTGATGGCCCCGCAAAGTCCGGACATGGACCGCTGGCTGACCTGGCACTATTACACGCAAGGATCGGAAGTCTTCAAGGGCGACCTGTTCTTCTATTCCATCGACCACGATCTGCGCGGAAAGCTCGGCAACATTGATACCAAGCGCTGCCCGGTCATCATGATGACCGGCACTTACGACTATCTGACCCCGCCAGAGGCGACGGAAGCCACGGCGCGGCAAATTCCGGGCGGCATCTATATTGAAATGGAGGATATCGGCCATTTCCCGATGTCGGAAAACTATCCGCTTTTTGCTGTCTATCTCAAGGAAGCCCTGCGCATCATTGAAGAGCGGACCTGACAGACTTTTCGTCAAACCCAAAAACCCAAGGGCCATGCAATGAAAATCGTAGAGTTCGATGAAAAAGGCCGGCAGGTTGAAGTTGACGGTGGCGCGATATCATCGAAATCCGCAGTCACCAGCCTTGCACCGCGCCCTTTGGCAAACCGGCCTGCCATGGAGCCGGCGCGCCGCAAGCGCAGCTCCTCCGGCATCGAACTTCACATGTTCCAGACCGGCACGCTGCGCACCAAACTCAAATATATCAAGATGAACCAGGGTGAGGGCGATTTCGAAATTCCCGTGCCGTGGTTTTTGATCAAGCATCCGATGGGAAATGTGGTCATTGACGGCGGCAACGCCATCGAGGCGGCCATCGACAAGCGCGGCCATTGGGGCGGCATCGTCGACGCCTATGATCCGATCATGGAGATCAGTGAAAATTGCGTTGATCAATGCCGGCTTGTCGGGGTTGAACCGCACAATGTCCGCTATGTGCTGCAATCGCATCTGCATCTCGACCATACCGGCGCCATCGGCCATTTTCCAAAGGCGCAGATCATCGTGCAGCGGGTTGAATACGAATATGCGTTCAAGCCTCACTGGTTTTCCGCTGCCGCCTATATCCGTGCCGATTTCGACAGGCCGGGCCTGAACTGGAAGTTTCTCGGCGGCGATTATACCGATCACTTTGATCTTTACGGCGATGGGACGATCAAGATGATCTTCACGCCCGGCCATGCGCCCGGCCATCAATCCTTTCTCATCACCCTGCCGAACACCGGGCCGGTTCTGTTGACCATTGATGCCGCCTATACGCTGGACCATTGGAACAACAAGGCGCTTCCGGGGCTGATCGATTCTTCCGCTGACAGCGCAAATTCGGTGGCCAAGCTTCGCAAGATCGCCGCCGACACCGGTGCGATGGTGGTCACCGGCCATGATCCGGAAAATTGGAAAACCTTCCTGAAGGCGCCTTACGATTTCTACGACTGAAAATGCGGCAAGCTTCGCCGCTACAGAAGCAACTGAAGTCTAACGAAAAACAATGGAGGAGAATGCAAATGAAACTTTTGAAGATTGCTGCCCTTGCGGCAGGCGTCATGGCGGTCAGCGCCACCAGCCTGTTTGCCGAAGGCCTGGATGAAATCGATCCGGCGGTTGCCGCCCGCCTTTACAACAAGGACATGCTGGATCCGGCCCAGCCCGTCGGCTCAAGCGCCTATCGGGATTTTGTCGCAAAGAATCCGCCGCCGTGGAAGATCGGCTATGCGAGTTCCTATGCCGGAAATACCTGGCGCGCCGGCGTGATGGATGAACTGCAGAACAAGATCATTCCTGAATGGAAAGCACTTGGCCTGCTGGACGAAGTGGTCATCACACAGTCCAACCTCAATGATTCCACCCAGATCCAGCAGATGCGCCAGCTCGTCGACCAAGGCGTCGACGCCATCATCGTTTGCTGCTCCAACCCGACGGCTCTCAATCAGACCGTTCAATATGCCCACGACAAGGGTGTCCCGGTATTTTCGCTGACCGGATATCTCACATCGCCTTACTCCATCAATTCATCGGTCAATTACCAAGTCGCCGGCTTTGAAATCGGCAAATGGATGGCTGAGGAAATCGGCGGCAAGGGCAATGTGCTTGTTGTTGAAGGCATTCCGGGAACATCGGGCTCCGACAGCCAGGACCGCGGCGTCAAGGCCGGTCTGGCAACCGCTCCCGATGTCAAGATTGTCGGCTCGATCGCCGGCATGTGGACCGACCAGGTTGCGCAGGGCGAGGTCCAGAAGTGGCTTGCCACCCATCCCGGCAAGCTTGACGGCATCGTTGTGCAGTCCGCAGCAGAAATGGGCGTTCTTCGCGCCATCCAGCAGTCAGGCCGCGCCGATGTGCCGGTCGCAATCGGCGGCGAATTGGGCGCTTTGTGCCAATGGCGCAAAAACCCCGATTATATCTCGGCTTCCTATCAGGTCTGGCCGCCGGCTGACGAAATCCAGCTGATCTGGAACGTCATGATGCGCACACTGCAGGGCCAGGGCCCGAAGATCCAGTCCGTCCTGGTTGATCCGATCAAGATGACCTACGACGATCTTGCAAAGGTGATGAATGAGGATTGCAGCCTTGACACCGCTGATTGGCTGGCTGTCGGTCCTGAGCGTTGGGGTCAGGATCCGGCCTTCCTCGATGATTTCTTCCTGCGTCCCGCAGATCCACGGAAATTCGTCGCCAAATAAACCGGGAAGGGGTCGTCGTTGCGGCGACCCCTTTTTCATTCTTCTTTGTGCTGGAAAAGCAATGAATGCTCCGTCCAACGAAATCACGGAAAATCCGCAAGGTCGCGATACGATCATTGTCAGGAACGTGAAAAAATATTTCGGACCGACACGCGCCCTGGACGGCGCGAGCTTTTCTGCGCGCGCAGGTGAGATCCACGCCATTGTCGGCGGCAATGGCTGCGGCAAGAGCACCATGGCCAAGGTGGTCTCCGGCATTCTTCCCATCGACAGCGGGTCGGTTTCCATTCTCGGCGAAACGCCTTCGACGCCGGCCGAAAGCCGGGCGCTCGGCATATCCACGGTATACCAGGAAGTTCTCGTGGCTGATGAAAGCGCGGTGGTTGACAATATCTTCATGGGCGCCGACTCCCTGTTTACAAAAAAAATGTCGCAGGAACACAAAGTCAGGCGGGCTGCCGAATTGATGCAGGAACTGGCCGGTGAACCGGTCGATCCCTATGCGCTGGTCGGAACCTTGCCGCTAGGCCTCAAGCAATGGATCGTCATTGCCCGCGCCCTTCTGAGCGAACCGAAAATCCTCATTCTCGACGAAAGCTCGGCGGCGCTTGACTTTGACGGCACGGAACGGCTGTTTGCCAAGATGCGCTCGCTCCGCGATGCCGGCGCCACGGTGCTGATCGTCACACACAGGATCGCCGAATTGATCCGCATTTCCGACCGCGCCACGGTGCTGCGCGACGGGGTTGATGTCGGCGTGCTTGAAAAACACGAAATTACCGAAAAAAACCTGCTGGCGCTGATGACCGGCGACGATGATGCCGGCGCCAACCATGGCCATCTCGCCCCGCAGCCGCAGGACAACTCCATTGCCCTGCAGGCTGACGGATTGGCGATCTGGCCAAACGGGCGCAGTTTTGATTTCGAGTTGCGCCGGGGCGAGATCGTCGGCGTCGCCGGACTGGATGGCCAGGGCCAGGATGCCTTTGTCCGGGTTCTGGCGGGCGTTGAGCCGGCGTCCGGCGGCATGGTGCAGGTTACCGATCGCCACGGCGAACAGCATGTCGTGCGCTCACTTGCCGATGCCGTCGCCAACCGCGTCATCTACGTCTCGGGTGATCGCAAGCGGGAAGGCATCTTTGCCTCGCTTTCCATTTTTGAGAACATGATGATGCCGCTTTTTCGCGAAAAGCAGCGCGCCGGTTTTCTCGGAATTATCGATTTCGCCGCTTTGGCAACCATCTTCAAGCGGGAGACAGAAAACCTGCTGATCAAGTTCGGCGCACGCGGTGACAGGATTACCTCGCTGTCAGGCGGCAACCAGCAGAAAGTCCTTATCGGCCGTGGTTTTGCCATGCGTCCCGAGGTCATCGTTCTGAATGATCCGGCGCGCGGCATCGATGTCGGCGCCAAGTCCGAGCTTTACAAGCATTTGCGGGCCTTTGCGGCCGAAGGCAAGTCCGTCGTCTACATGTCATCGGAACTGGAGGAATTCCTCGGCTTTGCAACGCGGGTGATCGTCTTTCGCGACGGCGTGCCGTTCGATGCCTTTGACGGGCGCAGGCTGGAACCCAAGACTATCCTGGAGGCCATGTTCGGACAAACCGGATCGCAGGGCCTGCACACCGATTACGGCCTGACGCCCGGCCGCAACAATGGCAATGCCGGTCAGTCGGTCTCCCCGGTCGTCACGACGGACGGCATTCGCGTCAAGGTCAATGTTCCGGCAGAAATCCATCAAGCGATGGCTGCCCGCGCGCCGCGTCGCTTGCCCGCCTCTGGCGAGCAGGCCGCCACCCAATTGCCCAGCAAGGCCTTGGCAGGGTCCAAGCCCATCAAGATTGTCGAGTTCGACGGTAATGGCAACCAGTCCGGCCGGAGGGCGTCATGAGCAGCGTCGATCTGCCGACCGCCGCAAGCGCTCCTGTTGACGCCAATCCTCAGGGCGGGCGCTCCAATCCGTTCCTGCTGATGCCGATCAGCCTGTTTTTCCTGCTGCTCGGCTTTGCCGTTTTGCGGTCTCCCAGCCTTATGACCAGCGCCGGCATCGGCAGCGCCATTATCGTGGCAACGCCGTTGATTCTCGCTACTTATGCCCTGATGGCTGTGGTCATTTCGGGCCGCGGAACAGTTGATTTGTCGGTCGGACCGCTGATCGGCTTCATCAATGTCACCCTGATCCAGCTTCACGGCGCAGGCATCATTGAAAATCCCTTCACGGTTTTCGGATATGCGATCCTTGTCGGCGCGGCCTATCAATTCCTGTTTGCACTGATTGTCATCTATGTGCGCGTCCAGCCGATCATTGTCTCCCTGTCGGGTTATCTGGCCTTGTCGGGCATGAACCTTGTCATATTGCCGCGTCCGGGCGGCGTGGCGCCGCAATGGATGGCGGATTGGGGTCTGGGAACGTCGATTTTCTCGCCTGTCCTGCTGATTCTGGCTGTTGCCTCGCTGGCCTGGATCTTGTTCATCCAGACGGCATTTTATACCCATCTCCGGCTGATGGGATCAGACGAGCGGGCCGCTTATACAAGCGGCGTGCCGATCTTCGTGGTTCGCATCGGCGCCCATCTGATTTCAGGGTGCTTTGCCGGTCTTGCCGCCATTACCTTCACCGCGCTGATCTCGTCGGGCGATCCTTCCCAGGGCACGACCTATACGTTGATCGCGGTCACGGCTTTGGTGCTGGGCGGGGCTTCGCTGGCGGGCGGCCGCGGCGGCGTGTTTGGCTCGTTTCTGGGCGCCATCAATCTCTATCTGATCACATTTTCGCTGGCGACCTTCAATTTCGGCGCCGTGCAAAGCTTCGTGACCAATCTGGCCTATGGCACCATCCTGGTGGTCTCGCTGCTCTTGACGCTGATCATCCCCTTCATTCAGCGCCACATACGCAACTTCTCGCCGCTTCTCTATTTCGTTTCCCTGTCGGTCATCGTCCTTGGCGTGATCCTGCATGCCACCTTTGACTACCAGCCGGTTTCACCGGCGGCGAGCGAAGCAGCGGCAGTCGTTGCCGACGGAACGGCAGGCAACATGCCGCTTTCGAAGCCGCTGGCCAAAATTGCGCCTGAATTGCTCTATGTCGGCCCGCTGGAAATCGCCGCGCCCAATGCCGATGAACTGGCCCTGCGCAATGCCGCTTCACCGCTTGTATTGTCAGCGCTGCTGCTGGTGGTCATCGCCGTTTTCCTGCGCCTTGCCGTCAGCCAATCCGACCGGAAAACCGTTGCGCCGGCCATTGCGGTCGTGGTCGCGGCTCTGGTCCTGCTCGGATCCTACCTTCTCAGCCGACCCGACAATCCCCGCCCTGACAGCGTGACCGAGGAGGCGCAATGATCGAGAACACCGCTCCTCAGCTCAGTCTTCCGGCGCGCATCATCGGCCTGGTCGCCGGCATCATCCTTGCCTTGATCGGGGTCATATTCGGCTTTTTGCAGGGTGTGTCGGTCCAGACCATCATCCTGTCGGCGATTGCGACCATCGCGCTTTTCGTCTGGGGCTGGCGCTTTGTGCTCGGACAATTTGTCCGTACCGACGCTGCCAGCGAAGCCGGTCAAAGCGAGGCAGGCAAGGCGTGGCGGCAATTCCGGCCGGCCCTGATCGGGCTGGCGGCGATACTCCTGCTTTTCCTGCTCATGTCCCTGACAATTGAAGATTTTTTCAATATCTGGAACGTCGTCTCGCTGCTGATCCTGTTGTCCATCATCGTCTTGACGCGGACATTGGGCCCGCAGTTTCAGGAAAACCGCTCGGCCTTTATCGGCGTGATGGTGCTGTCGGGCCTGTTTTCCATCGGTGCGATGAATATCGAGGGATTTGCCTCGACCATGAACATCAAGTCGATGTTGTTGTTTGCAGCCTTTCTCGGCATTGCCTCCGTCGGCCAGACGCTGGTAGCGCTGCTGGGCGGGCTTGACCTTTCCATCCCGTTCATCATCGGGGCCGCCAATGTCGGCCTGCTCTACCTTATCAGCCTCGGCGTGCCCCCCTGGCTTGCCACAATCATTGTTTTGTTGGTCGGCATCCTGCTCGGGGTCATCAACGGCTTTCTCAGCTACAGGCTGCAAGGCCAGGCGCTGATTGTGACACTGGGGACCGGTTTTGCCATTTCCGGCGGCGTCCAGATCATCACCTCGATCGGCACCGCCTATGGCGGCAATGTGTTCGGCACGGTGCCGCCCTGGCTGTCCAACCTTTCAGCGATGAACGGAACCACTTTCGGCATGCCTTTTCCGCCGGTCATTGCGATCTGGGCGCTGATCGCGATCATCCTGGTTATCGGCATGCGGTTTACAGTCTATGGCCGCTTTCTCTACGCGTTGGGGGTCAACCGCACCTCGGCCAAGCGGGTGATGATTTCGGAGCTGAAATACTGGGTGATGATGTATGCGGTTTCGGGTTTTTTCGCCGCCATGACCGGCAGCCTGCTGCTGGGCTGGAGCGGCGGCGGCTTCATCGGCGTGGGCGACCAATATCTGTTCCTGACGCTTGCAGCCGTCGTAGTCGGCGGCACATCGCTGTTGGGCGGACAGGGCGGATATGGTTTCACCGTGATCGGCGTGCTTGTCCTCCAGGTGCTGTCATCCTTCCTGATCGGAATTGGACTGGATTTCGAATGGCAGCAATTCATTTTCGGGATTCTGATCCTTCCCATGGTCGCGCTTTATGCGCGATCGCCCCACATTCGAACACAGATATAAGGCGGCCGAAGCAATGAGAATTTCGACGTCCATAAAAGGGAGCAAGTAAAATGGCGGTGTTCGCAACAGCCGACCTGACTGCGGCGAGTTATTCGGTTGCTCTGTTCGGCCTGGCGGCGACGAGCGTGTTGCTGCTTCTCGGAACAGCCTGGGTGGATCGCGGCTGGAAGATAGCCGTGGCGCTCTGCGCGATTGCCGCGATGGTCGGCGTCGGCGCGGTTTACGAGGCTCGCTCGGCGCTGGCTGCGGCAGGCAAAGTGCCTGTCGTTTATCACTATGTCGGCTGGACGATTTCGATGCCACTGCAAATCATGGCGCTCTATTTCTTCGCGCGCCAGACCGGCCGGCTTGGCCTGGGCCTATTCTGGCGGCTCGTGGTGGTTTCGGTTCTCATGGTGTTCGTGCGCTATCTCGGCGAGGCCGAATATATGCATGCCACGCTGGCCTTCCTGATCGGATTGATCTTCTGGCTCTATATTCTCGGCGAACTGTTTTTTGGCCGCATGGATGAAACGATACGCCTTTCGCTCAATCCGGCTATCCAGCGCGGCTATTTCTGGCTGCGCCTGATCGTGACCGTGGGCTGGGCCATCTACCCGCTGGGCAATTTCATCACCTCCTTCGGCGGCTATGTCGATGATGGTGCGCTCAGCGTTGCCTATAACCTTTCTGATTTCCTGAACCGTATGGCTTTTGGTGTCGCCGTTCTGGCCTCAGCCATGCTCGCCAATGAGGAGCATGAGAATGCTTGAACCGAACAGCCTGACCTTGAACTTCAACCCGATGCAAAGTGAAGGATAACGCCATGAAGGGTGCAGACGTTATTGCCATCATCATCCTTGCTGCAATCGTCATTGCCGTATGCGCTTATCTGCTGCATTGGCTCTATCGACGGTCGACCAAGGATGTGTCTTTTGTCCGAACCGGTTTTGGCGGCGAAAAGGTCGTCATGGGCGGCGGCGCGCTGGTCTTGCCGATCCTGCATGACCTGACCGAAGTCAACATGAACACGCTTCGGCTGGAAGTGACGCGGGCGCGGGAAAAGTCCCTGATCACCAAGGACCGCATGCGTGTCGAACTGACCGTCGAATTCTATGTCCGGGTCGCCCCCGACATCGAAGCGGTCGCCACGGCGGCGCGCTCGCTGGGCAACCGCACAATGAAGGCCGACCAGCTCAAGGATCTTATCCAGGGCCGGTTTGTCGATGCCATGGGCGGGGCGGCAGCCAAGATGTCGCTCGAACAGATCCACGAGAACCGGCATGAATTCGTCAAGGAGGTCAAGAAGGAAGTGGCCGAGAGCCTTGCGCTTGACGGCTTGGAACTTGAATCCGTATCGCTGACCTCGCTCGACCAGACCGATATCAAGCTGTTTGATCCTTCCAACACCTTCGATGCCGAGGGTTTGACCCGACTGACCGAGCAAATTGAATCGCGCAAGAAGAAGCGCAACGACATCGAAAAAGACACGATGATCGCCATGCGCACCAAGAACCTCGAAGCAGAAAAGCGTTCGCTGGAAATCATGCGCGACACCGAATATGCAAAGCTCGACCATGAGGCCGAAGTGGCCATTCAGCGGGCCCAGCGCAGGGCGGAAATCGCCACCGAAAACGCGGCCCGCGAACGGGAGATTGAATCCGTCAAGCTCAAGGAACGTGAAGTCGTCGAGCGGACACGGATCGACATGGAACGTGAAATCGAGCGGATGGAAATCAAGCGCAAGGAAATGCTGCAGCTCGACGAGCAGGCACGCGAAATTGCGGTTTCATTGAAATCCAAGGAACGCTCGGATGCCCAGACCAGTGCCGAGCAGGCGCGCGCGGGCATGGTTGAAGCCCAGGAGCGGGTCCAGACCATTCGCGACACCGAAATCGCCAACCGCCAGAAGGTGGTGGAATTGATCGAGGCCGAAAAGGCGGCGGAATCGGAAGCCACCAAGGTCAAGATCATGGCGCAGGCGGAAAAGGTGGCCTCCAAGGACCGCGCCGATGCCGACCGCATCACGGTGGGCGCGCTCGAAGAGCGCTACCGGGTGGAATCGGAAGGCAAGCAGAAACTCAATGCTGCCGAAAACCTTCGTTCCGACGCCAGCCGCAGAAGCGCGTTGCACAAGGCGCTTGTCGAAAATCTCCCCTCGATCATTCGCGAGAGCGTCAAGCCGATGGAAAAGATCGAAGGCATCAAGATCCTGCATGTCGAAGGCCTTCCCGGCCTTTCCAGCCCGACCGGCCACGGCGGATCGGGCGGCGGTTCGGGTGGCGGAACATCCGATTCATCAGGCCCGCGCGACGGCAATCTCGCCGAGCAGGTCGTCTCCTCGGCATTGCGCTATCGCTCGCAAGCGCCGTTCGTTGACCAGCTATTGGGTGAAATCGGTTTGACCGGGGATAATATCCATCGCACCCAGACGCTGCAGGACCTGTCCAAGATCGTCTATACCGAGCCCAATGCCCCAGCACCGGCGCCGGCGACCAAGGGCAAAGCTGCAAAGCCGACAGGAAGCAATTGATGAACATCTCACCGGGGGCATGCCAGCCTGTCCTCAGACGTAATTGTCCGGAGCCGCGCGCATGACGACGCCACCAAGCATAGAACGCGGAATCCTGGTATTTTCGATCTGGGCCGCGCTTGGTTTTCTCGGGCTGGGATTTCTGCTGGAGGGATTTTCGCAGGATCGCTATTTGCTGTCGCTGACCGGAATTCTGGTGCTGGTAGCCGCCTTTGTCGCCCATATCGTCGCCAATGCGATCTTCCGTCAGGGATTTACGCGTGGCGAAACCGCGCTCGGGATTGGCGGCTTCGGGCTGTTTGCGCTTGTTTTCATCGTCGGTTGGCTGGCTGGTGACATGTCGATGGCGGATTACTATTCCGGCATCACATTGTTCGCCATTCTGGCGGCAGGCTTTCTGGTCTATCTGGCGACGCGCTATGGCACCCGCGGGGCATTTTCCCACTTCCATTTTCACCCGGATGGTTCGAAGGAAAAAGCTCCATGACAGGGACTGCAAACCTGGTATGGCTGCCCCTTTACGGCTTGTTTTATGCTGCCGTCACGCTGTATTGGGCGCGGGTGGCCGCCCGCCAGAACCACAATCACGAGACCTATTTTTCTGCCGGCCACAGCCTGTCGCCGTGGATATCGGCCATTGTCATGGCCGGGGCCAGCCTGTCGGGCTGGTTTCTGCTGGGGGGATCGGCCGAAATCGCCCGCAACGGATTTTCGCTACCGGCAATCCTGGTGGCCGGCATTTCCCTGGCCTTGCCCGGCGTCTTCTTCTTCAAGCGAATGTGGTTTGTCGGCCAGCGATTCCGGCTGTCATCACAGGCCGAGCTTTTCCGCAGCTATTACCAGAGTGATTTTCTTGTTGTCGTGTCGGCCTGCATCGCTGTCCTGATGGCGGTGGGATTTGCCGGGCTGCAGATGCGCGCGCTGGCCCATATCATGGCCGCTTTGACCGACAACATGGTCTCGCCGCTTGTGGCCGGCGTCATTCTCGGCTTTGTGCTGTTCGGCTATGTGGTGATTGGCGGAATGCGGGCCGTGGGCTATCTCGGCGTGATCCAGACAATATTGCTGGCGCTCGCCGTAGCGGGATTTGCCGGCTGGTCGCTGATCGCGCTTGGCGGGTTTGCGCAGCTCAACGAGGGATTGAGAACGCTGGCTGCCGACCCGGCGGCACAGGCCCGCTTCATCGTCTCCGGTGTCATCCGGTTTTCGGCCGGTCTTGGCCGCGACGCCGATATCGGGCCGATGGGAACGGCTGTCATGAGCCTCAGCCTGGCGATGGCCTTCATGGGTTTTCAGGCCAGCCCGCTGGCGGCCAAGATTGTTTTGTCGACGCGCAGCCCCAACGGGATTGCCGCCGGTCAAACCTGGGTCATGGCCGGCGCCTTTGGCGGCCTTGTCGCCTTCGGCGTGGCAATCATCGGCGCGGCCGGCATGATCGATCCGCGCTTTGATGTCGGCGGCCAACTCCTGATGCTGGCGGACCGCTCGCCATGGTTTATGAGCTGGCTGTTCATCGGGGCGGTGGCCGGCGTGCAACTGGTCGCCGGGCTCGGCTTGCTGGTGGCAGGCGAATCCCTCGTTCGCAATATCTACAAACCCTATTTCCAGAGCGACCTGTCGCGCATCGCCACAGTCAACCTCACCCGCATCGTGATCGGCCTTCTGGTGTTGGCCACGGTGCTGATGCAGGAGCTGACGCCAGTCACGCTTTCAGCGCTGGCAGGGGTGGCTTTGCCGCTGGCCTTTCAGCTCTGGACGCCGCTATTGGGCATGACCTGGCTACGCTGGATCACCAGGCCTGCCGCTGTTGCCGGTGTGGGTTTCGGCATTGCCGGCGTGCTTCTGACCGAGCCGCTGGGCTACCAGATCCTGTCCTTCCTCGGTCTGGAGCTGCCTTGGGGCCGTTGGCCCTGGACCATCCATTCGGCGGCCTGGGGTATGGCGGCCAACCTGTCGGCGGTCCTGATCATTTCCGCCATTACCAATCGCGAGGCCTTTGGCGAAGAGGCCCAGGAAGCACGCCGGTTCATCGCATCGACATTGCGCGTCAGCAGCCGCGCCAGGGCCTTGAATTCAACCGCCTGGTCGGTGGCGATGGCCTGGCTGTTTCTGGCTGTCGGTCCCGGATTGATCTTTGCCAACCAGGCCTTTGGCAGTCCATCAGGAGAAGGCGGCTGGGCGGTCGGCATGCCGTCGGTATGGGCCTGGTCGGCGCTGTTCTGGGCGCTGGGCGTGGGCGTGATCTGGTTTTTGTCCTACAAGATGGAGATGGCAAGTCCTTACCATCTGGAAATCCCTGCCTGGCAGCCGCGACCGCGACTGCGCCCCGACCAGAAAAGACTGGAGCGCGAAAGGCTTCGCAAGCTGATCATTTTCGGCGCGCTGGCTTTCGGTCTTGTCGTTTTGACCGTGTTCAGTTTCGGCGGATAATTGACTTCGACAGTAATTCAGGAGACCACCATGAGCCAGTTTGTTTTCAATACGTCCAAGAGCATCCAGTTTGGCGCGGGTTTGATCGACAAGGTCGGCGAGCTTGTGCGCAGCCATATCGGTGCGCGCATCATGCTGGTGACGGATCCGGGCATGATGGCAACCGGCATCGTCGACCGCGTCCAGAAGGCGCTTGCCGCAGCCAAGGTCGAAGTCGAACTTTTCAGCGGGGTTGCCGCCGATCCGCCGGAATCTGTGATTCTGGAGGCCGCCAAGCAGGCGATCGATGCCCAGGTGGATGGTGTGCTGGGCCTGGGCGGCGGTTCATCGCTCGATGTCGCCAAGCTCGTCTCGATCCTCGCTTTGGGCAAGGAAAGCCTCAAAGGCATTTATGGCGTCGGCAACGCCAAGGGGCCGCGCCTGCCGTTGATCCTTGTGCCGACCACAGCAGGAACCGGTTCGGAAGTCACCCCGATTTCCATCGTGACGACAGGCACAAACGAAAAGATGGGCGTCGTCTCGCCGGTGATATTGCCGGATATCGCACTGCTTGATCCTGAACTGACCTTGGGTCTTCCGCCGCATATTACGGCTGCGACGGGTATTGACGCCATGGTTCATGCCATTGAGGCCTATGCCTCGGCCAGCCCCAACAACAACCCGATTTCAAGGATTTTGGCCACCCAGGCGCTGACGCTGATGGGCGGGGCGATTTTGACGGCGGTGCACGAAGGCAGCAATATCGAAGCGCGTTCCGCCATGTTGCTGGGTTCGATGCTGGCAGGCCAGGCCTTTGCCAATTCGCCGGTTGCCGCAGTCCATGCGCTGGCCTATCCGCTGGGCGGGCATTTTCATATCCCGCACGGCCTGTCCAACGCGCTGGTGTTGCCGCATGTGTTGCGGTTCAATGCCCAGACGGCGCCCGATGCCTATGCCGAACTCGCCCCCTTCGCCTTCCCGTCTTTGGTCGCTCTCAAGGGCGCAGAACGGGCGGAAGCGTTTTGCGACCATCTGGCAAAGCTTTCCAGGGATTGCGGACTGCAGCAAAGCCTGCGCGAAATGAACATCGCCGAGGAAATGCTTCCACGACTGGCGTCTGACGCGATGAACCAGACCCGCCTGCTGGTCAACAATCCAAGGCCGGTCACCGAAGCCGATGCCCTGGCAATCTACAAGGCGGCTTATTGAAGCCGGATATTGACCGATGCGCAGATTATGGGCTGACCGGCTTTGTCGGTCATTTCCGGCCTTCGGCATGGCGGTCAACCATTCGCTGAACCATCGGGGCAAAATGCCAATAATCTGGCGTCTTCATATCCGGGCGCTTGCCGGCATCGTCCAGATACCGCACCGCGATAATCCGGGCGAGGTTCGGGTTCTTCTCGAACTCGGCAACTTCTTCCGCATTCATTGGACCGCCCTGAAGGTTGAGCGAATGGATTGACGCCTCCGACAGCCGGCGGACATAATCCGGTCGGGTCGCGCAAAGGTAGCGCTTGGCGGCGACGTGGTAGCGCACGCAATCGGTAATGACACTTGGAAAAAACCGTTCCAGCACCTTGGCGCCTGCGTCTTCGTGGTGGCGGTCCTCGGTATCGTCCATGGTGAAGGTGCCGAATTCGCTGGTGAAGTGGCCGATGTCGTGCAGCAATGCACCGACAATGATCTCTTCGGGCTGGCCGCTTCTCTCGGCGAGCGTGGCGCCCTGTAGCATGTGCTGACCCATATTCACCGGCTCGCCCAGATATTCCTCACTGCCGCGCCGGTCGAAAATGGAGCCGATGAATTCAACGATGGTATCAGGGTTCAACGTGTCGATATCCGGTTTCATTCGGCAGCCTCCCGGTTTTGGTCATGGCACATGGCGTCATAGGTCGATCGCAGCCCGTCCTTGTCCGCATAGCATCCCTGAAGCCAGCGCGTTCCGTTCCCGGAATAGCCTTTGCGGGCATGCAGCACCCTTGTGTTGTCGACGATAAATGCTTCGCCAGGCTTCAGGCGGAATGTAACCTCCATCGCCTCATCGTCGATGATCTCGCCCAAACGGCGGTAAGCGTCGTAATAGGTGGCCATCGACTCGAACGGCACATCGGTGATGGCAGCCATGGAACGATTGTTGAACCGAACCGCGATCAGTTCGCCATCCGGCGCAAGCTCGATCATCGGGCGGCGCGAGGTCAGGCAGACGCCCTTGTCGCCCGCATATTCAAAGCGGGCTGCGTGGTCGACGAGCACGTTGAAATAGTCCTCGTTTTCCGCGCGCAGGCGCAGCGCGGCGGCAAAGCCGTCCACCACCATGTTCTCGCCGCCTGCGGCGGAGCTTTCCAGGCAGTAGAGCACCTGGATCGTCGGGACAGGGTCACGGTAAGGGTTATCCGTATGCGCCTGAAGGCCCAGGCCGGTATAAGCGAGATTGGTCGGGTTGACTTCGGTGCGGACTTCGAAATGCCGCCCATAGTTGGTTTCGCGCACATAGCCGAACAGATCGACGATCCTGAACAGTGCGCCGTCCTCGACAGGCCCGTTCACCACCTTGGCAAAACCATACCGGTTTACCTGTCCAAGCCATTTGCGAAGCTTGGCGCCACCGCGCGACAGTTCTGCAAAATCACCGACGGGGACGTCTGCCATCAGCCTTGCGTCCCACACCTCTATACCCGCCGCTGTCCAGCCACGCTGTCGAACAGGTGTCCGGTCATAGGCCTTTGCCGCCAGCCAGCCAAGATCGTAGGCGACCGTCTTGCCTTCGGGCGCAAAGCCGACCTCCAGCGCATCACCCTTCACTGCGGCGCTGCTGATAATTGTGTCAGCCGGGATGTCGCGCAGCGCAATCAGTCGCTGACCTTTGCCTGGTGCGCGCGTCTCAGGATCGCCGGCATTGTCGCGCAGCCAGATCGCATGAAAGCGGAGGGCTGAGGTCGGGGTCTTGACTGTCAGGTATGTGCCTGAGGGGTCAACGGTAACGGCGGTCATGATACGGTCCTCGAAAAAAATTCCTGCGGACAGGGTCGCGACTTTCAGGCATAAGATCAAATTAGTAATTATCGCTCTGAGCATGGGGTTTTCTAATGTCTGGCCGTCCCTTCAAAATGCCGCCTCTGGAGTGGATCCGTGCTTTTGAGGCCGCTGCCCGATGCGGGAGTTTTACATCTGCAGCAACCGAGACCGGTTTGACCCAGTCTGCAATCAGCCAGCGGATCGGTCATCTGGAAAAATTGCTGGGCACAACGCTGTTTTACAGGCGCGCCCGGTCCATTGAACTGACCCTTGAAGGCGAGGCTTGGCTGCCGCATGTGCGCACGGCCCTCAGCAGCCTGCGTGACAGTTCCGAGGCGCTTTTCGGCTCCGGACGGGGACGGATGACGATCTCGGCCAGTCAGTCGATGATCGAATTATGGTTGCTGCCCCGGATTGCGCGCTTGCAAAAGATCGCAGGCGGCCAGCTTTCGGTTCAGACGATGGTCCTTGGCGCGCATGATGCCGCCCTGGACGATGTCATCCGGATCCGGTACGGCGCGGGCGATTGGCCGCACGATTACAAGCTGCAACTGTTCGATGAAGAAATCGCGCCGCTCGCAGCGCCCGGATTGGCGCAGGGCGGCGGGCACTGGACCCAATGGCCGCGCATCGCCTGCGCC
>JBGSIT010000068.1:0-18643 GCA_041742335.1 Rhizobiaceae bacterium
GCGGCGGCTTCTGCCTTGGGCGCTTGCTCGGTCGCGGCTGCTGCCGCGCCTTCGGAAATCATGCCAAGAAGTCCGCCGGGCGCGACCGTCTCGCCGGCCGCGGCCACGATCTCCGATAGCGTCCCCGAGGCGGGCGCGGGCACTTCTATCGTCACCTTGTCTGTTTCCAGTTCGCACAAGGGTTCATCGACCTTGATACTGTCGCCGACTTTCTTGTACCAGTTTCCGATGGTGGCCTCGCTGACGGATTCGCCGAGGGTAGGAACGCGGATTTCGGTAGCCATGATCAATGTTTCCGTTTTTAAAGTTCGGTTCGGGTGTTTCCCCGTGGCGGCTGGGCGGCTAGCCTCCCAGCGCGTCCTCGAGGAAGGCCTGCAATTGCGCGAGATGCTTGCTCATCAACCCGGTTGCCGTCGAAGCTGAAGCCGGACGTCCGGTATAGCGAACCCGCTGGTACTTGGCGTCGATATGCGCCAGAACCCATTCCAGATAGGGATCGATGAAGGACCAGCCGCCCATATTCTTGGGCTCTTCCTGGCACCACACCATTTCCGCATGACGGAAGCGTGACAATTCGTTGATCAACGCCTTGGCCGGGAAGGGATAAAGCTGCTCGATGCGCAACAGATAGACATCATCGACGCCACGCTTTTCGCGCTCTTCCAGCAGATCGAAATAGACCTTGCCCGAACACATCACCACACGACGGATCTTGTTGTCGCGCTGCAATTTGATCGGACCGTCCTTGATGACTTCGGCATCGTCCCACAACAGCCGGTGGAACGAACTTTCGCCCGCCATTTCCGACAGCGTCGAGACCGCCCGCTTGTGACGCAGCAATGATTTCGGCGTCATCAGGATCAGCGGCTTGCGGAAGTCGCGTTTCATCTGGCGGCGCAATATGTGGAAGTAGTTAGCCGGAGTCGTGCAATTGGCCACCTGCATGTTGTCCTCGGCGCACATTTGCAGGAAACGTTCGAGGCGCGCGGAGGAATGCTCGGGCCCCTGGCCTTCATAGCCATGCGGCAGCAGGCAGACGAGACCGGACATGCGCAGCCACTTGCGCTCGCCCGAAGAGATGAACTGGTCGAAAATCACCTGCGCGCCATTGGCGAAATCGCCGAACTGCGCTTCCCACAATGTCAAAGCGTTGGGACGCGCCAGTGAATAGCCATATTCAAATCCGAGAACAGCCTCTTCCGACAGCATCGAATTGATAACCTCGAAGCGGGCCTGGGTGGGCGACACATTGGCAAGCGGTATATAGCGCTCTTCGGTTTCCTGGTCATAGAGCACCGAGTGACGCTGGGAAAAGGTGCCGCGTTCGCAATCCTGGCCTGAAAGCCGGATCTTGTGGCCATCAAGGCACAGCGCGCCAAGTGCCATGGCTTCGGCCATGGCCCAATCAATTCCCTCGCCGGTCTGCACCATCTGGGCGCGGTTATCCATGAAACGCTGGATTGTCCGGTGGGCGGTAAAGCCCTCGGGGATCTCCGACAGCTTGCGGCCGATCTCCTTCAGCGTCTTCATCGGCACGGCTGTCTTGCCGCGGCGTTGTTCATCAGCATTGTCGGCGGTGCGAAGTCCGGACCAAAGCCCGTCCAGCCAATCGGCCTTGTTGGGCTTGTAGGACTGGCCGGCGTCGAATTCCTGTTCGAGATGGGCGCGCCAGTCGGCCTTCATCTTTTCAAATTCGCCTTCGGTGATCACGCCTTCGGAAATCAACCGTTCGCCATAGATCTGGGCCACGGCCTTGTGGGCGCGGATGACTTTGTACATTTTCGGCTGTGTGAAGGATGGTTCGTCGCCTTCATTGTGTCCGAAGCGGCGATAGCAGAACATGTCGATGACCACCGGCTTGTGGAATTTCATCCGGAATTCGGTGGCGACCTTGGCGGCATAGACCACGGCTTCCGGATCGTCGCCATTGACGTGGAAAATCGGCGCCTCGATCATCTTGGCGACATCTGACGGATAGGGCGATGAGCGCGAAAAGGCCGGATTGGTGGTAAAGCCGATCTGGTTGTTGATGATGAAATGCATGGTGCCGGCCACCCGATGGCCGCGCAGGCCTGAAAGGCCGAGAATTTCGGCGACCACGCCTTGGCCGGCAAAGGCCGCATCGCCGTGCAGCAGCAGCGGCAGCACCTTGGCGCGCTCGCGCAGCGGAATGATATCGCCTTCCCAGATCTTGGCAAGCTGGTCCTGCTTGGCGCGGGCCTTGCCCATCACCACCGGATTGACGATTTCAAGATGGGATGGATTGGCCGTCAGCGACAGATGCACCTTGTTGCCGTCAAATTCCCGGTCGGCCGACGCTCCCAGATGGTATTTGACATCGCCGGAGCCTTCAACATCGTCCGGCGTGAAGGACCCGCCCTTGAATTCGTGGAAGATCGCCCGGTGCGGCTTGGCCATGACCTGCGACAGCACATTGAGCCGGCCGCGATGGGCCATGCCGAGCACGATCTGTTCGAGGCCTTCCTGACCGCCGCGCTTGATGATCTGCTCAAGCGCAGGAATGAGCGACTCGCCGCCGTCCAGGCCGAAGCGCTTGGTGCCCTTGTATTTGACATCGATAAACTGCTCGAAGCCTTCCGACTCGATCAGCTTCTGCAAAATCGCCTTCTTGCCGTTTTCGGTGAATTCGACGCCCTTGTCCGGACCTTCGATGCGCTCCTGGATCCACTGCTTGGCTTCGGGATCGGAAATGTGCATGAATTCGACGCCGAGGGTGGAGCAATATGTGCGCTCCAGAATCGCCAGCATTTCCGGGATGGTCGCATATTCCAGACCGAGCACGTGGTCGATGAAGATCTTGCGGTCGTAATCGGCCTCCGTGAATCCATAGGCCTGGGGCGACAATTCATTGTAATCTTCGACCGGCACCGCAATGCCGAGCGGATCGAGATTGGCGTGCAGATGGCCGCGCATGCGAAAGGCGCGGATCATCATGATGGCGCGGACCGAATCGCGCGCCGCCTGCTGCATTTCAAGCGGGCTGCGGCGCTCAGGTGCATTAGCCTCGCGGGTTTCCAGCTTTTTGGCGACAACTTTCTCTATGACCGGCCAGTTGCCGTCCAGCGCCGAAACCAGATCGCCGTTTGCCGAAATCGGCCAGTTGCTGCGCTTCCATGAAGCGCCCTCTGCCGCTCTGGCCACGTCGGAAGGATTGTCTTCCAGCGATTTGAAGAATTCCTGCCACTCACTGGAAACCG
This sequence comes from Rhizobiaceae bacterium, assembly GCA_041742335.1. GTDB lineage: Bacteria > Pseudomonadota > Alphaproteobacteria > Rhizobiales > Rhizobiaceae > Rhizobium_E. The sequence goes on from JBGSIT010000068.1 coordinate 3,219, forward strand.
AATTGCGGTCTCTCTCGTAGTCGGCATAGATCTGTTCGATGTAAAGGGCATTGGCCCCGTCGAGAAACGACGTGGCGAGAAATTGCTGGTTGGCGTCTTGCCTTGCCATGTGATTTGCAGGCTTTCGCCTGCCTCCCGACCTTGACTTGGGGTGGCACCGGCGCCGGCCCCTTCAATCTGGTTTATCAGAATGGCCACCGTTGCCGGCGACCTGTCTTCTTTCAGCCGGCACTGTCCCATGCGGTCAGGCCGGAAGCGTCAACCGGAAGCCCGTCGGCTACCGGCCTTGTTCCTCAGCCCTTCAATACCTCGACCAAGGTCGTTCCAAGCCGGGCCGGAGAGGGGGAAACCCTGATTCCGGCGGCTTCCAACGCATCGATCTTGTCTTCCGCGCCGCCCTTGCCGCCGGAAATCACCGCGCCGGCATGGCCCATTGTGCGTCCGGCAGGCGCTGTGCGGCCGGCAATGAAGCCGACCATCGGCTTGCTTCGCCCGCGCTTGGCTTCATCCTTGAGGAACTGGGCTGCTTCCTCTTCGGCAGAACCGCCAATCTCGCCGATCATGATGATCGACTTGGTGGCGTCATCGGCCAGGAACATCTCCAATATGTCGATGAATTCGGTGCCCTTGACCGGATCGCCGCCTATACCGACAGCCGTGGTCTGGCCGAGGCCTTCATTGGTGGTCTGGAAGACTGCTTCATAGGTCAGCGTTCCCGAACGCGACAATACGCCGACCGTGCCCTTGCGGAAAATATTGCCCGGCATGATGCCGATCTTGCATTCATCCGGCGTCATGACGCCGGGGCAATTGGGCCCGATCAGCCGTGACGACGATGCATCCAGCCGCGCCTTGACCTTGACCATATCGAGCACCGGAATGCCCTCTGTGATGCAGACGATCAGCGGGATTTCTGCGTCAATCGCCTCAATGATGGCGGCAGCGGCGCCTGCGGGCGGGACATAGATGACGGAGGCATTGGCGCCTGTCGCATCGCGACCCTCGGCGACAGATGCAAAGATCGGCAACCGCTCGCCCTGTTTGCCGGTCCAGGTCTCGCCACCCTTGGAAGGATGTATGCCACCGACCATTTGCGTGCCGTGATAGGCCAAGGCCTGCTCAGTGTGGAATGTGCCGGTTTTGCCGGTCAGGCCCTGAACGAGGATCTTGGTGTCTTTGTTGATGAGGATGGACATCTCTTCAGGCTCCCTTGACGGCGGAAACGATCTTCTGGGCGGCGTCGTCGAGGTCATCGGCTGCGATGACGTTCAACCCGCTCTCAGACAGGATCTTCTTGCCCAATTCGACATTGGTGCCTTCAAGGCGAACCACCAGTGGCACCTGCAGGCCGACCTCGCGGACCGCAGCAATCACGCCTTCGGCAATGACGTCGCATTTCATGATGCCGCCGAAGATATTGACCAATATGCCTTTGACGGCAGGGTCGGCGGTGATGATCTTGAAAGCGGCCGTCACCTTCTCCTTGTTGGCGCCGCCGCCGACATCGAGAAAGTTGGCAGGCTCGGCACCATAAAGCTTGATGATGTCCATCGTCGCCATGGCAAGGCCCGCGCCATTGACCATGCAGCCGATATTGCCGTCCAGCGCCACATAAGCGAGATCGAATTTCGAAGCCTCGATTTCCTTGGCGTCTTCTTCGGTCAGATCACGCAATTCCATGATGTCGGGGTGGCGGAACAGCGCATTGCCGTCGAAGGACACCTTGGCGTCCAGCACCCGCACCCGGCCGTCCTTCATGACGATCAGCGGATTGATTTCCAGAAGGCTCATGTCCTTTTCGACAAAGGCCTTGTAAAGGATCGGAAACAGCTTTTCGGCATCGGCCTTGGCTGCGCCGGATAATCCCAGCGCCGATGTCAGCGTATCCAGATTCGCCTGGGTAACGCCCTTGGTCGGGTTGATGGCGACCGTGATGATCTTTTCCGGCGTGTCATGGGCAACGGTTTCGATATCCATGCCGCCTTCAGTGGACACAACGAAGGCAACCTGCCCGACGGCGCGGTCGACCAGGATGGAAAGGTAAAGCTCGCGGTCAATGTCGGCGCCGTCTTCGATATAGAGGCGATTGACCTGCTTGCCGGCAGGGCCGGTCTGCTTGGTCACCAATGTGTGGCCGAGCATGTCCTTCGAATTGGCGACGACTTCTTCAATCGAGCGCGACAGGCGAACGCCGCCCTTGGCGTCCGGACCGAGTTCCTTGAACTTGCCCTTGCCGCGGCCGCCGGCATGGATCTGGCTCTTGACCACATAAAGCGGGCCGGGCAGCGATTTTGCCGCGTCAGCGGCCTCATCGACCGAAAAGATGGCCACACCCTCAGCAACCGGCGCACCAAAGCCCTTCAAGAGAGCTTTGGCCTGATATTCATGGATGTTCATTGGATCATTCCCGTTAGTTGAAAGCGGCGACTACTTCAAAGCCGGGGCGATGGTGATGCAGGCTTCGCAAAGCCCGGCAACCGAAGCCACCGATTTTTCGAAGGCGGCTTTTTCGGCCTTGTTGAGATCGATTTCGATGATCCTCTCGACACCGCCGGCGCCGATGACGCAGGGAACGCCGACATACATGTCCTTGACGCCATACTGGCCCGTCAGGTGGGCCGCGCAGGGCACCACGCGCTTCTTGTCGCGCAGGAAGGATTCCGCCATGGCGATGGCCGAGGCCGCAGGCGCATAAAAGGCTGAACCGGTCTTGAGCAGCCCGACAATCTCGGCGCCGCCGTCGCGGGTGCGCTGGATGATCTCTTCGAGGCGTTCCTTCGTGCACCATCCCATCTGGACCAGATCGGGCAGCGGAATGCCTGCGACGGTGGAATAGCGGGCCAACGGCACCATCGTGTCGCCGTGGCCGCCGAGCACGAAGCCGGTGACATCTTCGACCGAGACATTGAATTCCTGCGCCAGGAAATAGCGAAAGCGCGAAGAATCCAGCACGCCGGCCATGCCAACCACCATGTTCTTCGGCATTCCGGAAAACTTCTGCAGCGCCCAGACCATCGCGTCGAGCGGGTTGGTGATGCAGATGACAAAGGCGTTGGGCGCATATTTCTTGATGCCCGCACCAACCTGCTCCATGTCCTTGAGGTTGATGCCCAGCAGATCGTCGCGGCTCATGCCGGGTTTGCGCGGCACGCCGGCGGTAACGATGCAGACATCGGCACCTTCAATGGCGGAATAGTCGGATGCCCCGGTCAGGTTGGCATCGAAGCCCTCGACCGGCGAGGATTGGGCGATATCAAGGCCCTTTCCCTGCGGTACGCCGTCAGCAATGTCAAAAAGCACTATGTCCCCAAGTTCCTTGAGACCGGCGAGATGGGCAAGAGTGCCGCCGATCATTCCCGAACCGATGAGTGCGATCTTGTTGCGCGCCATGAAAAGTTTCCTTTGTGATCGATATAGGTTGAAACTACCGGGACCAGCCCTTCCTTGGGGTTTCGGATTAACGACTATGCCAAATTATTGCAAACAAATATTTTGAGACACGCAATTTCAATCGGTTAGATATAAAATATCTTACGTAAACGTCAAATATTTCCGATCAAAAATCATACTTTGGGATGATGCTGATGATTCTCTGAGCGGTATTCCTGGCTACCCATTTCAAAAAGCCGGGATACGGTTCTGTCGAATTCAAAGCCTTCATTGCCCTTTCGGACCGTCAGAATGTCCTCGGGTGCGGCAACCGCAGAGGCGAAAAGCGCAATGCGGCGATCATAAAGCGTGTCGATCAGGTTGATGAAGCGCTTGGTCTCATTGCGCTTTGCCGGCGACAGCAGCGGAATGCCCTCCAAAAAGATCGTATCGTAGCGGCTGCCGATTTCCAGATAATCGGCCGCACTCAGCGGCGCCTCGCAAAGATCGGAAAAACTGAAGCGCGCAGTCCTGCCGGCAGCATAGGGTACGGTGATCTGGCGGCCGCGAAAGCTGATTGAATCCGGTCTGGCGACCCTGCCGGCAACGGCATCGGACCAGGCATTTTCAAAAAGCATCGTATTGGCGGCATCAAGCGGCGCCATCCAGACCGGCAGCCGCTGCAGCTTTTCCAGCCGATAATCCGTAGGGCTGTCAAGCGAGGCCACCATGACGTGGCTTTTGAGCTGGGTAATGAAAGGCAGAAACAGCGCCCGGTTGAGCCCGTCCTTGTATAGCTCGTCCGGTTCCACATTCGAAGTCGCCACCAGCACCGCGCCGCGTCTGAATAATTCGGAAAACAGCCGCGACAGGATCATCGCATCGGCGATGTCGGTGACTGAAAACTCGTCAAAGCAAAGCAGGCTGGCCTCGTCGAGCAGGCTGGCGGCAACCGGCGGAATCGGGTCGGCCTGCCTGGTTTCGCCAGCGGCCAGTTTGCGGCGGTGGGCATGGATGCGCCCATGAACATCGGCCATGAATTCATGAAAGTGGGCGCGTCTCTTGCGTCCGGGCGGCGCCAGTTCGTAGAAAATATCCATCAGCATGGTCTTGCCGCGCCCAACCTTGCCGTGAATGTAAAGCCCGAGAACATTGTTGCTTGGTTGCCGCCGGGCTGCAAACAGCCATCCCAAAGCGCTTGATTTCGAGGCAAGCCGGGCGGTCTTCAACTCTTCCAGGATGGAATCGAGTTTTTGGGCAATCTGCAACTGCTGCTCGTCGGCCGAAAGCGCGCCGGAATTCGCCATTGCCCTGAGATAAGCGCAAACCCCGGGACTGTAGTCGAGTTTTTTATGCATGTCGTTCCATGCGCCTGGCGGATCTTATGGCGGCTCAGCGGCTCAAAGTGATCGGCTGGCCCGAACCGGTCGAACCATCGAACCGTGTTTCAGCAGTCTTGTAAAGCCGGCCGACGACATTGCCGTCACGGTCCTTGAGCAGGATCTGCTTGCCGGACACTTCCCAGGCGGCCATGGCCGTCAATTCGCCGACGCAACCGCGCGTGCCCCCGCGCGATCCGGCGCCGAGATTGGTCAAAGTCAGGAACATGTCGCACCCAGCGCCCGCATAGGTCACTTTCCAGCCGCCGACCATGGTTTCCTTTTTGACCTCCAGCGCGTTGGCCGCAGCGACTTCGGTATTTTGTTGGCCGGTCTCTGAGTTTACCACCGGCTTTTCAGGAAAACCGGATGCCCCCATGGTCGGATCGGGAAGCTGGTTGCTTTCCACCGGGCCCACGGGCTGTGCCTCAAGCGGTTGCGGCCGGTATGTCGTGTCAATGTCGGTCATTGCCGTGCGTTGGCAACCCGCGAGCGTCAAGACTGCGAACATCGCCGCAACACCAAAATATTTCCGCATCCCGATCTCCTGCTTCCCGCGCACGAAGCGCGGCCTCACCTTAAACTCACCCGCGCATGTTGCGCAAGGTCATGCCCAAAGGGGATCATCCCCATAAACATGGCGGAATTATCGTATAACGAGGCACTTAATCAACCCGCAATCGCTGTTATTTGCCAAGCGGAGTGTCCGCAGCGTAAGGGAGCCATGAGAAGCCACAGGCCAGACCGCTGTCGCGGGCCGGCGCTGAACTCTTTGCAAATTGCAATCCGGGGGCCGGCAAGCGCTCCAATACCGGCCCGGTTTTGCCTGCGGCACAAATGGATTAAAGCCGCCGCTCGACCATCATCTTCTTGATTTCGGCGATCGCCTTGGCCGGATTAAGCCCCTTGGGGCATGTCTGGGTGCAATTCATGATGGTGTGGCAGCGATACAGCCGGAAGGGATCTTCCAGATTGTCCAGACGCTCGCCTGTGGCCTCGTCACGGCTGTCGATCAGCCAGCGATAGGCCTGCAGCAATACGGCGGGGCCGAGATAACGGTCGCCATTCCACCAATAGGACGGGCAGGATGTCGAGCAGCAGGCGCACAATATGCACTCGTAAAGCCCGTCAAGCTTCTGGCGGTCTTCATGGCTCTGCTTCCATTCCTTGGCGGGCGGCGGCGATACCGTCTTCAGCCAGGGTTCGATGGAGCGGTGCTGGGCGTAGAAATTGTTGAGGTCCGGCACCAGGTCTTTGACCACCGGCAGATGCGGCAGCGGATAGATCTTTACCGTGCCCTTGACCTCATCCATGCCCTTTGTGCAGGCAAGCGTGTTGGTGCCGTCGATGTTCATGGCGCAGGAACCGCAAATGCCTTCGCGGCAGGAACGCCGGAAGGTCAGTGTCGGATCGATCTTGTTCTTGATATAGAGCAGTCCGTCCAGCACCATCGGGCCGCAATCATCCATGTCGATGGTGAAAGTGTCGATGCGCGGATTGGCATCGTCATCCGGCGACCAGCGATAGACCCGATAATCGCGGGTATTGGTGGCGCCGACAGGCTTCGGCCAGACCTTGCCTTCGGTCATCGTCGAATTTTTGGGGAGCGTGAGTTCAGCCATATCCGTCGCCTCAATCAATAAACGCGGGCTTTGGGTTCGATCTTGTGCGGATCAATCCCGTCTGCCAGCAATTCGGTATGCACGGCGCGATAATCGAGTTTCACGTCGCCTGCTTCATTGACCCATGCCAAAGTATGCTTGCGCCAGTTGACATCGTCGCGGCCGGAAAAGGGGCCGTCCTTGTAATCTTCACGGGCATGCGCGCCGCGGCTTTCCTTGCGCGCTTCCGCGCCGTGAACCGTGGTGATGGCGCAGGCCATAAGGTTTTCAAGCTCCAGCGTTTCCACCAGGTCGGAATTCCAGATCATCGAACGGTCGGTGATCTTGATATCGGGCATTTCCTTCCAGATTGCTGAAATCCGCGCACAGCCGCTTTCAAGCGACTCCTGCATGCGGAACACCGAGGCGTCTTCCTGCATGGCGCGCTGCATTTTTTCGCGCAGCGCTGCCGTCGGTATGGAACCGTTGGCGTGGCGGGTTTTGTCGAAGCGTTCCATGATCTTGTCGCAGGCTGCAATGTTGAGAGCGGGTACCGGATCGGTGCGCGACACAACTTCGGCGGCGCGGATCGCGGCCGCGCGACCGAACACGACAAGGTCGATCAACGAATTGGAGCCCAGGCGATTGGCGCCGTGCACAGAAGCGCAGGCGGCCTCGCCGACGGCCATCAGGCCGGGAGCGACCCGGTCGGGATTGGCATGGTCGGCATTCAGCACTTCGCCCCAGTAATTGGTGGGAATGCCGCCCATATTGTAATGTACGGTGGGCAGAACCGGAATCGGCTCGCGGGTCACATCGACGCCGGAAAAGATCTTGGCGCTTTCGGAAATGCCCGGCAGCCGTTCATGCAAGATAGCCGGATCGAGATGGTCAAGATGAAGGAAGATATGGTCCTTGTTCTTGCCGACGCCGCGGCCTTCACGGATTTCAATCGTCATGCAGCGCGATACGACGTCGCGCGAGGCCAGATCCTTGGCCGATGGCGCATAGCGCTCCATGAAGCGCTCGCCTTCGGAATTGACCAGATAACCGCCTTCGCCGCGTGCGCCTTCGGTAATCAGGCAGCCTGCGCCGTAAATGCCGGTCGGATGGAACTGCACGAATTCCATGTCCTGCAGCGGCAGGCCGGCGCGGGCGATCATGCCGTTGCCGTCGCCGGTGCAGGTATGGGCCGAAGTCGCGGAAAAATAGGCGCGGCCATAGCCGCCGGTCGCCAGCACCACCATTTTGGCGGCGAAGCGGTGGATCGTGCCGTCGTCGAGGTTCCAGGCCACGACGCCTGTGCAGCGGCCGTCATCGTCCATGATCAGGTCGAGGGCGAAATATTCGATGAAGAATTCGGCGTTATGGCGCAGCGCCTGGCCGTAAAGCGTGTGCAGGATGGCGTGTCCCGTGCGGTCGGCAGCAGCGCAGGTGCGCTGGACCGGCGGGCCTTCGCCATAATTCTGCATATGGCCGCCAAACGGCCGCTGGTAGATCTTGCCCTCCTCATTGCGCGAAAAGGGAACGCCGTAATGTTCAAGCTCGTAGACGGCCTTGGGGGCCTCCATGGCGAGATATTGCATGGCGTCGACATCGCCCAGCCAGTCGGAACCCTTGACGGTGTCATAAAGGTGCCACTGCCAGCAATCCGGCGTCATGTTCTGCAGCGAGGCGGCGATGCCGCCCTGCGCGGCGACGGTGTGCGACCGTGTCGGAAATACCTTGGTGATGCAGGCTGTCTTGAAACCCTGTTCTGCCATGCCGAGGGTTGCCCGCAGGCCGGCCCCGCCCGCACCCACGACGATCACATCATAGGAGTGATCGACATATTTATAGGCCCTGGGGGCTTTCGCGGTGGATTGAACTGCCATGTCTGTTTATCCTGCAAAACCGGTTTTAAGCACTGCAAAGATGCAAAGTGCGCCAATGACGACGGTAAAGAACGTGTTGAGGATCAGAAGGATCACCTTGAGCGCCTCGCCGTGAATATAGTCCTCGATGATGACCTGCATGCCCAGCTTCATGTGATAAAGCCCGGAAATGACCACCAGTCCCATCAACGCGGAGACCAGCGGATGGGCGAGCGACGCCCGGATTTCCGCAAAGGAAGCGCCATTGTGGACGATCAGGAAAATCACGAAGAATATCAGCAGCGGCACGTTGGCCGCAGCAGTCAGCCGCTGACGCCAGAAGTGTTCGGTTCCGTCCTTTGCCGAGCCCAGGCCGCGAACCTTGCTGAGAGGGGTGCGCATATCCATTGTCTTTTCCTCACCTGACCATATAGCCGACAATCCAGATCAGGATTGTCAGGAGGATGGAGCCGGCCAGCGTCGCCTTGGCGAGCCTGGTCGACATGTCCTTGTCATAGCCGTAACCGAAATCCCAGAAGAAGTGGCGCAAGCCGCCGAGCATGTGGTGCATCAGCGCCCAGGTATAGCCAAACAGGATCAGCCGACCGAAGAAAGAACCGAAAAATCCGTTGACCATTTCGAAATAGGATTCTCCCGAGGCTGCGGCGATCAACCACCAGGCGACAAGGATCGTACCGGCATAAAGTGCCACGCCGGTAATGCGATGCATGATCGACATGACCATGGTCGGTATCGGCTTGTAGATCGACAGATGCGGCGAGAGCGGCCGGTTTTTTGCAGTATTCGTCATCGGATCCTCACGGGATTTTGACCCGGCTTCCGGAGTGGAAGCTGACAGGCTGGAAACATGCACTGTGCGTTGCACCAAAGTCAGGTTTAATCACCGGGGGGCGGATCGACAAGCCCTCAGAAAGTCCAATGCGTGATTTAATCGATTATTGTCGCCCACGATTGTCCGAAAATCGCGACAACCGGCATGAATCCGAAAAAATCCAAAAAAAATCAATGACGAACCGGCGATTCGGCAATTGCCAATCGGCGTGATCATCGGTTAACCTTTCGTTAATCATTGTTCCAGCGAAAGGTAAAATCCATGGTCTCGCGTTTCGGATTTTTCAAAATCGTGCTTGCCGGCGTTCTCGGCCTTGCCGTGGCCGGTCCGGTGTCGGCTGGCGAGTGGCAGAAGTTTCGCCACAAGAACCTGCGCCATCATCAGATCCACAGATCCATCGCCACCCACGTCAATGCCATACCGGGCGTGGGCGTCTATTCCGGCAATATTGCGGTCTATCATCTGCGCGGTGTCGGCACATCGTCCTATTTCGAGGGCCGCATCCCGGCGGCATCGCCGCGCCGCGAAGTCAGCGTGAAAATCATATCGGTCGAAGCCGGCAACGATTCCAGCGCCTGCTCGATGGAATCCGGAGTCTGCGTCATCAGGCCCTGACCGCACCGCTTCGGGTTTCAGCCAAAGCGCCAGATTGTCGTTGTCTTGATGTCGCTGTCCTCAAGGGCGCGACTGACCGGAATGTTATAGGCGGCAATAGCGGTCGCACCTGATGTCGGGCAATATTTGCGGCCCGGGTCGCCGGCATAGACCGTCATGCCCGAAGCTCCGAGATCACAAAACCAGGGATTCAACCGGTCGGCGAAGTCCTTGTCGTAAAAGACATCACCCGCCAGCAGGATATCGGCGTCCGGAAATGTGCCGATCAGGTCTTCTTGGCTGAAATCAAGTGAAACCAGATTGAGGCGTGCATTCATGGCAGCTGCGGTTCTCGCCCAGGGATCAATGTCGGCAGCAAGAACGGAACGCGCCCCGCATTTGAGCGCGGCAATGGCGACCAGGCCTGAACCGGCGGCAAAATCGACGACGCTTTTGCCCGCCACCAGATGCGGATTCTCGAATAAAAATTGCACCAGACCCAGGCCGCCCGCCCAGGCGAAGGCCCAGAATGGCGGCGGCAGGCCGATCTGCTCCAGCTCGTCTTCGGTTTTGCCCCAAAGTTCGTGGGCGTCATCAGCCAGATGCAGCCTGATTGACGGCGCGACAGGCAGGGCGGTCACGGTCGTATTGGCGAGAATGAAACTTGCCGGATCGGTTTTCACCGGGCTTTAGCGCGGCGGATTGTCGAGGCCGCCCATCCGGCAGACCTCGAAATATTCGTCTTCTGTCACTGGCTGCACCGACAGTCGTGAATTCTTGATCAGGACCATTTCCGAAAGTGCCGGGTTTGTCTTGGCCATCTCCAGGTTCACCGGCCTCGGCATGTCGATGACGGCCCGGATATCGACGCATTCCCAGCGTGGATCATCGGTAGTCGTATCATGGTGGGCCAGCGCGCAGACCTCAACAATGCCTACCACTTCGAGCCCCTCGTTGGAATGGTAGAAGAAGCCCTTGTCGCCGATCTGCATGGCGCGCATATTGTTGCGCGCCTGATAATTGCGCACGCCGTCCCATTGCTGGCCCGCCTCGCCCTTCGCCTTCTGCATTGCCCAGGACCATTTGAACGGTTCCGACTTGAACAGCCAAAAAGCCATTGATCACGCCTCCGGATTGTTGAAGACCCAATTCCAGGCCTTGACGTCGACATTGGAAAACAACCCGGCCTTCGCGTAAGGATCCTCGGAGGATAGCTGCGAAGCGGCCGCAAGGTCAGCGGCCTCGACAGCCACCAGGCTGCCGGTCGGCTTGCCGTCTTCACCGAGAAAAGGACCGGCAAATTTCAACCGGCCTTCGGCGTTCAGGCCGTTCAGCCAGGCAAGGTGGGCAGGACGGTTGTCCAGTCGCACCTGAAGATGATCGGGTTTGTCGGTGCACAGGAAGGCAAACAGCATGGATATTCCTTTCATAAGCTTATTCAGTTGTCATGGGGCGGTTCATCAGGGCGGTGATGGCGGATTTCATGTCCATCCGGCCATCGAGTATGGCGGCAACGGCTTGCGTGATCGGCATTTCAACGGCGTGTTGTCTTGCAAGACGCGCCGCCGTCGAAGCTGCTAATGCGCCTTCGACCAATTCACCGCCGGGCAATCCGGTTTCGCCGGTCATGCCGACATGGATGCCGAAGCGCAGGTTGCGGGATTGCCGGCTGGTTCCGGTCAGCACCAGATCACCGAGACCCGAAAGGCCCCTGATCGTATCGGCAGAACCGCCCATTACGACCGCCAGCCGCGACATTTCCGCCAACCCCCGGGCAATCAGCGCGGCACGGGCGGATTCGCCGAGGCCAGCGCCTTCCACCATGCCGCAGGCAATGGCCAGAACATTCTTGAGCGCGCCGCCCAGTTGCACGCCTATCCGGTCCGTGGAGGCATAAAGCCGGAATGTGCTACCCGACATCAGGCGCGCGATGCGGGCAGCTTCATCTGCCGCTCCAGATGCCACCACCATGGCCGTGGGCAGGCCCTTGGCGATATCGGCGGCAAAACCGGGCCCTGACAGAACGGATACCGGGTGATCGGGCAACACTTCCTCCAGCAGGTCGGTCAGCAAGCGCCCTGTCTCTTTTTCAATTCCCTTGGCGCAACAAACAATTCCCGCGCCGGGGTCAAGGAAGGCCTTGAGATCATCTGCCGCCTGCCGCTGATGCTGTGAGGGCATGACGAACAGCACAGTCCCGGCACTTCCCAGAACCGAAGGATCGGCAGTAAAGGCGATGGAATCCGGCAGCGCGATGCCCGGCAGGCTGCGGCTGTTTATCCGTTTGGCGGAAAGGTCATCGGCCAAGGCGGCGCTGCGGCAGAGCAGAACGACCTCGGCCTGACCGGCAAGGGCCGCCACCGCCGCCAAGGCAGTGCCGAAAGCGCCCGATCCTGCAATGACGATCTTTTCGCTCATGCCTTTGCGCCCCTTTTTCCGAACCCGACCAGCGTGGCGGCCTCGGCGTCCAGCGGCCAGCGCGAACGCGGCGCAACCGACAGCGGATCAGGCGGCAAATCCCGCGCCATCCGTTCAAGGCCCGCCCAGGCAATCATCGCCGCATTGTCGGTGCAAAGCGCCAGAGGCGGCGCGATGAAGCGGAAACCTGACTTGCGGCAGAGTTCGTTCAGCGTTTCGCGCAGTTTCAGATTGGCAGCCACGCCGCCGGCCACCACGAGCGCCGGAGATTTGACCGAATCACCGAAGGTCGCGGTGAAACGCGCCAATCCGCGCGAGATCCGGTCTTTCAGCGTTCGAGCCACGGCGTCCTGAAACGAGGCGCAGATATCGGCGACATCCCGGTCAGACAAGGGCGCGATGGCTTGCGCGGCCTGCCTTACAGCGGTCTTCAGGCCGGAAAACGAAAAATCCAGCCGCGCCTCGCCAATCATCGGCCGGGGAAAATCAAACCGGTGCGGATCACCCGATCTTGCCGCCGCTTCCACCGCCGGGCCGCCGGGATAGGGAAGACCCAAAAGCTTGGCGGTCTTGTCGAAGGCTTCGCCCAATGCATCATCGATGGTGGTTCCCCAGCGTTCATAGGACCCCACGCCCTTGACCAGAATCAGTTGGGTATGGCCGCCCGAGACCAGCAGCATCAAATAGGGAAAATCCAGACCGTCCGTCAGGCGCGCTGTCAAAGCATGGCCTTCCAGATGGTTGATTGCGTAAAGCGGCTTTCCGCTGGCGCGTGCGATCGCCTTGGCGGTCATCAGGCCGACGATCAATCCGCCGATCAGGCCGGGCCCCGAGGTTACCGCAATGGCATCAACATCGCAAAGGCCTGCATCAGCGCGAGCCAGCGCCTCCTCGATCAACCCGTCCAGCGCTTCGACATGGGCGCGCGCGGCAATTTCCGGCACGACCCCGCCAAAAGCGGAATGTTCTTCCAGCTGGCTGAAGACAACGTCGGAAACAATCCGGCCAGCGCCGTCCGCCTGCCGTTCCACTATGGCGGCGGCGGTTTCGTCGCAGCTTGTCTCAATGCCGAGGATACGAAGAAAAGATGCCATTTGGACGGATCTGTCAGATTGCGGTCATGGGCAAAGATGTTTACGAAAGTGGCGACACCGGGCCTGCGCCCGGATGGTCTAGCGATGGACACCCTCTACAACGGATTGTGACGGATGCAAACAAAAGCTTTCAGGATCGGAACGCGCGGCAGCCCGCTGGCGATGGTGCAGGCCCGCGAATCGCGGGACCGGTTGATGGCGGTGCACGGCCTGCCGGAAAGCGCTTTTGAAATTGTGGTGCTGTCGACCAAGGGTGATCGCATCACCGACCGGGCGCTGTCGGAAATCGGCGGAAAAGGTCTTTTTACCCAGGAACTTGAAGAACAACTCCTGTCCGGCGAACTCGATTTTGCCGTGCATTCCGCCAAGGACATGCCGACGCGCCTGCCCGTCGGGCTTGAACTGGCGGCCTTTCTGCCGCGCGAGGATGTGCGCGATGCCTTTATCGGCCGGACCGCCGGCCAGTTGCTCGATCTGCCCGAAGGCGCAGTCGTCGGCTCCTCGTCTTTGCGCCGTCAGGCGTTGATCCGCCGACTGCGACCGGATCTCAAGGTGATCATCTTTCGCGGCCTGGTCGATACACGCCTGAGAAAGCTTGCTGAAGGAGCGGCCGACGCCACGCTTCTGGCCTATGCCGGTCTGAAGCGTCTCGGCAAGGCCGATGTCGTCACACAGATGCTTGACCCGGCAATTTTCCCGCCGGCGCCGGCGCAAGGCGCAATATGCCTTGAAGCTCGGATTGGCGACGAGCGGATCGCAGCCCTGCTTGGTCCGGTCAATCACAGGCAAACGGATATAGCAGTGCGTTGTGAGAGGGGTTTCCTCGCCACGCTTGACGGGTCCTGCCGCACCCCGATTGCCGGCTATGCCGAGGTGGATGGCGATAGTGTCCGGTTTTCGGGCATGGTGCTGACGCCGGATGGCAGCGAGCATTACGCTGTCACAATCGACGGACCGGCAGCGCAGGCGGCGGACCTGGGACAGCGCGCCGGCGAAATGATACGCTTGAAAGCCGGGCCAGACTTTTTTGCCGGCTGGAGTTGACCTCATGCGCGTTCTCGTCACCAGACCGAAGCTTCAGGCAGAAGCGACCGCCGGCAAACTTGTGGAGCTTGGCCATGAACCCGAACTGCTGCCTTTGTCACGCGCCATCCATCTTTCCTCCGCCGCCGGCACGGCGCTGGGACTTGGCCATAGCGCCATTGCCGTAACGTCTGGCGAAGCGATACGCGCGCTGGAACCGCTGGGGGACCTGCAGCCGGAGGTGCTTGCCGCGCCATTATTTGCCGTCGGCGCGGCGACAGCGCGCGAAGCCAGGAGATTGGGATTTTCCCGCATTTATCATAGCGACGGCGACGGCGCTGATCTGGCGGCGCTGATTGAAGAAACCATGAAGGGGGCGGCCAATTTGAAGCCGGTTCTCTACCTGGCTGGCGTTCCGCGCGCCTCCCGCTTCGAACACGCCATGGAAAAGGCCGGACATCGGCTGCTGGTGGCGGAAATCTATGAAATGCTCGATATTTCCTATCCGGTTGAAACATTGCAGCACCTGCTGGTCGACCGCCGAATCGATGTCGTCCTGTTTTTCTCGCGCCGCTCCGTCGCCGCCTTCTTCGAGCTGCCGATTTTTGCCACCAGCCTGGCGGCGTTGGACAAGACCCTGTTCCTGTGTCTTAGCCACAATATAGCCCAGGCGCTTCCGCCCGGTTTCAAGAAGAAGGCGGTGGTGGCAATGACACCTGATGAAGAAGCCTTGCTTGATCTACTGTAGATTCCAGCAATGGGATACAATGGAGTTGCCGTTGCAGCCGCTGATTTTGCTTCATTTTGTCCCTATTTGCGAGAATAATGACTTCGCGGGGCGATCAGGTCTTTTCCCTGCCGCCGTCAGGGGCTACTTATGGGAAAAGAGAAAAAGGATGAGGCAAACATGGTATCGGGAAAACCGCCACGCCATTCCAAATCAACCCCTGAATCAGTAACGATTGATTTAAAGGCTGGGGATGTGAATGAGTTCGCAGAAGCGGAGGCTGCTGTCTCGCAGGACGGTGCGGACGCTGCAGCACTGAACACTGACGGGGATCAACCATCGTCGCAAGTGCCCGAACAACCCGACGCATCAGAACAACATGGTGAGCCCGAACTGGATGAAGGCGCTGGCGCAGCGACAGCACCGCGGAATGAGACGCCTGCAGACGACAACCTGCAGACCGGCAAAAAGCAGCGCCGCGGCGGGCTGTTGCCGGCAGCCCTGCTTGGCGGCG
>JBGSIT010000069.1:0-55486 GCA_041742335.1 Rhizobiaceae bacterium
CTCAAGAAGACGGGCGACAAATCGAAGACGTTCCTCCATAACCGAAGCCTCTTTCCACGGCATCAACACCTCCCGAGCAAAATCGAAAAGTGTAACCCATGTCTCCGGTACGTTTCGTCACCTATCTCTCAGGTCGGGCACAGGCTTTATAATGTTGATTATCCGCGGCCTGTGCACTCCTTTGCCTGTTTCATTCTTTCATGAAATCTGTCAAAAGGCGACCGCGGACGCGACTGCCGTTAACGCAAGAACGGGGTCGGGCGGGAGATTGACGTCATCTTGCTGTCACGAGACTACGTGACCGTCCCGCTTTTGACATGAAAAGTCTTTTCGAAAATATATTGGTGGCAACGGAATGTTGGCCGATTAGACCGCCGGTTTTCTGTTTGATCAGCAAAACCCGGATGGATCAATATTCAGGCCGAGAACAATTCTTGGCAGAGTCCGGGAAGATACCGTGTATTCGTGTATCTATTTCTTGCCGCAGGGCTTCTGGCAAAAATCTTCAAAATATACATCGTGATCAATAGGGTAGAATACATGCCAATATCATGTATTGGTAATATAGATATGTAGAAATTGAATTTTATTGCTGAATAAAGATTTGAGGAATATTTTGTCCGGAATATTTCCATTGTTTTAAACGTCAGTTCACCAATCGAAAATTGCAGTGCCAAGAAGCATGATCCGGAGCCGGCCGGACATAATGTCATCCGGCCAATTTTGGAGATTGAACATGGCTACCACCGAGATTCTTACCACGGCTACAGAATACGACATCAATGCCAGCAATACGAAATTCATCCTCAAGAACGGCAGCACAATTACTGCGAATGCGAGCCACGGCATTTTTGGCGGCTCGGGCTTTACAGACGACCTGGTTGTGGTCAACGGTCAGATTTCCCAAACAGGTTTTGGATTTGCCGGCATCCGCTCGGACGGCGCCGACATGTCGTTCCAGATCGGCAATACCGGTTCAGTGCTCGGCTATCAGGGCATTGAATTGACCGGCGCCCGCAACAGCCTTCTCAACAATGGCACAGTCACGGGTTCAAATGGCGACGGCGTGAACTTTACCGGACTGCGAACCGCGATAGTCAACAATGGTGAAATCTTCAGCAACATCGCGGGCGGCTCCGCAATTGGCGCCTACGGCATGAACTCAACCATTACGAACAATGGAAGGCTTCAGGGCAGTTACGGCATCACGGTCACTGATGCGAACGTAACGATCAAGCTGGGTGCCGACAGCATTGTCCGGGGCACCACTGCGGCTATTTTTTCCGAAAGCACAGAACCGAGTGAACGGATAAAAATCGTCAATGACGGCATGATCACCACCACCAAGCACGGTTATGCCATCGAGACACAGGATGCCAAGGAGATCATTGTCAATCATGGCACGATAAAGGGCCAGATCCAGCTTGGCAGCGGCAACGACGTATTTGATAATCGCGGCGGCATTCTCGACCATGGCGTCCGGGGCGGTGCAGGTGACGACACGCTGATCGTCAACAACGCCAAGCATCACCTGATTGAAAACGGCGGCAGCGAGGGCTACGACACCGTCAAATCCACCGTCAGCTATGTCCTTTCGGAAAATGTCGAACGGCTGATCCTGTTGGGCCAGGGCAACACAAATGGAAAGGGCACTTCCAACGGCGATGATCTTTTTGGCAATTCCGGCAACAACAAGCTCTCCGGCCTGGCAGGTGTTGACAGTCTCGGCGGCGGCAAGGGCAACGATCTGCTGATTGGCGGCGCCAATGCGGACACCTTCATCTTCAAGACCGGTTTTGGCCATGACACGATCATGGATTTCGAAAACGGAATCGACAAAATCGACCTGTCAAAATGGTCCGCCATCAGCAACTTCGCCGACCTGAAGGCCCATCATCTTTCCCAATCCAACGGGGATGTCCACATTACCGCCGGCAGCGATATGCTGAACCTGCACGATACGAAAATCAACCAGATCGACCATTCTGATTTCCAGTTTTAGCGAAGGCAATTCCGGCCTGTCGCCGGAGCTGGCCAGGGATTGGCATTGCCGATACAAAGCCGGCCCGAAAGGGCCGGGTCTGTTTTGCCGTCATTCTGGCTGAGTGACCGCTGAGGTCCTGTTGCAAATTCAGTTTTCGCATTGATGAGCGGCAATGTATTTTCAGACTCTAAGCTTGGAAATCAGGGGCATTTCCCATGGTCGCTGTGGCTGCAGCCCCGCCAGGAGTGACGTGATTCTGAAGGGACCGTAAAAGAAGCAAAGACGCTGACTGTCAAAACCACAGTGAGTAAGAACTTTGTCATTGGACTTGTCCTTGTCTATTGAAGGGCTCACTTTTCGGCGTGGATATCCGGCAATCTTATTTGTAAAATAAATGCCGGAAACTGACAGAATACAGGAAAAATCAGAAAAACCCTCACCAATTCTTTCTTTTTTCGGACTTTTATGGACGATTTACTCGAAATGTTGAGCAAGTCGTTGATCCGAGAATTACATTCGGAAAATGGAATATTCTCCGAGAATTGCCGTCGCCAATGTCATGCCGAACAGCGGCCAGCCTGTTGCAGCGGACGAGCAAAATGCTGGCATCCCCGGGTCGGGCTCATGGCGAAGCATCCGGCTTGCCGATCAGCCATGGACATCGGACATGTTTTCGGCCCCTATCTAAAGCGGCAGCGCCGGGTGTGGCGAGCCGTCATAGGCGCCCCAGATCGATTGATCGAAGCAGATGACGGAACCTGTCATCAATCCGGATTCCGAACTTGAAAGATAAGCGGCGGCTCTGGCTATTTCAGCAGGATCGATCAATCGTCCGAAGGGTTGTGCGGCTGCTGCCTTTTCAAGCCAGTCTGCGGGGGAATTATGGAATTCGCGCTGGATCCGGTTTTCGCCTTCGCTGGCCATCCAGCCGATATTCAACCCGTTGACCCGGATCCGGTTTCGCAACACCGCATATGCCGTATTCTTTGTCAGCGTTTCCAATGCGCCCTTTGAACTGCAGTAAGCGGCAAGGAAGGGTTGGCCCGCCATGGCCGACATTGAGCCAATATTGACGATGGTGCCTTCGACGCTGTCGCGCCGCATCAGCTTTATGGCCTCCTGCATCAGGAAGAATGGCGAGCGGACATTGACGGCGAACATCCGGTCGAAGAGTTCGGGGCTGGTGCCGAGGATGGTGCCGCGATCGGTCAGGCCGGCGGCGTTGACCAGGGCGTCAATGCGGCCAAAATGCTTGTCGCAGGCGGCAACGACGCCGATGGCGTCTTCGACCTTTTCAAGGTCGGCCTGCTGGTAGACAACCTTGACGCCGGTCGCAGCCGTTATCTCTGCGCCCTTGGCTTCCCCGTTTGATCGGTTGCGCCCGCAGATGATGATTCCCGCCGCGCCGCGCTGGGCAAAGAGGGTGGCGATCGCCGCCCCCAGGCCTTGCGTGCCGCCGGTAACCACGGCGATCTTTCCGTCCAGTCCTGCATATCCGGTCATGCGATGTGTTCCCCGCTGTTGCTCAGCTTTGCTTCTTTTCCGCCTGTGCCGCCAAGGCCGCCAGGAATTCCGCCAGGCCCATTTTCATGTCGAGCGCTTCGGTCATCAATTGCGCCTGGGTCTTGGGCGCCATGCCGCCGAGCGGCGGATCGCGGTCGAGATTGGTGGGGAAGGAATAACCCTCCGCGCTCGCGGCAATCACGCAGTCAGCTTGGCTGCGGTCCAGAGTGCCATTGCTGACGGCGTCCAGCAATGCAGGATAGATCACGCCGCACAGCTTTTCGCGGTTGACGGTTTCCATGGCCCGGCCGAAAGCCGAGGAGACCTGGAGCAGATTGGCCATGCGGAGAATGTCGGTCGAGCGGTTTGTTCCGGCTGCGTGGATCAAAGCCGGATTGAAAAACACCATGTCGCCCTTTTCGAGCGGCAGTTGCACATGATGCTCGGTGAAATACTCCTGGAATTCCGGACGGTTCATCGCCAGATAGCCATGGGCATAGGTCTGGCTATAGGGCAAGAACAGGGTCGGCCCGCTTTCAAGCGGCATGTCGCAATGGGCAATGCCGCCCTGCAGCGTCAGCACCGGCGACAGATGATGCACATGGGCCGGATATTGTTCGATCACCGAGGCTTTCTGGAAGCCGAGATGGTAGTCGCGGTGGGCGCTCTGGGCCGCACCGCCGGGATTGACCCGGTTGACCTGTGCGGTCATCTGGTAGTTCGGGCCGAGCCAGGCGCGACTGGCGAGCATGATGATCGGATTGGCATAATACTGGATGAAATTTTCAGGTTCGCGCAGGCCATGCTTTTCAAGTGTGTTCCAGATCCGGTCATTGGCGCCGGGCTTGGCGAAATGGTCGCCGCTTCCCGTGTGGTTGCGATGCTGCTCCTCGATGATTTCGCTAAAAAGCGCATTGGCGCGATCAAGCACCGCCATGTCCGTGCAGGCGCGCTTGAAAACCGCAACGCCGGGACCGGTGGCAAAGACATCGCAGATTTCGGCGAGCACTTCCAGAGCACCTTGCTCGGAGGCCGATTTGGAGATGACGGCGGCGCTGTCATAGACAACGACATTCTTTTCGATCGCGGCCGCATTCGGATAATCGGCAAGCAAAGTGGTGCGATCAACCAGTTGGGCAAATTCAGAAAGATCGCAGGCTTGTTCTCGAAGCCAGACCCGATCTGCACGTTGGGCAGCAATATTGTCGCTTTTCATGATTTCCTCCACAGAACTTGATTTTTGTTGCTTCGACTATAGTCCCTCTGGATGATTGACACAGAAGGAAAAACCATCAAAAAACCATCAAACCAAATCGGCGAATCCATGGCCCACGATTTTCTCATCAAGGATATAGCCTTCCAGGCTGGCCTGAGTCAGGCGACGGTGGACCGCGTCGTCAACAATCGCGGCGGCGTTCGCCGGCAAACGCGGTTGCGGGTCGAGGCGGCGCTCCAGGAATTGCGGCAGCAGGAAAAGGTCGATCCGCTTGCCGGACGGCGTTATGTGCTGGATGTGGTTATGGAGGCGCCGGACCGCTTCACCAATGCGGTGCGTCAGGCCTTTGAAAGCGAGGCGGCTGCCTTCCTGCCCAGCCTGTTCAAGAGCCGGTTTCATCTTTCGGAACAAATGCGCCAGACCGACATTATCAAGCTGCTCGAACGGATCAGGACGCGCGGCAGCCACGGCGTGGTGTTGAAGGCGCCCGATACGCCTGATGTCTGCGAAGCGGTCGACCGGCTGGAAGAAGCAGGTATTCCCGTTGTCACCCTTGTGACGGATATCAGCGATTCCCGCCGCAGCGCCTATGTGGGCGTGGATAATCGCTCCGCCGGCGAAACGGCGGCCTATCTGATCGGCGAAAAGCTGGCTGGCGGCAGGGTATTGGTCACCCTTTCTTCCAACCGTTTTCGCGGCGAGGAAGAGCGGGTGATCGGATTTCGCCGCCTGTTAGCCGCGCGCTATCCCCATATCCGGATTACAGAAGTGTCAGAAGGTTATGGCCGCGATGTCAATACGGGCACCTTGGCGGGCGAAGCCCTTGAAAAAGAGGCGGATTTCAATGCCGTCTATTCCAGCGGCGGGGCAAACCGGGCTGTGCTGGCAGCGTTTTCAGCCCAAAACCGGACCTGCGCCTGTTTTGTCGCCCATGATCTGGATGATGACAATCTGGCGCTGCTGCGGGAGGGCCGGTTGCATTATGTGCTGCATCACGATCTCAGGGGGGATGCCATCTCCGTCTATCGGGCGATCCTCAACGCCCACCACGCGCGGGCCAATTTGCAAAAGCCCCGCCTGTCGGCGCTGGAAATCATCACCCCTTACAATATTCCCGCATTGGCCTGACGGTCGGGATCAGGCCAAGCTGAAAATATAGTCGGTCGCCTGGTGAAGTTTCTGGCCGGGCCTGAGAGTGGCGCTCGGGAAGTTCTTGTGGTGGACTGAATCCGGCCAGATCTGCGTTTCCAGGCAAAATCCTGCAAATGCGCCATAGCGTCGCCCCTCCAGGCCTTCTGCTTCGACATTCAGCTTGAAGGCGCTGTAGAACTGCACGCCTGGCTCGGTGGTTGACACCCAGAGATTGACGCCGGAATTCGGGCTGTGGGCATGGATGACGGAGCGCTTTTCAAGCCGCTGGCTGGAAAGGCAGAAATTGTGGTCATAGGGCACTTGATGACCGTCTTCGTCATTGCAGCGGATCGGTTTCATGGTCCGAAAATCAAATGGCGTATCCTTGACGGCGCGAATTTCACCGGTTGGAATCTGGCGTTCATCGGTCGGAAGGTAGGAATCAGCAGCGATCATCAGTTGATGATCAAGGATGGTGTCCTTGCCATCGAGGTTGAAATAGGAGTGCTGGCACAGATTGGCGATTGTGGGCTGGTCGGTCGTGGCTTCATAGCTCACGCTGAGCGCGCCGTCGCCCGCCACGAAATAGGTGCAGCGAATGAAGCAGTTGCCGGGATAGCCGGCGCGTCCGGCAGGATCGACAATCGACAGGACCACACGGTCTCCCGTCAATTCTTCGATCTTCCAGTTCTGCTTGGCAATGCCGTCTGATCCGCCATGCAGATGGGTGATGCCCTTTTCATTGCATTCGAGCTGAATTTCCTTGTTGTCGAGCTTGAAGCGGCCATCGGCGATGCGGTTTGACGATCGTCCGGGAGTCGCGCCGAAATAGGGGGAATGGGCAAGATAATTGTCCATGTTCTCAAAACCCAGCACCAGCGGCGCCTTGTGGCCCTCCAGCCGCAAATCCTGAATGATCGCGCCCCAGGTCAGGATGTTTGCAGTCAGTCCGCCGCCGCTGATGACGACGCGATACACAGTCTCACCGTTCCGACCGGTCCCGAATATTTCCTTGTCCATGCGTGAATTTCCTTCTTGGTCTTTCGGTCTTGCCGCAAGGCGGCAGGCGGCTTATCGCGACAGGTCCCGTGTTGCAGCCTGAAGGCCTCCCAAAGTCAAGGGATACATCCGGTTGTCAACCAGCGTCTTGATGATCTGGGTGGATTGGCTGTAGCCCCAATATGGCTCGGGCACCGGGTTGAGCCAGGCGAATTTGCGGAAATGCGAAGTGAAACGGCCCAGCCAGACGGCTCCGGCCTGATTGTTCCAATGTTCGACCGAGCCGCCGGCCATGGTAATTTCATAAGGGCTCATGGCCGCATCGCCAACAAAAATTACCCGGTAATCCGCCCCGAATGTCCGCAAGACTTCTTCGGTCGGCATGACGGATGACCGACGTCGAAGATTGTCCTTCCAGACGCCTTCGTAGACGCAATTGTGAAAGTAGAAATACTCCATCTGCCGGAACTCGCTTCGGGCCGCCGAAAACAACTCTTCCGCGATCTTGACATGGTCATCCATGGAGCCGCCAATATCAAAAAACATCAGCAGCTTTAGTGCGTTTTTGCGCTCGGGCCGGGTCTTGACGTCGATATAGCCGTGTTCGGCGGTGGAGCGGATGGTTTCGGGCAGGTCCAGTTCCTCGTCGGCGCCCTGCCGGACCCATTGACGCAGCCGTTTCAGCGCCACCTTGATATTGCGTGTTCCTATTTCCACTGAATCGTCGAGATTTCTAAAAGCCCGTTCATCCCACACTTTGACGGCGCGGCGATGGCGCGATTGATCCTGGCCGATGCGCACGCCTTCAGGATTATAGCCGCCGGCGCCGAAGGGCGACGTGCCGCCGGTCCCGATCCATTTGCTTCCGCCCTGGTGGCGTTCGGTCTGCTCGGCCAGACGTTGGCGAAGCGTCTCCATCAGTTTTTCAAAGCCGCCCAGGCTTTCCACCAGCGCTTTTTCCTCCGCGCTCAAATGCTTGTCGGCAAGGCGCATCAGCCACTCGGTCGGAATGTCGCGCACTGCCGGGCCTTGCGTCCCCGCTACGCCCTCCACGCCCTTGAAGACATGGGCAAAGACCTGGTCGAAGCGGTCAATATGTCGCTCATCCTTGACCAGTGCGGCCCGCGCCAGAAAATAGAATGCCTCGATGTCATCCTCGACAAGACCGATATCCATGCCGGCCATCAGGGTCAGGAATTCCCTGAGCGTGACAGGCACCTTGGCGGCCTTGAGTTCAAGGAAGAACGGGATGAACATCGATCCGCTATCCTTTCCAGCCTATCTCGGACACGTCATAGGGCGTGGTTTGATAGACCTGGTTGATCCAGTTGCCGAACATCAGATGGGCATGGCTGCGCCATCGATTGAGCGGCGCCTTGTCGGGATCGTCATCCGGGAAGTAATGGGCCGGCTTGGTGACCGGCACTCCTGATTGGATGTCGCGGAAATATTCCTCTCCCAGCGAGGTGGAATCATACTCGACATGATTGAAGACATAAAGCCGGTTGGCTTTTTTCTCATGAATGAAGCAGACGCCGGTTTCATCCGATTTCATCAGCACTTCCAGACCCATGGAGGGCGAAATGTCACGCTCCGAAATTTCTGTCCAGCGTGAAACAGGAATGGCGAAATCGTCAGAAAACCCGCGCAGATAGGGCGAGGCCGGATTGAGGTTCTGGTGGTCGTAGACTCCGAAGGCTTTGCGATCCAGCACATATTTCGGCACTTCGTGGAAATGGTAGATTGCAGCCATCGCGCCCCAGCAGATATTCAGGGTCGAATGCACATTGGTCTGGGTCCAGTCGAGAATGGCCTTCATTTCGTCCCAATAGGTGACATCTTCAAACGGCAGCGTTTCAACCGGCGCGCCGGTGATGATGAAGCCGTCGAACTTGCGTTCCTTCACTTCTTCCCATGTATTGTAGAAAGCCAGCAGGTGTTCTTCCGATGTGTTCTTGGCCTTGTGCCCGCCGACCCTGACCAGCGAAAGCTCGACCTGCAGCGGCGAAGCGCCGACGAGGCGCGCAATCTGGATCTCCGTCTTGATCTTGTTGGGCATCAGGTTGAGAAGCCCGATCTGCAGCGGACGGATATCCTGCCTTATGGCGGCAGAATCGGTGAGAACCTGGACGCCTTCGGCTACGAGCGTCTGGAATGCGGGCAATTGGTCTGGAATCTTGATGGGCATTTTCTCGGCTTTCCGAAAGAAGGATGAAGGTATTCAAATGCAATAAGAAGTCAGCTTTCACGCCGCGCCATGAAGGCGAGACGCTCGAACAGGTGGACATCCTGTTCATTTTTCAACAGCGCGCCATGCAATTTCGGCAGCGCGTTTCTGGGGTTCGCCCTGAGGTCTTCGGGCTGGACGTCATCGCTCACCAGAAGCCGGATCCAGTCGAGCGCCTCGGAGGTCGAGGGCTTCTTTTTCAGGCCCGGAGTGTCGCGGATCTCGAAAAACCGGTTAAGCGCTTCGGCGACCAGTCGCCTCTTGATACCCGGATAGTGGACATCGATGATCTTGTGAAGCGTTTCGGCGTCGGGAAAGCGGATGTAATGGAAGAAGCAGCGCCGCAGGAAGGCGTCGGGCAATTCCTTCTCGTTGTTGGACGTGATGATGACAATGGGCCGGTGGCGCGCTGCGATGGTCTGGCCGGTCTCGTAGACATGGAACTCCATCCGGTCGAGTTCCTGCAGCAGATCATTGGGAAATTCGATGTCGGCCTTGTCGATCTCGTCGATCAGCAGCACCACCTTGCTGTCGGCGTTGAAGGCATCCCAAAGCTTGCCGTGACGGATGTAGTTGGCGATGTCGCTGACCCGCCCGTCGCCCAGTTGGCTGTCGCGCAGACGTGATACCGCGTCATACTCATAAAGACCCTGTTGCGCCTTTGTAGTGGATTTGACGTTCCATTCCAGCAGCGGCAAGCCGAGCGAGGCGGCAATCTGGCGGGCCAGTTCCGTCTTGCCCGTGCCGGGCTCGCCTTTGACCAGCAAAGGCCGTTCCAGACGAATGGCTGCATTGACGGCAACCATCAGGTCCCTGTCGGCGACATAGGATTCAGTACCTTCAAAACGCATTGGATATGGCCCGGTCAGTTGGAAGAGCGCGCAAACTAGTCACACCAGCCCAAAGGTTCAAGTCCAAAACCGAGCCGCCCGCTTCACGCGATCAAGCCGGTCAGTTCATAAAATGCTCTGGATTGATTTTTTCGCCGCTCGGGCATTGCAGGACGCCGCGGCGGGCGCCCTTCATCACATGTCGATGATCGTGCCCTTGCCGTCATTCCATACGTGCATTCCACGCTGGATATCGGGGGCCGAAGCGCCGGGCCGGCGGGCGCGGTTGCGCACCGGTTGCGGGTCCGGATGATGGGAGAAAAAGCCGGCCAAGGCCTGGCCAAGCAGCATGACAATCAGTGCTCCGGCAAACAATATGCCGAGCGAGGCTGTAAACAGCGCCAAGACGCCAACAAAGGTCAGTCCGGCCAATGTGAAGAAGAAGGATCGAACGCTTCTCATGATAGTCACCTTTCGTGATAACAATGTGGGCCATAACGGTGAACATTTCAAGAGGCCGGCATGCCGTCGGGGACTTGAACTTCACGGCAAAGCGTTGCAAGACAAATTCATGAAGACAAACAACCATTCCACGCCCGAAAAACCCGTAAATAAACTGCAGCGGTCGGCGCTCAGCGTGCCGGCCATCAATGAGCGTGCCTTGGCAAAGCTGCCCGGCCTCGATTTTGACGTGGTGATCTTTGATCTGGAGGATTCGGTTGCGCCTGAAAGCAAGGCCGAAGCCCGGTTCAAGTTGATCGAGTTTCTCCGCCATCACCGATTCGCCGGGAGAAGGACCGTCATCCGCGTCAATGATCGTCATTCCGAGTGGTTTGCCGACGACATGGCGGCAGTCATTGCAACCGGCCCTGATGCGGTCCTTGTTCCCAAAGTCGATGATCCACGCGATCTCCAGTTTGTCGCCGATTGCCTGGCGGAAAATGATGTCGCTTATGACATGCGGATCTGGGCCATGATGGAAACGCCGCGCGGATTGCTGAATGCGCCTGCCATCGCTGAAAGCGCCCGCTCAAACCGGCTGGAGTGCTTCGTGGTTGGTCTCAATGATCTGCGGAAAGACACCAGGGTCGCATTGACGCCCGACCGCAGTCATCTCGTGCCATGGCTGATGCAGGTCATTCTGGCGGCGCGGGCCTATGGCCTGGGCGTGCTTGATTCCGTCAACAATGATTTTCGGGACCTGACAACGTTTGGCGCCGAATGCGCGCAAGGCCGCGCCATGGGCTTTGACGGCAAGATGCTGATCCATCCGGCGCAAATCAGTGCTGCCAACCTGCATTTCGGCCCGACCCCGGCAGAGCTTAAACAAGCTGCAAGCATCATTGCAGAGTTCCAAAAGCCTGAATCCGCCAATCTGGGTGTCATAAAGCTGGATGGCAAAATGGTCGAAAGGCTGCATCTGGAAGAAGCCCGGCAGTTGATCGCCATGCAAAATCAAATCGATTCTAGAGGAAAGCGTGAATGAGGCTCTATCGATATCTTACCGGCGTGGACGACGCCACCTTTTGCCACAAGGTCACGGCAGCGCTCAACAAGGGTTGGAACCTCTATGGCTCGCCAAGCTACAGCTACGACCGCAAGGCCAAGCGCATGGTTTGCGGTCAGGCTGTCATCAAGGATGTCGAGGGCGCGGACTATGATCCGGCGATGAAACTCTCCGAGCAATGACGCTGAAAGCTCAATGGCCGCTTTGCCTGATGCCGTCGGCATGGCGGACGAGATGGGAAAAGGCCAGCACCACCAAAAACAGGATCGGGAAGCTGGCATAGACCGCGCCAAAGCCGGTATGTTCGGCGATGAAGCCTATGAAGGTCGGGGCAAACAAGGCGCCTGAATAGCCCATGGTCGTGGCGACGGACAGCCCCAGGCCCTGGGCCATGCCGGGCAGGTTGCCGGCGGCGGAAAAGGCGATGGGCACCATGTTGGATATGCCGATGCCGCAAATGCCGAAGCCGATCATCGCCGTCAGCGGATCGGGGGCCCAGCCTGCCACCGCCATGCCGATGCCGGCCAATATGGTGGAAATGCGCATTGTCAGGACAGCGCCAAGCTTGTCGCGCACCATGTCTCCGACAAAGCGCATGATGCACATGGTCAAAGAGAAGGATGCGCCTGCCAGGCTGGCCAGCGTCAGGCTGGCGCCGAGGTCGCGCTGCAGGTAAAGCGCGCTCCAATCAAAGACGGCGCCTTCAGGCAACATTGAAAACAGCGCCACGAAGCCGATCAGCCATGGCAGCCAGGCGCGGGGGAGGCGGGCTTTCGGCTTGTTCCCGGATGTGTGGGCGTCATCGATCAGCATGATTGGAAAGGCGCTGGCGATCAGGACAGCGGCGACTGCGGTGATGATCAATGCATGCGTCAAGGGGCCGACAGTATCGATCAGATAGCCGCCGACGGCTGCGCCGAACAAGGCTCCAAGGCTCCAGAATCCGTGGCAGGACGACATGATCGAGCGTTTCATCCGGCGCTCGACTTCGACGGCGTTGACGTTCATGGAAATATCCAGCGCCCCGAGAAATCCGCCGAACAAGAAACAGGCAGCAGACGCAAGGAAGTAATTCGGCGCAAGGGTCAGGAGCAGCATGGTCGGCAGAAACCCGATGGCTGCGAATCTGATGATCCTGGTGGAGCCGTGTCTGGCAATCAGCGCTGCCGCAATCGGCATGATTGTAATCGAGCCGACGCCGAACAGGACCACCATCATGCCCATCAGGCTGGGGGTGAGGTCGAGCCTGTTGACGATTTCCGGAACCTTGGGCGTCCAGGAACCGAGATAGAGCCCGTTGGCCAGGAAAAGCAGCGACACAGCTGTCCTGCTGGACGGAAAAATGCCGTTCAACTGAATTGCGGCGGATGGGGCGGGAGTGGTGGACTCTTGCATGATTGTGCCTTGCCAAGTGAAATTGACGAATTGAATGCGGTCGGGATTCAGGCTTGACCGGCTCGATGGACGGGAATGCCGAGGGCGGAAAAGGATCGCGTCATGTCTTCCGGTGCGTCATTTTCGACCACAAGGCAAGAAATTTTCTCCCGCCCGCAGACGACATGGGGATAATGCAGCGAGAATTTTTCATTGGTGACGGCGGCCATGACCGAGCGGCTGTTGGCCGCCGCAAGCCGCTTGATTTCCGCGTCTTCGAACAAGGAAGCCGTAATGCCGACAGAGGGGTCGAGCCCGCAGGCGCCGATCACCGTCATGTCAGGAATGAGCGAGGCCAGCGCGTCAAGCGTCCGGGCGCCCAGATTGGCTCCGACATGGCGGTCAAGGCTGCCGCCGATCATGATGATGTCCACGCCTTGGCGATCCATCAGGGTCATGGCGATGGCCGGGGCGTTGGTCACGACCGTCAGGCTCATGTCTTCCGGCAGGGCGCGTGCGATCGCAAGGTTGGTCGAGCCTGCATCGATGAATATCGTCATGCCCGGCCGGAAGCATGCGATGGCGCATCGCGCCAGATCGGCCTTGCGTTCAGTCGCCAGTGTCAATCGGGCCGACAGCGGTTGGCGCAGGGTTGTGACGGCAAGCGCACCGCCATAGACACGTTCACACCGGCCCGCTGCGGCCATTTCGCGCAAGTCCCGCCGGATCGTATCTTCCGACACGCCGAATTGGCTGGCAAGATCGCCGGCCAGCACGCGGCCTTTCCGGCCCAGCAGGTCGAAGATCTGCGACTGGCGTTCTTTCTGCAGCAATTCCATGGGCATGGTCCGGGTTGAATCATCAAATCGGGCGAAATCATGCATAAAATTTTGAAAAGTACAACTACGTTCGTCTGTTTATTCTTGTTTTATCTTGTTTATGCCGATTGTTGTCAAAAACAAAGACACCGGCCAATCGGGCCGGTGTCTGAAACGTGACAGATGTTAAAAGTCAGACGGCGTAAACCACCAACAGGTCCTTGGCGTCGATCTGATCGCCTGTCTTGACCAGGACTTCAGCAATCACCCCGTTATGTTCGGCATGAAGCGCCGTCTCCATTTTCATGGCTTCGATCGACAACAGCACGTCGCCCGCCTTGACTTTCTGGCCAGCCGTGACCGTGACCTGGGAGATCACGCCCGGCATCGGCGCACCGACATGGGCGGTATCGGCGATATCCGCCTTGCGGCGCGCGGCCGATCCGGCTGCTCCGTGGGCGCGGTCAGGCACCTTGATGCGGCGCGGTTGACCGTTCAGTTCGAAGAACACGGTGATCATGCCCTTCTCATCAGTGCCGCTCACGGCCTGGTTGATGACCACCAGCGTCTTGCCCTTCTCGATGTCGACAAAGAGTTCATCGCCGGCATTCAGGCCATAGAAATAAGTCGGCGTCGGCAACACCGAGACCGGGCCGTAGGTTTCCGAAACGATGGCAAAGTCGGTAAAGACCTTGGGATACATGAGATAGGAGGCGAATTCGAAATCGGTGACCTGGCGTTCCAGCCTGGTCTCGATTTCCAGCCTTTCCGCTTCAAGATCGGCATCGGCAAGCAGCGAACCCGGCCGTTCGACGAAGGCCTTGTCGCCCTTCAGAACCTTCTTCTGCAACTCTTTCGGCCAGCCTTGCGGCGGCTGTCCAAGGTCGCCTCTGAGCATTGACACAACGGATTCAGGAAATGAAATTTCCTTGCCCGGATTTTCAACATCCGCCACGGTCAGGTCCTGGCTGACCATCATCAGCGCCATGTCGCCGACCACCTTGGACGATGGCGTCACCTTGACGATGTCGCCAAACATCTGGTTGGCATCGGCATAGGCCTGGGCGACTTCATGCCAGCGGGTTTCAAGCCCGAGGGCGCGCGCCTGTTCCTTGAGATTGGTGAATTGCCCGCCGGGCATTTCATGCAGATAGACTTCCGATGCCGGTCCCTTGAGATCGCTTTCGAAAGCCGCATATTGGTTGCGCACGGCCTCCCAGTAAAAGGAAATCCGCCGGATCCAGACCGGATCAAGGCCGGGGTCGCGTTCGCTGCCCTTGAGCGCCTCGACAATCGAACCCAGGCAAGGCTGGGACGTATTGCCCGATAGCGCATCCATGGCGCCGTCAACCACATCGACGCCGGCATCGATAGCGGCAAGAACCGTTGCCGCAGAGATGCCCGACGTATCATGGGTGTGGAAATGCAGCGGCAGGTCGGTCGCCTCGCGCAAGGCTTTGAACAGCACCTTGGCGGCTGCCGGCTTGAGCAGGCCCGCCATATCCTTGACGGCGATCACATGGGCGCCGGCCTTTTCAAGCTCAGCGGCGAGATTGGCATAATATTTCAAATCATATTTCGGGCGGGCCGAATTGAGGATGTCGCCTGTATAGCAGATGGCCGCCTCGCAGATCTTGTTTTCTTCCACCACTGCATCCATTGACACCCGCATGTTTTCCACCCAGTTGAGGCAGTCAAACACCCGGAACACGTCAATGCCGCCAAGGGCTGCCTGGCGCACGAAGTACTTCACCACATTGTCGGGGTAGTTTTTGTAGCCAACGCCATTGGCTCCCCGCAGCAACATCTGCAAAAGCAGGTTGGGCGCATTGGCGCGGATAAGGGCAAGCCGCTCCCAGGGATCTTCGGTCAAAAAGCGCATCGACACGTCGAAAGTCGCCCCGCCCCAGCATTCCAGCGAAAACAGATTTGGCAGCGCCCTCGCATAGGTGCCGGCAATGTTGGCAATGTCGTGTGTCCGCATCCGGGTTGCCAGAAGCGACTGATGGCCATCCCGCATGGTCGTGTCGGTCACCAGGACCTGCTTCTGGGAGCGCATCCATTCGGCGAATTTCCTTGGCCCCATCTGATCGAAAAGTTGCTTTGTGCCCGAAGGGACCGCGCCGCCATGGAAGGGCATGACAGGCTTGGCGGCATCCTTGAGCGGCATCGGCCGGCCCTTGACTTCGGGATGGCCGTTGACGGTGACATCGGCAATATAGGTCAGCAATTTGGTGGCGCGATCCTGTCGCTTGACCTGCTGGAACAATTCCGGCGTCGTGTCGATGAAGCGGGTCGTATAGCTGTTGTCTTCAAACCTCGGATGGCCGATGATGGCTTCCAGAAAGGTGAGGTTGGTGGCGACACCGCGAATGCGGAACTCCCGAAGCGCCCGGTCCATCCGGCGGATGGCCTCATGGGCGGTCGGCGCCCAGGCTGTGACCTTTTCCAGCAGGGGATCGTAAAAACGGGTAATGACCGCGCCTGAATAGGCCGTGCCGCCATCCAACCGAATGCCGAAGCCGGTTGCGCCGCGATAGGCGGTGATCCGGCCGTAATCCGGAATGAAATTGTGCTCGGGATCTTCAGTGGTGATCCGGCATTGCAGCGCGTGGCCGTTCAGCCGGATTGCTTCCTGGACGGGAACGCCGGATTCAGGCGTGCCGATGGCAAAGCCGTCGAGAATATGGATCTGCGCCTTGACGATATCGATGCCGGTGACGACCTCGGTTACGGTATGCTCGACCTGGATGCGCGGATTGACTTCGATGAAATAGAATTTGCCGGTATCGACATCCATCAGATATTCGACCGTGCCGGCGCCGACATAGCCCGTTGCCTCGGCAATCCTGATGGAATGGCCGGCCAGTTCGGCGCGTTGCTCATCGTTGAGATAGGGCGCAGGCGCCCGCTCGACGACCTTCTGGTTGCGCCGCTGGATCGAGCAGTCGCGCTCAAACAGGTGAACCACATTGCCATGGGTATCGCCCAGCACCTGGCTCTCGACATGGCGGGCGCGTTCGACGAGCTTTTCCAGATAGACTTCGTCCTTGCCGAAGGCGGCCATCGCCTCCCGCTTGCCTTCCGTCACTTCGCGGGCAAGATCGGCTTCGGCTCGAATGGAGCGCATGCCGCGTCCGCCACCGCCCCAGGAGGCTTTCAGCATAACCGGATAGCCGATCTCTGCGGCCATTTTCTTGACTTCATCAATGTCGTCAGGCAGCGGCAGTGTCGCAGGCACCACCGGCACGCCGATGGAAATGGCAAGATTGCGGGCTGCCACCTTGTTGCCCAGCTTGCGCATCGTATCCGGCCTTGGCCCGATAAAGATGATGCCGGCTTCTGCGCATGCGTCGGCAAATTCGGGGCTCTCGGACAGAAGGCCGTAGCCGGGGTGAATGGCGTCGGCGCCCGACAGTTTTGCAACCCGGATGACTTCCTCGATGGACAGGTAACTCTCGATCGGCCCGAGATCGCGCTCAAGATGCGGCCCGCGACCGACCTGATAGGATTCGTCGGCCTTGAAACGGTGCAGCGACAGCTTGTCTTCTTCTGCCCAGATGGCAACCGTCTTGATGCCAAGTTCATTGGCGGCGCGAAAGACACGGATGGCGATTTCAGAACGGTTGGCTACAAGAATTTTGGAGATGGGCAATGCAGGACTCCTGTAAGGGGCGACGAAACCAGAGTTGGCAGGTGAAGCTCGCTCCCCGTCCACATGTCTTCGGCCGCTTCCGGACGTCCGCCCCTGATAAAGCTCAACGGCCTCGGCAAGGTCGAATGTCGTGTCTCAGGAAATCTGCTTGCCGATCACAATAAATGCATCAAGGGGTCACTATTGTTGCACCTGCGAAGAATTCTTAGCGCGTTGCGAAGTGAAGTGCAATTTCTAAAGTTTATGTGAGGGTTAGCTGATAAGGCCGAGACGCATGGCCATTGCAACGCTGTGCTGGCGATTGCGTGCTTTCAACTTGCCCTGGATATTGTTGAAATGCCAATCGACTGTGTGTCTCGACAGGTTCAGCTTTTCGCTGATCTCTTGCGAGGTCATGCCTTCGGCCAGCAGGCTGAGTGCTTCCATTGAACGGTGGGTCAACTGGAGCGACGCGATTGGATCTGGCTTGGGGCTGCTTTCTGGTTCCATGAAATCGCGCAGACGCAAATAAGCGCGGGTTGCGACGGTATGAAACAGGGACATTTCCACCGGCGACAGGTCCAGTTTCGGGCCGCTGATTGTCAATGCGCCAATGAGGCCCATGCGCCCGTGAACAGGAAATATGCTGCCGTCCACAAGACCGTGCGACGCAGCGTCCCGTGTCATATCCTTCATCCGCTTTTCATTGGTTGCGCCTGCAAAGGCCTTTTGCGCCTGCTTCCAGGTGAAGGGCTGTTGGGAAACCAGCAAATAACGGATCATCGGATCAATCAGGATATATTTTTTTTCGAGATACCGGTTCACCCAGTTGTCCGGCCAATTGGATGACAGGGAAAGCCGGATCGGGTGCACCGTGGGCCTGGGGTGATGAAAGACCGAATAATGCTGGATATTGTAGGACTCAAGCAGGCGCCGAAGTTCAAGGATCAGTTGTTCACTTGTCTGGACCTCTTCCACGGCGATCAGAAAGTGCATGATGTTGCGAAATGCCAAGATGGACTCCATTGGTTCCAGCGTACCGGGAGGGTCGGGGCGTCGAATCAATTAGAAATTGATTTAAGTATATAGGCCACAAATCGTTACAGGTGAAGATAACCGGAATAATATGACGACAAATCCGCAAAACCACGGCAGCATTACGGGGCAACAAGTCTATCGCCGAACGAAAAGGTTCAATTTTCGAAACGGTCCGCCAGCTTTGCCAAAGCGCTGGCCATGGCGGTGAAATTTTCCCGGAGCCTGCTTTCCACTTGTTTGCCCACAGCCGGATATTCCTCCACCATACGGTGAAACAATGCCCTGGTAATGCGCAGGACTTCCGTATCGTCCACTACGGTGGCTGTCAGGCGGCGGTCGCTCTTGGCGATCATCGCCATTTCCGAAATCATCGCGCCGGGACCCGCCTTGCCGGCGTCTTCAATTGCGCCGCCCTTGCCCAGGGAGGTCAGCTGCACCAATCCGCGGGTAACAACGAAGGCGCAATCCGCAGGACTTGATTGCCGGAACAGAATCTCACCGGCGGCCAGCTGGCGTCGTTCCGCCCCAAAGGCCAGCAGGCGCAGATGGTCTTCCTGCAGGCCTTTGAAAACCGGTATCCGCGCCAGCAGGGCAATATCGTCCTTCAGGGCCATGGCAATTTCACTCCAGACTAACTCGCTTAGGGAACGATCTTGTAGCCGCCATTTTCAGTGACGAGAATTTCGGCATTCGACGGGTCTTTCTCGATCTTCTGGCGGAGGCGATAGACGTGGGTTTCCAGCGTATGGGTGGTAACGCCGGAATTATAGCCCCAGACTTCCTCCAGCAGCACGTCGCGGGTCACAACGCGCTGTCCGGCCTTGTAGAGATAGCGGATGATGGCGGCTTCCTTTTCGGTGAGGCGGATTTTCTTGCCGTCCTCGGTGGTCAGCAATTTCTGGGCCGGTTTGAAGACATAATGGCCGACCGTGAAGGTTGCGTCCTCGCTCTGCTCATACTGGCGCAACTGGGCGCGAATGCGCGCCAGAAGCACGGCAAAGCGGAATGGCTTGGTGACATAGTCATTGGCGCCCGCTTCTAGGCCCAGAATTGTATCGGCGTCTGTATCGTGGCCGGTCAGCATGATCACCGGGCTTTTGAAGCCGCCTTTGCGCAACAGCTTTACAGCCTCGCGCCCATCCATGTCGGGCAGGCCGACATCCATGACCAGCAGGTCGATCTGCCCGGCGCGCGCCGCCTGGATGCCGCGGGTTGCAGTGGCTTCCGAAAACAGTTGAAATTCGTCATAAAGGGACAGTTGCTCGATCAGGGTTTCCCTCAGGTCCTGATCGTCATCCACAAGAAGGATCGTACGGGCTGTCATGATGCGTTATCTTCCGTTCTTTGCTTGTATTCAGTGGTAATCCACAAACGCTACCCGACACAAGTGCGCAAGGATGCCGATTTTGGTTGCGTTTTCCTTTCGCATGCCGGCTATCTTGCGACAAAACAAAAGTTCGTGACACGATGAGAGCCAGAAAGAAAAGACCAGCCGCTGCACCGGCGGTCAGGGTACGCAAGTCGCCATCAAATTCCAGTCGCGCTCAGGTCTCCATCGGTGGTCTGGTGCTTGCCGCCGCTATTGGCAAGGCCGGCATGCGGGCTATCAAGCGCGAAGGCGACGGGGCGACGCCCATTGCCGCCATGCGGCTGCTCTTCGGCTATTATCGCGCCGATCGTCTTGCGCGACCTGCCGCGCGGCTTGAACTCAAACCGATCCGGCCGGGCATGCTGTGGTGCGATGCACCGACCCATGCTCTTTACAACAAGCCGGCCCGGGCGCCATTTGCCGCAAGTCATGAACTGCTCTCACGCCCGGACCACCTCTATGATATCTGCCTGGTGATGGATTTCAATATCACCTCGAGACGCCGCAATTGCGGTTCGGCGATCTTCCTGCACCTGGCCCGTCCGGGTTATCTGCCAACCGAGGGCTGCATTGCCGTCAGCCTTGCCGACATGAAGCGGTTGCTGGCGGTGGTCAGGAAAGGCACGATGGTCAAGGTCGAGCGATGAAACCGGCCCGAAGGCCGGCTTCAAGATCAGATGACCGCTTTATTTCCACTCGCGGATATCAACGAAATGGCCGGCGACGGCAGCTGCTGCCGCCATGGCGGGGGAGACCAGATGAGTGCGACCCTTGAAGCCCTGGCGGCCTTCGAAATTGCGGTTGGATGTCGAAGCGCAACGCTCGCCCGGCTTCAACCGGTCGTCGTTCATCGCCAGGCACATTGAGCAACCCGGTTCGCGCCAGTCAAACCCGGCCGCCTTGAAAATAACGTCGAGGCCTTCGGCTTCGGCCTGTTCCTTGACCAATCCCGAACCAGGCACGATCATCGCGCTGACGGTCGGAGCCACCGTATGGCCTTCGACGACCTTTGCGACTTCGCGCAGGTCTTCAATGCGGCCATTGGTGCAGGAGCCGATGAACACCCGGTCAAGGGCGATGTCGGTGATCTTTGTGCCCGGCTTGAGGCCCATATAATCAAGCGCCCGCCATTTGGAGGCGCGTTTGTTTTCGTCGGCGATCAGGTCAGGATCAGGAACGGCACCCTGAACCGAGATCACGTCTTCGGGCGAAGAGCCCCAGGAAACGATCGGCGGCAGGCTGGCGGCGTCCAGATCCACGATGCGATCAAAATGAGCGCCTTCATCGGTGACCAGCGTCTTCCAATATGCGAGGGCCTGGTCCCACGCAGCGCCCTTTGGTGCACGCGGCTTGTCCTTGATATAGGCGAAGGTCTTTTCGTCCGGCGCGATCAGGCCGGCGCGTGCGCCGCCTTCAATCGTCATGTTGCAGACCGTCATGCGTCCTTCCATGGACAGCGCGCGAATGGCCTCGCCGGCAAATTCGATGACGTGGCTGGTGCCGCCGGCGGTGCCGATTTCGCCGATGATCGCCAGAATGATGTCCTTGGCGGTGACGCCGGGCGGCAACTGGCCGTTGACGCGGACCAGCATGTTCTTGGCTTTTCTCTGGATCAGCGTCTGTGTGGCAAGCACATGCTCGACTTCGGACGTGCCGATGCCGTGGGCCAGCGCGCCGAATGCGCCATGGGTCGATGTATGGCTGTCGCCGCAGACGATGGTCATGCCCGGCAGGGTAAAGCCCTGTTCCGGGCCGACAATGTGGACGATGCCCTGTCGTTTGTCGTTTTCGGAATAATAATCGACACCGAACTGGGCGGCATTGGTGGCCAGCGCCTCGACCTGGATGCGGCTTTCCTCGTTCTTGATGCCGAGATGGCGATCAGGCGAGGTCGGCACATTGTGGTCAACGACAGCCAGTGTCTTTTCCGGCGCGCGAACCTTGCGGCCAGTCATGCGCAGGCCTTCAAATGCCTGCGGGCTGGTCACTTCATGAACCAGGTGACGGTCGATATAAAGAAGGTCCGTGCCGTCAGGCTGGTGGTCTACAAGGTGGTCGTCCCAGATCTTGTCGTAAAGGGTGCGTGGTGCGCTCATGGTTTTGCTCGTTCTTGCGTGTTTTTGAAAAGATGGTGACAGCGGGCAGGGACCGCAAGCCCGTCAAAAGCAATGGCCGGTCACAAGGCCTGACAATTCCGCAAAAAAACGGGCCGGAAGCCGTTTACGGTCCTGCAGCACGAAAATCACATTTTTTGCGTTTTTGCTTTTCATCGCGCTGGCCTTACCAGCTTTTTTGAATTTCGGCAATCTTTGAGTGGGCCATGCAACCCGTCTCCGTGCTGCGTTTCAGCTTCAAGCCTGCCGCGCCAAGGCCGCCTGTATTTTTTGGCGGCAATAACGATTGGAGCCAGCCTGTTGCCGCCATTTGCGCTGTGCCGTAAGACTGCATGGCAATTGGCTGCGATGAAGCGGACAATCTTGTTTCCGGAGGTCTGTTTGCAGCTCAACCGATTGGTAATCTACGCCAAAAATGTCGAGGAGACGGCACGCTTTTATGAAAGACATTTTGGCTTTGCGGCAACCCGATTGCCGGGCGACAGGATCATTGAACTCGTCGCCCGCGACGGCGGCGCCAACATCATGCTTCACCAGGCCGCGAAGGGACAGCGGCACGGACAATCAATTGTCAAACTTGTGTTTGACGTGGAGGATGTCGAGGAATTTTGCAGGCTTGCCGCAAAAGACGGCCTTGTTTTCGGTGTGATCCATAAAGCGGACGGCTATCTGTTCGCCAACGCCAAGGACCCCTGCCAGAATTCGATCTCGGTTTCCAGCAGGGCCTATCGTGGCAAGCTGTGAGTGTTTTCAGCGAGCCTTTGAGGTAATATTGGAGTGCGAACTGGCGCTTTGACGGCGGTCCCTGCATGCTTCCGTGTGGCGTCTGATTTTTAGGATCAATATTGACAATATTCCATATTCGGGAAATATTCCCAAATATGGAATATGCTGACCCCGAACCCCAATTCGATCTTCTGATTGCCGAACGCCTCAAG
Source organism: Rhizobiaceae bacterium (assembly GCA_041742335.1). GTDB lineage: Bacteria > Pseudomonadota > Alphaproteobacteria > Rhizobiales > Rhizobiaceae > Rhizobium_E. The sequence continues at coordinate 22,683 of JBGSIT010000069.1, forward strand.
GCCCTGCGGCTTGAGCGTGGATGGTCGCTGGATGAGCTGTCCGCCCGCAGCGGCGCAAGTCGCGCCACCCTGTCTCGACTGGAAAATGGCGAGGTCAGTCCGACGGCAAGCCTGCTGGGGAAATTGTGCATGGTCTATGGCCTGACCATGTCGCGGCTGATGCGGATGGTCGAGGATGGCTTTGCGCCGCTGGTGGCGCGGGCCGATCAATGGATCTGGCGTGATCCCGATAGCGGCTTTGAGCGCCGCAATGTCTCGCCGCCGACGCGGGGGCTGGCCGGCGAGGTGCTGGAATGCGCCTTGAAGCCGGATGCAGTCATCCAGTATGAAGGCCCGGCGCGTTCCGGCCTTGAACATCACCTGCTTCTGGTCGAGGGCAGGCTCGACATTCTGGTCGGGGGCATGACCCATCACCTGCATCCCGGCGATTGCCTGCGCTACCAGCTTTATGGCCCCAGCCGATTTTCCTCGCCCACTGACAGCGGCGCGCGCTATTTTCTGTTCATTGTGTGAGGATCCATGCACGCCGAAACGCCATCCGATATCCGCGCCTTCAGTACTGAAGACATCGAAAGCCGCATCGGGGAACTGGGTGCGCTGTTGCATGCCTGTGTGCATGACGGGGCGAGCATCAGCTTCGTGCTGCCTTTTTCGCTAGCTGATGGAGAAGCCTTCTGGCGGTTGAAGGTTCTCCCTTCCGTTAAAGCCGGCGGCATGGTGCTGCTGGTATTGCTGCGTGACGGGCGCATTGCCGGCACAGTGCAGCTTGATCACGATACGCCGCCCAACCAACCGCATCGCGCCGAAGTCCGCAAATTGCTGGTGCATCCGGAATTCCGGCGGATGGGCATTGCCAGGGCGCTGATGCATAAGCTTGAAGACAGGGCGCGCTTGATGCAGCGCAGCCTGCTGACACTTGACACACGCACCGGCGACAAGGCCGAGCCGCTCTATCAGTCGCTGGGCTACCAGACCGTCGGCATGATCCCGGATTTTTGCCGTGACACGCTGACTGACCGGCTGGACGCAACTACCGTCATGTACAAGAAGCTGAGCTGAACAAGGTCTGCCTCAAGTAATCACGCTCGGCTTGCCACGTCCGGTACGGGCCTTGATTTCGCCGATCTGGTCAGCCACGGCAATCAGGTCGGCCAGCGCATCCTGCGTTTCCATGTCGTGGCGCGAAGCATCGGGTTCATAGCGCTCGATGTAGACGCGAAGAGTAGCCCCCGAGGTGCCGGTGCCGGAAAGGCGGAAAACCACCCGGCTGCCGCCCTCAAACAGGATGCGGATGCCCTGGTGATTGGAAATGGATTGATCGACCGGATCGAGATAGGCGAAATCATCGGCGCTCGATACGGTCAGCGCGCCGAAACTCTTGCCGGGCAGGCTGTCGAGTTGCGCGCGCAGATTGGCGACGAGACCGTTGGCCGCATCGGAATCGACCTCTTCATAATCATGGCGGCAATAGTAGTTCCGGCCAAAGGCCGCCCAATGCTTGTGGACGATATCGATGACGCTTTCATTGCGCACCGCCAGGATGTTGAGCCACAGCAGCACCGCCCACAGCCCGTCTTTCTCGCGCACATGGTTGGAGCCGGTGCCCGCGCTTTCCTCGCCGCAAATTGTGGCCAAGCCTTCGTCGAGCAGGTTGCCGAAGAATTTCCAGCCGGTGGGGGTTTCATACATATTGATGCCCAGCCGGTCTGCTACCCTGTCGGCAGCGCCCGATGTCGGCATGGAGCGGGCAATGCCGGCCAGACCTGCGGCATAACCGGGCGCCAGATGGGCATTGGCGGCCAGCATGGCGAGGCTGTCTGAAGGGGTGACGAAAATTCCCTTGCCGATGATCAGGTTGCGGTCGCCGTCGCCATCGGAAGCCGCCCCGAAATCGGGGGCGTTCGGTCCCATCATTTCATCGTAAAGCGCTTTGGCGTGAACGAGATTGGGGTCGGGATGATGGCCGCCGAAATCGGGCAGCGGAATGAAATTCTTGACCGATCCGGGCGCCGCCCCAAGCCTGTATTCGATGATTTCCTTGGCATAGGGGCCGGTAACCGCACTCATGGCGTCAAAAGACACACGCAAGCCGGACGCGATCTTGGCGCGAATGGCGGCAAAATCAAACAGGCTCTCCATCAGTTCGGCATAATCGGCCACCGGATCGACAATCGAAACCTGCATGCCGGCCAGCGCCTGGTCGCCCATCGTATCCAGGTCGATGTCGACGACATCGGCAATCTGGTAGCTCTCGATGGTTTTGGTCCGGGCAAAGATCGCATCGGTGATCTTTTCAGGAGCGGGGCCGCCATTGCCAATATTGTATTTGATGCCGAAATCTTCCGTCGGTCCGCCCGGATTATGGCTGGCCGACAGGATGATGCCGCCATAGGCCTTGTATTTGCGGATGAGATTGGAAGCCGCCGGTGTTGACAAAATGCCGCCGCGGCCGACCATCACCCGGCCGAAGCCGTTGGCCGCCGCCATCTTGATGGCGATCTGGATGACCTCGCGGTTGTAATAGCGTCCGTCGCCGCCGATCACCAGAAGCGAACCCGAAAAGCCTTCCAGACTGTCGAAAATCGACTGGATGAAATTTTCCGCATAATTTTCCTGCTGGAAATGCGGCACTTTCTTGCGCAGGCCGGATGTGCCCGGCTTCTGGTCCAGATACGGCTTGGTGGATACTGTCTTGTTCATAAGCTTTGCTGCTTCTTGTCAGGGTCGGTTTAACAGGAGCCTTTGGTAAAGGCTGGCATATTCCGTGGCGCTGATCCGCCATGAAACTTCCGATTTCATGCCGAGTTTCTGCATCTTCTGCCAGGTCCGGGGATTGTCCCAAAGCCTGAAGGTGCGACGCAGCGCCTGTCGCAGACCATCGGTATTGATCGGGCTGAATTGCACGCCGGTGGCCACACCTGCCAGAAGCGCCGCACCATTGGCATCAATCACCGTATCGGCAAGGCCGCCGGTGCGTCCGACGACGGGAATGCAGCCATAGCGCAGGCCGTAAAGCTGGGTCAGGCCGCAAGGCTCGAAGCGGGATGGAATCAGGATGGCGTCGCCGCCGGCCTGCATCAGGTGGCTCAAGGGCTCATTATAGCCGATGGTCACGCCGACCCTGCCGCGATGGCGTGAAGCCGCCGCAAGGATGGCGCCTTCCAGCGCCGGATCGCCGGAGCCGAGAACGGCCAGCTTGCCGCCAAGCGCCACGATCTCGTCGACCAGATCGACCAGCAGGTCCATGCCCTTTTGCCATGTCAGGCGGCTGATCACGATGAAGACGGGTCCGCCATCCTCATCAAGGTGGAAATGCGCTGCCAGTTCCTGACGATTTGTTTGCCGCTTCTTCAAGGTCTGGGCTGTGTAGTTGGCGGCGATATGGGTGTCGGTGGCGGGGTTCCAGACCTCGTCGTCGATGCCGTTGACGATGCCGGACAGGTCATTGCCGCGGATGGCGATCAGGCCTTCAAGGCCCATGCCGAATTCGGGTTCGAGGATTTCGTTGGCATAGGTCGGGCTAACGGTTGTCAGCGCCCATGCGGTTTGCAGCCCGCCTTTGAGAAAGCCGACATCGCCGTAATATTCGACCCCGTCCATGGCGAATGCCGCCAATGGAAGCCGGAGTTCCGCAAAGATCGATGCGGCGAACTGCCCCTGGAAAGCAATATTGTGGATGGTGATGACGGATGGCACCTGGTTGGCTACGCCGAATTTCATATAAACCGGCGTCAGGGCTGCAGGCCAGTCATGGACATGCACCAGATCAGGCTGCCAGTCGGAAATCATGCCGCCTGCTATTTCCGCACCGACCCAGGACAGGGCCGCAAAACGTTTCCAGTTGTCGATGAAATCGGCGCCTGCCGCATCGGCATAGGGGCCGCCTTCGCGATCAAAGAAGGCCGGGCAGTCAATGACATAGAGTTCGAGACCCTCATGGGTGGCGAACAGGATATCGGCGCTCTCGCCGAAGAGATCGTCAATGTGGACGATCTTCTTCGTCTTGCCGAGCTTGGCCATCACGCTCCTATAGCCGGGCATGAGTGTTCGCATCGATATTGCGAGTTCGCCGAGCGCGACGGGCAGGGCCCCGGCGACATCCGCCAGGCCCCCGGTCTTGATCAATGGATAGACTTCCGCTGCGACGGAGAGAATTTTCATGTGGCTAAAGATCCAGTTTGTCGATCATTGATTGGGTGATCAGGCATATACCGCTTTCGGTGCGACGGAAGCGGCGGCCGTCCAGCTCCGGATCGTCGCCGACCACCAGACCTTCCGGGATGATGACGCCGCGGTCAACGACCACGTTTTTCAGGCGGGCCGAGCGGCTGATAATGGCTTCCGGCAATACCACCGCGTGATCAAGGCTGGAAAAGGAATTGACCCGCACGCCGGTGCACAAGAGCGACCGGTTGATCGCGCCGCCCGAGACGATGCAATTGCCGGAGACCAGCGAGGAGATCGCCTGGCCGCGGCGGCCTTCTTCGTCATGGACGAATTTGGCTGGCGGCGTGATCTCGGCAAATGTCCAGATCGGCCAGTTGGAATCGTAAAGGTCGAGTTCGGGAACAATATCGGTAAGGTCGATGCTGGCCTGCCAATAGGCATCCACCGTTCCGACATCGCGCCAATAGGCTTCGGTCTCGGTTTCCGCGCGCACGCAGGATTCGGCGAAGCGATGGGCAACGGCTTTGCCGTTCTTGACGATGTAGGGAATGATGTCCTTGCCGAAATCGCGGCTGGAATTGGGATCGGCGGCATCCCGGCGCAACAACTCCATCAGGAACTTCGTGCGGAACACATAAATGCCCATCGAAGCCAGCGCCATTGTCTCATTGCCGGGAATGCCCGGCGGATCTTCCGGCTTTTCGATGAAATCGATCACCACATCCTTGGCGTCGACATGCATGACGCCAAAACCGGTGGCCTCCATGCGCGGCACTTCAAGGCAGCCGATGGTGACATCGGCATTGGTGTTGACATGCTGGCGCAGCATCAACTCATAATCCATCTTGTAAATATGGTCGCCCGCCAGGATGACCATGAATTCCGGACCATAGGGCTCGATGATATCGGCATTCTGGTAGACCGCGTCTGCAGTGCCTTCATACCATTGGGTTTCTGACACACGCTGGCTGGCCGGCAGGATGTCGAAACTCTCGTTTCGCTCTGGGCGGAAGAAGTTCCAGCCGCGCTGCAGGTGGCGGATCAATGAGTGGGCTTTGTACTGGGTGGCGACGCCGATGCGCCGAATGCCGGAATTGAGCGCGTTGGACAAGGCGAAATCGATGATGCGCGCCTTGCCGCCAAAATAGACGGCGGGCTTGGCGCGCCGGTCGGTCAATTCCTTCAATCGGCTGCCACGGCCGCCGGCAAGAACATAGGCCATGGCGTCGCGCGCCAGGGGCTGGGTCCGTTTTTGGTCCATTTTATTTTCCTCCCCGTAGTGTTTAGTCTTCTAACTCCAGCATGATCGTTGCCAAGGGCGGCAGAACGACAGTTGCGGAAATTCCTCCGTTTTTATCTTTTTTCGCGGTGACCGAGCCCAGGTTCCCCTTGCCGCTGCCGCCATAGACGGTCGCATCCGAATTGAGGATTTCCCGCCATGTGCCGGCCTGCGGCAATGGCACGTCGTAATGGTCGCGCACCACCGGCGTGAAGTTGGAAATGACCGCAATCGGCTTTTCACCGGGCGCGCGGCGGATCCAGGCATAGACCGAATTGCGGCTGTCATCGGCAATGGCCCATTCAAAGCCTTCGCCTTCGCAATCGCGCGCATGCAACGCCGGCTTGCTGATATAAAGGTGGTTGAGATCGCGCAGCAGCGACTGCATGCCGGAATGGACCGGGAAATCCAGCAGGTTCCAGTCCAGCGAGCGGGTCTCCGACCATTCGCGCCACTGCGCAAATTCCTGTCCCATGAACAGCAGCTTCTTGCCGGGATACCCCCACATGAAACCGTAATAAGCACGCAGATTGGCAAATTTCTGCCAATCGTCGCCGGCCATCTTCGAAATCATCGAGCCTTTGCCGTGGACCACTTCGTCATGGGAAATCGGAAGGACGAAATTTTCCGTAAACGCATATAGCAATCCGAAGGTCAGTTCGTTGTGATGATGGCTGCGGTGCACCGGATCACGCTTGAGATATTCCAGCGTGTCATGCATGAAGCCCATGTTCCACTTGAAGCCGAAGCCCAGCCCGCCGTCATGCACCGGCTGGGAAACCTTTGGCCAGGAGGTGGATTCCTCGGCAATGGTCATGATGCCCTGGTGGGAAGCATAGAGGTGCTTGTTCATTTCCTGCAGGAAGTGGATGGTTTCAAGGTTTTCGCGCCCGCCGTACTTGTTGGGCACCCATTCGCCTTCCTTGCGGGAATAATCGAGATAGAGCATCGAGGCGACGGCATCGACGCGAAGGCCGTCGAGATGAAATTTCTCCGCCCAGTAAAGGGCATTGTTGACCAGATAGGATAACACCTCGGTACGGCCGAAATTGTAGATGGCCGTGTTCCAGTCCGGGTGAAAACCCTGACGGGGATCTTCGTGCTCGTAGAGCGCCGTGCCGTCGAATTGGCGCAGGCCGTGTTCGTCGACCGGAAAATGGGCCGGCACCCAGTCCAGTATCACGCTGACACCTGCCTTGTGGGCGCCGTTGACGAAGCGGGCAAAGCCTTCCGGTTCGCCGAACCGCGCCGTCGGCGCATACAGGCCGGTGGTCTGGTAGCCCCAGGACGGGTCGTAGGGATGTTCGGTGATCGGCATGAATTCGATATGGGTAAAGCCCATGTCGACGCAATAGGGAATGAGCCGGTCGGCCATCTGGTCCCAGGTCAGCATCGAGCCGTCTTCATTGCGCTGCCATGAACCGGCGTGGATTTCATAGATTGTTATGGGCTGGCGGCGGATATCGGTTGTCGCCCAATGCTTGCGATGGGCCTCGTCCGACCAGTCCTGCACCAGTTCCGGCGTTGTCACCGAAGCCGTCTTCGGTCTGAGTTCCGAGCGGCGGGCAAAGGGGTCGGCCTTGAGCGGCAGCCGGGTGCCGTCGGCGGCAAGGATTTCGTATTTATAGGCAATTCCGGCTTTGACATCGGGAATGAAGATTTCCCAGATGCCGGTATCCATGCGCTTGCGCATCACATGGGTCCGGCCGTCCCAATTGTTGAAATCGCCAACCACCGAAACACGCGAGGCATTGGGCGCCCAGACGGCAAAGTGGAAGCCGTCAACGCCTTCATGATGTATGGGGTGGGCCCCCATCTTGTCAAACAGGCGCAGATGCGAACCCTCGCGGATATAATAATCATCCATCGGCCCGAGCACGGGGCCGAAGGAATAGGGGTCTGTCACCGTCCATTCGCCATGCTGGTTGGCGGCCTTGTAACGCAATGGCTGGCGCGCCTTGATCTTGACGACGCCCTCAAAAAAGCCGGCGGCGTCCCTGCGCTCGAGATCGCCTGCCTGCTTGCCATCGATGGTTTCTGCGGCGACAGTTTCTGCGCCGGGAATGAAGCAACGGGCGACAAAGCCCGATTTCTGGTCATGAATTCCGAGAACAGCAAAGGGATTGGAATGAAGGCCGCTGACAAAAGCAGCGATTTCCTCGCGCGACAAAGGGTTTTGTACCTTGGTCTTGCTGACCCTTTTTGTCTCGATCATCCAGCCCTCCAAATCTCGTTCGCATATTGGCGGATGGTTCGGTCCGAAGAGAACCAGCCCATCCGAGCGGTGTTCAGGATCGTCTTTGTATACCAGCTTTTCTCGTCAGACCAAATCGCATCGACATCGCGCTGGGCCTTGGCATAGGCGTCAAAGTCGGCCGCCACCATGAACCAGTCATGCGCATACAGGCCCTCGACAAGGCCGGCATAACGGTTGCGGTCATCGGGTGAAAAGACACCTGAAGAAATGGCGAGCAGGGCCTGGGACAGCTCCCGCGAACCTTCGATGAGGGCGCGCGGCTCATGGCCGTCATTTCGCGCGGCGGCCACTTCTTCGGCTGTCAGGCCGAAAATCACCATGTTTTCGGCGCCGACGCAATCGCGCATTTCGACGTTTGCTCCGTCCAGCGTGCCGATGGTCAGCGCGCCGTTGAGCGCAAATTTCATGTTGCCGGTGCCCGAGGCTTCCATGCCGGCCGTCGAGATCTGTTCGGAGAGATCGGCGGCGGGCACCATCATCTCGGCCAGCGAGACATTGTAATTGGGCACGAAGACGATCTTCAGCAGGCCGCGAACCGACGGGTCGTTGTTGATGACCCGGGCGATGTCGTTGGCCAGCTTGATGATCAGCTTGGCATTGTGATAGCTGGGCGCAGCCTTTCCGGCAAAGATCTTGACCCTTGGCACCCAATCGAGTTCCGGATGCGAACGGATCTGGTCGTAAAGTGCGACCGCCTCTATCAGGTTGAGAAGCTGGCGCTTGTATTCATGAATGCGTTTGGCGTGAATGTCGAACATCGCCGAAGGGTTGATCCGGATGCCCATGCGTCCGGCGATCAGGTTGGCGAGCGCCACCTTGTTCTCACGCTTGACGGCGGCGTATTTTTTCTGGAACTCGCTGTCGGCGGCGAATTTGCCGAGGCTTTGCAGCGCATCGGTATTGTCGAGAAATTCATCGCCAATGGTTTCGCGAAGCAGCTTGAGCAGGCCGGGATTGCACTGCATCAGCCAGCGGCGCGGCGTAATGCCGTTGGTCTTGTTGTTGATGCGGTTGGGGTAGAGCTTGTGCAGATCGGCAAACACCGTTTCCTTCATCAGGTCGGTATGCAGAGCCGAGACGCCGTTGATGGAATGAGAGCCGGCAAAGGCCAGGTTGCCCATGCGCACGCGCCGGTCGCCGGATTCATCGATCAGCGAAATAGACCGGATCTCCGGATCGGTGAAGTTCTTTTCCTTGCGCGCCGCAATCAGCACTTTGGCGTTGATGGCGTAAATAAGCTGCATGTGGCGCGGCAGCAGCCGTTCAAACAGCGGCACCGGCCAGCTTTCCAGCGCCTCGGGCAGCAGCGTGTGATTGGTATAGGAGAAGGTTCGCTGGGTGATATCCCAGGCGACATCGAAATCCATGCCGTGGACATCGCACAGCAACCGCATCAATTCACCCACGGAAACCGCAGGATGGGTATCATTGAGCTGGATGGCGACATGGTCTGGCAGCGAATTCAGGGTGGAGAATTTCTGCAGATGGCGGCGCAGGATGTCCTGCAGCGAGGCCGAGGAAAAGAAGAATTCCTGGCGAAGGCGCAGTTCCTGGCCCGCAGGCGTCGCATCCGCCGGATATAGCACCCGGGCAAGGCTTTCAGCCTTGTTGCTTTCGCGCAGCGCGCCGATATGGTCGCCGGCATTGAAGGCGTCAAGCAGGATCGGATCAATCGGCTGGGCGGTCCACAGACGCAAGGTGTTGACCCGTTTGGCGCGCCAGCCGACAACCGGCGTGTCATAGGCTATGGCGATCACCCTTTCGGCGGGCTTCCAGACAAAGCGCGGCGTCTCGTCGTCGGTCTGGATGGTTTCCACAGTCCCGCCAAATCCGACTTCATAGGCGCTTTCACGGCGCTCGAATTCCCAGGGATTGCCGTGGGCAAGCCAGGTTTCGGGCAATTCCACCTGCCAGCCATCAGCCATTTGCTGGCGGAACAGGCCGTGGACATAACGGATGCCGTAGCCATAGGCCGGAATGTCTTCCGTCGCCATGGATTCCATGAAGCAGGCCGCCAGCCGGCCAAGGCCGCCATTGCCAAGTGCAGCGTCAGGCTCAAGGGCGGCCACCACGTCCATGTCGACGCCCAGGATGGAAAGCGCCTCTCGCATTTCTTCCATCAGGCCGAGATTGGAGATCGCATCGCGCATCAGGCGGCCGATCAGGAATTCCAGTGAAAGATAATACACCCGCTTCTGTCCCTTTTCGTAGGTTTTGCGGGTGGATTCCATCCAGCGGTCGATAATTCGGTCGCGAACGACCAGAATCGTTGCCGTCAGCCAGTCATGCGGCTTGGCGACTTTGGCATCCTTGCCAATCCGGTAAGTCAGGCGCTCAATGATTTCGGAAGCGAGAAGCTTGGGGTCAGTGCCGCGCGGGGCGGGCAGCGGCAGTTCGATTTCAGTCGTACGATTCATGGGTCAAGTCCAGACAACACATTTTCTGTTTCATCAGACAAGGTGTGTTTCTTGACTGACATTCTTTTACCAGATTTGCATCGTTCGGTTGCCCATGCAACGCCTTAATTATCTTTAGAGAAATTTCCTTGCAAAGCACATAGTTAGCTCAGCCGGACCGGTTGGTACACTTTGCCGCGAACTTCCATGAGCAGGCTTCGCGGCGCGGCAATTTAACCGATTGAAATTGATCGGAATTTTATATTGGGTTCACGCAGAATATACTTGGAAAATAATAAAGTCGCTCAAAATGCAACCGGCCGAAACGGGTTCCGGCCGGTGAATTTAAATTTTTAAAGCGCTTTCAACTGCCTGGATTCCGGCCGTTGCCCACCAACGGAAAGCGTATTATTGCGTCAGGCGACTGGCCGCAGCGGTTGCTTTTTCGCCGATATGACGAAACGCTGAATTGAGTTCGCTGGCATCTTCGGCAGCAAAATAGTGGTCAGCCGTGGTGGCGCAGTAGTTCAGCAGCGCCTTGCCGCGATCGGGCGCCATGAAGGCAATCGTGTAGACCTCGATGCCGTTATTGCGCGCCGAATCGCACCATCCTTTTGTCGCCGTATCGGCCGAGGTGTAATTGTTGTCGCCGTCAGTCATGAAGACGATGAATTTCGAGGGAACCTGACCGTTCTTATTGGCATGTTCCGTCTCTTCCTTGGCCAGCATCAATGCCTGATAGGCGGTCTTGAAGGCCAGTGAGGAATCGGTTCCACCCGTGGCCGTCAACCCGTCAATATAGGTCTTGGTGGCGGATTCGCCCCAGGCAAGATTGGTCGGCGACTGCATGGAGGCGTTGTAGGAAACCGCGCCGGTGCGGACATAGGTGGTGGTCGGGTCGGCGTTGCCAAGCTGGTTCATCAGGTTGGTTGCGGCGATGCGAAGCGCGTCCACCTTCGTGTAATAGTCGGTGCAGGTATATCTGTTGCGCTTGCCGCAGGGATAGGTTGCCGAAACCGTATTGGTATATTCCGCCATTGAGCCGGACCGGTCGAGCACCAGATACATCGACAGCGCGTTCTTGCTCTCGTTTGAAGCTTCGGTCGTCGCTGAAACATGGATTACCGTGTTTTCCTTGCCCAAAATGGCGGAAAAGGAATTGAAGTCTACCCGGTAACAGGTATTGACCGTGACGGTGAATTTCTTGGCCGTACCTACGGTGGCGGCTTCCGACGCGTCCACTGTGGTGCAGCTGGAAAAATCGAACGGGTTTCCCGTTGATGTGCTGGAGGTCGAATGGTTGGACATCTGTCCGGCCACGAATTTTGTCGCCAGCGCCCTTGCGCCCGCAAGGTCCAGTTCACCGGACGCCAACCCCGTGGCCGCCGCAAGTGCGGCCGAATCCGCAGCGTTCTGCAGGGCGGCTTTGGAGGCAACCATCGAGGTGGTGTCGATCGCCAACCCGGCGATGCCGAGTCCGACCGGCAACAGCAATGCGGTCATGACGGTGAAATTGCCGCTTCTGTCGGAAAACAGGCGGCGGACGGAAAATGCGGGGATAAACTTTTTAGCCATGTGCGAATACCCAATGTTGGAACGCCACTGATGCCAAAAGGTTAACAGCCAAAACTTTCTTTTAAGTTTTTGAAATCGCTATTAATTAACTAGATTTTGAATGATTGTGTCAAAGCCTTGAAAACACTCGTTTCGGATAAAGTGAAAATCCCGTTCAGAGCGGGATCACATCGACGGTTTGCTCCGTCGTGTGGCTTCCGGAACTCTTGGACACGCCGATGACCGGTGCGACATCGGAATAATCGCGACCAAAGCCGGCCCGGATATGATCGGCGGCGGCGACGATATTGTTGGTCGGGTCCAGCTCCATCCATCCGGTCGTGCGTCCGCACCAGACCCGCACCCAGGCATGCATGGCGTCGGCGCCTTCAAGCCGCTCCTTGCCTGGCGGCGGAATGGTTCTGAGATAGCCGCTGACATAGCCTGCGGGAATGCCGAGGCTTCTCAACGCAATGATCATGATATGGGTGAAATCCTGGCAGACGCCCTTTTTCAACTTGAAGGCGTCCCCGGGCAGGGTATCGACTTCGGTCGCCTCCGGATCATAGCTGAAATCTTCGTAGATCCTGCTGCACAGCGCCTGGGCAATGGCGCGAACCGACATCGAAGATCCGGCCACAGTGCTGGCATAAGCGGCAATGTCCGCATTGCGGGCAAGCAGCGGGCTTTCTGCAAGATAGTGGTGCGGCGATGCGCCATCGAGCGAAAGCCATTCCGACAGATCCTTGGCAAGGCCGGACAGCGACGTTGTCAGGTCCGCATCCAACTGGATGGCTTCCACCTGGACGCGGGCCTTCATGCGGATATCGAGTTTTTCGTGGGCGCTGCGGAAGACAAGCGAGGAAGCCGTATTGCCGAAGAAATCGTAAAAGTCGGTGCGTTCAGCCGGATCGGGCGTCATGCTGACGGTGCCGGCGATCAGTCTTTGCGAAGCGCCAAGGTTGAGCGGCATGATGCGCATGATATGACGCGCGCCCGATGCCTGGGTCTCGTAGTCATATTCAATTCTGACATTGATGTCGTAGAGCATTCCGGTCACCCGAGATAAGCGTGAGCAAGCAGATCCGAAAAAGTCTCCAGATCGCGTTCGAGATTGACATAGACCTCGCTCGTCATACCCTCGGGAGTCATCAGCGCCAGGCCGGAATGCAGCCGCATGGCTTCGCGCAGGACCGGCGACATCTGGCCGTTGACATGGGCATTCGGTAATTGTTCGACCTCGGTGCGGATTTCGTTGATCTGGAACAGCACCGAGCGCGGATTGAGCGGATCGAGCGCCAGGAGGTCGGTCACGGTCAGGCGTGCGGTATTGACGTTATAGCGCCGGCGGTGGGTCATGACGCTGTCGCCGATCTCGATCAGCATGTCGAGCGCGCCGTCGGGGGCGTCCGGCCGGCTGAAATGCCCAAGCAGCCGGGTCATGTGCAGGCCGCGCTCGAGATAGCGGCCAATGGTCAGGAAGCGCCAGCCGGTGAAGCGATACATGTTTTCATGCACAAGCCCGGCAAAGCCGGCAAGCTTGCGCAGCAAAACGGTCATGGCGCGCGTCGCGTCTTCGCCGGCTTGAACCGTTTCGGAAAATTGCATGGCCGTCTTGGCAAGGTCGTTGAGCGCCAGCCAGCCATCGGGGGAAAAGCGGTCTCGGATATTGGAGGCGGAATAGAGCGCGCTCTGGATCGAGCGGATCAGGCTTTCGGGCACCGGTTCGTCGTTGCCAAGATCGAGACCGGCAAGGTGCTCCGTCATGTCGGCCAGAAGCGGCTGGTCCGGATCAGCCGATTCGGCATAGCGTCCATGCCATGCGCGCAGGATGCGAAGCGCGCCTTCAGCCCGTTCAATGTAACGCCCGAGCCAGAGCAGGTTGTCGGCGGCGCGCGAAGGCAGGCTGCCGGGAAGCGTACGCGTGAAGCTTTCCTCCGAAGGCAAAAGCGTGTTGCGGGCCACCGGCCGTTCCGACACGATCCAGACATCGGCGACCGAGCCGCCTTTTTGCATGGCGATCGCCTTGACGTCGTCGCTGGCGCCGATCCGGGCAAAACCGCCGGGCATGATCTGCCACCCGGATTGGGTTCGCGCGGCAAAGACGCGCAGCGACATCGGCCGCGGCACCAATTTGCCATCCACCACCACGGGCGTGGTCGAAAGGGTGACGATTTCCTGGCCGACCAATTGCGGCCCGTCGGTTTCCAGCCATTGGCTGGCGGAACTGTCCGTGCCGAGCCGGACATTGCCGAGCGAGGATTCGCCATTGTCGTCAAAGAAGGGCAGCCGCGAAAATGCCTTGCCGACCACCATCTTGCTGATATTGGCCAGCACATGGTCGCGCTCGGCCTTGTCGCCGCACCACCATGTGGCAATGGAAGGCAGCAGCAGGTCCTGCTTGAGCAGGTTGTGGCAGATATTGGGCAGGAAGGCCAGCAATGCGCGGGTTTCCAGAATGCCCGAGCCGAGCGCATTGACGATGGAAACGCTTCCGGTGCGAAGCGCTTCCACCAGTCCGGGCGTGCCGATATGCGAGCTTTGGTTCAGCTCCAGCGGATCGGCAAAATTGGCGTCAAGCCTTCGCCACAGCACGCCGACCGGCTTGATGCCGGCCACGGTGCGCACCATCACGCGGCCATTGACTACCGTCAGGTCTTCGCCCTCCAGCAGCATGAAGCCGAGATAGCGGGCTATATAGGCATGTTCGAAATAGGTTTCGTTGGCCGGCCCCGGAGAAAGCACTGCGATCCGGTCGTCCGTGTTGGCCTTGCCCGATTGCAGGGCGTCGCGGAAGGCGCCGTAGAAGGAGGCCAGGCGACGGACATGGGTCTCGGCATAGATATCCGAAAAGGTCCTGGCGGTGGCGACCCGGTTTTCGACGGCAAATCCGGCGCCCGACGGCGCCTGGGTGCGATCCCCCAGCACCCACCAATTGCCGTCCGGTCCGCGACCGATTTCAAAAGCGACAAAATGCAGGTAGTGACCGCTTGCCGGCGGCACGCCGACCAGCGGCCGCAGGAATTCCGGATTGCCGGCAATCAGTTCCGGCGGCAGCAGGCCGTCGGCCACCAACCGGTTTTCGGAATAGATATCCGATACGATCATTTCCAGAAGGTTGGCCCTCTGGATCAGCCCGGCGGAAACATCTTCCCATTCGCGGTCGTCGATCAGCACCGGCAAATGCGAAAGCGGCCAGTTGCGCTCCTGGCTGCCCGGCCCGCCATAATCGCGGAAAAACACGCCGGCATCGCGCAGATAACGGTCCGCGCGGGCAAACCGGCCGGTCAGTTCGTCCGGCTTCATTTTTGAAAGGGCGTTGATGAAAGGTTGCCAGACGGGGCGAATCCGGCCGTCATTGTCCAGCATCTCGTCGGCAGCTCCGGCCAGTACGTGGTAATCACGCACCATGCCTTCGGCGGCCAACCCATCCCCAACTTCGCCGATCGCTGGCCTTGGCGCCATTTATGCTCCCGCAGGTCTTCTCAAATCCAGTGTCAGCGGAAATTCTCCATGCGGCGTCTCGGCCATCAATGGATATTGCCCTGCTGTATGTCCCCAAGGTTCAAAGCGCGCCAGACGCCGTGCTTCCGCCTCGTTGCCGTTGACCGGAAATGTTTCATAGTTGCGTCCGCCGGGATGGGCAACATGATAGATGCATCCGCCGATCGATCGTTGCGACCATGTATCATAAATATCAAAGGTCAATGGCGTATTGACCGGCAGAACCGGATGCAGGCCGGAGGCCGGCTGCCAGGCTTTGAAGCGCACCCCGCCGACCTGCTCGCCGCGCGTCGCGGTTTGGGCCAAGGGCACGGGCCGACCGTTGCAGGCCACCACATAGCGATCAGGATTTGTGGTTTGCAACCGGACTTGAAGCCGTTCCACCGAACTGTCGACAAAGCGCACCGTTCCGCCGACCGCACCTTGTTCGCCGGTAACGTGCCATGGTTCGAGCGCCTGGCGAAGTTCGAGTTTCGAGCCTTCATACTCCACTTCGCCGCAGAAGGGGAAGCGGAACTCCAGCTGTGCCGCAAACCATTCCTTGCGGAATTCAAAGCCGTGGACCGCCAGATCCTCCAGCACATCATTGAAATCCTGCCATACAAAGTGCGGCAGCATGAACCGGTCATGCAATGTCGTGCCCCATCGGGTGAACTTGCCCTCGATCGGGCTTTGCCAGAAACGGGCGATCAAGGCGCGCACCAGCAATTGCTGGGCGAGATTCATCCGCGCATTGGGCGGCATCTCAAAGCCGCGAAACTCGACAAGGCCGAGCCTGCCGGTGGGACCGTCGGGCGAAAACAACTTGTCGATGCAGATTTCCGAACGGTGGGTATTGCCGGTGACATCGACCAGCAGATTGCGAAACAGCCTGTCGACCAGCCATGGCAGCGGCGCATCGCCGTGGCCTGGAAGCGGCACCTGCGCCAAGGCGATTTCCAATTCGTAAAGCGCATCGTGGCGGGCCTCGTCAAAGCGCGGGGCCTGGCTTGTCGGGCCGATGAACAGGCCGGAAAACAGATAGGACAGCGAAGGATGGTGCTGCCAATGCAGGACCAGGCTCTTGAGCAAATCGGGTCGCCTCAGGAACGGGCTGTCAGCCGGATTGGCGCCGCCGACCACGACATGGTTGCCGCCGCCCGTGCCGGTATGGCGTCCGTCGATCATGAATTTGTCGGCGCCAAGCCGTGTCTGGCGGGCCTCTTCATAGATCGCCGTGGTGGTGGCGACGCAATCGGCCCAATTGCTGGCCGGATGGATATTGACCTCGATGACGCCAGGGTCGGGAGCGACGCGAATGACATTGAGGCGCTCGTCCTGCGGCGGTCCATAGCCTTCAATATGAATTGCGAGCCCCATTTTGGCAGCCGAGCTTTCGGCCGCCGCGATCAGTTCGAGATAGTCTTCCACCCGTTCCACCGGCGGCATGAAGATGCACAGCCGACCGTCGCGCGGCTCGACGCTGATGGCGGTGCGAACGGCGCCGCCAATATCGCCCAGCACCTGTTCAACCAGTTCCTGGCCGGATTCTGCGGCCTTGAAGGAGGCCTCGCCCAGCGAGCGGCCGGGTTCAGCCGGTTCGCTCTTGTCGGGGGCGGCGTAATCGGGCAGCGGCCCGCGCTCGACGGCGGGATCAACCGGGTGGATGAAGGGATAGGCTGATTCCGGAATGTGGGGAAGCGTGCCCAGCGGCAGGCGATAGCCGACCGGAGAGTCGCCCGGCACGAGGAAAATCTTGCCGCGCCGCGTCTTCCATTTTTCCGAAACCCATTTATGGCCCTCGGCCTTGGCGTTCCATGCCTGAACCGGCATGATATAGCCCGTCGGCTCGGTAAGGCCGCGGCTGAAGACGCGGGCGATACGGCTTCTTTCCTCGGGGTCCTTCAACCTGGAATTGGAAGGATCGACATTGTCGGGCAGATTGGCTTCCTTGATCACCCATTCGGCGGGATCTTCATAGGCCGGCACCACCATTTCCGTCTCGATGCCCAGTTCTTCGGCAATGCCGGTCAAAAGCTTTTCGGCGTCCGGCGCCTTGACCGAAGTCTCCTTGCCTTCCTCCGCGATCAGGTCGGGATTTTGCCAGATCGGCAGGCCGTCCTTGCGCCAGTAAAGCGAGAAGGTCCAGCGCGGCAGGCTTTCGCCGGGATACCATTTGCCCTGCCCATAATGCAGGAAGCCGCCGGGCGCGAAGCGCTCGCGCAGCTTGCGGATCAAGGTATCGGCCAGCGCCCGCTTGGTCGGCCCGACGGCCGAGGTGTTCCATTCCTCGCTCTGGAAATCGTCAATGGAGACAAAGGTCGGCTCGCCGCCCATGGTCAGGCGCACATCGCCCTCCTTGAGGGCTGCATCCACCTTGTTGCCCAGTGCGTCCAGCGCATCCCAGGATTCATCGGAGAAAGGCTTGGTGATGCGGGGATGTTCGGCAACCCGCCTGACCTGCATGTCGAAGCCGAAGCTGGTTTCGGCATGGCCGAAATAGCCGCCGGAAATCGGCGCGGCGTTTTTGAAATGCGGCGTGGCGGCCAGTGGAATATGGCTTTCGCCCGTCAGCAAACCGGAGGTCGGATCAAGTCCGATCCAGCCTGCGCCGGGCAGGTAGACTTCCGTCCATGCATGCAGGTCGGTGAAATCCACCTCGGTGCCGGAGGGGCCGTCCAGCGCTTTCAGGTCCGGCGCCAACTGGATGAGATAGCCGGAGACGAAACGGGCGGCCAGGCCCAGATGGCGCAATATCTGCACCAGCAACCAGCTTGAATCGCGGCACGAACCCATGGCCAAAGCCAGTGTATCTTCCGGTGCCTGCACGCCGGTTTCCATCCGGATTACATAACCGATTTCCTTTTGCAGCCGCGCATTGAGCCCAACCACCATGTCGACGGTATTTTGCTCCGACATGTCCAGCGTTCTGAGAAAGGCCGCCAGAAGCGGCGTGACCGGTTCGGGCTTGCGATAGATCGACAAATCGTCTTCAAGGTCGACCGGATAGGTGAAGGGCCAGGTCTTGGCGCTGTCTTCGACAAAGAAGTCGAAGGGATTGTAGACGGTCATGTCTGCGATCAGATCGACTTCAATCTTCAATTCGCTGACAGGTTCGGGAAAAACATAGCGGGCAATGTAGTTGCCGTAAGGGTCTTGCTGCAAATTGACGAAGTGATTTGCAGGCGTGACTTTCAGCGAATGGCTGATGACCTTGGTCTTGGAATGACTGGCAGGTTTGAGGCGGATGATTTGAGGGCCCAACTCAACCGGATTGTCGTACATATAATGGGTGAGATGGTAGATGCTGGCCTTTATCGACATGTCGCCCCTGCTCTTTACCTGTCAAGGCGGGGAGTTTGTGCAATGCAATCGCGGAAAGCAAGCAGCTTGTTGCCATAAGGGGCTTTTTACAGAAGCCGGTGGCAAATCCACAAGTATGATGCCGCCGGCAAACCTGCTTCAGTCAAGGCGATCATGATGGACAAGATCGGCAGTGCAGGTTGCCGGCCCGACAGCAGTCAACTGCGTGTCAGCAGCCTGTCCGGCTTCAGCCAGAAAGGCGGCAGGCAAAGCGGGATTGCTGACAGAAACAGGATGTTGTCGCTGGTCTCGATGCCCAGTTCATTGGACGCAAACAGCTTGCGGTCGGCAAAGCGCTGCCAGAGTTCGGGATAGCGGGCGCGGATATCGTCGCGCAGCGCCTGATCAGCAAAACTTACAGGATCTTCCATGTTCAGCGCCCAACCGTCGCGCATGGGGGTGGGAATGATATCGACCTGAAAGGGCATCCCTGAAGCAATTGTTTCGGTTGAGCCTGGCCGGATCGGCGTGTGGATCCATTCGTCATGGCCGGTCAGATGGCCCGGATTGAGCGCCGCCTTGAGATTGCCGGATGCGAGTGTACGGGTCACGGCCTCGAATAGGGCGCCGCCTTCGACGCCGATATCGGCGGTTTCATACCAAGTGACGACGCCGGCATAATAGGCCTTGGCGACATCGAGAAAATCATTGTCATGATCGACCAGCAATCCGGCGCGCGCCGTCAGGCCGCCCCAATAGCCCACGGCCGTCGTCACTCCGTCGCCGTGCTCGGCTATTCGCGAAGTTGGACTGGCAAGCCCGATGACCGGGGCGAAGGGCCCGCTGGTGGCAAACATCGGATGACAGGTCATCGGTTCGCCGGCATAGCCCATGCGCGAAGCCGCCATCAATTCGCTTTCGCCCAACGTAAAGCCTGTGAGTATCCGCCAGACGGCAGCGGACGCCCTGCTCGCCCCCCATTCGGCCTCGGCGATGGCATCGGCGCCAACCGCCGCGCGCAAGCCGGTAGCAGGATGCATGAGAATTGCCGTCGCGTCACTCATTGTGCCGGAAGCCCCTATCGCATCCGTCAGGCTGTCGACGATGAAGGAAGGCACGAAATAGCTGTTGGCGTGGCGGCGCAATTCAAAGTTTTCGAGATATTTCCAGCCAACCAGGCCGATCGCGTCGCCCTTGGACAGACCGGCTTGCGACAGCACCGCAACGAGATCAGGCCTTTGCGTCCGGTCCTGTGCCATCAGGCTCAGCGATTGGGCAAGCAGGGTCGTCAAATCGGGCAAGGGCGAGACCGCCGTATAGCTCTGGTTTTCATTGCCGGTGATGATGATCCGCTCGCCCTTTTGGCCAAGCAGCAGCAGCGCCTCTTCAAAGCGCGGCTCGAATCCGGTCAGGAAGTCCATGTTTGCCTGATGTTCGCGGTCGGCATAAACCACCAGCCAATCACAACCGGCTGCCTGTACAGCGTCATTGCAGCGTGTTTCGTAGGTGGTTATCGAAATGGCCGGCTTTTCGGCGGCTGCGCCAAAATCGGGGATGTCCATGGATTTCAACATGAAGGGCATGGCGGCTCCGGCAATCACAAGACTGACGGAGTTTTGCCAGATAATGGAGGACACGAAAAGACGGCAGGGCCGCATTGGCGCACAAAATCTGAAAAAATGTCGTGCGAACCGGCCTGCCTGCTTCAGGCCACCCGGTCGGGCGGTTCGTCGCCATTGAAGAATGCGGTGATATTATCAACGACCTTCATGCCCATGCCGACCCGGGTCTCACGGGTGGCGCTGCCCAGATGCGGCAGAAGAACGACATTTTCCAACGCTTTCAGCGCATCGGGCACATTCGGTTCATCGGCATAGACATCCAGACCCGCACCCGCAATCACGCCTTGCTGCAGGGCGGCAATCAGCGCCGGTTGGTCAACGATGTCGCCGCGCGCCGTATTGATCAGGAATGCGCCCGGCTTCATCCTGGCGAGCCGTCCGGCGTCAATCAGGTTGCGGTTTTCCGCCCCGCCGGGACAATGCAGCGACACATAATCGGCACTGGCAAGGACATCCTCGATCTGCGAAAACTGGGTGGCGCCCACCGCCGTGACTTCGGGGTCGTGAACCACGGAGCGGTTGAAAAAGATGATCTGCATTCCAAAGCCGAAATGGGCGCGCATGGCGGTGGCCTTGCCGATCCGGCCCATGCCGATGATGCCCAGCGTCTTGCCGCTCATCTTGCTGCCGATCATGTGGGTCGGGCACCAACCCTTCCATCCGCCGGAACGGACCTGCCGCTCGCCTTCGCCGGCCCGGCGCGAGACCATCAGCATCAGGGTCAGCGCCAGGTCGGCCGTGCAGTCGGTCAGGACGCCCGGCGTGTTGGTGACTGCTATGCCGGCGTTCCTGGCCGCCTCTATGTCGATATGGTTGTAGCCGACCCCGAAATTGCCGAGAATCCGCGTCCTGATGCGATCCTGTTCGAAAAGGCCGGGCGGCAGTTTGTCGCTGACTGTCGGCAACACTGCGTCGTGGTTCACCACCGCCGCCATGAAAGCAGGGCCGTCCATCGGCACGTCTTCGAGATTGAGGGTCACGTCGAAGCGGTCTTCAAGAAGTCTTTCGACTTCCTGAGGCCAGCGGCGGGTTACAAGTACTTTCGGTTTCATGCGTTCTCTCTGTCATTCATGCGGCTTTCTTCATGCGGGCCAGCACCTCGGCAACCGTCTGCCCAAATGCCGCAGGCGTCGGTATGATGTTCACGCCGGCATTCTTGAGGATCTCGACCTTTTCCTGCGCCGATTCCCCGAATGCCGAAATGATAGCGCCGGCATGGCCCATCCGCCGCCCCTTGGGTGCGGACAATCCAGCAATATAGGCAATCAGCGGCTTTGTCATGTTGTCGCGGGCCCAAAGCGCAGCTTCTGCTTCCTGCGGCCCGCCGATTTCCCCGATCATCACGACTGCATCGGTGTTCTGATCCTTTTCGAAAAGTTCCAGCATGTCCTTGAATGACGAACCGTTGATCGGGTCGCCGCCGATGCCGACGCTGGTGGAAACACCGATGCCCAGCGCCTTCATCTGGGATGCTGCTTCATAGCCGAGCGTTCCGGAGCGGCCGACGATGCCGATGCGGCCCGGCAGGTAGATCGAACCCGGCATGATGCCCATCAAGGCCTCGCCGGGTGTTATCATGCCGGCGCAATTCGGGCCGATCAGGGTCATCCGGTCTTCAAAGCGGTAGCGGCGCATATAGCGCTTGACCCGGATCATGTCCTGGGAAGGAATGCCGTCGGTGATGCAGACGCAAAGCTTGATGCCTGCATCGGCCGCTTCCATGATCGAGTCGGCGGCAAATGGCGGCGGCACGAAAATGATGGAAGCTTCTGCGCCGGTTTCCTGGACTGCGCCTTTGACGGTGTTGAAGACCGGCAGGCCGACATGGGTCTGGCCGCCTTTGCCGGGTGTGACGCCGCCAACGACATTAGTGCCGTAGCGCTTCATGTCCTCGGCGTGAAAGCTGCCGATCTTGCCGGTGAATCCCTGTACGATGACGCGGGTCTTGCTGTTGAGAAGTATGGCCATGATCGTTCCTCCTAGGCGGCTTGCTTGGTGAATGAACGCCAGGCGGCGACGGCTTTTTCGGCCGCTTCCGCCAAAGTTTCAGCCACGATGATCTGTTCGCCGGATTCAGCCAGAATGCGCCGGCCTTCTTCGACTTTGGTGCCTGAAAGACGGACCACCAGCGGAACCGGCACGCCGACTTCGCGTATGGCCTTGATCACGCCTTCGGCCACCCAGTCGCAGCGGTTGATGCCGGCAAAGATATTGACGAGGATCGTCTCGACATTCTTGTCGCCCAGCACGGCGCGGAAGGATTTGGCAACCCGTTCCGGCGAGGCGCCGCCGCCGATGTCGAGGAAGTTGGCGGGTTCGCCGCCGGCGATCTTGATCATGTCCATGGTCGCCATGGCTAGGCCTGCGCCATTGATGATGCAGCCGATCCGGCCTTCAAGCCCGACATAGGACAGGCCGCGATCGGAGGCGAAGGTCTCGCGCGGATCTTCCTGGCTCTTGTCGCGCATTTCGGAAATGTGCGGACGGCGGAACAGCGCATTCTCGTCAAAGGACATCTTGGCGTCGAGCGCCACAAGCCGGCCGTCCCTCGTTACCACCAGCGGGTTGATCTCAAGCATGGCGGCGTCATAATCGACGAAGGCGCGATAGCATCCCATCAGCGCCTGGGTCGCCTTGCCGATCAGGGCATTGTCGAATCCCAGACCAAAGGCGATTTCTCGGGCGGTGAACTCAGGCATGCCGACTCCGGGATCGACTGTGGCGCGAATGATGGAATCCGGTTCGCTTTCGGCAATTTCCTCGATTTCCATGCCGCCGGAAGAGGAGGCGACAATCATGATCCGCTCGGATTTCCGGTCGAGCACGAAACCGATATAGATCTCCCTGGCGATATCCATCGCCTCTTCGATATAGAGCCGGCTAACCAGCTTGCCGCGCGGTCCGGTCTGATTGGTGACGAGCCTGCGGCCGAGCATGCCTTCCGCAGCTTCCACGATCTCGTCGTCGCTGGCGCAAAGCTTGATGCCGCCGGCTTTGCCGCGGGCGCCGGAATGGATTTGCGCCTTGACGACCCAGCGATTGCCGCCGATCTCGCTGGCGCGATAGGCCGCCTGTTCCGGGCTGTAGGCCAATCCGCCGACAGGGATCGGAATCTGGTAATGCGACAGGAGTTCCTTGGCTTGGTATTCATGAATGTCCATGGGTCAATCCTCGCTTCAAGCTGCTGCTGCGGTAATGGCGCCATGTGTCGCCAATACATTTCGGGCCATGCGTTCCGATGCGGCGTCGATCATCTTGCCGTCAAGCGAGGCCGCGCCCTTGCCTTCGGCTTCGGCCTGCTTCAGCGCCTCGATGATGCGTTGGGCGCGGTCGACTTCCTTGTCCATCGGCGAGAAGATCTCGTTGGCAAGTGCAATCTGCGACGGGTGGATGGCCCATTTGCCCTCAATGCCGAGGGCTGCGGCCCGGCGTGCGCCGGCCCGGTAGCCTTCGGGATCGGAGAAATCGCCGAACGGGCCGTCAATGGCGCGAAGGCCATAGGCCCGGCAGGCCACCGTCATCCGCGACAGGCCGAAATGCCATTGGTCACCGGGATAATCCGGATTGAGGCCGCCAATATTGACGGTGCGCGCCTTCAGGCTGGCGGCATAATCGGCAACCCCGAAATGCAAGGCTTCCAGCCTGCCGCCATAAGAGGCGATGGCCTCGACATTGGCCATGCCGAGGGCGGTCTCGATCAAGGCTTCCAAGCCGACGCGCGTCTTGTAGCCTTTTGCCATTTCAATCTGGTTGACCATGGCCTCGACCATGTAGAGATCGGCGGGTACGCCGACCTTGGGTACGAGGATCGTGTCGATCCGGTCGCCGGCCTGTTCCATCAGGTCAACCACGTCGCGATACATGTAATGGGTGTCAAGCCCGTTGATGCGGACCGAGACGGTCTTTCCGCGTCCGCGCCAGTCGATGGCGTTGAGCGCCTGAATGATGTTCTTGCGGGCCTGCTCTTTTTCCGGCGGCGCTACGGCGTCCTCGATATCGAGAAACACATAGTCGGCAGCCGACTGGGCGGCTTTTTCAATCATCTCCGGGTTGGAGCCGGGAACAGCGAGTTCGCTTCGCTGCAGGCGCAGTTTCTTGAGATGGTAAAGGGTATGGCTCATCGGATTGTGACCTTTCAGGCGGCGCGCTGGGCGGTGATATTCATGTCGGCACGGAAATGGCCGACTGCAGCGCCGACGCCGCAACCGGGCTCGATCTTGACGCCGCAATCCAGCATCGCCATTTCGGCCGATGACAGCGAGGCGCAGACCATGACTTCGTTGAGCCAGCCGAGATGACCGATGCGAAACACCTTGCCGGCAACCTTGTTCAGGCCGCCGCCGAAGGATGTGTTGTAGGCCTGGGCGGCGTGACGGACCAGATGCGCCCCGTCGACGCCTTCCGGCAGGCGGACCGCTGAGACTGTGTCGGAATGCCATTTCGGCTCTGACGCGCAGAGCGACAGGCCCCAGGCCGAGACCGCTTTTCTTACGCCGGTTGCCAGCCTGTGGTGGCGCGCAAAGATGTTTTCCAGTCCTTCAGCCGCAATCAGGTCGAGTGAGGCCCGCAGGCCGCGCAGCAACTGGGTGGCCGGGGTATAGGGAAAGTAGCCCTGGTCATTGAGCCGGATCATGTCGTCGAAAGAGAAATAGCAGCGCATGTGGCGCGATGTCATTGCGGCTTCCAGCGCCTTCT
This sequence comes from Rhizobiaceae bacterium, assembly GCA_041742335.1. GTDB lineage: Bacteria > Pseudomonadota > Alphaproteobacteria > Rhizobiales > Rhizobiaceae > Rhizobium_E. Next base: position 47,439 of record JBGSIT010000069.1, read on the forward strand.
GGCTGACCGAAAGGAAGCCGAGGCCTGCCGGCAGCATGAAGCCTTTTTGCGATCCGCTGACGGCGCAATCGACGCCCCATTCCTCTTGGCGGAAATCGATTGAGCCGATGGAGGAAACGCCATCGACAAACAGCAGCGCCGGATGGCCGCAAGCGTCCAGCGCCTTGCGGACGGCGGCGACGTCGGAGGTGACGCCGGTGGCTGTCTCGTTCTGGGTGACAAACACCGCCTTGATGGCATGGGCCTTGTCGGCCGCCAGATGCTCTGCATAAAGTTCGACCGGCACGCCGGCGCCCCATTCACGGTCAATGCAATCGACGTCGAAGCCAAGTCGCTCGGCCATGCCGACCCAGAGAAGCGAGAACTGCCCGAAGCGGCTCATCAAAACGCGGTCGCCCGGTGAAAGCACATTGGTCATCGCCGCTTCCCAGGCGCCGGTGCCGGAGGACGGATAGATGAAGACCCGGCCGGTCTCGTTCTTGAAGACTTTCTTGATGTCGGCAAACAAGGGCAGGGTGAAATCCGGAAAGCTCGCCGCCCGCATGTCTTCCATCGGCAGGTTCATCGCCTGGCGCACCTGCTCGGGCACATTGGTCGGACCCGGAATGAAAAGATGATTGTAACCTGGCATGGCGTTCTCCCTTGGCGTGGACCCGACCTCCAATGTCGGATCCTCCTCCGATCAAAACTGCCTTTGCTGGCCATCTTCCACAACACTCGTTCCGGCAAGATCGAATGCCAATCGGGCGGTATGAATTTGCATACGGGTAGCGGTGCGGATGCAGCGGGTAGGGGATCGCTACCCGTTGGGGTGCGCGCCGTGCTTGAGACGCAAGGTTGAATGCCGGAAATGCTGTTGGCCGGACAGGTTTGCATTAATATGATAAAATGCTAATGGATATGGGACGGTGCTGCGATGGAGCGACGCTCAGAAACCTGTTCTGTTGACTTTAGTTTACACAACGCTTATCTTGGGAACATCTTGTGGTGCTGCGATCCAGGCATAATGACAAGGAGGTCGAGGACGCTGTCGCTTTGGCTGAAAGCAGGGGCTGGCGTGTCGTCGAAGCGAAGAACCACGCCAAATTCAAGCTTTTTTGCCCAAACAGCGATCCTTCCGGATGCATTGTGTATGTCTGGTCAACGCCGAGAAATGCCGGCAACCATGCTCGGGACATTTTGCGGGCGATCAACAAATGCAACTGTGGCGAAAATGATGAGTGAATTTGAGTTCAATTTTATCGTCTCCGGCGTTGATCCGCACGCTGACGATTTCGCCGACCGTTTTTTTGAAGCCGGCTGTGATGACGCAACCATCATGCTTGTCCGTGGTCTCATTGTCGTAAGCTTTGCCCGTCAGGCGGATCAGTTTGATCAGGCAGTTTTGTCGGGTTATCGCGATATCCGGAAGACAGGGGCGCACTTTGAGAGATTCGAGCCGGACTTTCTTGTAAGCAGATCCGAAATAGCCAAGCGGGCAAATTTGTCGAAGGCGGCGATAAGTCTCTACGCAGTCGGGGAACGCGGGAAAGGCTTTCCGTCGCCCTGCGCCCGAATTACATCCTCCAATCCATTATGGGATTGGGTTGAAGTTGCTGACTGGCTCCATGATCATGAACAATTGCCGCTTGAGTCCGTCGAGAGAGCCCGATTGTCAAGGGCAATCAATCTCTTCATTCAAGCCGGCTCCAAAAGGACATCAAAAGAAGCGGCTTTCTTGAGTCAATTGGAAAAATCCCCCAAGCGGTCGGCATTCGTGTAAGAAATTGCTTGCGGGCATTCTATCCGGCAAACCCTATCCCTGGCTGCGCCGCTTTTCATTGCTGTAAAGGGCAACCGCCATGGCGCGGTTGCGTACTTCCAGTTTTTCATAAAGATTCTTGAGATGGTATTTGACGGTGTTTTCGGAAATGCCGGTGCGGGTGGCAATCTGTGTGTTGGTCCATCCGTCGCTGAGCATGCCCAGCAATTCGCATTCCCGCGATGTCAGTTGCGAAAAAGGCGAGGCGGATATTTTTGTGAGCACGGTATAGGGAATGCAGATCCGTCCCTTTTTGACCGCCGTCAGTGTGGCAAACAGGATTTCGGGATCCTCGAACTGGTAGCATAGCCCGTGAATGCCCATCCGGATGGTCTCCTTGAGGATGGCCGGATTGGCCTGGTCGGCAAACAGCACGATTTTCGGGTCCAGGCCCCTGTGGCCGAGTTCGGCAAGAATGTCGGGCGCTTCCGCATCGGCAAGCGCCCAGCCTAAAAGCAGGCAATCAATATCGATCCGTTGCAAAATGTTGTAAAGCTCGGCGGCGGTCCGGACCGATCCGGCAATGACGAACTGGCCGTTTTCGGCAAACAATCCGCGCAAAGCGGCCACGACCAGCGGATTGCGTTCGGCAATCAGCACGCGACCGGGATTTTCTGCGGCAGTCTGTGGCGCCATGGCGGCATTGGTCCCGGATTGAGGGGCAGTCGCTGGGATGGATGAGCCTACCATTCGGATCTTCTCCCATTTCTCCGGAAACGACGATTTCTTGCTCAAAACTGGCGAATTTCAATGCAAGATCGCTACGTGAAGCGCCAAGCCACCGCATTGCAATCAGGTTGGGTTGAAAATTCCGGCAAGCCGGAAATTCCGGGTCTCAGGCCGCGCGGCACTCAAGCCCGAATTCAAGCGCCTGATGGACGAGAGAGTCCCAAAGATCGGGCGCAAAACCACGCAGGCTCATCAATTCAAAACTGTCGGCGGCAAGCCGTGTCACATGAACCGTGACATGGCCGCAGATCATGGTGCCGGAATGGCCCACCGGGAAAACCGAAAGGTCGAGATCGGCGGCAATGCCTTTGGCAAGCATGGGCAGAACCCCGCTGCCTTCAGCGCGAAGCCGCACCCGTCCATGACTTTGATCCGATAAAGCCGCGATTGTCGCAATGGCCGCTCCAAGTTCACGGACTTCGGCAGGTGTCACCGCATTGTCGCCGACGGCGAACCACTGGCCGGGCGAGACCTTGCGCAGGCTGCTTTTGAAACGCGCCGTGGCTTGTCCCAGCTCGGTTTCGGCATCGCCCTTGCCAGGGCCCGCGAGAATATGCAGCACATGGCCTTCAGGCAACGCGGTCAGGATCACGCCGGGCATGTCGGTATTGGCGCCGAAAAGGCCCAAGGCCACATCGCCCAGAACGGGACGGGAGTTCAGCGTGATCTCAGACATGAAGTTTCCTGTTCTCCGGATCGACAAAAACCGGTTCGCAAAGCTGGCCGGCGGCAATTTCGCCGCGCAACGCATTCCAGATGACAATTTCCTCTCCCAAGCGGTCAGGTCCGTCAACCACCAGCGCCAATCCAATCGTATGTCCGACGGTTGGCGAAAAAGCGGTCGAGGTTACATAGCCCTGGCTGCCTTCGAGCGAGGGCTTTTCGCCCTTGTTCAGAATATGGGCTCCGGTGCGGAAAGGTTGGGCCGGATCAAGCGACTTGACGCCGACCAGGCGCTGGCGCTTGGGGTCCTGCAAGCCTTCGCGCATCAGCATGGCGCGACCGATGAAATCAGGCTTGGTGGCGCTGACCATCTTGCCGAAACCAAGATCGCCGGGCGTGACCCTGCCATTGATTTCGGCATGGGTGACATGGCCTTTCTCGATGCGCATGACGCCGAGTGCTTCCGTGCCATAGGGCTGCAGGCCTTCCGGCTTTCCCAGATCCATCAGCGCATCAGCGACCGTCTCGCCGTAGCCTGCCGGTACCGCCAATTCAAACGCCAGTTCGCCGGAGAAGGAAATCCGGAACAACCGGCCTTCCAGCCTGCCGCCGAACAGTGAGACTTCGCGGGCGGCAAGGAAGGGAAAGGCCGCATCGGAAATGTCTTCATCGACAATCTTCTGCAAGATTGTGCGGGCATTCGGACCCGCAATGGCCATTTGCGCCCATTGATCGGTGGAGGAGGCAAAACGGACGTCGAGGTCCGGCCACAAGGCCTGGGCGCAGAATTCCAGATGCGTCATCACACCGGCGGCAAGTGCGGTGGTGGTGGTCATGAAGAAATGGTTCTCCGACAGCCTGCTTGTTGTGCCGTCATCATAGATGAAGCCGTCCTCGCGCAGCATCAATCCGTAGCGGGCCTTGCCGACCGGCAATTTGAGGAAGGCGTTGCAGTAGATCCGGTTGAGAAATTCGGCCGCGTCGGCGCCGAAAATCTCGATCTTGCCGAGCGTTGAAACGTCGCAGATGCCGGCATTGGCGCGGGTATTGGCCACTTCGCGGTCGACGCTCTGCCGCCAGGTGGTTTCCCCTGCCTGCGGAAACCAGGAAGAGCGGTACCAAAGCCCCGTCTCGACAAACAACGCGCCGTTCTTCTTGGCCCAGTCATGCAGCGGCGACTTGCGCACCGGCTGGAAATGCCGTGACCGGTGCGCGCCTGTCAGCGCGCCAAAGGAGACAGGCGTGTAAAAGGGCCGGAAGGTCGTTGTGCCGACTTCCGCCGGCGAGACGCCGCGCGCCTCGGCCAGGATGCCGATGGCGTTGACATTGGAAAGCTTGCCCTGGTCGGTGGCCATGCCATTGGTGGTATAGCGCTTGGAAAGCTCGACATGGCCGTAGCCTTCCTGAACCGATTGTTTGAGATCTTTCAGATGCACATCGTTCTGGTAGTCGACAAAGGCCTTGCCGCGCGTTCCCTTGATTGACCACAAAGTGTCGGCGGCACTTTCTGAAACTTCGGCTTCCACTTTGCCAAAGTCGTGCTTTTGCGCGCTGAAACCCAGTTCAGCAAGCGCCTTGGCGGCAATTTCCGCACCCGATGCCAGGCAGGCGGTAATCGTGTCGTCGCCTGCAACAGCGCCTGCAAGCCGCAGGCCCGGCTGCGGGCCGGTGGCCATGAAGGCCGCCTTCTGGCTGTTCCAGACCGGACGGCCGCCGCGATGGCAGGCGAGGTGGATGATCGGGCTCCAGCCGCCCGACATGGCAATGCCGTCGGCAGCCAGCGTTTCAATGCCGCTGGCGGAACTGACCACAAGACCTGAAAGATCCTTGCCGCCGCTTGTCTCGATTATGGCGCCGCCGGAAATGACCCGCGCCTTGCCAGCCCAGCGAGCATTCTTGGCGGCGCGGTGATCGATGATGGCTGCGACTTCGATGCCCGCTGCCTCAAAATCAGCCGCCGCCTTGTAGCCGCTGTCATTGGTGGTAAATACGGCGACGCGCTTTGCCGCAGCCACGCCGAAGTGGTTGGCGTAACTGCGCATGGCGCCGGCCATCATCACGCCCGGCCGGTCATTGCCGCCAAACACGATCGGCCGTTCCTCAGCGCCGGTGGCCAGAACCGCATCCCTGGCGGAAATGTGCCAAAGCCGCTCGACAGGCCGGTTCGCATCGGGAAGCGCAACATGCTTCTGCACCCGTTCGACGGCGCCGAAGACATTGCTGTCATACCAGCCGAACACAGTGGTCCGGTCCATGATGGTGACATTGGGCGCGGCCTCGAGCTCGGCCCGTGCGCTGTCCACAAATTCGATTGCGCTGACATCGCCGATCCTGGCTGTCTCCGACAGCAGCGATCCGCCGATGGCGGCATTCTCGTCGGCAAGGATGACCCGCGCGCCGCTGCGCGCCGCAGTCAGGGCTGCTGCCAGTCCGGCAGGTCCCGAACCGATGACCAGCAGGTCGGCATGCGCCCAGCTTTTTTCATAAGAATCCGGATCAGCTTCATACGTCGCCTTGCCCAGGCCTGCGGCACGGCGGATGAAGGGTTCGTAGAGCTTTTCCCAGAAAACGCCCGGCCACATGAAAGTCTTGTAGTAAAAGCCCGCGCCGAGGAAAGGCGACAACAGGCTGTTGACCGCGCCTATGTCGAAATCAAGCGAGGGCCAGCGGTTCTGGCTGACAGCTTGCAGGCCCTCGTGAAGCTCGACCATGGTGGCGCGGCTGTTGGGCTCGGTACGTCCGCCGGAGCCCAGGGTCACAAGCGCGTTCGGTTCGGCGGCGCCGGCGGTCAGGATGCCGCGAGGCCGGTGATATTTGAAACTGCGGCCGACCAGGCGGACGCCATTGGCAAGCAGTGCGGAGGCCAGCGTGTCGCCTTGATGGCCGGTGAGTTTCTTGCCGTCAAAACTGAAAGAGAGGGAGGACTGGCGGTCGATCAAGCCGCCGGAGGAAAGACGAAACGAACTCATGAGCGCACCATCCCGGCTGCATCTTCAACCTTATCGACTTCATGGGTCATCGTATTGCGGCTGACGACCAGCCAGCGCCTGCAACCGGATGAATGATGCCAATGTTCCTTGAAAGCGCCTTTGGGATTGTCGCGCATATAGACATAGTCGAACCAGGCCTGCTGGCCGGCATCTGGCGCGGGCCGGCTGATACCGGCGTCTCCCCGGATGGTGAATTCTTCTTTGGGTCGCTTGCCGCAATGCGGGCAATGGATCAGGCTGGCCATGAAAATGCGTCCTTGCTGGAATGGTGGTAGCGGTCAGGCATTGCCGTCAATGCAGGTTTGCCTGGGCGCCAACGCCCTTCTCGTCAATCATGTAGCCGCGCTCGAACCGGTCGAGCCGGAAAGCGCGGGCGGTTTCATGCGGTTCGTTCTTGGCGATCAGATGGGCATAGCACCAGCCCGAGGCCGGGGTTGCCTTGAAGCCGCCATAGCACCAGCCGCTGTTCAGATAGAGGTTGTCGATCGGCGTTCGGTCGATGATCGGCGAGCCATCCATGCTCATGTCCATCACTCCGCCCCAGCTGCGCAGCACGCGGACGCGCGAAAGCGCCGGGATCATCGCCACGCCGGCCTCGCAGACATGCTCGACGCTGGCGAGGTTGCCGCGCTGGGCATAGGAATTGTAGCCGTCGAGATCGCCGCCGAAGACAAGGCCGCCCTTGTCGGATTGGGATACGTAGAAGTGGCCCGCGCCGTAGGTGACCACGCAATCGATGAAGGGCTTCAGACCTTCCGAGACGAAGGCCTGGAGAACATGGCTGTCGATCGGCAGGCGAAGATCGGCCATTTTGGCGACCAGCGAGGAATTGCCGGCGGCGCACAGCGCCAGCTTGTTGCAGCCTATGAAGCCCTGGCTGGTTTCCACGCCGGTTACGGCGCCATTTTCACGCTTGATGCCGGTGACTTCGCAATTCTGGATGATATCGACGCCGCGGCTGTCTGCGCCGCGGGCATAGCCCCAGGCCACCGCGTCATGGCGCACCGTGCCGCCGCGCGGCTGATAGAGCCCGCCCTGAATCGGGAAACGTGCATTGGTGAAATCCATGAAGGGAAGCTTGGCGCGCACCGCCTCGCGGTCCCAAAGCTCGGCATCGACGCCGTGCAGCCGCATGGCGTTGCCGCGATTGGTATAGGCGTCGCGCTGGGCATCCGTATGGTAGAGATTGAGCACGCCGCGCTGGGAGACCATGGCGTTGAAATTGAAATCCTGCTCAAGGCCTTCCCACAGTTTCAATGAAAGCTCGTAGAATGGATTGTTGCCGGGCAGAAGGTAATTGGAGCGGATGATGGTGGTGTTGCGCCCGACATTGCCGCCGCCGATATAGCCTTTTTCGAGCACCGCGACATTGGTAATGCCGTGGACTTTGGCGAGATAATAAGCCGTGGCCAGGCCATGGCCGCCGCCGCCGATGATGATGACATCATAGTGCGATTTGGGCGTCGGGCTGCGCCAGGCCGGTTTCCAGCCCTTGTTGCCTGAAAGCGCATTGAGAAAAATCGAAAGTGCTGAATATCGCATGGCAGGTTTTCCAATCCGGGATGACTCATCTTCGCATGCGTGGCGAAATTGACTTGCAGGAATGAGACCCATTCTTATATCTTTGAGACATGAGCAAGAACATTGACCGATATGTGCAGGACATAGGCTTCATCCTGGTGCCAGGTTTCGCCCTGATGTCCTATGCCTCGGCGACCGAACCCCTGCGGGCGGCAAATCTGCTGGCCGGCCGCGAACTTTACCGCACCCGGGCCTTCAGCCTGGACGGCCAGCCGGCTGTCGCCTCCTCCGGCGTGATGGTGCCGGCCCTAGCGCTGCCGCGCCAGGCCGGCGACCTGCATGCC
>JBGSIT010000070.1:0-33839 GCA_041742335.1 Rhizobiaceae bacterium
CCGCTCTGACGGCAATAGTGTCCCGATAATCTTCCATTCAGCGTCAGTAAGGTCACCACGAGCCATATCAGCCTCCCAAAAGGAAGCTTTGAATCAGAATTCAGATGATTTGGGAATCCACTTTGTCAACAGGGCCTAACAGGTAATATCGCAAAGTACAGCCGGGATCGAAGGCCGCCCAGTACATCCGGGAATTCCCTGTTCATTATCTGCGGCGGACCGGAACCAGGCTTTCGCATAATTGATATTGCCGATTTGCCTGCAGGTCCCAGCTGTGCAGCTTGACAGCAACCGGCGGAATGCTGGCCGATCAGGCGGACTTTGAGCCAAGAGCCCAAAAAATAGCGGTGGCGCAGTTGCCGGATTGTGGTTACGCAACCACGGCCATTGCCGCTTTTGCATTTGTCTGATTTATTGCCGCCATGCACTTCATCCCGCCTGGTTTGCGTGGCCCGCTGTTCATGGTTGTCGCGACCGGGTCCTATGTCATCAACGACACCATGATGAAACTGGCGACAGCCGGTTTGCCGCCCTATGAGGTCTTGCTGCTTCGGGGCGTTGCGGCGGCATTGTGGGGCTTTCCGCTACTATTTGCGCTGGGCTATGGCCGACAGATCCCGCTGATGTTTGAAAGACGGGTTTTGCTGCGCAACCTGTTGGAAACAGCGGCCATCCTGGCCTATGTGGTGGCGCTCGCCAATATGCAGATTGCCGATTCAAGCGCGCTGGGGCAATTGACGCCGCTGCTGGTGCTGCTGGGCGCATCAGTGCTGTTTCGTGAAAAGATAGGCGGGGTGAGAACAGCCCTGATCTGCCTCGGCTTCAGCGGCGCCATCATGGTGGCCCAACCCACCATGCAGGGCGTCTCCGTCTATGCCTTGCTGGCAATCGCCAATGCGGTATTCGGAGCGGCCCGCGATCTGGCCGGTCGAAGGGTAGCTGCCGAAGTGCCCGGCATGATTGTCGCCATCTCGGCTGTTGTCGTTGTGCTGGTCGGCGCAGCCATTGGCCATGTGCTGCTGGAGCAATGGGTCATGCCCGGCCCCACCCATCTGATGCTGATGGCGGGCGCCGGCCTGTTTCTGATTTTCGGTCACTTCTTCATCTTCATGGCCTATCGGATCGGACCGACGGGAGTCGTCGCGCCATTCTATTACACATTTTCGGTCTGGGCGGTCGTCTCTGGCCTTCTGGTGTTCGGGCAGTTCCCCAATGCGCTGGCCGTCGCCGGCATCCTGCTTGTGGTGGCAAGCGGCCTGACCATCGTGCTGCTGGACGAACGCAAGCGGAGATTGACCATCGTAGCCTGAGGCTGGCAGACATGTTTGCCCGTAAATTACTGGCGCATGCGGCAAGGACGCATAAGGACGACCCTTGCGCCCGCGCAGCGGCGCTGATCGGAAGGAAGGTGACTTCATATTGATCCACGAAGAAATGCAAAATGTCATGGACCGGATGCGCGAGGCTTATCGCGCGGGTGACGCCGCAGGCTGCGCGGCCCTGTTCACTCCTGACGGTGAACTCCATTCACCTTATGCGCCCCCTGCCCGGGGCCGTGCCGAAATCGAGGCGCTTCACCGCATCTGGACAGTGGACGGCGAGAACAAGGAACTGAGGGTTTTAAAGGCAGGAGCGTCCGCAGATCTCGCCTGGTGTCTGGCGGCCTATTCAGAAGGCGATGTTTCAGGCGATGGCACGTCGGTCTGCGTTATGGAGCGTCAGGCCGATGGCGGCTGGCTAATCTGCATGTGCAGCCTGAACAGCACCATCCTGCCACCGGAAGCATAAGCGCGATATCTGCTCCATCGGCGGCTAAAGCTATCCAGGGCCATGTTTCAACTTGGCTCTTTCCGTCCAAGTGCGGTGACGGCATCGTTGACCAGTCCAAACCTGGCCTCAATGACAGCGATATCTTCAGGCGTGGCAGCGCCGCTGGTCTCGATATCCGCGAAGAGTTGCTCAAATCCGCCTGGCACGACGATCACGAACATTTCACCTGGTTCGTCGGAAATATTGCGCCAGCTGTGGCGAACATGCGGCGGCAATGTCACGACACTGCCGGCTGGCGCATCAAACTCCTCATCGCCGCATGTGAATCTGTAGACGCCACGGACAACCCGGAAGATCTCCGCTTCCCTGGTATGCGTATGCGGCGCCGGGCCTTGGCCGGGCGGCGTGAAGGTTTCCCACATGCCAAATGCGCCATCGGTTTGTGCAGCAGTCGCGTGAATGTCGATCCGGGCCCCAAACGGCGTCTTGCCGCGCCGCGCTTGCCCCGGCAACGATACGACCGCCTTGGTGAAACTTCTCATGAAAGCCTCGTTGCAGGCATGGTTGCATGTACCAATGGCTGTATTATTATCAATTTCCCGTCACATTGACAAGCAAACCAAGTCGGTGGCGCGCCTGCTATTGCCACGCCCTTTCAAGTTCCGGGACTTGCCTGCCGACCGACGCCAAGCTGACAACAACATCGCGGCAAAGCGCTTCACGACTTCGCTTTCAGGGCGTGTCGTCGATATTTTGCAGCATGTGCGCGACACGGGTGAAGCTGCCCATCAATGTATCGGCCAGGTCCGGTTCGACGCGGCATTGATCCAGAGCCAGTTTCATGCAGCCGATCCAGGCATCGCGGGCCTGGGCATCGATGGCGAGATGGGCATGCATCTGACGGACATCGGCGTGGCGGTTGTTTTCGAAGTAAAGCCTCGGGCCGCCAAGAAAGCCGGACATGAATTCAAATTGCGCGATCCGGGAATGGGCAATGCCGTGGCCGCGCAAATGCATGAGCCGGAGCGGTTCAGCCACCGCTTCAGTTTCAACCAGATCATAAAAGCATTCGACGAGTTGGCGAACACCGTCCGCGCCGCCGAGGCGCTGATAGGGGGGCTGCTTGCTTGTCCGGACATCGACCATCCCGCGACTATGCCAGCGCCGGCTGCCGGTTAACAGCAGGAAATTGCGCCTGTGACATTTTCACGCCGAAGTCATTCATGCCAAGCAGGTAAAAGCCGCCCTGCTGAAATGCGATCCCCGGCAAGAAGCCGGGGATCGTTTTGATAGTTTGGGTTCGATATGGCGGATCCTTAGAAAATGAAGTCCGCCTTTCCGAGATCGTGAATATCGACACCCTTCAGCGTAATCACATCGCCGTGGCCGCCATCGATCACGACATTGTTGCCGTGCTGCTCCATGTGATGGTGCCTGAGGTCGGACCAGCTTTTGACGGATTTGAGGCCGTGAAGGTTCAACACATCATGGTCGCTGCCGACCGCATCGAAGTCCTTGATGAGGTCCTTGTCCCAATTGGTCTTGAAGATGAAGGTATCGCTTCCCTCCATGCCATTCAGCTTGTCATTGCCGGCCTTTCCCTTGAAGACATCGTGACCATCCGTGCCATTCAACGTGTCCTTGCCGCGGGTACCGTTGAATGTGTCGGTGGTATCGGCGACATTGATGGTCAGAATATGGGTCATCGGGTCTGTATCATTGCCGCCGCCTGCTGTGCCGCCGTCATCAACCACCCGGAATGACAATTGCGCGTAGTCGTCGCCAAATCCATTCTTGGCGGATTTGAATGTCAGATCGCCTAGATCGGCAACGGCGATCTCGGTCCCCGCCTCCACCGCTTTACCATCCAGCAACAACGTGCCTTTGCCGGCAAAGGCATCGATGATGACGCTTTTGAAGCTATCGGCATTGGGATCGAAAAAGGCGAAATCATCGGCGGCAAAGGAGAAGACCTTGTCTTCCTTGGCCGCAATGACTCCGTCCGCGCTGCTTGGCGCGTCGTTGATCAGATCGGTGACGATATCGAATGTGTCGGTGACCGTTGCTCCGGATGCATCCGTCGCCGTGACGGTCACCGACAATGTGCCGATATCGCCCATGCCGGGCGTGCCGGTGAAGGTCGTGCCGTCAAAGCTGAGCCAGGTGCCGGTCAGCGGATCGCCATTGGCAAGAGTGGCGGTCAGCGTCAACGTGTCGCCGATATCCTCATCCGCGAAGATATTGGCCGGCAGCGCAAAGACGAAAGCGACATCCGGCATGCCGGGTTGGTTGGCGATCTCGTTGGCTCGCGTCGGCGCGTCGTTGGTGTTGACGATGGAGATGTCAAAGGTGTCAGACACCGTTTCCGCCCCGTCGGTGGCCGAAAGTTTGATCGATATCACCCCGACGTCGCCGTTTTCCGGCGTGCCGGTGAACGTATTGGTGACGGCGTCAAAATGCAGCCAGGCCGGCAGGTCGGAACCATCGGCAAGACTTGCCTCCAGGGCCAGCGGGTTGCCGTCCGGATCCGAGAAGGTATCGGTCGGAACCATGAAGCTGAAGGGGGAATCCTCGTTGACGGTCTGATCTGCCACCGGATTGACAAGCACCGGCGCATCATTGCTTTCGGCAACCGTCAGCTTGAACTCATCGGAGATTTTCAGCCCCGCTTTGTCGGTGACCGTCACCTTGACATCATAAAATCCAACCTCGCCCTGACCGGGTGAAACGGTGAAGGCATGGGTGCCCGGATCGAACTTCAACCATGACGGCAAAGCGGAGTTGTCAGCGAGTGTCGCCGACCAGGTGAGCACGTCTCCGACATCGACATCCATGAAGGAATTGTCCGCCACCGTGATGGTGGTTGTTGAGTCTTTGACGACCAGTTTGTCTGCCAGGGATTTAATGACAATCGGTGCGTCGTTGACGTTGTTGACCTTGATCATGAAGCTATCCGAGACGCTGGCATTGGAGCCGTCGGTCGCCGTGACCTTGACATTGATTTCGCCGACTGCGTCATTGTCCGGCGTGCCGGTAAAGGCCGTGCCGTCGAAATGCAGCCAGTCAGGCAAATCCGAGCCGTCTTCCAGCGTCGCCGTCAAGGTCATCGTGTCGCCCATGTCGATATCGGCAAAAGTGCCGGCCGGTATCGTGAAGGTGAAGTTGCTGTCTTCAGCGAGAATCTGGTCGATCAGCGCATTTTCCAGGGTCGGCGCATGGTTGACGGGCACGACATCGAAAATGATGACGTTCGGCGTTGGGTCTATATTGCTTCCGCCATTTGCATTATCGCCCTTGTCGATCACCTGGAAGGTTACCGATCCCGCACCATTGCCGCTGGGCGTCCAGACCAGTTTTGCAAATCCGCCAACCGTTACCAGGGTCTCTGCGCCCGGATCCAGCGCCGTGCCGTCCAGGGTGAGTTCGCCGCCGGTAAAGCCGGTGATCTTGATGCCGGCGAAATCGTCGTTCTCATCATCGGAATAGCCGAAATCAGCAATTGCGAATATATGGGAAGCGCCCTCGGTGACCGTGATGGTGGAATCGGCGCCATGCGGCGCGTCATTGACCGGATTGACCGTGAGGTCGAAGGTCTCGGACACGGATTTGTCGCCGTCGGTGGCCGTCACCTTGACCGAAATTGTCCCGGTATCGCCGTTTTCGGGCGTACCGGTAAAGTTCACGCCGTCAAAATGCAGCCAAGTCGGCAGTTGCGTATCATCGGCAAGCGTTGCCGAGATCGTCAGGTCATTGAGATCGGGATCTGTGAAGACAGCCGATACATCGAGGCTGAATGCCCCGTCTTCGTTGACGGTCTGGTTGGTGATCGGATTGGCGACCACGGGGGCCGCATTGGTGGCCGCGATGGTCAATTTGAAAGTGTCGGATATGAATTTCGGCGGTGTGCCATTGTCGGCGGCCGTCACCTTGACCAAGAGTTCGCCGATCGCGCTTGCCGGAGGCGTGCCGGAAAATTCATGGGTAGCCGGATTGAAATCCAGCCAAGCCGGCAATTGCGTATCGTCATCGAGCGTCGCGGTCCATTTCAGCACTTCGTCGCCGGCATCGATATCCTTGAAGCTGTCCAGCGGCGGCGTGAAGCTGAACACGATGTCCTTGACAACCAGTTTGTCGGCAAGGTCCTTGAAGACGATTGGCGCGTCGTTGTCCGGGGCCAGATTGAAGGTCAGCGTCGCGGCGGTCAGCGCACCTTCATTGTCCTTCACATTATAGGTCAATGTGACCAGGCCGTTATAATCCTGGTCGGGCGTAAACAGCCAAGTGCCGCCGGATTTGTCTTCCAGCGTACCGTGGTTGATCGTCAGGTTGGCTACGGAAAGCGTGTCGCCGGCATCGGGATCGGTAAAACCGGCGAGCAAGGCAGGGGCCATGATCAAGATGCCCTGGTCTTCCGCGCCGTTGGCGATAGCCCCTGGCACGCCGGAGAGTATGGGGGCGTCATTGACCGGTGTCACATCGAAGGTGATTGTCTTGGCCACCGTGTCCTTGTTGATGCCGCCATTGGCCGTACCGCCGTCATCGATGACCTTGAAAGTGAACGAGCCGAGGCCGTTGCCATTGGCATCGGCAGCGGGCTTCCAGACCAGACCGCCGAGAATTTCCGCCACTGTGAGAACGACCGGCAGGGCGATGGCTGTGCCATCCAGCTTGGTGAGGGTTCCCTGGCCGGCGCTGGCCAGGATTTCGACGCCGAAAAAGGCGTCGGCATCCGCATCGTTGGGGTCGGTGTAGCCGAAATCGGCCAACGTCAGCGTATAGGTCGCATCCTCATCAACGGTAATGGTCTTGTCCGCGCCGACCGGTGCATCATTGACCGGGTTGACGGTGATTTCGAAGGTTGCCGACGCTGAATCCAGCCCGTCAGTGGCGGTAACCACCACACTTATCGTGCCGACATCACCATCTTCTGGCGTGCCGGAAAGCTTGCCGCTTGCCAATTTCAGCCAGGCCGGCAAGGCCGACCCGTCGGCCAAGGTCGCCGACAGTGTCAACACATTGCCGTCCGGATCGGAGAAGGCGCCCGAAACATCCAGGCTGAATGGCACATCCTCATTGACCGTCTGGTCGACAATCGGATTGTCCACGACCGGCGCGGTGTTGCTTGCCGCAACTTCGAGCGTGAAGACAGTGGATACCGACGCCATGGCGCTGTCCGTGACGGTCAATCTTATGGAGAGCGTGGCGACATCACCGGCTGCGGGCGTGCCGGAGAATTCATGGGTGACCTCATTGAAATTCAACCAGCCCGGCAAGGGAGAATTATTGGCATCGTCAAGCGTAGCCGACCATGCCAGCGTGTCCACCGCATCATCGACATCAAGAAAAGTATCAAGAGGCGTGAAGCTGAAGGCAACGTCCTTGACGGCCAATTTGTTGGCTATTGGCGTTGCAACCACCGGCGCATCATTGACCGGTGTCACCTCGAAAGTCTGGGTGGCCGCAACGATATTGCCGGTGGAGTCTTTCACATCGTAGGTCAGGTTGACGATACCGTTGTAATCGGACTCTGCAACGAGCAGCCAATCGCCATTGGGCTGAAGGGTGACCGTGCCGTGATCGGCGACGACATTTTCGATTGTCAGGGTGTCGCCCATGTCCGGATCATCGAATCCGGCCAGAAGATCTGCCTGCGCAACGGTGTAATTCACGTCTTCGACCGCATTTGCGAGCGTGGCCTGCTGACCGCTCAGGAACGGCGCGTCGTCGTTGACCGCGGTGACGTCGAAGGTGATGGTGTTGGCGCTTTGGTCGGTGTCTACCCCGCCATTGGCAGTGCCGCCATCGTCAATCACTTGGAAGCTAAACGAGCCGAAATTCATTCCATTGTTGTTGGGGCCAGGTTGCCATACCAGCGTCTCGATTTCGGCCGCAGTTATTATATCTCCCGCTTTGACCAGAACAGGCCCGGTAATCCCGCCAGCATCCAGTACAAGAAAACCGCCGCCCGCAATATTCGAGATTTTGATCGACTGCAACTGACTGCCGTCATTGTCCAATGGATCGGAAAAACCGAAGTCGTCGACAGTGAAAATATGCGATCCATCCTCCAATATGGTAATCGTCTTGTCCGTCCCCTCCGGCGCATCATTGACCGGGTCAACCGTCAGATCCAGAGTCGCCTGTATCGCACCCATATTCATGTCGTTGACGGTGTAGCTCAGCACTACCGGGCCGTTGTAATCCTGGTCCGGCGTGAAAGTGTAGGTGCCATCCATGTTGTCGGTCACCATGCCGTGGTCGGCGGTGACATTGCTGACCGAAAGCCCATCATTTGCGTCGACATCATCAAAACCGGTCAGCAGGTCGACCAATGTGAAGATATAGGGCGTGTCCTCGAGTGCATTGGCAAGCGCCGCCGGGGCGTCCTTGAGATAGGGCGCGTCATTGGTGTTTTCGATGGTGATATCGAAATCCATCGAACTGATCGTGAGGCCCTCCAGGGCAAAAAGCCTGATGTGATATGTGCCCACTTCATTATTGCCCGGAAAACCGGGATCACTGGTGAAGGTTCCGTTTGAACTGATATGCAGCCAACTTGGAAGCGGAGAACCATCTACAATTTGGGCATTATACAAGATGGCGCTTGTTCCATCCAGGCCGATGAAGGTTTCGAACGGGATGGTGAATTCCAGCGGCGCATCTTCCTGAAAAGTTTGGGGCGCAATCGGTTTGAAAGCGACCGGCCCTGTATAATTGTTTGTGACCATGATGGTGAAGATCTCAAAAACCGACGCTCCACTCCCGTCTGTTGCGGTCAGTTTGACATCGAATTGACCAATGTCAGCTATCCCGGGAAATGCCGTGAATTCATGGGTCGCCATGTCAAAACCCAACCAGTTTGGTAGCGCCATGTCGTCGGTATTGGTAGCCGACCAGACCAGGCTGTCGCCTGCGTCGACATCACCAAAAATGTCGGCAGGCGGCGTGAATTTTGTCGTCACGCCGGTCTTGACGACACGGCTTTCAACCTCGTTATCCACGGTTGGCGCGTCATTGGTATTCATGACTTCGATATTGAATTTTACCGACGTGCTTGCACCGGCCAGATCCGTGGCGCTAACCTTGACCGAGATCGTCCCGACATCGCCGTTGTCGGGCGTGCCGGAAAAGGTTTGCGTCAATGAATCAAATTCCAGCCATGTCGGCAGCGGCACTTTGGTGCCGGAGGAGAAGCTGTAGCTGAGTTGGTCATTGGCATCGATATCGACAAAGGTCCCGGCCGGGAGCTGGTATTCGAAAACGGCGTCCTCGGCCGTGGTCGCGCCCTTCGGGGCCATTGCCACGACAGGCGCATCATTGACGTTGTTGATCGTCAGTGTGAAGCTTTGTGGAGGACTGCTGGAATTGCCATCCGAGGCTGTCAGTTCAATGACATGATCGCCGACGTCATCATTGCCGGCCATGCCGGAAAAGGTCATGGTTGATGCATCAAAATCCAGCCAATCCGGCTTCATGCCACCGTCATAGGTAAGGGTGAAGTCCAGCGCCTGTTCTTCGGGATCTGCAAAGGATCCGTCGGGCAATGTATAGGTGAAGGGGCTTTTCTCGTCGATGGTCTTGGTATCTATTGCCGTGGAGGTGGGCGCCAGGTTGTCTGCATTGACGGTAACCGTGAAGGTCGTGGTGATTTCTGCATTGCTGGTGTCATAGGCTTTGACAACTATGGTATAAGAGCCAACATCGGCTGCCATCGGTGAGCCCGTGAAGGTGGTTCCGTCGAAGCTCATCCAGGCAGGCAGATCGGGACTGGAAAGCTGACTGGCCTCGAAAGTCAGCATGTCGCCATCGATATCCAGAAAAGCATCAACAGGAATGGCATAGGTGAAATCCAGCCCGACGGCGGTCAGCTTGTCGGCAAGCCCCTTGTCGATCTCGGGGGCGTCATTGGCATTGGCGACAGAGATGGTGAATGTGCCCGAGCCCTCAGCGCCGTATGCGTCGGTTGCGGTGACCTTGACATTGATCGCCCCGACATCGTCATTTTCGGGCATGCCCGAGAAAGTGGTTCCGTCAAAGCTCAGCCAATCGGGCAGCGCTGCGCCGTCCGCAAGTGTGGCTTTGGTGATGGAGACCGTGTCGCCATCCAGATCCTCGAAAGCATTGCCCGGGATCGTGAAGGAAAAGGCCGCGTCCTCCAGGGCAAATTTGTTGGACAGCGCATTTTTGACATTCGGAGCCACGTTGAACGTCAGGGTCGCCGCGGTCGTATCGGTATCGCTGCCGCCATAGACCGTTCCACCATCGTCAACCACCCGGTAGCTCAGGGTGCCGTGGCCGGCACCGGCCATGGCCGGCGGTGTCCATACGAGCTTGCCGAGATCGGCAATGGCTATCGTGGCCGGCAGCGTGACGGCAGCGCCGTCATAAGTCAGATCGCCATCGCCGAGATCGGCCGAATCGATGATCACCGCGCCGAGGCTGTCGCCGTCGGCATCCGAAAAGCCGAAGGACGCTGCACTGAACGTGTAGGCCATACCGGGATTGGTGGAAACGACGGCATCCAGGCTTTCGGGCGCGACATTGCCGAAATGGAAGGTCTTGTGGAAGACGCCTTCGTTGCTGCCGTCCTGACCGGTGGATTCCCAGGTCACCACAAAAGCGCCATCGGCGAGCACCGTGATGGAAGGGTTCTTCTGGTCGCCGGCGGTAAAAGTATTGACGCGCGTTTCGCCATCGACGGGCGCGCCATTGGCGTCATAAACCTGCTGATACACGCCGGTTCCATCGCCATCCTGAAGGCTTGACACCCAAACCACCACCCAGCCGCCATTGGGGAGAGCGGCTACAATCTGTCCGGCCTGGCCGCCGACGGTTTCGGTATTGACCCGGATTTCGCCACCCAGCGGATTGCCATCCTGGCCATAGCGCTGCTGGTAAATTCCGAAGAAATCACCGTCGTGGGTGGACACCCAGGTGACGACCCAGCCGCCGTCCGAAAGCGCCGTGATCTCCGGATTGTGTTGCAGGTCGGTTGTATAGCTATTGACATGGACCTCACCACCGACCTTGACGCCGTCCTGGTCATAAGCCTGCTGGTAAATTCCGCCATTTATATCACCTGTGCCAGCGGAAGCAGACCAACTGACAACCCATCCGCCGCCAGCCAGCGCGGTGACAGATTGGTCCTCTTGATTGCTTGCGGTATAGGTGTTGACTTGGTTTTCGACCCCGGCTGGATCGCCATTGGCGTCAAAGAGTTGTTGATAGACGCCTTTGACGCTGCCATCCTGCCCGTCATTTGAGACCCAGGTCACCACCCATTTTCCGTCGTCCAGCGCGGTAACTGCAATATTATCCTGGATGCCCGTGACATAGCTATTGACCTGCGTCTCGCCACCAACCGGATTTCCGCTGGCATCGAACTTTTGTTGAAAGACACCTGAACCCGAACCATCTTGCGAATTGGATTCCCAAGTCACAACCCAGCCGCCATCCGACAAGGCCGTCATTTTGGATTTGGTTTGATCGCCGGCCACATAGCTGTTGACGAGGGTCTCGCCGTTACCGACCGGATCGCCGTTCATGTCATATTGCCGCTGGAATATCCCGTGCCCCGAGCCGTCCTGTTGAATTGAGACATAGCTGACGACAAAGCCGCCCTGGTCCAATGCGACGATTTGCGGCTTAATTTGCGAATGGTTCGCGCTCAGGGAGACCTTGGTTTCCACGCCAACGGGATTTCCATCGGCATCGAAGCGCTGCAAAAAAATGCCGTAGCCGTCGGAATCCTGCCCGAAACTCTGCCAGACCGAGACGTAGCCGCCATCCGGCAGAGCGATGGTCGAGCTGTTGTGTTGGGAATCTGTTGTAAACGTATTGACCTGGACTTCATTTCCGACAAACAAGGACATCAAAATTCTCCCACATTAAAAATTGGCGGCGCATGGCGGCATGCGTCCGGTGCAAAATGGTTTGGCCACTGGCGAGGTCGGGCTGTCGGGAATGGACGGGAGGGTCCGGACATCTCCATAACCCGCCCGCCGGCCCGCCGTTCACAAGCCTGCGTCTTTCAACGACGTTTCAGGCATGCTTTATATTCTGTATTGCTGTAAAAGAAAATGCTTTATTATAATTACCGTGTTTATTGAGCCATAAATCATCGCATTCGCATCAGACCGATCAAAATCGGGCTGCCAATGCACTGTCGCTGCGATGCGCTTTTTATTAAAAATCAAAATCACCCTTGATCAGATCGGCCTTGTCGAGCCCTACCAGAAAGATCGAATCGCCGTTGTGGCCATCAATCAGCAAACCGGCCGCCGTATCCTTGAGATGATGGTGCACAAGGTCCTTGTAGCCGGTGATGCTGGAAAGCCTGGACAGGTCAAGAACGTCATGATCATCGCCTTTGGTGGTGAAATCGGTAATTTTGTCCTTGCCGTCGCCGTTCTTGAAGACAAAGAGATCGCTGCCGCCAAGCCCGGTCAGGGTATCCCTGCCCTTCTTGCCCTGGAAAAAGTCGTCGCCTTCAGTGCCGGCAAGCTTGTCGGCACTTCTTGTCCCCATGAATTTGTCGATGACTTCGCTGACATCGAATGTAATCATGCTGGCAACCGGATCGGTATCGATGCCGCCATTTCCCGTGCCGCCCGTATCCATGACCTGGAAGGAAAGCGATGCCAGGTTTGCACCATTGGCATCAGCGTCTGGCGTCCAGACCAGTTCGCCAATGTCGGCAATATCCACCACCACCGGCATGTCCGGGCCGCCAACGACCGCCACGTCCTTCAATGTCAGGCTTCCGGCGGTGGGCAGTTCGGTAATGAGGATACCGCCAAAAAGGTCGCCATCGACATCCGCGAAACCGAAATCATCGGCACTGAATATGTACGGCTTGTCTTCTGCAACGGCAATTGTCTTGTCGGCCCCTTCCGGGGCATCGTTCACCGGCGTTGTGATATTGAAAACGATGGTGTTTTCGGATTGATCGGTATCCTGACCGCCATTGACCGTGCCGCCGTCATCCATCACAAGGAAACTGATGGAGCCTGTCAGGTTGCCAAGCGCATTTTCAGGCGGCGTCCATACAAGATCGGCAATATCTTCCGCCGCGATGATTGCGTCCACCGCCACCGCCTCACCCTTGAGCGTCAGGCTGCCATCGCCAGTGATGCCGGTAATCTTGAAACCGGCGAAGTCGTGGCCGTCGACATCATTGAAACCGAAATTGGCAATCGTGAATTGGTGGGCCGTATCCTCTATCAGGTCAATGAACAGGTTCTCGCCGGAGGGCGCCTCATTGACGAATTTGAATGTCTTCAGATAAATGCCGCCATTCATCATGCCGGCGTCATCCTGGTCAATCGATTGCCAGGCCGCCAGCCAGCCGCCATCCGGCAGACCTGTCATGGCAGGCGCCGACTGGTCGTTGCCGGTGACGGTGTTGATCAGGGTTTCACCACCGGTCGGGTTTCCGTCGGCGTCGTATCGGCGCTGGTAAACATCAAGCGTCATGTCCGGGTTCATGGACGTCCAGCTCACCATCCAGCCACCGTCGCTCAGGCCGGCAGTCACTGGTTCTGATAGGTTGGCCGGAGTGATCCAATTGACCTTGACCTCGTTGCCCAGCTTGGTGCCATTGGCGGCGAAACGCTGCTGATATATGCCAGTTCCATCACCATCCTGCTGATCCGATTTCCAGGTGACAACGAAACCGCCATCTGCCAACGCGGCAATACTGGGCTCGGTTTGGTCGAATGTGGTGAAACTGTTGACATGGGTCTCAAGCCCGTAAGTATTGCCGTCATTGTGATAGACTTGCTGATAAATTCCCCAACCGTCGCCGTCCTGGCCATTGGACTGCCAGGCGATGACCCAATCGCCGTTCTGCAGCACGCGGATGGCAGGGCTCGTCTGGGCGGAAGCGGTTTCGGTATTGACCAGGGTTTCCGGGCCGACGACCACTCCGCTCGAATCATAGCGTTGATAATAAATGCCTCCATTGGCGCCATCCTGTCCGACAGAGCGCCAAGCGATCAGCCAGCCGCCATCAGGAAGACCCGCAACCACCGGATCGGACTGGTGGTTGGCGAACTCTGTATTGGCGCGCATTTCCTTGCCGTAGGTGACCCCGTCCTTGTCGTAGCGTTGGAAATAGACGCCGTTGCCGTCGCCGTCCTGATCGGTGGATTGCCAACTCACCAGCCAGCCCCCGTCAGCCAGGGCCGTTACGGTCGGATTGCGCTGCTGGTCAAGATTTTCGGTATTTACCTTGGTTTCCTGCCCGACTATTTGACCCTGCGCGTCGTAGCGCTGAAGGTAAATCCCGTACAAGTCTCCGTCCTGCCCGAAGGATTGCCATGTCACGACCCACCCGCCGTCAGCGAGCATGGTAACGGCCGGTTTTGCCTGATCTTCAACCGTGGTTGTGTTGACCAGGATTTCTTCACCAATTGCAATGGACATGGCGTTCCCCTTCCAGGATTTATCGACGAACTGCAGTGAGCGTCGAGCCCGTGCGGTTAGCCGGATTCATCTCGGGGCCCCGGCACCGCATCATACACTTTATATTATCATTTTCTAATATTCAAGAATGGCATTTTCCCGAAATTCGCGAGACAATGCGTGACGGCGGTCACCGAAAGCCGGATGCGTTGACATGCTTGCAACCCTGAAACCAAGCTTGAAAAACTCCGGACATGACTGCAACTCCGACACCAGGCCGGAGCCGTTTTCCACCTCAGAAAATGAAATCGCCAGCGTCAAGATCGCTGAGATGAACGCCTCTGAGTTTGATGACATCGCCATGGCGGCCGTCAATAATGACGTAATTACCGCTCTCTTCGATGTGATGCTTCATGAGATCCTTGAACGTCTTGATAGATCTTACTGCATGAAGGTTCAGCACATCGTGGTCTTCACTGATTGCATCGAATTTCCTGATGAGGTCGCGGTCATGTCCTGTCTTGAAGACAAAGATATCGGAGCCCTCCCCGCCATTCATGCGGTCATTGCCTCTCTTTCCATTCAGCTTGTCGTCGCCATCTGTGCCGACGAGACGGTCCTTCCGACCGGTGCCGCGAATAATATCCAGGACATCCTCGACATCGATGGTCAATGTATGCTCGACAAGTTCGGTATCCGCCCCCCCGTCCGCAGTGCCGCCGTCGTCAACCAGATGGAATGTCAGCGATGCATAATCGTTGCCAAAACTGTCCTTTTCGGAAAGGTAGCTCAATTCTGCAATATCGTCGGCGGCGATTTCCATTCCTGCCGTTACCGCTTCACCTTTCAGCGTCAACGAACCCCTGCCGGCTATATTGTCGATGACGATGGCCTTGAGGTGATCTCCATCAACATCGGTGAAGACAAAATCGTCAGCCGAAAAGACAAAGGCGATATCCTCCTGGACAGCCAGTCTGCCGTCACTGCCGACCGGCGCCTGATGGACGTGTTTGATTTCCAAATCAAAGCTGTCGGAAACAGATGCGCCGCTTTGGTCGGTGGCTGTCACCGTGACTGAGATGAGGCCGGAATCGGCCATGGTCGGGGTGCCCGAGAAGGTTCCGCTTTGCGCATCGAATTTCAGCCAATCCGGCAGCACGCCGCCGCCTGCCAGTGTTGCCGACAAGACAAGCGTGTCGCCCTCGTCTGCATCCGCAAAAGTTCCGTCGGGCAATGTGAAACTATAGGCGACATTGGTCGTCAGCAACTGGTCGATGATCGAGGCGGCAAGGGTCGGCGCATCATTGGCGTTGATGACCGTCAGCGAGAAGGTCTGGCTTGCTGAAAGACCTGCAGTATCGGTCGCCGTGAGCGTGATTGAAAGATCGCCGGCATCGCCGCTGCCGGGTTTGCCGGACAAATAGCCGTTGGCCGCATCCAGCGTCAGCCAGTCCGGCAGCGCCGAACCGTCGGCCAAAGTCGCCGAATAGCTCAGGATATCGCCTGCATCCATATCGCTGAAGGCGGCTGCCGGCAAAATGAAGACGAAGTCGGCGTCTTCAACGGCAAATTGCTTGGTAATGGCGACGCCGGCAACCGGACCGTCATTGGTATTGGCGACAGTAATGTCGAAGACATCGAAAGTCTTGGCCCCGCTGCTGTCGGTCGCCGTAACGCGAACCGAAACAACGCCGACATCGCCATTGCGCGGCGTGCCGCTGAAAGAGCCGGTTTGAGGATCAAAGGACAACCAGGCCGGCAATGCCTTTTCATTGGACAGGCTTGCCGACAGGACAATCTGGTCGCCCGCATCCATGTCGGCAAAACTGCCGGCGGGGATGACGCAGCTGAAGGGACTGTCTTCACTGGCCGTTTGATCGGCCAGCGGAATGACATTGACCGGGAGGTTGTTGACGTTGACGACGTCGATGTTGAAAATATCTGAAACCGATGCGCCATCCCCGTCCGAGGCCGTGACCAAGACCTGCAGTAACCCCACATCCCCATTGGCGGGCTTGCCTGTGAAAGCCTGCTGCGCGGCATCAAAATGCAGCCAGTCCGGCAAGGCCTGGCCGTTGGCCAGCGTTGCCGTAAATGTCAGCTGATCGTCGGCATCCATGTCGGAAAACGCATTGACCGGCAGCACGAACGAGAAGGCCGCATTTTCGGTGGCCACCTGGTCCAGCAGCGGATGATCCAGCGTCGGTGCGTCATTGGCCTGTGCAATGGCAATGGCAAAGATCTGCGACTGGCTGGCGCCGCCGGCATCGGTTGCCGTCAGCCTGACCGGGAGAACGCCGACATCGCCGTTGAGCGGCTTGCCCCAGAACAGGCCGTTGCCGGCGTCAAAATGCAGCCATGCCGGCAGCGGCAGACCGTCGGCCGTGGTTGCGGAAAGAGCAAGGATTTCGCCTGGATCGCTGTCGATGAAGGCATCGGCGGGCACCACGAAAACAAAGGCCTCGTCTTCCGTGGTGTTCTGGTCGGCAATCATTGCGCCCAGCACCGGAGCGTCATTGGTATTGGCGATGGTGATATTGAAGACGTCGGAGGCGGTCGCTCCGGCCAGATCGGTCACAGTCACACGGATAGCGAGGATCCCCGTATCGCCATTGTCCGGCGTGCCGGAAAAAGTCCGTGTGACCGGGTCGAATTCCAGCCAGGCGGGCAGCGGATCTTCATTGGCGAGAATCGCCGACCATGTGAGATTGTCGCCAGCATCAATATCGGCAAAAGCCGCTGTCGGCAGCACGAAGTTGAAGGCCATGTCCTCAACTGCCTGTTGATCGGCCAGCGGATTGTTCAGCACCGGCGTATCGTTGACATTGACAATTTCGATGGTGAAGACGTCGCTGACGCTCAGGCCGCCAAGATCGGTCGCCGTTACCAGGATCGAAATCGCCCCGACATCGCCGTTTCCGGGCGTGCCGGTAAAATGACGGTTTGCCGGATTGAAATCCAGCCAGTCGGGCAGCGCCGAGCCGTCAGCCAATGTCGCTTCAAAGGCAAGCACATCGCCGGGATCCTCGTCAATGAAGGTTTCCAGCGGCAGCACGAAGGAAAACAAGGCGTCTTCCGTGGCCGTCTGGTCTTCCACAGCATTGGCGAGAACCGGCGCATCATTGGCGTTGCCGATGGTCAGCACGAAGACATCCGAGCGGCTGGCGCCGGACTGGTCGGTGGCTGTCACCCTGATGGAGAAACTGCCAGCAGGACTAACGCCGTCAACAGCCGAGAAAATACCGGTATCCGGGTCGAAATCCAGCCAGGCCGGAAGTTCGGTGTCATCGGCCAAAGCGGCCGTAAAGGTCAGGGTATCGCCGACATCTATGTCGATGAAGCTTTCTGCCGGAACGGCGAAATTGAAACCGGCCTGTTCGCCAAACACCCTGTCGGCCAGCGGCGCGAGCAGGATCGGCACGTCATTGGTGTTGACCACGCTAATGGTGAAGGGAGCGGATTGCGTTGCCGCCGCGCCGTCGCCGGCCGTTACCACCACATTGACAGGCCCGACATCATCATTGACGGGCGTCCAGGTGATAGTCCCGGTCACCGGATCGATCTGCAGCCCGGCAGGCAGGGGATCGCCGCTGGCAAGCGACAGTGAAAATTCCAGCGTGTCGCCGTCAATATCGCTGAAGGTGCCGACCGGCAAGGCCAAGGTGAAGGCTATATCCTCGACGGCGACGGCGTTGGCAAAGGGATTGCCTGTCGCGGGCGCGTCATTGACGCCGTTGATTGTAACCACGATATCCTGCGTCGCGCCATCGGCTGATGCGATGGTCAGCGTGTCGGTCAAAGGCACGTCGCCGGTCTTCATTCCCTGCACTGCGGCCAGAGTCTCATCAAGATCATAGCTCCAGTCGCCGGTGGTCTCCTCAAAGGTGAAGGTGCCGAAAGCGCCTGCCAAAGCAGTTGGATCGACGGCGACAAAGGCATTGTCGCCCGCATCGACATCGGCCACCGTAGCCGTGCCGCCGACGGCGCCGCCTTCATCCTCGGTAATGACAAGACCCAGCGTTCCGCCAAATGTCGGCGCATCGTCAACGCCATTGATTGTAACGACGATATCCTGTGTCGTGCCATCGACGGAAGCGACCGTCAGCGTATCGGTCAAAGGCACATCACCGGTCTTCAGGCCCTGAACGGACGCCAGAGTCTCATCAAGATCATAGCTCCAGTCGCCGGTGGTTTCGTCTAAGGTGAAGGTACCGAAAGCGCCGGTGAGCGCTGCGGGATCGACAGCGTCAAATGCATTGTCACCCGCATCGACATCGGCCACAGTGGCAGTGCCGCTAACGGTGCTGCCTTCATCTTCGTTAATGACAAGACCCAGCGTTCCGCCAAATGTCGGCGCATCATCGACGCCATTGATGGTGACGACGATATCCTGTGTCGTGCCATCGACAGAAGAAACGGTGAGCGTATCGGTCAGTGGCGCGTCGCCGGCCTTCAAGCCCTGCACTGCGGCGAGAGTCTCGTCGAGATCATAGCTCCAGTCGCCGGTCGTTTCGTCAAAGCTGAAGGTGCCGAAAGTACCGGTGATTGCTGCGGGATCGACAGCGACAAATGCATTGTCACCCGCATCGACATCGGCCACAGTGGCAGTACCGCTAACGGTGCCGCCTTCATCCTCGTTAATGACAAGACCCAGCGTTCCGCCAAAAGTCGGCGCATCGTCAACCCCGTTGATGGTGACGACAATATCCTGTGTCGTTCCATCGACGGAAGCGACGGTCAGCGTATCCGTCAGCGGCACGTCGCCGGTCTTCATTCCCTGCACTGCGGCCAGAGTCTCATCAAGATCATAACTCCAGTCGCCGGTGGTTTCGTCAAAGCTGAAGGTGCCGAAAGCGCCGGTGAGCGCTGCGGGATCGACAGCGACAAAGGCATTGTCGCCCGCATCGACATCGGCCACAGTGGCATTGCCGCCGACAGCGTTGCTCTCATCTTCGGTGATCGCAATCCCCAAAGTGCCGCCGAAGGTCGCGGCATCATCGACGCCATTGATTGTGACGACAATATCCTGTGTCGTGCCATCCACCGAAGAGACGGTGAGCGTATCGGTCAAGGGCGCATCGCCGGTCTTCAGGCCCTGAACGGACGCCAGAGTCTCATCAAGATCATAGCTCCAGTCGCCGGTGGTTTCGTCAAAGGCGAAGGTGCCGAAAGCGCCTGCCAAAGCAGTTGGATCGACGGCAACAAAGGCATTGTCGCCCGCATCGACATCGGCAACCATGGCTGTGCCGCCGACTTCACCGTCTTCGTCCTCGGTAGTCACAAGACCGAGCGTGCCGCCGAACACCGGCGCATCATCCACACCATTGAGGGTGACAACAATATCTTGTGTCGTGCCATCGACAGAAGAAACGGTGAGCGTATCGGTCAGTGGCGCGTCGCCGGCCTTCAAGCCCTGCACGGCGGCGAGAGTCTCGTCGAGATCGTAGCTCCAGTCGCCGGTCGTTTCGTCAAAGCTGAAGGTGCCGAAAACGCCTGCCAAAGCAGTTGGATCGACTGCGACAAAGGCGTTCTCGTTCGTATCGATATCGGCAACCGTGGTCGTGCCTAGAACGATGACACTCGTATCTTCATCGAATGTTCTGGCCAGCAAACCATCAAAGGTCGCAGCGTCATTGACACCCGTAATGGCAATGACCAGTACGGCTTCGTTGGAGTCCACCCCTTGCGCATCTGTCGCCTTGTAGCTTGCTGTCACCTGCAGTGTCTCGCCGGCTGCCAGATTGTCATAGCTCGAGGCGTCAAAGCTGTAGCTGCCATCGGGATTGAAGGTCAGGCCGGCGGGTGCTGCCGCAGTCAAAGCAAAGCTGAGCGTGGCCGTCTCGCCATTGTCTGCATCGGTTGCTGAGACTGTGCCATTGACCACCGCATCCTCATTGACCGAGACCGTCGCTGCATTGGCGACCGGCGCGTCATTGGTTCCAGTGATTGTGATCACCAGATCGGCCGCACCGGATTCTGCCCCTTGTGCATCGGTTGCCTTGTAGCTGGCTGTCACCTGCAGTGTCTCGCCGTCCGCCAGATTATCGTAACTCGACGCATCGAAACTGTAGCTGCCATCCGCATTGAAGGTCAGGCCGGCAGGTGCTGCCGCCGTCAAGGCATAGGTGAGCGTCGCAGTTTCGCCATTGTCAGCGTCCGTCGCGACAACGGTGCCGTTGACCGTCGCATCTTCAGCGACGGAAGCTGTGGCGGCCGTGGACACCGGGGCATCATTGACGCCGGTAATGGTAATGACCAGTTCGGCTTCGTTGGATTCCTCCCCTTGCGCATCCGTGGCCGTGTAATTGGCGGTGACTTGCACCGTTTCGCCGGCCGCCAGGCTGTCATAGCTTGAGGCGTCAAAACTGTAGCTGCCGTCGGCATTGAAGGTCAGGCCGGCGGGTGCAGTCGCATTCAGCGCATAGGCCAGCGTCGCCGTCTCCCCGGGATTGGCGTCGGTCGCCGCCACATTGCCTGTAACGATGGCGTCCTCATCGACATCTGCCGTGCCGTCACTGGCGACCGGGGCAAAATTCGGCAATGTGACCGACAGAAAGAACGTATCGGTTGCCGTCAAAGCGCCGTCCGAGGCAGTCACGACCAGTTCGATCTGGCCAGCGTCGCCGATAGCCGGCGTCCAGGTGATCTGACCGGTTGCGGGATCGATTGCCAACCCGGCCGGCAGCGGATCATTGTTGGCCATGGCCAATGAATAGGTCAGCACATCGCCGTCGACATCCTGGAAAGCCCCAGCGGGAAGGTCCATGCTGAAGGGCTGCAAGGCCAAAGCCTGGGC
This sequence comes from Rhizobiaceae bacterium, assembly GCA_041742335.1. Classification (GTDB taxonomy): domain Bacteria; phylum Pseudomonadota; class Alphaproteobacteria; order Rhizobiales; family Rhizobiaceae; genus Rhizobium_E. The sequence continues at coordinate 20,972 of JBGSIT010000070.1, forward strand.
GGTATTGTCCGATTGTTGGAAGACCTTGTTGAAGACATCCGCGCCGCCCCCGTCAAGGCTCTCCCATGTCACAACCCAGCGGCCGCCGGGAAGGGCTGCCACACTGGGGGCTGCGTTGTTGCCGCCGGTTGCGTCATTGACCAGAATTTCGCCGCCATTCGGGCTGCCGTCGGCAAAATAGGCCTGTTGATGGATGTTGACCCCATCGGCGCCAAGAGCGTCCGATTGCCACACAACCACCCAGCCGCCATTGTCGAGAGCGGCCACGACCGGCACGGTCTGCTCCCCCGTCGTGCTGGTATTGACCAGCGTCTCGCCGCCCTTCTTGCTGCCGTCGGCATGGAAGGCCTGTTGCAATATGGCCCAGGAATCGCCGTCCGCGCCGTTGGCATACCAGGTCGTCACCCAGCCGCCGTCCGAAAGCAAAGTGACATTGGGCGTATAATTTTCACCCGCTCCATAGCTGCTGACGACCATGTCGCCGGTAACGGCCACGCCGGCGGCATCATGACGCCGCTGCACGATATCGGAAATTGTCATCACGCTGTCGGTTGTCCAGGTGACCAGATAACCGCCATCGGGCAAATGGGTGATGACTGATTCATACTGCCACAGATCGGTCGCGAGATTGACCAGCACCTCCGCAGCGTCGACCGGCGTGCCGTCGGATGCGAAACGGCGGCTGTAAATGTCGCTGCCGTTGTTGGGATCAACAGTGTCGCTGGAAAAGCTTATGACGAAACTGTCATCGGCCAAAACGGTGACTGCGGCGTCGTATTGGCCAAAGGCCGTGTTGGTATTGACCTGTGTTTCGCCATCAAGCGGTGTGCCATTGCCGTCAAACCGCTGGAAGTAGACGCCATATTCCTCGCCGTCCTGGTCCCAGGACTGCCAGACAACAACCCAGCCGCCGCCATTGAAGGCAGCCACCGCCGGCTTTTCCTGGTCGCCGGCAATCGTGGTGCTGACCTGTATGTCCAGGCCAATGGCCACGCCCAGGTCATCAAACACCCGTTGGTATATGCCATAAGAGCCGTCAGCATCGGCAACCGAGGCCCAGGTGACCACATAATTGCCGTTCGACAGTCCTGTGACGAACGGGCTGACCTGCAAGTCATCGTCAACAGAATTGACGATGGCGGCGGCGGTTTCCAGCAAGCTGGTCCCCGTTACAGGCTTGACGAGCACCGGCGCGTCATTGACCGGATTGACATTGAAAGTGATGATGTTCGGCGTCTGGTCCTCATTGACGCCGCCGACTGCGGTACCACCGTCATCGACCACCTGGAAGGAAATCGAACCAAGGGCTGCGCCATTGGAATCATGGCCCGGCGTCCATGTCAGCCTGGCGATGTCGGCCACGGCGATCAGGTCATTGGCCGAGCCGGGAACGATGATATTGCCGTCAAGCGTCAACGTCCCGTCACCGTCGACAGCGACGATTCTGACGGAAGCGAAGTTGTTTCCATCAACATCGGCGAAACCGAAATCGCCTGCCGAAAAGGCATAGGCGACATCTTCGTTGGTGGTGATCGTCATGTCCGTGCCGGTGGGCGCGGCATTGATCACGTTGAACGACTTTTGGTAGATTTCCAATCCGTCGCCATCGGAAATGCCGGAACCGAAAGGCTGTTCCTGGGCGTCCGAACTCCAGCTGACAACATAGCCGCCATTGGGCAAAGCTGTGACGCTTGGAGAAAACTGGTAGCCATAGGTGTAATCATCGACATGGACTTCACCGCCCACCGCATTGCCGGCACTGTCATATTCCTGCAGATAGACGCCTGGATCATCAAAATTTTCCTGGTCCTGCGAGGCCCACACCACCACCCAGCCGCCATTCGTCAACGCTGCAACGGACTGGCTGTGCTGTTCCCCCGTCGAATAGCTGTTGACAAGAATCTCACCGGTAAGCGCATTGCCGGCGGCGTCAAAGCGGCGCTGGTAAATATCCGCCGATCCGTCCCCAAGGTCGGCATTCTGCCAGGTGACCACCCAGCCGCCATCCTTGAGAAGGGCAATTTCGGGTCCGAACTGGCTGGTGACGGAAGCCGGATTGACCATGGATTCCGCCGAGGCGTTGCCATCCGCATCGAAACTGCGCTGCATGAGCGTATAGGCGCCCGTCCCGCTGTCAACCGAATGCCAAGTGGCCGTCCAGCCGCCGCCAGGCAAGCCGATGACGCTTGTTTCGCCCTGATAGCCAGCAGTGCCTGTATTGAGCTTGTCAGTCGCTGCAACCGCGCCGAATTCGTCGTAACGGCAATAAAAAACATCATTGTCGCCGTCAGCATCGATTGAATTCCAGGTGACGACCCAGCCGCCGTCGGCCAATGCGGTGACTGCCAGTTCGGATTGACTTTCGGCAAATCCGGCAACCACCTCAACAACCGGCGAAGCCGGCATGCCTGTCGCAGTGTAGTGTCGCTGATAGGCGCCCAACTGGCCCGTGCCCGGGTCGGGGGCCTGCCAGCAAACGACCCAGCCGCCATCGGCCAGAGTGGCGATTTTTGGCAAGGTCTGGTACACGCCGGGAACCGATGCTACCGCCACTTCGCCACCGACAGCATCGCCGTCAGCATCAAAGCGCTGAAGATAAATGGCAGGGTCCAACCCGTCGCCCCCAGCCGCCTCCCAGGTGACGACCCACCCGCCGTCCGGCAGGCTGGTGATGACGCTGCGAAACTGCGCGCCGGATGTGGTCGTATTGACGTGAAATTCGGGGCTTATGAAAATCGTCATCTGAAAATTCCTGTCTTGAAATCCGTGACCAGATAGCGCTAACCGCGTGAGAACCGCCGATCCAGCGTCTTTAAATAATTTATCATATACTAATGTAGAAACTATTTATAGAGCGCTGTAAATGTTTTTTGATTTGGGATTGACCTGCAAAATATCGATGCGGGCCACGCCCTGCCGCCCTTTTGGAATCGAAAACCGTTGCGGGTGACGGCATTGAAAACCGAAATTTCGGCCGCCTTGGCCGGATGTCCGCAACCTGGACAATTTGCGACCTGCTTGATCTGGCGCATTGCCGAGTCGGTCGCTGCCTGTTTAAATTCCTGCCGACCGCCTTCAGCGGCATTGGAGGGATTGATGGACGACAGGCCTGTGTTGCATTTTCATGGTGCTGCGGGAACGGTGACCGGCTCGTGTCAACTTGTTGAAGCCGGCGGGTTGAAGATTTTGGTAGATTGCGGCCTGTTTCAGGGTTCCAAGACCGAAAAGGAACTCAATTATCGTCCCTTTCCCTTCGTCCCGGCCGAAATCCACGCCGTCATCCTGACCCACGCCCATATCGACCATTCCGGATTGCTGCCGAAACTGGTCAAGAACGGATTTGACGGCCCGATCTATGCTACACCGGCCACCCGCGACCTTTGCGGTGTCATGCTGCCGGATTCCGGCCATATCCAGGAAGTCGAAGTCGAAAACCTCAACCGTCGCAACCGCCGTCGCGGCAAGGCTGAGGTCGTCCCGATCTACACCGCCGATGATGCGACAATCGCAGTCACCCAGTTCCGGCCCGTCGAATACGACATTTGGCAATCGGCCACGGATTTCATGCGTTTCCGCTTTTCCAATGCCGGCCATTTGCTGGGCTCGGCTTCAGTGGAAATGGAAATCACCACCGGCGGCGATGTGCTGAGACTGCTGTTTTCCGGTGATATCGGCCCGGAAAACAAGCTGCTGCAGGATGATCCCGAAGCGCCTTCGGGCTTTGACCATGTCATCTGCGAAAGCACTTATGGCGACGAGGACCGGGAGGATAAAACCGAGGAACAGCGCCGCGACGTGCTCAGAAACGTCGTCAAGGACGCGCTGCATGACAATGGCGCCTTGATCATTCCGTCTTTCGCGGTCGAGCGCACCCAGGAACTGATCGCCGACCTTCACGCGCTGATGGAAACGCGGGCGATACCGACCGTTCCGGTCATCATCGATTCGCCGCTTGCCACGCGCGCCAGCGAAATCTTCCAGAATCACGCAAGAGAACTCAACAATGGCGCCATGCTGGCCCGCGCCATGCGTTCGCGCAACATCCGCTTCACCGAATCCGTCGAGCAATCCAAGGCGCTCGACAATATGCGCGGCTTTCACATCATCATCGCCGCAAGCGGCATGTGCGAGGCCGGCCGCATCCGTCACCGGCTGAAGAATTGGCTTTGGCGCGATGAAGGCACCATTTTGCTGGTCGGCTACCAGGCCACCGGCACTTTGGGCCGCATCCTGCAGGAGGGCGCCGCCACCGTCCGTATCCAGGGCGACGACATCAAGGTCCGCGCCCGCATTCGCCAGCTTGATCTTTACAGCGGCCATGCCGACGGGCCGGAGCTGGCGGGCTGGGTCAAGCAAAGGCTGCCGATCAAGGGCGGCGTCTTCATGGTGCACGGCGAAGGACCGGCTATAGAAGGCCTGCACCAGCGCCTGGCCGCCTTCATTCCGGACGAGCGTTTGCGCCAACCCTATCTCGACAGCGCCTGGCGTCTGGGTCATGAATCCGCCGAGGACATTTCGGAAAAGGAAGCTCCTGCCCGCTTGCAACCCGCAAGCCTGGCGCACTTGGACTGGCACAACGATATCCAGGCGCTGATTCTGGATATCCAGGACGAACTTGGAAAGGCTGCCGACGACAAGGCCCGCGCCGTGGTGATCCGCAAACTGCGCCGGGCGCTTTCGCAGTAGATCGGGCCGGGAAAGCTGCAAAGCGGCTTTCCAAGCCCTTCTTCATGCTGCTGAAGGTTGATGCGTCAGTATCTTGCGCATATGGGCAAGGATCAACTGGCATCCCTGCAGGCCGAGTTCGGCGCTCGCCTCGGCCGCGCTCCGGCAATACCATTCGTCGGTGGAAAAATGCCCCATGTCGACGGCCTCCGGGCAGAGCGCCATCATCAGGGACGTCTCGCCCTTGCCGGCATGATCAAACGGAAACTGGCTGGTAATTTCCGGCGTCATCAGCGGATGGGCCTTGATCCAGTTGAAAGGATCGTCGCCGGATGACTGTGCGGCATAGTAGTCGGCAAGCTTTTCATCGCCCCACCACCCTTCGCCGCGCTGGTTTTCGATAAAGGCGAAAATGGCCTGGCGGGCGGCGAATTTGAAGGCAAGGTCGGTCGGCATGCCGACATTGAAATTTTCGGTCTGGTGGTGGATGAAGCTATGGATGTTCCTGAAGCCGACCCTGAGCAGGCCGGTGAACAACTCCTTGGCAAAGGGCATGATTTTTTCGGCATCGACATGCACCGATCCCTTGCCCTCGGGCCGGGCCACCGCATAGCTGGCCGCGCCATAATAAAATGTCGGCAGCACCACGATATCGATTTCCTTCTCAATGATTTCCACCAGCTTGATCACCGCCAGCGTGTCCATGCCCACCGCCATGTGCTCGCCGTGATATTCCAGAACGCCCAACGGCAGAACGACAGGCCAGTTTTCGCTGATCGCCCTGCGGATCTGGTGGGGCAACATCAATTCGTAACGCACGGCAACCTCCCGGTAATTTTATGGTCGGCCATTGACCATGATCATGGACATGGCATCGACTGCCATCACACCATGTAACAAAGCGCGATGACCAGTTGTTTTTTGCCTGCGGGCGCAAAACAATGCGCATGGGACTTAAACGGAAGCGGCAAAGCATGAACGGCAACGCCAAAGGCAAATCCGAAGCAAGTGCTGGATTGACAGCAGAAGAGGCAAAGGCCCGGCTGCAGGCGGAAGGCCCCAACGAATTGCCGCGCCACAATGCCCGCACGCCGTTCCGCATCGTGCTGGAGGTCCTCAAGGAGCCGATGCTGGCGCTGCTTCTGGGCGGCGGCGTGGTTTACCTGATCCTGGGTGATCACACCGAAGCCGTCATCCTGGTGGGGTTTGCCTCGCTTTCCATCCTGATCACCGTCATCCAGGAAAGCCGCACCGAGCGGGTTCTGGAAGCCTTGCGTGATTTGACCAGTCCGCGCGCGCTGGTCATCCGCGACGGTCGGGAGGTGCGCATTGCCGGGCGCGAAGTGGTGCGCGGCGATATCATTGTGCTCGGCGAAGGCGACCGCGTGCCTGCCGACGCCAAAATCATCGCCTGCCACGACCTGATGACCGATGAATCGCTGCTGACCGGGGAATCCGTGCCGGTCCACAAGAGCGAAGACAATGACTGCGATGAGGACGCCGACCGCAGGCCCGGCGGCGACGGCACGCCCTTCGTCTATTCCGGATCGCTTGTTGTGCGCGGACGCGGCAAGGCGGAAGTTTTCGCCACAGGTCCGAAGAGCGAAATCGGCCGTATCGGCCAGACACTCGGAACACTGGATACCGAAGCGCCGAAGCTGCAAAGCCAGATCCGCCTCGTCGTCCGGCGGTTCGCCGTCGTTGGCGGTCTGGTTTGCTTGCTGGCGGTCGTCCTTTATGGCCTGACGCGCGGCAACTGGCTGGAAGGCTTGCTGGCCGGCATTGCGCTTGGCATGTCGATGCTGCCGGAAGAATTTCCGATGGTGCTGACGGTTTTCATGGCCATGGGCGCCTGGAGGATTTCCAAGGCGCGCGTGCTGACGCGGCGCGCCGCAGCCATCGAGGCGCTGGGATCGGCAAGCGTCTTGTGCACCGACAAGACCGGCACCCTGACGGAAAACATCATGTCGATTGCGCATTTGCGCCTGATCGACGGGACGGCCATGTCGCCGCGAACCGACGAAAAAATTGAGCCCGACGATGCTTTTCGCGCCATCGTGCAGGCTGGCGTCCTGGCAAGTGCGGCCAATCCTTTCGATCCGATGGAGCGCGCCTTTGTCACTCTGGCCGGGCAAGGCGACCGGCCCTGCCCGCCATCCGGCTGGCAGCGGGTGCGCGAATACGGGCTGAGACGCGACCTGCTGGCGGTTACCCATGTCTGGCGCAGGAACGACGACGGCGAAAAACTGCTGGTCGCAGCCAAGGGCGCGCCTGAAGCCATAGCAGGGCTTTGCCGCATGCCCGACAGCCAGATCGAGGCCATGAAAGCCCTGATCGACGACATGGCGGCGGAGGGGTTGAGGGTGCTCGGCGTGGCCGAGGGCGTCTGCGGCGCCGATCTGCCGGAAGATCCGCGCGATTTCTCTTTCACTTTCCTCGGCCTGGTGGGCCTTGCCGACCGGATGCGCGAACCGGTGCCGGCGGCCGTCGCCGAATGCCGCTCGGCCGGCATCAAGGTCATCATGATCACCGGCGACTACCCGGCCACTGCCAAGGCCATTGCCACCCAAGCCGGAATCTTGAGCGACGGCGTGGTCTCAGGCGCCGAAATGAATGACTTGTCCGACCAGCAATTGGCAGAAAGGGTAAAGACAACAAACGTCTTTGCCCGCATCATGCCCGAACAGAAACTGCGGATCGTCAAGGCGCTCAAGGCCAATGGCGAAATCGTCGCCATGACCGGCGACGGCGTCAACGACGCGCCTTCGATCAAGGCGGCCAATATCGGCATCGCCATGGGCGGCCGCGGCACCGATGTCGCCCGCGAAGCCTCTTCCATCGTGCTGCTCGACGATGATTTCGGCTCGATTGTCCATGCCGTCAGGTTGGGACGGCGGATCTATGACAATCTGGTCAAGGCGATGGGCTTCATCTTCGCCGTGCATGTGCCGATTGCGGGCCTGGCGCTTGTGCCGTTGATCTTTGGCCTGCCGGTGCTGTTCGGCCCCGTCCATATCGCCTTTCTGGAAATGGTCATCGATCCGGTCTGCTCGCTGGTTTTTGAAGCGGAAGAGGAAGAAAAAGACCTGATGAACCGGCCGCCGCGCGGCACTGATGCGCCGCTGTTTTCGGCGCGCCTGATTGCCTGGAGCCTTGCCCAGGGCGCACTGGCACTCGGCCTTGTGGTGACCGTCTTCGTCCTGGCCCTTGGCCGGGGCATGCCGGAAGAAGAAGTGCGGGCGCTGGTCTTCTTTTCCACCGTCTGGTCGATTGTCGCCCTGATCTTCGTCAACCGCTCATTTTCGGCATCGCTGGCAAGCGCTGTCTTCAGGCACAATCGCACGCTGGCTTTGGTGCTGACCAGTGTGGTGTTGATGCTGGCGCTGACGCTTTACTGGCCCTTCGCCAGGCAATTGTTCAGCTTCGGCCCGCTGCATGCCGATGATCTGGCCGTAGCGGTTTTTGCCGGCATCGCGCTGCTTGTTATCCTCGAGGCAATGAAAAAGCTTCTCGGTATCAACCCGACGCGCTAAGTAAACCGCACGAAGACCAACTGAACAAAAGGACCGCAATATGAAAATCGGAATTATCGGATCGGGCGACGTCGCCCGGACACTCGCAACCGGATTGGTGAAGCATGGCCATGAAGTCAGATTGGCCACCCGCGAGCCGGGCAAACTCAAGGATTTTCAGAAGACCAATCCGATGATAACCATCGGCGATACGGAATCGGTGGCCAATTTCGCCGAACTGGCCATTCTCGCCGTCAAGGGCACGGTTGCGGTTGAGGCCTTCGGGCATGCGGCGCCCTGGCTGGTCAATTGCGTGGTGATCGACACCACCAATCCGATTGCCGACCTGCCGCCGGAAAACGGCGTTCTGGCCTATTTCACCGGCGGCGATGATTCCCTCGGCGAACGCCTGCAGGATGAATTTCCCGAAGTGCATTTCGTCAAGGCGTTCAATTCAGTGGGCCATCAGCATTTCATCAATCCGGATTTCGGCGGCGTCAAGCCGACCATGTTCATTGCCGGCAACGAGCAGGCCGCCAAGGAAACAGTGGCCGGCCTGCTTGACCAGCTTGGCTGGGAAGCCGCCGACATGGGCATGATCGAATCCAGCCGCGCCATCGAGCCGCTCTGCCAGCTCTGGTGCCTGCCCGGCATTCTCAATGGCAGATGGGACCACGTCTTCAAACTTCTGCGCAAGAGCTGAAGCCGCCAAAAGCAGGGACGCGGACGGCCTGGCGTCAGGCCGTCAATTCCCGCCTCTCGCGTTCCGAGACGATTGCCAGATCCAGCGTCTTCTGCAAGTTTGCGGCATGGCGGAAGGACGGATCATCCATTTTTCCGCTGGCGACCGCCTTGGCGAAACGCTGATAATTTGTGTCCACCTCACCGGCGTCAATCTCTTCCCAACGCGCCAGTTCGGCATTTTCGCCGAGACTGCCTTTGAGGCTTGACCCTTCCATGGTGTGGTTGACCTCCAGGCCGCCCTTGTCGCCATAGATGCGCAGCTTCAGGTCGTTGAGATGGCCGGTCGCCCAGCGGCTGGCATGAACGACGCCCAAAGCGCCGTTGGAAAAATCAACCGCCATGGTGAAGCTGTCATTGGCGTCAAGTTCATATTCGCCGATCCTGTCGCCGGGCGTCTTGTGGAAGGATTTCAGCCGCGCAAAAACGTGGTCGATGTCGAGACCGGAGCCATAGGATGCGAAATCGAGAATATGGATGCCGATATCGCCCAGCACGCCGTTGGAGCCATGCGCGGTGGAAAGCCGCCACAGCCACTTGGATTCCGTCCGCCAGTCGCCCCATTGCCGCGAGACCAGCCAGCTTTGCAGATAGGAAGCCTCGACATGCCGGACTGTACCGATCGCGCCCGAAAGCACCAGCGCGCGCGCCTTTTGCAGCGGTGCGACATTGCGATAGGTCAGGTTGACCATGTTGATCACGCCGGCCTTTTCCGCCGCTTCGGTCATTTCCAGCGCCAAAGCATGGTTTTCCGCCAGCGGCTTTTCACACATCACATGCTTTCCGGCCGCAACCAGTTGCATCGTGGTCGGGTGGTGAATACGGTCCGGCGTCACATTGGCGGCGGCGTCGAACTGGCCCCAGGCGATCGCCTCGTCAAGCGCGGTAAAGGTCTTGCCAATCTTGTGCTGTTGGGCGAATGCCGCGACGCGACCCGGATCGACATCGATCGCCGCGACCAGCTTGACGCCCGTGATGGCGGCAAAATTTTCGGCATGGGTATTGGCCATGCCGCCGGTTCCGACAATGATCAGGCGGATGGTTTCCATCACTTGAACCCGCCTTCGCCTGCCTCGTGCAGCTTGCCGCCGCGCTCGGTGATCGGCTCCAGGGCCTGGTCCACCGGAACATTGGGCGCATCATGGATGGCGCTGCAGGCGGCGCCGGGATTGTGGGCCCATTTGACGCCGTTGGCGATAACCTTCTGCACCATGGCGTCATGATAGGTCGGGTAGGTTTCATGGCCGGGACGGAAATAGAAAACATTGCCGGCGCCCCGCCTCCAGGTCATGCCCGAGCGGAACACTTCGCCGCCTTCAAACCAGGAGATGAACACGGTCTCCAGCGGCTCGGGCACCGCAAAATGCTCGCCATACATTTCCTCGTTTTCAAGCTCGAAAAAAGCCGGAACGCCACGGGCGATCGGATGGCCGGGACTGACCGTCCACAAACGCTCGCGCTCTCCGGCCTCACGCCATTTCAGCGAACAGGGCGTACCCATCAGGCGCTTGAATATCTTGGAAAAATGGCCCGAATGCATCACGATCAGCCCCATGCCTTCCCATACTCTCTTGGCCACCCGTTCGACCACCTCGTCATCGACTGCGCCATGATCGCGGTGTCCCCACCATACCAGCACGTCGGTATCGGCAAGCCGGGCCTGCGTCAGGCCGTGTTCCGGCTCCTGCAAGGTGGCGGTGGTCGCCTTGATGTCCGGATCGCGGTTCAATGCCGAAGCAATGGTGGAATGCATTCCCTCGGGATAAAGCGCGCCGACCACCTGGTTGACGTGCTCATGAATATTCTCGCCCCAGACGATGGTCCGTATCGGCATGGTCAAGTCCTTGTGTGATTGGAATTTTGGGGTCGCTCTCAAAATTGAAAGCGCTTTCGTTTTTCAAAAATTATCGCATGTTTCCGCTTTTGGCAAGATGCGAGACGGTTTATACCCCGCTTCGCGACGGCGTTTGCGGTTGACTCGCCTGATCACCTTGCGTGTCGTCAATGCCGCAGTCTGCCGACATTGACCTGGCCATCCCGCTGGCCCATATGCAGGACATCAACCAATCCGGCGGCGACAGGCATGAGTGAACAGGCAATCACACTTTATGAGGCCATTGGCGGCGAACCGACCGTCAAGGCGCTGGTGCATCGGTTTTACCACTTGATGGACAGCCTGCCGGAAGCGGAGAACTGCCGTGCGCTGCATCCGGCGGATCTCGCCCGCTCCGAAGAAAAGCTTTACGAATACATGACGGGCTATCTTGGCGGGCCGCCGCTCTATGTCGAAAAATATGGCCATCCGCGTCTGCGCTCGCGCCATTTCATGGCCGCCATCGGTCCGCGTGAACGCGACGAATGGCTGATGTGCTTTCGCCGCGCCATGGAGGAAACCATCGAGCAGGCGAAATTGCGCGACATCATCTGGGAACCGGTGGAAAAGCTGGCCTTTCACATGCAAAACCGGTCGGAGGAAAACCATGGCCAGTGACCTGCCCCGCCGCCTGACGCTTCTGGCCGCCGGTCTTCTCGGCGCTGTTGGCGTTTCTCTGTCCGCACTTGCTTCCCATGGCGGAGACAATCGCCTGATTGCCACAGCAGCCGCCATAATGCTCGCTCACGCGCCTGCGCTGCTGGCCCTTCACGCAGGCTTTGCCGCCATCCGGACGGCAGCCATCGCCAGCCTGTTGATCGCACTTGGCTGCGCCTTGTTCGCCGCCGACCTCCTGTTCCGCAACGCTTTCGGTCACGGCATGTTTTCCATGTCCGCGCCGCTTGGCGGCACGATGATCATCCTCGGCTGGCTGGCCATGGCGGCGGGCGCGTTTTTCAGGGCGTGATTGCCAAAGCCCGGCGGGTACAAGACATTTCTTTCTTGAAACCGGATGGTTTGAAAATTCCCATTGTATTTTAGCTTTTTACAATATAAGTCCGCCATTTGGCCCCGGATATTCAAATTTCCTGCGGCTGAACCATAACGGTGGCAAAAAGGCATTTTCAAATGAGCAAATACAAAGACTTTTTCTCAAAATACGGCGCAGGCGACAACAACTGGGACAATCTGCAGGAGGGCGGCAATGGAAATGATACATTGCGCGGAGTGGATGGGCATAACTGCATGGTCGGCGGTAACGGAAACGACACTATCATTGGCGGCGACAGCGGCAGCAGCCCACGTAAAACGGACAAAGGCCTGTTTGGCGACATGATTTTCGGCGGGCATGGCAATGACAGAATTACCAGCAACGCCGGATATGACGTAATCCACTTCAAGAAAGGCGACGGCAAGGATGTCGTCACCGATTTCAACCTGGACCATGACAGCTTGAACATCGTGCTCAAGGGAACCGGTATCCATGGCACGCAGGACCTGCTGGACAACCATTGCTTCAAGGACGGCAGCTCGGTGCTGATCAAATTGGGGCATGGCGATTCCATTGAACTGGAACACACTAAATTGAGCGAGTTGCGCGCACATATCGACGATTTTTACTGGTATGGCGCATAAGTCCTTCGCGGACGTCAAAAGCGGCAGGCGCACCACAACGGCGCCTGTCGTTTCCCACACTGTCCTGCCCGCATTATTTGGCCTTGCCGAAAATAATCCCGCAGATTGATTTCCGCCAATTTTCAACATCGTCTCAAAGCGTCCAGCGGGACGGCGCAAGCCGCGATTCCTTGGCCCGAATCACATTCAGGAAGCGATCGGGAAATCAATTTCCGCACGTTTTTCCGCGCCCCCTCCACCCGCGATTAGAATCGTCTCCGTCCTGCCATCGGTTACACCGGGAAAAGCGTCCCCGGCCAGGCAGGGCCGGTGCTCCGGTCTTTGTCTTTGACGCAAGGCAGAACCGGGACCGCAGAAAATGGTTTCCGCCAGCAAAACTGGCGTGCCTGTGAGGCACAAGGTGCGATGAGGTCGATTTGAGCCGGGACGGTCTGTTGAAATC
>JBGSIT010000071.1:0-23194 GCA_041742335.1 Rhizobiaceae bacterium
CATCGAGCGCATGTTCAACAAACTCAAGCAGTTCCGCCGCATCGCAACCCGCTTCGACAAAACCGCCGCATCATTCGCCGCATTCCTGGCAATCGCTTCAACAAAGATTTGGCTGCCATACTTTGTCAACAGGGCCTAAGTGGCTTAAATATTATTTCACTTACGTAACCAGCGGGGTTTTGAAAAGGTAATTTAGACCTGTCGCTCCAATCAATCGTAGCTGGATTTTCTCCGCGATTATAGAGCCATACATCGCTTACAATTCGTTTTTCTGCATCATACAAATAAGCATAGGCAACTTTGCCGTCATCTTCAATGATAATTGAATAACCAGTTCTTTCATCGTGCAATTGGTGGAAGAAAGTTTCGTCTGTTTCTTGAAAATCATTATCCGTGTATTCAACATTAATAATGTGACGAGGTTCGAAGACAATTGAAGTACCAAGCCAAAGCTTATCATTTTTCTTGAGTGAATACGGGATGTTATTGAGAGTACCAAAATAGCCCAGAGGCGTGTTTTCGTGAACCAAGACCCACATACGCTCGACAATTTCCGGCTTATCAATTGTTGCCAATGTAATTCGAAAAACCAGTTGTGCGTAATCACCGCTTTGAAGGTGCTTCCGTATATGAATATCGGGAATCTCAAATGAATTTGGCGATTCGCGATGCCGCTCTACGCCATCATCCAGAGCCCAGCGATATACATCCATGTCAGTGTATTGCAATGCACCGCACCTTACAGAACTCACGGAGTAGGCTGATAAGTTCTTCGAACGGGGTCATTTGTCAACACAGTAATATAAACTCTCTGCGCCTATTTCCCCTTCCAGACCGGATCGCGCTTTTCAGCGAAGGCACGGGCGCCCTCAAGCTGGTCGTGGCTGGCATAAAGCTTGTCCACCGTCGGAAACTGCCGTCTGGTGATCTTGTTCATCGTGGTCTGGAAATCATTGCCTTCAGCGGCACGGACGATCTCCTTGATCGCGGCATAGACCAGCGGCGGACCGCGTTCCAGTGTGCGGGCCAGTTCCATGGCCCTGTCCATCAATTTAGCGGCAGGCAGGATTTCGTTGACGAAGCCCCAGCGGTGCGCTTCTTCCGCATCCAGCCAGCGACCGGTCAGCAGCATGTCCATGGCAATGTGGTAGGGAATGCGCTTGGGCAGCTTGACCGAGGCCGCATCGGCGACAGTGCCGGAGCGAATTTCCGGCAGCGCGAAAGTCGCATGTTCAGCAGCGAGGATCAAGTCAGCCGAAAGCGCCACTTCCAGCCCGCCGCCGCAGCAGATGCCGTTGACCGCCGCAATGATCGGCTTGTTGAGATCACGCAATTCCTGCATGCCGCCAAATCCGCCGACGCCGTAATCGCCATCGACGGCGTCGCCATCGGCCGCCGCTTTCAAATCCCATCCGGGACAAAAGAATTTCTCCCCCGCCCCGGTGATGACGGCAACGCGAAAGCTGTCGTCATCGCGGAAAGACTGGAAGGTTTCGCCCATGATGCGACTGGTCGCCAGATCAATCGCATTGGCCTTGGGCCGGTTGATCGTCACCACCAGGATGCCGCCCTGCCTTGAAGTCTCGATTGGTCCCTGGCTCATCTTCATCTCCTTATTCTGATCAGTGCGTCAGCCGCAACGACGCCCTTGCCTTCAGGCAAGACCATCAGCGGGTTGATGTCAATTTCCTCGATGGCGCCGGCATTGGCGCTCACATAATCCGCCACCTCCTGCACCGCCTGAACAAGGGCTGCAATATCGCCCTTGGCCTGTCCGCGATAACCGTCAAGCAGCTTGAAGGTCTTCAAAGACTTGACGGCGTCGAGAATATCTTCGGCCGTGGTCGGCAGAGTGATGACAGCGGCATCTTCCAGCAGTTCGACCAGAATACCGCCGGCGCCGATGGTCAGCACCGGACCTGCCACGGCATCGACAATCGCGCCGATGATCAATTCGGCCACCGGCTTGCCGGCCATGGCTTCAACCAGAAAATCGGTCGTAACGGAAAGCATGCCATTGGCGGCTTCAATCACGGCTTTTTCATCGGTCAAATTCAACCGGACTGCGCCGGCCTCTGTCTTGTGATCAATGCCCGAACCCTTGAGGACGACGGGAAAGCCTATGGTTCCGGCAAGTCTCGCGGCAGATTCGGGACCGTCCGCCATATGGCCAACCGGTATCGGCAGGCCATGCGCAGCCAGAACCTGTTTGGATTGAAATTCGCTGAGCGTGACGGCAGTGCCGGCAATGTCCGTGATCTTCAAAAAGGGCGCGGGCGCGGGCTTGCTCCATGCCAATCCGATTTCCGCAGCAATGCCTGCGGCATCCAGCGCTTCTTCAATGCCGCAGAACGGCACCAGGCCGTCGGCGATCATCTGGAAGGCAATATCCTCGGGCAGGTTTTCCCCCAGGCTTGCAACAATGCCCGCCTTCGCATCGGTCGACTTGGCGGCGCGCAGCATGGCGTTGACGGTCTTCATCCAGTCAGCGCCGTCGCAGCGGTCGGCACGCGGAAAATCAAGAACAATCAGGTTGAGCGCATAGAGGCCCTGCATCATGGCCGTGAAGGCGGATGTCTGGCGTTCCTCGTCGCCCCAGACGAAAGTGTGGTAATCGAGCGGATTGGCAAGAGCCACCATCTCGCCGAGGCTTTGGCGCAGCGGGGCAAACTGAAAGTCCCGCAAGGCCCGGAACTTGACCGGGCGGCCTACCGCACTGTCGGACATCAGCGAGGCCTCGCCGCCCGAGCAACTCATTGAGGAAATATCACGGCTCGCCAGCGGCCCGTGAACATGCAGGAGCTTGAGCGTTTCGATCATCGTCGGCAGGCTCTCGACCTGGCCTATACCCAGACGCTTCAGGATCGCCGAAGAAACGGCATGGTTGCCCGCCAGCGATGCTGTATGGGACACGGCGGCCTTCTGGGCGGCATCCGACTTTCCAACCTTGAGCGCAATCACCGGCTTTTTCAGCGCCCGTGCCCGCAGCGCCAGTTGTTCAAGCGCATGCACGCTATCAAAACCTTCGACATGCAGGGCGACTGCGGTAACACGCGGATCTTCCAGCACGGCCTGGGCCAATTCGCAAAGACCGGTTTGCGCCTGATTACCTGCGGTCAGCACATAGGCGATCGGCAGGCCGCGGGTCTGCATCGACAGGTTCAGGGCAATGTTGGAGGACTGGGTGAGGATCGCCACGCCGCTCTCCACCCGCACCATGCCGTGCTGGTCAGGCCACAACAGCGCGCCGTCAAGGCCGTTGATCAGGCCGTAGCAATTCGGCCCGATGATCCGCATGTCGCCGGCGGCTTTGACAAGCGCATCCTGAAGATCGCCGCCATCGGCCAGTTCGACAATGGCTTCACGAAAACCCGACGCATAGCAGATCGCACCGCCTGCGCCGCGCTCTGCCAATTGCCGGACGATTTCAATGGTCAAAGCGCGATTGACGCCGACAAAGGCGGCATCTGGCGCTGAGGGAAGTTCGGCCACGGAGCGGTAGCATTTGCGCCCAAGGATTTCGTCCTTGGTCGGATGCACGATCCAGATTTCGCCCTCATAGCCCATCTTGTCGCATTGGACGACAACACGTGCGGCTTCCTTGCCGCCGAACACTGCGATGGTTTTGGGGCGGATCAGGCGATCAAGCGACTGCAGGGCCATGCTCATGCTCCGAAGGGTCTGAGCAGATCGCGGCTGATGATATGGCGCTGGATTTCCGACGTCCCATCCCAGATCCGTTCGACACGGGCATCGCGCCAGAAGCGGGCGAGCGGCAGATCATCCATCAGGCCCATACCGCCATAGATCTGGATGGCTTCATCGGTGACCCGCGCCAGCATTTCCGAAGCATAGAGCTTGGCCGAGGCGATTTCCCGGTTGGAATGCAAACCCTGGTCAAGCCGCCAGGCTGCCGCCAGCGTCAGCCAGTCGGCTGCGTCGATCTCGGTAATCATGTCGGCAAGCTTGAAGGACACGCCCTGGAAGGAGCCGATCGGCTTGCCGAACTGCTTGCGCTCTGCCGCATAGGGCAGCGCCAGGTCAAACACCCGGCGCGCCCGGCCGACGCAGGTCGCAGCCACGGTTATGCGGGTGGCATAGAGCCAGTCATTGGCGATTTCAAATCCCCTGTGGACTTCACCGAGGATCTGGCTTGAAGGCAATCGGCAATCGGTAAATTGCAGGATGCAGTTCTTGTAGCCGCGATGGGAAACGGAATCATAACCGTCAAGAATTTCAAAGCCCGGCGTTCCGCGGTCGACCAGAAAGCAGGTGATTTTCTTCTTCGGTCCGCGCGGCGTGTCTTCCTCGCCGGTGGCGATAAAGACGATGATGAAATCGGCAATATTGGCATGGCTGATGAAATGCTTGGTGCCGTTGACGATCCAGTCATCGCCATCCGGCTTGGCAAAGCACTTCATGCCGCGTACATCCGAACCCGCATCCGGTTCGGTCATGGCCAAAGCGTCGAATTTCTCGCCCTTGACCGCCGGCAGCAGATATTGCTCGCGCTGTTCGGCGTTACACGCCATCAGGATGCCGGAAGGGCGGCCGAAAAACACCGTCAGCCCCATCGAGGCGCGACCAAGTTCACGTTCAACCAGCGCGAAAGTCAGGTGATCCAGGCCGGCGCCGCCGACTTCTTCCGGCATGTTGCAGGCAAAGAAGCCGATATCCAGGCATTTGCGCTTGATCTCTTCGCCAATTTCCCGGGGCACGATGCCGGTGCGTTCAACTTCGTTTTCCAGTGGATAAAGCTCGGTCTCGACAAAGCTCCGCACTGTTGAAACGATCATGTCCTGTTCTTCGGTCAATCCGAAATTCATGGGTCTTCTCCCGGCAATGGATTGGGCGGGGCCGGCCTTTGCGGCCGACCCCGCAAAATATCAGCTGCGCTTTTGTCCGACGTGGCGACCTGCGCCATCGGGTGCTGCCATGGTCTTGTGGTTTTCGGCAAGCTTGGCAAGTGCGGCGAGAACGCCGGCAGGGGCGGCGACGGATTTGCCGGCCTTGCTGTCGACATGAACCATCAACTGCTCTGCGGTGGCGATCACCGCGCCGCTCTTGGCGTCAAGGATACGGTGGAAGACAAGCAGGCGCTTGTCGTCGCTGGACAGGATCTGGCAATCAGTCTTCAGGCTCTGGCCAAGCTTGGCCTCGCCCAGATGGCGCAAATGGCTTTCGACCGTGTAATAGCTGTGCCCGGCTTCGACATAATCGAAGTCGACCCCGATCAGCCGCAACAGGGCATCGGTGGTGTCGCCGAACAATTGCAAATAGCGGTGCTCGGTCATGTGGCCGTTATAATCCACCCAAGCCGCATTGACGCGCGTTTCAACCAGTTCCAGCGCCTTGCCGGCCTCCGGCGTCACGTCATGCTTTTCAGCATTGGCCCAGAGATGATCCTCGAAGTCCTTGAGAAGCAGGCCGGCGCCCCAGCCCTTGCCGCCGTGGCCACCCTTCAGCGCATGCAGGATGCCGACCAGGTTTTCATCGCGAATGCGTTCCAGTTCCCGGATTGACAGGCCATGGGCCTGTTCATCGGATTGCCGGCCGATCTTCTCGACCAGTTCATCGTCAAGATCGACGACGTCGGTATATTTCGTCCAGGGCCATTTCAGGCATGGCCCGAACTGGGCGAGGAAATGGCGCATGCCGGCTTCGCCGCCGGCAATCCGGTAGGTCTGGAACATGCCCATCTGCGCCCAGCGCATGCCGAAAGAATAGCGCATCACGTCGTCGAGCGTTTCGACATCGCAAATATCGTCCTTGATCAGCCAGAGCGCTTCGCGCCACATGGATTCAAGCAAACGGTCGCCGACAAAGGCCTCGATTTCCTTGGCAATGACGACGCCTTTCATGCCGATCGGAACCAGCATTTCCTTGGCGGATGCAATGGTTTGCGGCGCCGTCAGCTTGCCGCCGACAAGTTCGATCAGCGGCAACAGATAGACCGGATTATAGGGGTGGGCGACAAACAGGCGTTCGGGATGCTTCATCTCGGCCTGCAGGTCGGATGGCATCAGGCCGGAGGTCGAAGACCCGATCAGCGCATCGGGGCGCGCCGCAGCATCGATCTGGTTGAGAACGCCGCGCTTGAGTTCAAGCCGCTCCGGCACGCTTTCCTGGATCCATTCCGCATCGCGAACGGCCTCTTCAAGGCTGTCGCAGAAGGTCAATTGACCCTTTGCCGGCAAGGGCGCCATGGTCAAAAGCCCGTAGGCCTTTTCGGCATTGGCCAATACTTCCCCGACAATCCGCTTGGATTCGGGATGCGGATCAAAGACCTTCACATCAATGCCGGCCAGGATGAAGCGGGCAATCCAGCCGCCGCCGATAACACCGCCGCCGACGCAGGCCGCATTCTTGATCATCTTCATAATGCTGTCCTCAGCGTTTGGTGAGCTTGAGTTTCTTGCGAACTTCGGCAGGCCCGATGATGCGGGCGCCCATGCCCTCGATGACGCCCACCGCCTTTTCGACCAGTTGCGCATTGGTCGCCAGCACACCCTTGGAGAGATAGATGTTGTCTTCGAGGCCGACACGGACATTGCCGCCGGCCAGAATGGAGGCGGCCGGATAGGCAAGCGCATTGCGGCCGATCGAAAAGGCCGAGAAGTGCCAGCTGGATGGCACATTGTTGACCATCGCCATGAAGGTGTTGAGATCATCCGGCGCGCCCCAGGGAATGCCCATGCAAAGCTGGATCAGAACCGGATCCTCGATCAGTCCTTCCTCGACCAATTGTTTGGCAAACCACAGATGGCCGGTGTCGAATGCCTCGATTTCCGGGCGCACGCCGAGATCGGTCATCTTTTTGGCCATGGCGCGCAACATCGACGGCGTATTGGTCATGACATAATCGCCGAGGCTGAAATTCATCGTGCCGCAATCCAGCGTGCAGATTTCCGGCAGGCATTCGGCCACATGCGAAACGCGTTCGGTGGCGCCCGCCATGTCGGTGCCTTTTTCATTGAGCGGTAAGGGCTTTTCGACATCGCCGAAAATCATGTCGCCGCCCATGCCGGCGGTCAGGTTGAGAACCACATCGACGTCCGACTGGCGGATGCGGTCGGTGACTTCGCGGTAAAGATCATTGCGACGGCTCGGCGCGCCGGTATCCGGATCGCGCACATGGCAATGCACCACGGCAGCACCGGCGCGGGCGGCATCTATGGCCGATTCGGCGATCTGCTTGGGGGTGATCGGCACGTGGCCTGATTTGGAAACGGTATCGCCTGATCCGGTTACGGCACAGGTGATGAAGACGTCG
Organism: Rhizobiaceae bacterium; assembly: GCA_041742335.1. GTDB lineage: Bacteria > Pseudomonadota > Alphaproteobacteria > Rhizobiales > Rhizobiaceae > Rhizobium_E. The sequence goes on from JBGSIT010000071.1 coordinate 7,274, forward strand.
CGGTTCATGGTCAGCGGCACGAAAAGATCCTCCTTCGATTTACCCGCATTGTGCCGATACAGGATGCGGCCTTGCTTTACATATCCGGAAATTGTTTTTACATATTCGGAAATCCGGAAAAGACAAATGACCGATCCGACCCTGCAACCGATGAGCATCGACATCCTGGCATTTCCCCGGACGACGCTGATCCTGCTCGCCTCCGTCATTGAACCCTTGCGGGCGGCCAACCGCATTACCGGGGCCGAACTTTATGCCTGGCGGATACTCAGCATGGACGGCGGGCCGGTGGAAACAACCGCCGGCATCGACATTCCCGCTGCAAGCGCCTTCAGGGCGGAACATGAAACCGCGCCGCTTTTCGTGGTCTCTTCCTATAACTGGAACGACCATTGCACGCCGGCCGTCAAGCGGGCGCTTTCACGCACGGCACGCTACCGGCCATTCATTGCCGGCATTGAATCCGGCGTCTGGCTGCTTGCCGAAGCTGCGCTATTGAATAATCAGAAAGCCACGATTCACTGGGAGGATTTCGAGGAATTCACCAGCCGTTATCCCGATATTACAGCGCTGCGCGAACGTTTCGTGATTGACAGCAAGCGCATGACGACCGGCGGCGCATTGCCGACGCTCGACCTGATGCTGGAAATCATCCGGCGGCGGCAGGGCTATTCCCTGGCTCTGGAAGTGGCGCGTTCCTTTATTTATGAACGTGAGAGCGGCTTGCGCAACCTGCTGCAAACACCAGCCAGCACCGGCCAACCGGGTCTGGACCCGCGCACTGTCGCGGCAATGCGCCATATGGAGGAAAGCGTCGACAGTCCGGTAACGCTCGCCCGGATCGCCAAGAAAATCAAGACCAGCGAAAGGCAGATGCATTCGCTGTTCAAGCGCGATCTTGGCGTGACACCGCATGTCCATTATCTGGCGCTCCGGCTCAATGCCGCCCGGCGCAAGGTTATCGAGACCACCGCATCCCTGTCGGAAATCGCCGAGGCGACGGGCTTCAACTCGTCGGCGGCCTTTTCAAGAAGCTACCGGACGCAATTTCATGAAAGCGCGATGGAAACCCGGCGCAGGCTGAAAGGCGGCGGCTGAAACGTTCCGCAGCGCCCGCATGGCAGGGCCCTATTCGAGCGGCGTTTCCGGTGCAACGATATGGACTGCCAGCAGACAGCCTTTCGGCGTATAGGAATGGTGCTCGGTGCCGTCGCGCAACCAGACCAGATCCCCCTTCTTGAAAATCGTGCCGTCATTTTCAATCAGTTCGCCTTCAAGGATCAGGAACTGCTCGTCGCCATTATGGCGATGGCCGCGCGTCGTCATGCCGGCCGGCATCCGGTAGACATGAAAGCCGGTGCCGAGTTCCTTTTCCTCGTTCAACTGCAAGATCCCGTCTCCCAACGCCTGTCCGTCGGGATAGACAAAGGGCTGGAATTCGGCCTCGTAGATATTGGAGACTCGGCGGTCTGCCGGATCGACTGGACGCATGGTTGTATTCCTTTCATTTCGGTTTTGTTGTTGCGGCCAAGGCATTTTGCGCCAAGCCTAAAGTTCGCCCATCATGGCCCTGACCCAATTGTGAAACCGGTGCACGTCGAATTCCTGCGGCATCAACCTTCCTTGCTCAAATGCCGCGCTCTTGACGCCGCGCTGGTTCATCTCGCAGGCCTGGCCGTCTTCCAGCAGGACCCGGGTGGCGAAATCGGTGATATTGGCAAGGTCGAAATCCGGCTGCGCCATGGTCTCGGGCAAAAACAGCCACTCCACCGACAAGTGGGTCTTTTCAGGACCAAGCGGCATGACCCGGACGGCGCGGACATAATCGACATGGGCGACGATGAAAAGACTGGGTAGCATTGTTACGAAGAAATGCCCGGCAGCCTTTTGCTCGTCCCCAAGATCCTTGAAATCCGGGCCGCAGGTCATTCCATTGACCGACCAGGTGCGCGCGCCCTTTTTCAGCGTCGCACCATCCACGGGCGCATCAGGCGTCCAATGCGGGTCTTCCTCCGGCGTCATATAGCCCTTTGCATAGACCGGCACCATATCCGCCAGCCCCGGATGAATACCCGGACAATGCAGGCACTCATTGTAGTTCTCCCAAAAAATCTTCCAGTTGCAGTCCAGCGTGGTTTCAAACCGGTGGCCGGTGACCAGATCAGCCATCGGCCATTTGTCGAGCGCGCCAACCCCCATATCCGGCGCCAGCGCGAAATCCGGCGGATTGTCGGCCAGGCACACAAAGTCAAATCCGTTCCATTGCCGCACCGCCACTTTGTAAAGCCCATGGCCGGCCTTGGAGAAATCACCGGTCGTCTCGACAAAGGGGATACGGACGAGTTGGCCTGAAAGGTCATAACTCCATTGATGGTATGGACACGAAATCAATCGCGAGGCCAGCGGCTTCTCATCGACGCACAACAGTTCCGACCCGCGGTGGCGGCAGGTATTGTGAAAGGCGGTCAGCCTGCCCTCGCCGTCCTTGACAAGGATGATGTTCTGGCCCGCAACCAGGATCCGGCGCATCGTGGCATGCGCCAGATCGTTTGTGCGCCCGACACAGATCCAGGTCTTCCGCCAGATCGCCGCAATTTCCGCATTATGCCTCACCGGGTCAAAATAGTGCGCAGCCGGCAAACCAGGCGGGCAATGATCCAGAAGCGGCGAAGCCGGATGAAAACGATGACCCTGGTCCATAGACTTCTCCTTTTGATCAAATTCTGGCGGCTATTGCGGCGCGGGATGGCCTGGTCCACCGTTGATATGCCGCCCCGCTTGTCGCAAGACAACGCAGCAATCCCCGAAAGCGCGCCTGCCGCGCCCAAATCGTGATCATATTTTGATTGAACGGCCATTCAATATCAAGAGATGATATCCATGATTATGAACAGCTTCCCTGCCAGAAACGGATCATGCTCTGCCGAAAGGAAGATTTTCTTGCAAAGAAAGCAAAAGAAAACGTTGACTTGGCTGCCAGTAGCGGCTAATAAGCGCCATCGATAGTTGTTTGATAGATATTTGTTCTGCCAGCGCTTTGCGCGTCCAAGACGAACTTTCCCTTCAAATACCGAGATAAACCGCTGCCGTGCGTCGTACGGCGGCAAGACAATGTTGCTATTGAAAGGGTTCGTTATGACCACTGGCACAGTAAAATGGTTCAATTCCACTAAGGGCTTCGGCTTCATTCAGCCTGACAACGGCGGTCCGGACGTTTTCGTCCACATCTCCGCTGTAGAACGCGCCGGAATGCGTGAAATCGTAGAAGGCCAGAAGCTTTCCTACGAAATGGAACGCGACAACAAGTCGGGCAAAATGTCCGCCGGCCAGCTTCAGGCTGCCTAATTAGAACTTGGTCTCGCCTTTGACCACGGATGTACTGGCATTGGTTCTGAGGCAAAGTTCGATCAAAAGTCAGGCAATTCGCCTGGCTTTTTTTTTACCGGGATCCCGTTGTCGCCAGATGACCGGTTGATCTCGACGGCCGCACGAATGCATGTCGCGTTCAAATGATTGCATTTGAACGATAACCTCCATGCATCACTTCAAAGTGTTACAGCGTCATTTGCGGATTCAATTGAATGCGCCCGGCTGTAGGAGTGGCGGCCATGACTTGCATATTTGCATACCATGCGTGTTCATTGCCGGGCAGAAATCTGCCGGGCGCAGTTTGAATAAACAAATACGGAATCACATCTGTGAAAAATAGCCGAAATACCGACCTCGTTGATCGCCGCACGGCGGCCATTGATGCCAAGAAGGCCCTTCTTGAAACCTACAAGACCACCATGAAGGCAGGCGAGCCCGAGCGTCTTGCCAAACTCGCAGAGCGCGCGGCCGTTGCCGAAGCCCGCGAAGAAAGACGCCTGGCGCGTGAGTTGATCAAGAAACAGGAAGCCGAAAGGCTGCTTGCCGAAGAAGCCGAACGGATCGCTGCCGAAGAAGCTGCCGCCAATGCCGAAAAGGACGCCCGTGAAGAGGCCGACCGCGCCAGAATCAGGCGCGTGATTGAAGACGAAGCCTCCCGCAAGGCCCAGCGCGACCTGCGCTACGCCAATCGCAAGGCCCGCAATTCCTGAGTGAACTGCGGTTCCGGACCGGTATCGCCGTCAATGACGCGCTGCCCGGTCCGGTCGATACCAAACATCAAGGCGCGGTTGCCGCCTTCAGCTGATCCATGAAGCTTGCCAGCTGTTCCGGATCCATCCGCACAATATGCTTTTCTTCCGGATAGCTTCTGTCATTGCAGTCGGCCACGAATTCCGAAAAGGCCTTGATGCGCTCCTGCTGCAATCTTTCATATTCAGCCGCGAAATTGCGGTAGACCTTGGAATGGCGCGGCATATGGCCTTTGTTCTCGCCCAATATGTCTTCGGCGAAAAGATATTGCGCATCGCATCCTGTACCCGCTCCCATCGAGATCATGAACAGTGACGTTCGCTCGGATATCGCCTGGGCGACCTCGACGGGCACCACCTCGATTTCCGCCCCGATGGCGCCAGCCGCCTCATATTTCTTGACCGCCTCGAAAATCTCCATGGCCGAAGCTGCAGTCTTGCCGACAGCCTTGAAGCCGCCTGTCCAGGTGGCGCGCGACGGAATCAATCCGACATGGCCGATGACCGGAATGGCCTCATCCGCCATCCGCTTGACGGTCGAATAACTGGCGCTGCAATAGACCGCGTCTGCGCCGGCCTTGTAGAGCCGGAAAGCCCAGCGGACAAAATCGTCGCCGGTTCCGATTTCAAAGAAATTGTCGCCCGGCATCGAAAAGAGGCTGGGGGCGGCATCCCTGTATTGCGGATCAAGCATAAGGCTCGGCGGGATGGAAACGATGTCGATGCCGGCCTTCTCTGCCGCTTCCGCCTCCTGCAGATTCATGACCCGCAGCATCGTCAGCTGCCTTTTGCCCTTGATGGCGCGCAAATCGGCAATGGTGGGTCTGGCTCTTTTCATCGCTGCAACATCCTTTGTCTTTGTCTCTGTCCGGCATTTGACCGCGACGCTGTGATCGCCATGGAATCCCGGTCAATCAACCTCGATCAGCACCCGGCCGTCTTCGACCTTGACGGGATAGGTGGCCAGGTTGACGCAGACCGGGGCCCGCTTGGCCTCGCCGGTCTTGTAGTCAAAGCGGCCATTGTGCTTGGGGCACTCAATGATGTCGCCCATCACCAATCCTTCAGCCAGATGCACCTTTTCATGGGTGCACAGGCCATCGGTTGCGTAAAACTTGCCTTCCGGGGAATGATAGATCGCGAAGGTCCGCTCGCCGTGGTCAAACCGCAGCACGTCCTCTTCATCGATCTCATCCACAGCGCAGGCTTCAATCCAGTTCGACATCCAATTCTCCGTGACCGTTTTCGTTCAAAATTCGGCCGCCAAGGCCGGCGTTGTCATCGTTGCCCTCCGCCGCTTCAGTGGCGAACCGCATGAAACTCTTCGCGATAAGGCTTGGCCGTCGGCGGCAGCTCCCGCTTCAGGAAGAAATCCTCATTGCGCAACTGCCTGAGCCAGACCGGAACCATCTGCCGATAGGCATGCCAGATGGAGGGATTTGGTTCCGGCAGATCATGCTTGATCAGCGCGTGCAACCTGGCAAGCGCATGATAGGGAACCATGGGAAACATGTGGTGCTCCACGTGGTAATTCATGTTCCAGTAGAGATAGCGGCTGATCGGGTTCATGTAGACGGTGCGCGAATTCAGGCGATGATCGACGACATTTTCCGCCAGCCCCCCATGCTGCAAGAGGCCGGTCATGACCATGTGCCAGCAACCGTAAAGGCGCGGCAATCCGATCAGCATCAGCGGCAGCCAGGAACCCGTCCAGAGCGCGGCAATCACCGTCAGCACATAGATGGCGATATGGACACGGCCGGCAAAGATCGTCTTTCCCCACTCGCTTTCAGGGATGAAATTCTTCTCTGCGGGGGTAAGCTGGCCCATGGCGTTCCTGAAAAGGGCGGGAAGCGAATACCAGACATCGACGATGCCGACGAAATTCAGGATCACCTTGACAAGATCCGGCGGCCGCATGACCGCAATCTCGTTATCCCGGCCGACAATGATCGTGTCGGTGTGATGGCGGGCATGGCTCCAGCGCCATGTGACCGGGTTGCGCATCAGCATGAAGCTGGCGATCTGGTAAATCACCTCATTCATCCAGTCGGTCTTGAAGGCCGTGCCGTGAGCGCATTCATGCCAGCGGGAATCGCTGGAAGAGCCGTAAAGCGTTCCATAGACAAAGAAAAACGGCACGCAATACCAGCTTCCCCAGAAATAGATGCCGCCGACCGCCGAGCCGGCAATCAACGCAAACCACAAGATGGTATCGCGGATCGCCGGGCTGTCAGACCGCCGCATCAGTTCTTTCATATCCTTGCGCGACACGTCGGAGTGATACCATTCCGCCGAGGCAAGACCCATTTCTATGGCCCTGCGCGCATCATCACCGACAAGACTGTAATCCCGTTTGGCGGTTGTTTCGGCCATTGTCACCATGTCTTCAACTCCAAAATCCTGATACGGCGCCGGTCCATCGCCGTCGGCCTCTCTCATGGTTGCTTGCGGCAGACCCGTCTGTCCGGACGTGAGGCCAGCCCTTTCATCAATCGTCACGACTTGCCGCCCATTGCCGGAAAATGCCCGGTGGGTGACGGGTAATCTTCCTGCGGCTGAACACAGACAGTCCTGATCCGGCTTTCGGCTTGCGCGATCTCGCTTGCACCGGCCAATATCCGCAACCTCGTGTCATAGCGGCGCTCATCGCCATGTTCGAGCCAGATCAACTGTTCATGTTGCTTGGCATAGGCCCTGCCTTGCACATGGTTCGTCGATGGTTCCAGCCCAACGACATATTGGCCCGCCTGCAGGTTCTGCCATTCAAAGGTGCAGGGAAACTGCTCCTTGCGGGTCGTCACCTCGAACCCGATCTGCAAAGCGTCATTGACCAGCGCCACGCTCACTTCGCCGGCGGGATCGGCGGCCATGTCATGCTCCCAGACCTGTTCGTAAAAATGCGGCTGCGGCGCCGGCATGCGCTGGTAGCCGACATTCTGCTTGCGATAGTCCGGACCGTCATGGGAGGCCCAAAGCACTTCCTTCAGCGGCGCGAGATAGCGCGCGCCCTCCGCCAGCACCGGATGGCCGACATTGATATGATACATCAGCATGTGCGGGGTCTTGTAAAACCCGCGATTGACCACGCGGTCGCTCAATTGGATGTCGTTGGTGCCGACCTTGATTTCAATGCGCCGGATCATTTCGAGGTTTTCGCCAAACACTGTTGCCTGGATCACCGAGCCTTCACACCACAAATAGCAGTCGTCGCCATCCCAGCGCTCGCCATAGCCCGACAATTTGGCCGGAATCGTGCTGACGCGCCCGTGGATGGAATGGTTGACGGTTTTGCGCGGCCCGTAATTGTAATGCTCGGCCGTTTCGCTTTCCATAAACAGGATATGGTCCAGACCGCAGGTCACAAGCAGACCGGAGAAAGAGCGCAACCAGCCCAGACCGCCCTCGCCCTCATAGTCATGCAGGCCGGGATGACGGAAGCCGGACGGCGAATGCCAGCCGATTGCCATGCCGTGAAAGCTGCAATCAGCAATATCCATGGCGCGGTCAACCATGACCGAAAAGCGCAACCCGCTGCCGGAATTGAATTCCAGCATGCGGATGCCGCGCTCCAGGCCATCGCCCAGGGTCATCAGCCGGACCCCGGCAAATTGCGACAGGGAGCCGCCCAGCGCTGCAAGGCTTTTGCGGGTTTGATGGGCCCCGTAGATTTCAACCATGTCGGGTTGCTCCTGTCCTGCAGCTGCAATTCATGCCAAGGATCCTGCTGTTGGCGTTAGCGAGCGACCGGGCCCGAAAGCCCGGTCGATCCTGTCTCAAAGGCCGAGGGCGCGAAGCTTTCCGTCAAGGAACTTCTTGGCGCGCGGCACATCGGATTCTTCCAGATGTTCAATGATCATCGGAATGTTCGGGTGCTTCTTGGCCAGACGCTTCAGATAGAGATCATAGTTCAGCGAACCGAGGCCGGGCGCCGGCAATTCGATTTCACCGACGCCGCGGAATGTGTGGCTCTCAAGCGCGTCGTCATCACCGATATCGGCATGCTTTTCCGATTTGTCGTCGCCGGAACGCTTGACGTCCTTGGCATGGCCGATCTTGATCTTGTCGGACAGCGTGTCGAACACCTGATTGAGGATTTGGTCCATCTGGTCGATATTGTGGGTCTCGAAATAGTTGGTCGGGTCCATCAACAGGCCAAGGCCGGGATGATCGACCTGGGCAAACATCCGCACGGTTTCCTCAACCGAACCGACAACATTGTTGACATAGGTTTCCAGCAGGAAGACGGCGCCGTGGTCATAGGCATATTGCGAAAGGTCGGCGATGACCTTGCGGCATTCCTCAAACCCTTCTTCGGTCTTGTTCTTGGGATGGTGGACCCAATCGGATTCGGTGTTGTAGGTGCCGGTTTCCGAAATCACATAGGGTGACCCCAGATATTGGGCATGCTTGATGATTTCCTTGAGATAGCCCACCCGGCGCGCGCGCTCATCCTTGTCGGGGTGAATGATGTTGGTATAGCCGGAAATACAACAGATCGGCAGGTTGGCGTCGCGGAATGTCTCGCGAATGGTGACGCATTTGTCCTTGGTGATCTTTCCGGCGCTCAGGTCGATGTCCTTGAAGTGCATGTCAAGCTGGACGGTGTTGAAATCGAGCGCACGGATCTTCTTGGCGGTTTCAGCCAGTGAATAGGGAAAGTATCCCGTAAAAATACCTGTTTGCATCATGGTCGTATTCCTCCCTTGGAATGGTTCAGTTGATTTCGATTTCGGAGATCTTGACAGGTCGGTGTTCGGCGATCGACCGGTAGCCGGCTTCCACCAGCGCCATGGTCTTGACGTTGTCGGCAATGGAAAGCGCCGGCGGCTCGCCGCTTTTCAGCGCATATTGCAATTGCTCCATCACGCCGATGAAGGCATGCGGGAACCACATGGTTTCCCAATCCGGGCTCACCCATTTGCCGCCGGTGGACTTTCTGGAGGCATAGCGCAAAGTCGAAGGCGAACCGTCAGGCCAGCCAATCGTTCCCTGGGCCACGCCATCGGTGCCCTCCACCCGCCACTTGATGTAGATATCGCTGTCAAAGCCCTCTTCGCGCGGGCCCGACCAGACATCTTCCATCGACACCGCCATCATCCCGTCCGCAAATTTCATCGTGGAAACGGTGATGCCGTCTTCATGTTTGAAGGCGGTGCGCGGATCAGTCCGTGCCGCAGTGTAGATTTCCTCGGGCTCACCGAACAGGAAGCGCAGCACATCAAGGTGATGGACGCTCATATTGGCCAAGGTCAGCCGGTCATAGCCTTCAAGAAAGGTCTGCCAGTGCGGAATGGCCCGCATGTCAATCGTCGCAATGACCGGCGTACCGAGATCGCCCTTGTCGAGGATCTCCTTGAGCACCCGCATCGACTGGTCATAGCGCATGTTCTGGTTGACCGAGATGATCTTGCCGGCCTTGGCGGCTTCGTCGCGAAGCGCGCGGGCCTCGTCGACCGTCAGCGCCAGCGGCTTTTGCGCCAGGATCGCCTTGATATGCGGCTGGGCAAGCGCCTTGCGGATCAGCGCCGGTTGCAGGTCCGGCGGATAAGCGAGATCCACAATGGCAATCGACGGGTCTTCAATCAATGCTTCCGGGGTTTCATGAACTTTGGGAATCGACCAGCGTTCGGCCACTTGCCGGGCCTTGTCGACGCTCCGCGAGGCGATTGCCGCCACGTTGAAGCCGGCCATCTGATAGGCCGCCAGATGGCACTCCGCCATGATCATGCCCGCGCCGATGCAACCGATCGCGTAATCCTTGACCCGAACCTTCACATCCGGGCTGAAACCCATATCATCTGCCATTGTTTCCTCCTGCTGTGATGGCCGCGCCACCGGCGACCACTTCGCCTTGACGATTGAAATAATGCATTCTTGCCGGGTCACAGGCCAATTGAACCAGGCTGTCGACGGCAATGCGCGGCTTGCCCCGCATCAGCGCCCGGAGCTTGTCGCCACCACCATCGACGGTTACGACCGTGTATCCCCCCAATGGCTCGACCTCGTAAATCCGGGCCGCCTTTGTCGCGCTGCCTTCGACCCACGGCTCGACCTTCAGGTCTTCAGGGCGGATGCCGATGCAAACCGCGCCCGCCGGCACGCTGCTGCGGCTGACCGAAACCGTGCCGTCCGCTGCAGATCCCGCGCCGGTTTCATCAAGGTCCAGGACATTGATCATCGGCGAGCCCAACAGGCCTGCGACATAGCGGCTTGCGGGCCGGTCATAGATTTCTGTCGGCGTGCCGATCTGGCGGATTTGCCCGTTCTCCAAAATCGCCATCCGGTCGGCGACCGACATCGCCTCTTCCTGATCATGGGTAACATAGACAAGCGTATGGCCGAGTTCCTGCTGGATGCGCTTGAGCTCGACGCGGGTTTCCTCGCGAAGCCGCGCATCGAGCGCCGAAATCGGATCATCCATCAGATAGGCCACCGGATCGCGCACCAGCGCCCGGGCGATGGCGACACGCTGGCGTTCACCGCCGGAAAGATGGGCGGGCAGCTTTTCCAGAAGATGGGTGATATGCAGTTTTTCGGCCACTGAAGCGACGCGCTTGTTGATCGTCTCCAATGGCAGGCGACGCTCGGTCAAGGGAAAGCGGACATTCTGGCCAGCCGTCATATGCGGAAACAACGCGAGATTCTGAAACACCATGGCGACATTGCGGTCAGCCGGCGATACATCGACCACCGGCTTGCCGTCAATCAGGATCTCGCCGTGATCGGGCGTTTCCAGACCGAGGATCAGCTTGAGAATGGTGGACTTGCCCGAAAGCGGAGGACCAAAGAAGCAGAAGAATTCATTGTCGAGAATATCAAAGGAAACATCCTTGACGGCGACAGTCTTGCCATAACTCTTGGTGACATTGCGAAAGCTTATTCCGGCCATCTCATATCCCCCTGATCGCAAGCGACGTCTCGGCGTCAAACAGCCTTACGGAATCTTCAACAATGGCAATCGATGCCATGTCACCGGCTTTAAGCCCGTTGTCATTGTCAAAGACGGCCTTGGCCACGGCCTTGTCTGTACCGAAATGCACATTGGTTCGCGCGCCGATCCGCTCGACAAACATAACGGGAAGTTTCAGTCCGCCGCCGCCTTCGTCCATGATCACCTGTTCGGGCCGGAATCCGTAGACGACCTGGCCGGTTCCAGCTTCCTCGACCGCCCGCGACAGGGCCTGTGACAGCGGCGCGCTCTTGCCCAGGGCGCCGAGATTGACCCGATGGCTGGCGCCGTCAGTTTCGATTTCGCCCTTGAGAAGATTCATGCCCGGCGAGCCGATGAAGCTGGCGACAAACAGATTGGCGGGATGATCATAGACTTCCAATGGCGTGCCCACCTGTTGCAGCACGCCATGATCCATGACGGCGATCCGGTCCGCCATGGTCATGGCTTCAAGCTGGTCATGGGTCACATAGACCATGGTCTGCCTGAACTGGCGTTGCAGATGCTTGAGCTCCGTCCGCATGACGGCCCGGAATGCCGCGTCGACATTGGACAGCGGCTCATCAAGCAGGAAAATCGCCGGTTCGACAATGGCCGAACGGCCAATCGCCAGCCTTTGCAGGATATTGACCGACAGCTTCGCCGAAGGCTGGTCGAGAAGCGCGGTCAATTGTAGGAATTCGGCGATGGTCTTGACCCGCTTGTCGATCTCGGCCCGTCCCGCGCCGCGCACTTTCAGCCCGTAGGCCAGATTGTCATAGACCGTCATATGGGTGAAGATTGCATAGTTCTGGAAGACGAAGCCGACGCCGCGCTGGCCCATGGGCACAGCCAGCATATCCTTGCCGTCAAACAGGATCCGGCCCGCCGAGGGGCGTTCCATGCCGGCGATCATGTTCATGGTGGTCGACTTGCCGCAACCTGACGGGCCGAGCAAGGCCATGAATTCGCCGTCGTGGATATGCAGGTCCATGGTCTTGAGAGCCTTGAAGCTGCCAAAGCTTTTTTCGAGATTTTCCAGCCGGATAGCGGTCATGTCAGGCCTCCAGCCGGTTTTTGTTCATGCGGGCGATGGCCATGAAGGCTGCGACCGACAAGACGATGAGAATGACCAGCGCGATAGCTGCGACATAGCTCCAGATCAGGTCCTGCTGGGTGACCTTGTAGATATAGACCGAGATGGTTTCCGTCGCCACGCCGGGGCCTCCGCCGGTCATGATGTACAATGTGTCGAAGATCTTGAAATTCTCGATGACGCGGATGGCCAACGCTATGATGATGATCGTCTTCATCCGCGGCAGCATGATGGTGAAGAAGCGTTGCCGCCAATTGGCGCCAAGCAGGGTCGCAGCCTTCAATTGGTCTTCGGGAACACCAACCAGGCCGGCAAGCAGGATGAGAAACATCAGCGGCGTCCACTGCCAGATATCGGCGATCATTACCGCGGCCAGCGCGGTTCCCGGGCTGGACAGCCAGGCGATGGTCACCGTTGTGCCGGTCAGGGTCGAAAGGATGTCATTGACCGGCCCGCCGGACTGGAACAGCATGAAGAACATGTATCCGGCCACCGCCGGAACCACCATCATCGGCATCAGCAGGATCGAATAGAAGATCCGCTTGCCGGCGAAATCATCGACAAACAGCACCGCCAGACCAAGGCCCAGCAGGAATTCGACCGGCACGCAGACCGCCATGACAAAGGCCGTCCGGCCGAGCGCCGACCAGAAGCGGTGATCGGTCATCAAATCGTAGTAATTGGCAAAGTTGTTCCAGCTGGCATAGGCCATCCACCAGTTGACGCCATCCAGCGGCGACCAGTCGGTCATGCTGATATAAAGCTGCATCAACAGCGGAAAAACAGCGATGAACAGCACCAGCAGTTGCGCCGGAAGGGTCAGCCATGTGCCGAGCCTGCGGCCGTCAAGATCGCGGGATGCAACGGTCTGCGACCGCGATCCGGCACGCGTTGCCGCGCCGGTGGTTTGTGTGGCCGGTTTCATTGCTTGAGTGCTCCGAAGGTCAGTCCGCGTACAAGATGGCGCTGGATGGCAATGCCCAGAACCACCGGCGGGATGGCCGCAATCAAGCCCAGGGCTGCTTTCGCGCCGTAAAGCTGGCCGGTCATGGAAGAGGAAAGCGAGGCCATATAGACAGGGATCGTCACCCATTCGCGCGTCGTCAGCAGCAATCCGATCAGATAGTCCGACCAGTTGAGAATGAAGACGAACAAAGCCGAACTGGCCAGCGGCGCGCGCATCATCGGCAGGGTGATCTTGGTGAATACCCGCCAGCGCGGGCAGCCTTCAACGCGGGCGGCATCTTCGATCTCGCGCGGCATGTCATCAAAAAAGGTCTTCATCAGCCAGAAGGCGAACGGCAGCGTGACAATGCCGTAGATCAGCGCAAGGCCCCACCATGTATCGACCAGACCCAGAAAAGCCCACATGATCATCACCGGGATCATCACCGCCATTGGCGGGAAAAGGCGCAACTGGATCAACGCCAGCGGCAAATTGTTGCCGGAACCGAACCGCGACAGCCCATAGGCAGCCGATGTGCCGAAGACCATCGCGATCAGGGTTCCGAAAACAGCCGAAAGCAGGGAGGAGAAAATCGGCTTTGCGGCTGTCCGGTCCAGGGAGACAATAAGATCATTGGCTGAAGTGCCAAAGATGAAACGGAAATTATCCAGCGTCGGCGCTTTCGGCCACCATGTCAGGTCCGCACCGGTTGCCGACCATTCCGCAATCGGCTTGAATGCCATGGACGCCATCCACAGGACCGGAACAAGCGTGACGGCAAGCGCAAGCAAGATGGCGCAATAGCGCAGTATTTCATAGACCGGGTTGCGATTCATGATTTTGAAGTTCACTTTTTGGTTTGTGGAACCGGGGAGGCCTTGCCAGCCTCCCCGCGACCTTTGGGCCAGGCTCAGACAGCGTCTATGATGGCAGGCCAGGCCGCCTTGTTGGCCTTGATGGCGCTGATCAGCTTTTCCTCGCCGACGCGCCGGGCAATGCGGCCCCATTCGCGTTCGGTATCCGCCATTGCCTGTTCGGCGGTCTTGGATTTGGTCAAAGCAGCGACAAGGTTTTCATCCAGCGCATTGTGGAAGGCAGTCGCTCCGGGATAATTGATCGTCGGCACGGTGCGCGCCACGCTCTCGCGGACGATGTCCATGTGGTAATCGTGATAGGTTTCACGCACCAAGGGATCCGCGAAGTTGGCAAGCTGGAACGGATCGAAATAGCCGCCCGGATTGGCTGTCATCCAGGAATAGATGCGGCTGGATCCCAACCATTGCAGCAGCAGGTAGCAGACTTCCGGATGCTTGCTTTGCGATGAAACCGATGCGGAAAGATTGAGCCAAAGCACCGTACGGCTGACCAGTCCGCCATCGACTTCGCGGCCCGGCGGCAGCATCGAACCGATCTTGCCTGTGACTTTCGAGCCTTCATTGGCCTTGTTGTCGAGGAATTTCGGCAGGTTGGAGAAGGCGCAGGTCATGGCAGCGCCGGCATTGGCGAAATTGCCATATTGCTCCGGCCAGCCCCAGGAAATCGCATCCGGCGAATGATGCGCCAGCGAAGCGACATATTCTTCGGTGGCTGCAAAGCCCGCATCCGAGTTGATCAAGGCCTTGCCGGTCTCGTCAAACAGGAACTGGTTGGGATTGCCCATGGAAACAAAGCGCTGATACCAGTTGGTATAGCCCCAGCCCTGGTTTCTCAGGTCCGTGGAACCGAACAGGCCCTGGTCCGGACGTTGGAAGAAGCCGGCGATTTCGCTGTGCTGCTTCCATGTCCGGGGCGGCGCCAGCTCATAGCCGAACTTGTCGGAGAAAGCCTTCTTCTCGGTTTCGTCATTGAAGAGGTCAGTGCGGTAGTTCCAGGTCTGGAAGTCGCCGTCAAGCGACACGCCATAAGTCGAGCCGTTATACTGGTTGAGCAGCGAAACGCCGGCCGCGCCGTTGACATAACCGCGCTCCGGATCGTCCCATTCGGGCTTGTGCTGGGCGACATATTCATCGAGCGCCAGAATGCCGCCTGCTTCAGCGAGATCGCCAAGCCGGTTCCATTCCACCGCATAAATGTCGAAAGCCCCGCCCTTGGTGGAGATATCCTGCATTGTCTTGGTGAATTCCTGACCGTTCGGCACGCCGACAATATCAAGCTTGATGCCGGTCTCCGCTTCCCAGAGATCCTTGATGGACGGCGCACCCTTCGGGAAGGGCTGGGTCAACTGGCCGATCGAGCCGTCAGACAGACCAAGCACGATCCGCTCAGGCGCCTTGCCGGCTGCCTTGAGGCTTTTTGCTGCCTCAACTGCACGGCCTTCCGGCGTGTCGGCGCCATATTGATAGCGTTCGGCGCCGGCAAAGCCGGTCGGTCCGCCAATCATTCCGGGCGCCAGCGCCTCGGCACCGAAAGCCCGGCCCGGACGGATGAATTGCGGCGCAATGCCGATGGCTGCAGTCACGCCGGCCAACCGGGTTCCTGTAGACAGCAGGCTGCGACGGGTAATCTTGAAATTGGATGACATTTAGTACCTCCCTGACGGCAGACCTCCCTCCGCCGAATAATGATGACTAATGACGTTCGAAATGATGATTGTCAACATCAATTTACATTATTTATTGAAGTCCTTCTCACAATTTTTCATCATTTAAATCAACGGTGAAATTATCAGGGAATTTAATTTAATAATTATAATTAGGCCCTGTTGACAAAGTATGGCAGCCAAATCTTTGTTGAAGCGATTGCCAGGAATGCGGCGAATGATGCGGCGGTTTTGTCGAAGCGGGTTGCGATGCGGCGGAACTGCTTGAGTTTGTTGAACATGCGCTCGATG
>JBGSIT010000072.1:0-42736 GCA_041742335.1 Rhizobiaceae bacterium
GCTCACGTCCACCGCCGCCGCCGCCACCGCCGCGCCGCCGTCCGCCGCCCATCATCTCGCCGAAGATGTCTTCGAAAATATCTGAAAATCCGCCAGCGCCCATGCCTGCGCCATTGCCCATGCCGCCGTGCTCGAAGGCCGCATGGCCATAGCGATCATAAGCAGCGCGCTTCTGCGGGTCTTTCAGCGTTTCATAGGCTTCGTTGATTTCCTTGAACTTGCGTTCCGCATCGGTGTTTTCCGGGTTTTTGTCCGGGTGCCATTGCATCGCCAGTTTGCGAAAAGCGCTCTTAAGCTCCTTTTCGTCGGCAGACCGGCCCACGCCAAGCGTCTCGTAAAAATCACTTTTTGCCATTTATTGCCCACTTGCCCGACTTTGTCCGATCACTCAAACGGAGAAAGTCCGGGTTCATTGTCTTGTCTGATACCACCGATCGCCAAAGCGGTCTTCCCGCGCCATTGCAGGCGGCCAAAAGGAAGAGAGCCCGCCTTTTGCAAGACGGGCCCGTATTTCGCTTGATCAGGCCGATTTCTTCTGATCGTCATCGCTGACGTCTTCATAATCGGCATCGACAACACCATCCTCAGCTTCGGACGAAGCCTCGGCGCCGCCTTCAGCAGCCTGGGCTTCATACATGGCCTGACCGAGCTTCATCGATACTTCCAGAAGCGTCTGGGTCTTGGCCTGGATTTCCGCGCTTTCGGTATCGGCATTTTCAATAGCCGTTTTCAGTGCGGCTATCGCCTCGCCGATGGCATTGCGGTCTTCTTCAGTGACTTTCTCGCCATAATCCTTCAGCGACTTTTCAGTCGAATGGATCAGGGCTTCTGCCTGATTGCGGGCTTCAACCGATTCACGACGCTTCTTGTCGGTATCGGCATTGGCCTCGGCATCCTTGACCATCTTGTCGATTTCGTCATCGGAAAGACCACCGGATGCCTGGATACGGATCTGGTGTTCCTTGCCTGTGCCCTTGTCCTTGGCCGAAACCTGGACAATGCCGTTGGCATCGATGTCGAAGGTCACTTCGATCTGCGGCACACCGCGCGGTGCAGGCGGAATGCCGACGAGGTCGAACTGGCCAAGCAGCTTGTTGTCGGAAGCCATTTCACGCTCGCCTTGCGAAACGCGGATGGTAACGGCCTGCTGGGCGTCTTCGGCGGTCGAGAAAACCTGGCTCTTCTTGGTCGGGATAGTGGTATTGCGCTCGATCAGGCGGGTAAAGACGCCGCCGAGCGTTTCGATGCCGAGCGACAAAGGCGTCACGTCGAGAAGCAGCACGTCCTTGACGTCACCTTGCAGAACGCCTGCCTGGATGGCGGCGCCCATAGCCACAACTTCATCGGGATTGACACCCTTGTGGGGTTCCTTGCCGAAGAACTGCTTGACCACTTCCTGGATCTTGGGCATGCGGGTCATGCCGCCGACCAGAACCACTTCGTCGATTTCGCCTGCCACAAGACCGGCATCCTTCAACGCGGCCTTGCAAGGGGCCACGGTGCGCTGGACCAGATCATCAACAAGGCTTTCGAACTTGGAGCGCGTCAGCTTCATGGTCATGTGCTTGGGACCGCTGGCGTCCGCCGTGATGAAAGGCAGGTTGATTTCAGTCTGCTGGGCGCTTGAAAGCTCGATTTTGGCTTTTTCCGCAGCTTCCTTGAGGCGCTGCAAAGCAAGCTTGTCGTTCTTCAGGTCGATGCCCTGTTCCTTCTTGAACTCGTTGGCAAGATATTCCACCAAGCGCATGTCGAAATCTTCGCCGCCGAGGAATGTGTCACCATTGGTCGACTTGACTTCAAAGACGCCGTCGCCGATTTCCAGAACCGAAATATCGAAAGTGCCGCCGCCGAGATCGTAAACGGCGATGGTCTTGCCTTCCTTCTTGTCCAGTCCGTATGCAAGCGCTGCCGCAGTCGGCTCGTTGATGATGCGCAGAACTTCCAGACCGGCAATCTTGCCGGCGTCCTTGGTGGCCTGACGCTGGGCGTCATTGAAATAGGCCGGAACGGTGATAACGGCCTTTTCGACCTTCTCGCCGAGATAGGCTTCCGCAGTTTCCTTCATTTTCTGAAGGATCATCGCGGAGATCTGTGAAGGCGAATAACCCTGGCCGCGGGCTTCAACCCAAGCGTCGCCATTGTCTGCCTTGACGATCTTGTAAGGCACCAGATGCTGGTCTTTTTCCACCACCTTGTCGCCGTGGCGACGGCCGATGAGCCGCTTGACGGCAAAAACGGTGTTTTCTGGATTGGTGACTGCCTGACGTTTGGCTGGCTGACCGACGAGGCGTTCGCCGTCTTCGGTGAAAGCGACCATGGAGGGCGTGGTGCGTGCGCCTTCCGAATTCTCTATAACCTTGGCGTCCTTGCCGTCCATGACGGAGACGCAGGAGTTTGTCGTTCCAAGATCGATACCAATTACTTTAGCCATGTTTCTCTCCTTCAAGCAGACTGCCGGGACCCTGTATGTGGCGTTCCCATGCAGTCCCTATGGATTATCTTCAACGATTGGCAGCCTGAACCGTCTGCCGATGCCGGGTATATAAGGACGTGCCAACCTGTCTGCAAGGCACTGCCAGCCAGGAAATATTGCAAAATTGGTGGTTTGCGGTGCTTTTTTTGCCGGCCCGGCCGATTCTGCAGTCATTCCTTCTCATTTAATAGGAACGCAGACCCGCCATTGCAACAGCACCGGGCTTGAAAGCACTTTGAAACGGAAAAAATTCGAATTTAAAAACAACAGCCTGCGCAAGAAACACATTACTGGCCGTTGATGATGTCCAGCAGCGTCGTGTCAGGCCTGTTGCGTCGGGTCGAGCCTGTTGTCCCTATATCCATGGGAGGCACGATGCCTGAAGATCCGCCATCCTGCTCGCTTGAACCCATTTCTGCGACCGGGCGCGGCATTTCATCCACCGGATCGCCGATGCGCGCCCTTGGCGTCTGGCCCTTGGCAGCTTGCGTCGATTTCTTGCCTGCCTGCTTTGCCGGGACCGGCGCTGTCTCATCGCTGCCACCCAATGCGTTGCTGATCAGGTCAAACAGGGTTGTGCGATGTGTGTCGGTCCTTGTCGCGGCGGGGTCGTCATTTGCAGCAACAGGCATGTCGGCACCCTGCCCGCCAATTCCGAAGAGCGGCGCCGGCGTCAAGCCTTCATGGGCGCCGATCATGAACTTGCTCCAGGCCTTGGAAGGCAAGCCGCCGCCGGTGACCTTCTTCATCGAAGTTCCGTCGTCATTGCCGAACCAGACACCTGTCGTCAGGTTGGAGGAATAGCCGACAAACAGCGCATCGCGGAAGGACTGCGTGGTTCCGGTCTTGCCAGCCACCTGCCAACCCGGCAGTTTGGCGTTCCTGCCGGTGCCGCGTGTTATCACCCGTGTCAGCATGGCGTTCATGTTGCCGACAATCGACTGACTGAGCACACGCGGCGGGCTGTCATAGGTGTTTTCGTAAAGCACCTTGCCCGAGGCCGTGGAAATCCGCCGGATCACATGCGGCGTAGCCTTGTATCCGCCATTCATGAATGGCGCATAGGCCGATGTCAGTTCGGCCAGCGAGACTTCCGATGTCCCCAGCGCAATGGAAGCATTGGCCTGAAGCTCTGATTCAATTCCCATGCGGTGGGCAAGTTTTGCGACATTGTCGGGTCCGACTTCCATCACCAATTGGGCGGCGATGGTGTTGAGCGAATCCGCCAGCGCATTGGCAAGCGAGACCTCGCCGCGATATTTGTTGTCGTAGTTTTCCGGTGTCCATTTTCCAATCTTGACCGGCGCGTCATTGCGCACCGATTGCGGCGTCAATCCGCTTTCAAGGGCAGCTGCATAGACAAAGGGCTTGAAGGCCGAACCGGGTTGGCGCTTGGCCTTGATGGCGCGGTCAAACTGGCTCTTGGCATAATCCCTGCCGCCGACCAGCGCCCTTATGGCGCCTGTTCCGTCGACTGCGACAAGGGCCGCCTGGCTGACGCCGAGCTTGCCGCCCTCCTTGTCCAGTGTCGAGGAAATCGCCTTGTCGGCCAGTTTTTCCAGCGTCCGGTCAATCGTGGTATCGACGACCAGGTCTTCCTTGATATCACCAATGAGATTGGGCAACTGGTCCATCACCATATCGGCGACATAATATTGCCCGCCCGACCAGAAGCGTTTCGCCTTGGCGGGGGTCTGGCTCATGGCTGTCGTGATTTCCTTGTCGGTGACATAGCCTTCCTGGCGCATGGCTTCCATGACCAGCTGCGCGCGCGCCTCTGCCCCTTTCGGATTGCGCGCAGGCGACAAGGCCGAGGGCGCTTTCAACAATCCGGCCAATGTGGCGGCCTCGGCCAGGTTCACGTCGCGCGCCGACTTGTTGTAATAGCGCCGCGAGGCTGCTTCCACGCCATAGGAGTTGGAACCGAAAAACACCCGGTTCAGATACATCGCCAGTATTTCATCCTTGGAATATTTGTGCTCGAGCCAGACGGCGAGCAGCACTTCCTGGACCTTGCGTTCCAAGGTTCGCTCGGGCGAAAGGAACATGTTCTTGGCAAGCTGCTGCGTAATGGTCGAACCGCCCTGGACCATGCGCCCGGCCAAGACATTCCGGCTCATGGCGCGGGCCAGTCCGATCGGGTCGACGCCGAAATGAGAATAAAAGCGCCGGTCTTCAATCGCCATGACGGCCTGCGGAATATAGGGCGACATGTCATCCAGCGCGATTGCCTCGCCGCCGGTGGACCCGCGATTGGCAAGGATGTTGCCATTGACGTCAACGATCTTGATATTCGGCGGACGGTCGGGCAGCGCCCAAGTATTGGCGCTCGGCATGCGCGCGCCGTAATAGACCACGATGCCGGCAACGCCCAGAGCGCCCCAAAGTCCGATCACCACCGACCAGTAGGCCATGAAACGGACAAAGCCGAACAGCCCGCCGCCATGGCGCGAAGGCTTTTTGACGCGCACGGCGGACTTCGCCGTTTTGGCCGATTTTGCCGAGCGTGAGGATTTGGAGCCTGTGCGGCCGACGCGGTCGGAAGGATCTGCCCGCATATCACCTTCACTCTTGCGGGAACGGCCGGCCTCAAAAGACGGCTCGATCCTCTTTCCCGATTTCGGTTTTTGCGCCATATGTTAAATTATTCCATATCAAATTTGTCGCACCAACAATCTTGCTCGCGTTGCACTGTAAATGTGGCGATTTAAGGTGAAGTTAAGGTTTTGCAGCTTGTCGACCGGCCGTTTTGCGCCAAGCGTGACAGGCATGCCGGCAAATCCGGTTGCCTGCATGGTGCTGTGCCGAAGCGATTGCGGCCGCTATTTTTCAATCGCCGCCAAAATCCGGATCCAGGAGCGGATGCCCTTGTGGAAAGAGGTGAGTTCGTATTTTTCGTTCGGCGAATGCATCCGGTCATCCGGCAAACCAAAACCGACCAGCAGCGATTGCATGCCAAGCATGTTCTGGAAATCGCCGACAATCGGAATGGATCCACCCATGCCGATCAAGACCGCAGGTTTGGGCCACTCATCCGAAAGCGCCTCGCGGGCATTGTCCAGGAGTGGTGAATCATAGGGAAGCTGGATGGCAGGAGAACCGCCATGTTCATGAAATGCAACGGAGCAATCGGCCGGGATTCTTGATTTCACATAGGACCGGAAAGCATCGCGAATTTTTGCAGGATCCTGTGTGCCGACAAGGCGGAACGAAATCTTGGCGGAAGCCTGGGATGCGATCACCGTCTTGAATCCCTGGCCTTCATAGCCACCGGAAATGCCGTTGACTTCCGCTGTCGGGCGCGCCCAGGTCAGTTCCAAAACGCTTCGGCCCTTTTCGCCGGCCGGTATCGACAGGCCGATCGGGCCAAGAAAGCCCTCCGTCGTCCGCCCGAGCGATTGCCACATTTTCTTGATGTTGTCGGGAAGTTCTGCAACACCGTCGTAAAAGCCTTCAAGCGTGACTGCGCCGTTTTCATCGTGCAGACCGGCTATGACATCGGCGAGAATATGGATCGGATTGGCTGCCGCACCGCCAAAGGAGCCGGAATGCAGATCCCGGTCGGCAGCGCGAATTGTGATTTCTTCGCCGACCAGACCTCTGAGGCCAGTGGAAATGGCGGGTGTTTCGGCGTCCCACATGCCGGTATCGCAGACCAGCGCGAAATCGGCCTTCAATTCTGCCGCATTGGCTTCAAGAAACGGCTTGAGCGACGGCGACCCGCTCTCTTCTTCGCCTTCAAAAAGGATAGTGACCGAAACCGGCAATCCGCCCCGCACGTCCCTGTAGGCGCGGCAAGCCTCGACAAAGGTCATCAACTGGCCCTTGTCATCGGTGGCGCCGCGTGCGGTGATCATCTTGTTGCCGGCAGCGCCCTCGCGGATGGCCGGTTCAAAGGGAGGATTGTCCCAAAGCTCGATTGGATCGACAGGCTGGACATCGTAGTGGCCATAAAAAAGCACATGCGGCGCGTCGGCTTCAGTTGACTGCAGATGAGCGACCACCATCGGATGGCCGGGCGTATTGCGCACCGAAGCTTCAAAGCCAAGCTCGTCGAGATAGCCGGCCAGCCAGTCCGCTGCCTGCCGGCACTGGTCCTTGTAGGCCGGATCTGTGGAAATTGACTGGATGCGAAGCAATTCGAAGAGCCGTTCGAGGCTGCCTTCAAGATTGTTGTCTGCCTGGGCGAGAACGGGGGAAAGATCGGCCATGTTGGCTCCGCTGCGAATCTGTGAAGCGCGAACATAGAGCAAAGCCTTGCGGCATTTAAGACTGGGCTGAAAAAAATCCGCCATGGCGGGGCGGGCCATGGCGGACTGGTCTCTGAAAGAGACGGACAAAGGCCTCGGAGAGGGGGGAAAGGCCTTTGTCCTGTGGCCTGACGAGGCGGGGGACGAGCCTCTTTGGTGTCAGGCTGCGGCGAAAAATATATTCACCGTTGAGTGGATAGATGCGTGTCCAATTGTGGCGATTCAAGGGAGAAAATGGCAAGTCCAGATTACAAATTTGTAATCCGAAATCTATCGCAGCGGAAATATTGCGGAGCGTCAAAAAGGAAAAACCGCCATGGCAGGAGGCGGCGCCATGGCGGTTGCAATAAAGGACACAGGAGAGCGGGGGATCTCCTTGCCCATAACCGGGAGGGGCAGGGGGGACAGCCAATTACCCGGTTTCGAGGCGGCTGATTACAACCGCTTATGAATTTAGATTTGGCTATCCGATTGTGGCAATTCAAGGGGCCTAATGCGTTTGGAACCTTACAAATTGGTAACGTTTTAGTGATCGAAAAGTTGACCGTCACACAGAACGATCTGCAACCTGCCGCAACAGGTACTCTCCGCTTGGCAACCAATCATGATTCCGGAATGGCAAAGCATGATGGACCTTTGCCGCCGGTCGGGTTATCAGTCAGGCAAAGCGGCCGGTCCAAACTGACGCGGCGTTATGGCAAACCGGCAGATGGATGAAGCGGATGAAAAAAGGCGATCACATATTCCTTGTTGACGGTTCGGGCTTCATCTTTCGGGCATTTCACGGGCTTCCGGCGCTGACGCGCAAGTCGGACAAACTGCCGGTCGGCGCTGTCGCCGGTTTTTGCAATATGCTGTGGAAGCTTCTGACGGACGCCCGCGATACCTCGGTCGGTGTCACGCCAACCCATTTCGCGGTGATCTTCGACTATTCATCCAAGACATTCCGCAAGGACATCTATCCGGAGTACAAAGCCAACCGTTCCGCGCCGCCTGAAGACCTGATCCCCCAATTCGGCATCATCCGCCAGGCGACCCAGGCTTTCAACCTGCCCTGCATCGAGATGGAGGGCTATGAGGCCGACGACCTGATTGCCACCTATGCCCGGCAGGCCGAGGCCGCAGGCGCCGATGTGACGATCATTTCCTCCGACAAGGACCTGATGCAGTTGGTTTCCAACAATGTTCACATGTATGACAGCATGAAGGACAAGCAGATTTCCATTCCGGAGGTCATCGAGAAATGGGGCGTGCCGCCCGAAAAGATGATCGACCTGCAAGCTTTGACCGGCGATTCGACCGACAATGTGCCCGGCATCGCCGGCATCGGCCCCAAGACGGCAGCACAATTACTCGAACAATTCGGCGATCTCGACACCCTTCTCGAACGGGCCTCCGAAATCAAGCAGGACAAAAGACGCGAATCGATCATGGCCGGCCGCGAGATCGTCATGTTGTCGCGCCAGCTTGTCACATTGAAAGTCGATGTTCCCACCGAAGCCGGGCTTGATGATTTTCAGCTTCATCCCCAGGACGGCCCGAAACTCGTCGCATTCCTGAAAGCGATGGAATTTAACAGCCTGACGCGACGTGTCGCAGAAGTCACCGGAACCGATGCCCAGGAAATCGAGCCTGCCAATGTGATCATCGAGTGGAAGGACGGCGCCCATGGCCCGGACCTGGACGCCGGCGATCCCTCCCCTTCTGCTTCCAACAAAACCAGGTCCGATCCCGAACCGGGTCTGACGACCGATGTCGAAGGCGCAACGCCGCAATCACTGGCCGACCAGCGCCGCCAGCGCTTTGCCGGCGCGCCGATTGATACGACAACTTATGAAACCATTCTCGACCTGGCCGCGCTTGAGCGCTGGATGGCCGATATTGCCGAGACCGGGCTGGTTGCCTTTGACACCGAAACCACGTCGCTGGATGCCATGCAGGCCGAACTGGTCGGCTTTTCGCTGGCCATTGCCGACAACACTATGGCGCCAGGCTCCATTGCCATTCGCGCAGCCTATGTGCCGCTGTCCCACAAGAACGGCACTGGCGATCTTCTGGGCGGCGGTCTCGTCGAGGGCCAGATTCCGGCTGTCAAGGCGCTGGCTGTTTTGAAGACCCTGCTGGAAGATGCTTCGATCCTGAAAATCGGCCAGAATTTGAAATATGACTGGCTGGTGATGAAGCGCCACGGCATCGAGATTGCCGCCTTCGACGATACGATGTTAATGTCCTATGTGATTGACGCAGGCACAGCCAGCCATGGCATGGACGCCCTGTCTGAACGATGGCTGGGCCATACGCCAATCGCCTTCAAGGAAGTTGCCGGCAGCGGCAAGGGCATGATCGGCTTTGACCAGGTGCCAATTGAAAAGGCCACGGCCTATGCCGCCGAAGACGCTGATGTGACGCTGCGGCTGTGGATGGTTCTGAAAGCCGAATTGAATGCCCGCGGCCTGGGGGTTGTCTACGAAAGGCTAGAGCGGCCGCTGGTCGAGGTTCTGGCCCGTATGGAGGAACGCGGTATTACCGTTGACCGCCAGATCCTTTCGCGCTTGTCCGGCGAATTGGCGCAGGCTGCCGCCGGCCTTGAAAGTGAAATCCATGAACTGGCGGGCGAGCGCTTCAATGTCGGCTCGCCCAAGCAATTGGGCGATATCCTGTTTGGGAAAATGAGCCTGCCGGGCGGCGCAAAGACCAAGACCGGCCAATGGTCGACTTCCGCACAGGTTTTGGAGGAGCTGGCGGAAGCCGGACACGACCTGCCCCGCCGGATTGTCGACTGGCGGCAACTGACAAAGCTGAAAAGCACCTATACCGATGCGCTTCCCGGCTATATCCATCCCGAAACCAAACGCGTCCATACCTCCTACGCGATGGCGGCGACCACCACCGGACGTCTGGCCTCTTCCGAGCCCAACCTGCAAAACATACCGGTTCGCACCGCCGAAGGCCGCAAGATCCGCACCGCTTTCATTGCGGCGCCGGGAAACCTGCTGCTTTCGGCCGATTACAGCCAGATCGAGCTTCGGGTCCTGGCTCATGTCGCCGATATCACCCAATTGAAAAGCGCTTTCGCCGAGGGCATAGACATTCACGCCATGACGGCGTCGGAGATGTTCGGGATTCCCGTTGAAGGCATGCCGTCAGATGTCCGCCGCCGCGCCAAGGCGATCAATTTCGGCATCATCTACGGCATTTCAGCCTTTGGACTGGCCAATCAATTGAGCATCGGACGGTCGGAAGCCGGCGATTACATCAAGAAATATTTCGAGCGCTTTCCGGGCATTCGCGCTTATATGGATGACGCCAAGACCAAGGCGCGCGCCTTTGGCTATGTCGAAACGATTTTCGGCAGGCGCATCCATTATCCCGATATCAAATCTTCCAATCCCTCCATCCGCGCCCTGAATGAACGCGCCGCCATCAATGCCCCGATCCAGGGCTCCGCTGCCGATGTCATTCGCCGTGCGATGATCAAGATGCAGCCGGCGCTTGACCAGGCCAAACTGTCGGCCCGCATGCTGTTGCAGGTCCATGACGAATTGATTTTCGAGGTGGAAAAAGACGAGGTCGACAAGACCACGCCGGTGGTGGTTTCCGTCATGGAAAACGCCACCATGCCGGCGCTCGCCATGACAGTGCCGCTCAAGGTTGACGCCCGCGCCGCGGCCAATTGGGACGAAGCGCATTGAAAGCGCAAACAGCAACAAGCCCCGAGGGCAATGTTGCCCGCGCTTTTGCCGCCTTTCCCGATCTTGCCCGCAGAAAGCTGCTGGACATCCGCTCGCTAATTTTTGCCGTGGCGGCAGAAACAGAAGGCGTCGGCCCGCTCACCGAGACGCTGAAATGGGGCGAACCGGCCTATCTTACCGAGGCGAGTTCCTCCGGCAGCACAATCAGGCTGGGCATGACACGCGGCGCCGAACCCCGCTGTGCGATTTTTCTCAATTGCAATACCAGTCTCATCGAACGTTTTCGCGACCAGTTTTCCGATCAGCTTGCCTTTGAAGGCAACCGGGCGATCCTGCTCGACGAAACCAGGCCGTTGCCGGTCGATGCACTGGGTTTTTGTATAGCAGCGGCACTGACCTACCATCTACGCAAGGAAAAGCGCTGACTTGAACTGCTGCGCCCGCTTCAATAATGCGCAACCTCAAGTCCGCAGAACGAGCCGACATGGAATGGTGACGGTCTTAACAGCGAACGGCAAGAATTCCACAGGCCACTGACCGAACATCACATTTGCCGCCAAATCCTTGTCGGGAGCCTGAATGTACCTCGTGTCGGGTGTCAGTATCCCCTCAAAACTCAACCTTCTCCATTTTCGCCCGCGTCTTTTCAAACGCCTTCAGTGCCTCCTCGCGCTCGGCGATATAGGTCCGGTCATATGGCACCATGTCCTGGTGCCGGGCGATCTGGATCTGGAAGACGAACAGCCGGTCATGGCGGAAGGCGACTTCCGATACGGCGAGGTAGAACTCCCACATGCGGAAGAATTTTTCGTCATAAAGTGCGACGGCCTCCGCTTTGCGAGCCACGAAGCGCTCGCGCCAGGCGCGCAATGTATAGGCATAGTGCATCGGCAGGATTTCGATATCCTTGATCAAAAGGCCGGCCTTTTCCACCGCCGGCAACACTTCGGCGACAGACGGCATGTAGCCGCCGGGGAAGATATATTTCTCGATGAAGGGATTGGTGGTGAAATTCGGCTTGGTGCGACCGATGGAGTGCAACACCATGACGCCCTTCTTGTCGAGGATTTCGGCGATCTTCTTGAAGAAGTGATTGTAGTTGCCGACGCCGACATGCTCGAACATGCCGACCGAGACGATGCGATCATACCGGCCCTTGAGGTTGCGGTAGTCCTGAAGCTCGAATCGGACATGACCGGCCTGATTGCGCAATTCGGCGCGCCGCCGCGAGACCTTCAGCTGTTCCTCGCTCAGCGTAATGCCGGTGACATCCACATCTGCGGCCTCCGCAAGATAGAGCGCCAGCCCGCCCCAGCCGGAGCCTATTTCCAGAACGCGATTGCCCTCCTCGAGAAGAAGCTTGGCGGCAATATGACGTTTCTTGGCCAGTTGGGCTTCTTCCAGGCTGATGCCCGCAGGCTCGAAATAGGCGCAGGAATATTGCCAGTCCTCGTCCAGAAAAAGGTCAAACAGCTTGGCGCTGAGATCGTAATGGTGGGAAACATTGTGAAGGTTGCGGTTGACCGGCAGCCGCGTCTTGATCTGGGTGCCGATTATGCGGGCCAGGCTGTGGACGACAATCCGCAGGGTTGCCGCCTTCTTGACGCCGTTGCGGCGCAGCAGCGACACCAGTTCAAAGATGTTGCCCTCATCGACAATCAGGCGACCGTCCATATACATTTCGCCCAGCTTCAGCGCCGGATCGTTGACGATTTCCTGTTCCGCCTCCGCATCGGCCAGCCGGACGACTATCGTGTCCTCGCTGCCGTCGCCGATGAGGTGGGTTTCACCGGAAGCCAGAATGAGCTTCAAGGAACCTTTGCCGACAATCTTGCCAAGCATCGTCGCAATTACAGACGCCATGCACCCTCCAAAACACAAATTAAAAACGGGTTCAAAAAAATACCCACCACTCACGAGTCAACTTAACCCGCAACAATCTGTGAACAAGCCCTGATATCGCTATTTGTGCCAATGACCACTGATATTGACCCATGACGCCGCTCGTACTGGGCCAAAGTATCATGCGCCGCAGATCAGCGCAGAAATAAGGACGGACAGCAATCCGGCGACAGCGCGCAAAGACAGCACGGCGATAAACGCTGTCTTACCGCAATCATGTCAAACCGAACGCATCAATCCGCCATCGACGCGGATGGACTGGCCGGTAATGTAGCCGGCGCCTTCCGAAGCCAGAAAGGCGATTGTCGCGGCAACTTCCTCCGCCGTGCCATAGCGCTGCATCGGCACAGTCCGGCGTCGTTCTTCGACTTCCGGCAGGCTGTCGGTCCAGCCGGGCAGCACATTGTTCATGCGCACATTGTCGACGGCATAAGTATCGGCAAACAGTTTGGTGAAGGCGGCAAGCCCGGCCCGGAACACGGCGGATGTCGGAAACATCGCTGCGGGCTCAAACACCCAGGCCGTGGAGATGTTGATAATGACGCCGGATTTCTGCGACTGCATGATCGGCGTGACCAGACGGGTCGAGCGGATCACATTCATCAGATAGACATCCATGCCTTTATGCCACTGCTCATCGGTCAATTCGAGGACCGGCGCGCGCGGGCCGTGACCGGCGCTGTTGACCAACGCATCGACGCGGCCCCATTTGGAATGGGCGGCATCGACAAGGCGCTTCAAATCATCGGGAGACTGGTTGGAACCTGTCACCCCGATGCCGCCGAGTTCAATGGCCAGGGCTTCGCCTTTTCCCGAAGATGACAGGATGGCGACCTTGTAGCCGTCTGCTGCAAGACGACGGGCCGCGGCAGCGCCCATTCCACTGCCGCCGGCAATGATGATTGCGACTTTTTCACCTGACATGGGAATCTCCTGATATTGGCCGGCCGGGCATTTTCCGGCTGCTTGTTGTCTGCAATATCGTTACTACCATGCCGCCCGATGAAATTCGAACCGGTTTCATTTCCGTTTGACTGTAAAAAATGCCGCATGACCGAACCGGCCAATTGGCGCCATCGCCAAGCGAGATTCGGACTTTCGATATCAGAAAAGGATTGGCGCAAATTTCGCCATTGCACGGCGGCGCTGCTGACAGGGCAATGCAATTGCCGTCAATTCTGCGCCGAGAAATTGTCAAGCAGGCCGCCGGACTTGGCGGGTGAGCAGACATTGGCCCCCAGCCTGTCGGCGATTTTCGGACAAGCTGCCCTCAGGCCGACAAGGGTGGCCTTGTCTGAAATGCGGGTACGGGCCACGCAGACCGCTCCTTCGGCATTCCAGGACGCCTCAAACGGCAATTCCTCAGGCCGTGCAAAGGCCTTTGTTCCATCCGAAATGTTGTTGATGCCGATCCGGTCGGCAAAGCTGATGATCGTGCCGTCGCGGGTGAAACTGCGACCGTCGCCGCAATAATCCGCCCTGAGCATCCGCACGCAAGCATTATAATGCCTGAGCAGAAATTGACCGTCCGGCCCTTGTTTCCAGGGCGCATAACCGAAGCGCACGCATTTGCCCTGCGCGCCCGAGGTGCAGACAAATTCAAAGCCCGCCACCGGAGCCAGAGCGCCGGTTTCATCGGTCCGGCCGGCTATCGGAAATCCGACCCGCCGGCCATCCGGATCCGGAGCGCAGAGCGGACGCTCACTGCCATCGGCTTCAATGATTTCGAGATCATAAAGAAGCACCTCGCCGGACCGGGCCATCGGGTCGGGTTCCACCGATGCAATGCGGGCGCGGACCGGCTTGCCGTCAAAAGCGATGGTGAGCACTGCGCCGGTCAACTCGGCGCCCTGGATGACCCGGCCGTCGGACGTCGAGACTTTCAGGATGGTGCCGTCAACGCTGATGCCGGTGGCGCGCGGCTGATCGGCGGCGGCAACCGGGTTTGCCAAGGCTGCGATCAGGCCCAAAACACAATGTAACGCTACCGGGCGCAACCTCTGCGGCCAAGAGACATATTGGTTCAAAGCATGGATCGGCTCGATCATCACAGACCTCCAGACAGGCAAAACCCGTAAATTTGTTTATTCGATTCGTCTAATATATATCAATCTGCGGTCATTTCGCGGATAAAAATCATACAAAGGAGCATCAGCGGGAGGAAATGTCCGGCAGGCTTTCGCCCGCCGGACTCTATGGGTTCTCCAGGCAAACGCCCGGAGAATAAAGTGAAGTGACGGCAATCAATCATCGAACGAACCCCCCGGGGACGGTCGCCAACGCGCCGTGCAATCTGGTTTTGTTCGGTCAAATTGCCGTCTCTACCAATGCTGTCCCAGCCAAACAGCGGGACGAAATGAATGCGTCAAAAAGGTTTTGGTTCTTAAAAATCCGGTTTTGAAAAGGATCCGACGACCATGCGGCCGCCGGACCAAGGCAAGGCATTATAGCCTCGGGAGATAATAGCTGCGGGCGATCTGGCTGGCGGCGGCGCCATCCATCTGCTTGACAGCTTCTGTCAGCGCCAGGGCGGATATGACTGACGTTATGAAAAGGGCGGCGGTCAAAATGCGTGTCATGAAAAGAGTCCTTTTTAAAAGCGACTTCAAGAATCCGGCCATGCGCTGGCGGTTGCGCCGGCCCGGCGGGAGGAGGAAACCGGACCGGCAAGGCATTAGCGCCGTTTGAGTTCGACGCCGACAATAGCGACGGCGACGGTGGAAGCGCCATTTAGGCTTGCGCCGTTGGGCACCATGGCGGCATTGGCAAAGCCTGCGACAGAAATCATCGAGGCGGCCAGCAGCAAAGCTGTCAAAACATGTGTCATTTCAAAATCCTGTCCTGATATGGTTTAGCTTTATGTTTCGTCATCAAGTGGTGCGCCGGCCCGGCAGGGAGGAGGAGACCGGACCGGCAAGGCATTAGCGCCTTTTGAATTCGACGCCGATCACAGCGACCGGCGTTACACTTGCGCCGTTCAGGCTTGTTCCATTGGCAGTAAGAGCGGCCTGCGCAAGCGAGGCTGCGGTAATGATCGACGCAGTAAAAAGTGCAACGCTGAAAATACGAGTCATTATAGTTCCTTTCGAAAATCCCTGCTTGCAGAGTAAGGTTTGACGTTTGAAAAGCGCCGGCCCGGCGACATGTCGGGACGGCAAGGCCTCAGAGCCTCGGGAGTTCGACTTTGACCACGGCAACCGGAGTTGCAGCAGCGCCGTTCACGCTGGTGCCGTTGGGCGCCATGGCAGCCTGGGCAAATGAGGCTGCGGAAATGATGGATGCAGTAAAAAGTGCAACGCTAAAAATACGAGTCATTACAGTTCCTTTCGAAAATCACCCGAGGTGAAACAAATGCGGATTATTGCGTTTTCGATGTGTTGAAGGCTCACCCTGTCGATTGCCCGCAACTACATTTTCGATGATGTATTTCAGCTATTCTTGAACCAAATGCATCAAAGTTGAACGCCGTCCTCCGGGGGTTGCAAATGTACGTCTCTCAAGAGGCGTACCTACACAATTACATATTATTCAATGAAATCAATACGCCTATAATTAGATATTCTTAAATAAGACATACCTAACATTGTATTTTTCTTGCCATGCTTGAATCTTTGAGTCTAAATGCAATCTGGATTTGGTATTTTGAATCCTTGGTTTTTTCTGTTTATTAGAATAAAGTAATGAAATACAAGGGATGACTGTTTGATAAATATTATTCTATGATTTTCATTGGATCTGATGCATTTTTTTTGATTATTTTTCGGTATTTCTTCCTCAAATGCGGATTATTGTCGTTTTTTGCGCATCTGCTTTGGGCCCGCGCCCGAAAGACAGCCCACAAGGACTCGCCGACTGCAAGGTTGTCCGGCCTGAACTCCGGTATTGTCTTTGTCGTTTGAGCCGGAATTGCCGCAGCTTACGCAGCCAGTGACCACCAGGACATGTGGAAGCGGGTTCAACGGCTATTGGAAATGAGTTGCATTTGTCTGGGGTCAACATTGGCAATCGAACTTGACCACGGCAATGGACCAGGATGTTGCGGGCATGCCAAGGTCGCGATCACGCTCACGACCTTCAGGGTCAACCGGATCACGGTTCACTGCGGATTGGCCGGACCACGCCCGAGCACAAAAGAGCCGGCAGATTATCTCTTCCGGGCCCAGTTTCGTATGCTGATTTCTGAATGTCGAAGAACCCGATCAGGGCAGTTTGACATCCATCAGCACCACGGGTGAAGCCGTTGCGCCATTCAGACTTGTGCCGTTTGCAGTCAAACCTGCATTCACGACACTCGCGCCAGCCAGAAGCGATGCCGCAAAAACCGTAATTGTCATAATGCGTTTCATTTCTTTGCTCCTTGAAATTTGGTTCAGTCGCCCGCAACTTCTGCTGCGGATCTGATTGCTCGCAATCTATAATCCGAAACCGGCAGAAGCCGGTCCCGGAGCTCGATAGCGGCCGGATATGCCGGCTCGCGATCAAGTACCTTAAGGCAGCTTGACATCCATCAACACCAAGGGTGCCGTGGCGGCGCCGTTAAGGCTGACACCGTTTTGGGAGAGGGCGGCCTGCGCCAACCCGGCCCCGGCAATTACCGAAACGGCAAAAAAGGAAATTGTCAGAATGCGTGTCATAATATGTTCCCCTATATTCATTGCGTCACGGCGAAACTGGCTTTAGGCGGAGTTGCGGCGGGCAGCATCGGTGAAGTGAACGATGGATTTCCGTTCGGCACTTTTGCGAAATGAACCTTGGCCTTCGCCAAACCTGTTCCGGCGTCATGGCCGCAGGTTGAAAAGACATTGGACTGGCTGGATTCAATTGCATATAGCAAACCTCCGGTTCAAGCCTTCAAATTGCGTTCAGCATGGAACGCCTATTCACTGTGCCATATAAGGAAGCAAAATCAACATATTTTTATCTGATTTTTCTAATGTACATCATTTACAGGTTGTTTTTTAGTTATCTACACCATAGATTGATCACTGTTATTTTTCCCGTATTTCGGGAATTCACGTTTTCATCAAAGATACTTGCGATCTTCAGGCCACCCTCCAAATACAAAGAAACCTGGCGAAATGTGTTCGCCAGGTTTCCATTAGTGAACGCTTGTTATGAATTCGCGGATCCTGTCCGTTTACTATAGCGATAGCCTCCGATGTTGCCAGTTCAACATTTCAGCTCGACCGAAAGACTCGCCATTTCGACGTTATTTCCGGAATTGCAACCACGCGTCAGAAAACAAGTGTGCCGCACCATGCCGGCACGGCGGAAGCGCCGGCCAGTACAACCGCAACGAAAAGTGTCTTGTTGAAAATGCGTGTCATCAGAAATTTCCTTCCAGTTTTTACAGTTAAGGATCATTCCAGACTGTCCGCTCAAGCGCAGACCAGGCCGCACCGGAGCCGATTCCGGGTTGAAGGCGGATGAACGGCGAATATGATTGTCGAAACACACGTCTGGAGGAAAATGCAATCATTTCCCCTTAAACGGGTACTTCACATTACCAATTCACATTCAGCGCCCCTCCCTTTTCGATCTCCTGAACTGGACGACCGATAAGGAAGACCTATATAAGATATCATTAATACAACAAAATCAATGATTTTTTTTAAAGAAATGGCGTTTGCCAGAATTTTGCCTTTTGATGCAACCATACTATTCGCGTGATGCTGACACAGAGACATCATCAGGCAAATGCAACCTATGCTAACATTTTGTAATTTTTGATTGATTTATTTTTAAATACAACCATCTACATAAATTGGTTGTCATGGCGCGCGACCCGTCCATGTTTCCAAATAACCAAGTCACGCCACCAGATTGGCCGCTATCGCGGCCAGGAACCCTTGCGCGACGCCGGGATTGATTCGCACCTGCAATCCCCGCTGGCCGCCATTGATATAAACAAGGTCATGGGCAAGCGCTGCGATTTCCATGGCTGTCGGCACTGCTTTTCTCTGACCGAAGGGGCTGATGCCGCCAACCACATAGCCGGTCAGTTTTTCGGCTGCGGCCGGCTTCATCATGGCGGCGGACTTGCCCTTGAATGCGGCCGCCAGCCTCTTCATGCTGACTTCCCGGTCCGACGGCACGATGACGCAGACCGGCTTGCCGTCCACTTCGGCCATCAGGGTCTTGAGCACCCTGGCGGGATCTTCCCCCAATTGCTCCGCCGCCTGCATGCCGATCTTTTCGGCATGGGGATCATAATTATATTCGTGAACGGAGAAAGCGACGGCCGCCTTGCTCAAGGCCAAAGTGGCGCGGGTGCTTTTTGACATGCTTGCCTCCGGCAGATCGGCCGATGGTTCGTCAGTTAAAAACGGCCTCATAGATTTCCGGCTTGAAGCCAGTGATGATCCGGCCGTCAATGTCAAGTACCGGCCGCTTGATCATGGACGGCTGGGCCAGCATCAGGTCGATGGCCCTGGCCTCATCCAGACCTGCCTTGTCGGCCTCAGGCAAGGCGCGGAAGGTGGTTCCTGCCCGGTTGAGAACCACGTCCCAGCCTGCCTGTGTCGTCCACTCTTGCAGATGCGGCCGGTCTATGCCGTCCTTCTTGTAATCGTGAAAATGATACTCGATGCCTTTGGCCTTCAAATAGGTGAAGGCCTTTTTCATCGTGTCGCAATTCTTGATGCCGTAAATGGTGATCATCGTACCCGTCCCCAACAATCTGGCGCAGTCACGCCTCTGACTTCAGCCGAAGACCCGCTTGGGATGGAATTCCCCGGCGGCAATCTCGCCGATGGCGACCAGCCGGCCGCGCGCCAGGGCATAGGCGACATCCTCGGCGACAGGCGCATCGCGGCCGCGAAGGATGATCGAATTGCCCATCTTCAACCTTTGCGCCTGATCATCATTGACGACGATCTGCGGCAGGTCGGCCAGTGCTTCACTGGTATCAATCAAAAAGGCGTCCAGCGCCGCCAGGCGTTCTTCGTCGTCCTCGATTGCTTCCAGCGCCACCAGATCAGCCAAGGGCACCATATCTTCCTCGCCGAACGGGGCGACCAGCGTGCGGCGCAGGCTGGAGACATGGCCATAGCAGCCGAGATCACGGCCGAAGTCGCGAGCCAGCGCGCGCACATAGGTGCCCTTGCCGCATTCCACCTCGAAATGCGCCTTGTCGGTTTCACTGGCAATCAGCGTAATGCGGTGGATCTCCACCTGGCGGGACGGTATTTCCACAGTCTCGCCCTCGCGCGCCAGGTCATAGGCGCGTTCGCCGGCAATGCGGATGGCGGAAAATTGCGGTGGAATCTGCAGGATCGTGCCGGTATAACGCGGCAGCAAGGCACGAATGGCCTGTTCATCCGGTCGGTTGCCGGAGCTTTGGGTGACAGTGCCTTCA
Organism: Rhizobiaceae bacterium; assembly: GCA_041742335.1. GTDB lineage: Bacteria > Pseudomonadota > Alphaproteobacteria > Rhizobiales > Rhizobiaceae > Rhizobium_E. The sequence goes on from JBGSIT010000072.1 coordinate 19,675, forward strand.
AGATCGTCGGTGCTGCGCTCTTCGCCCCAGGTTACCGCGAATTCATAGATCTTCCGACCATCCATGACATAGGGAACGGTCTTGGTGGCATCGCCCAGCGCAATCGGCAACATGCCGGATGCCAGCGGATCGAGCGTACCGGCGTGACCGGCCTTCTGGGCCTTGAACAGCCATTTGATCTTGGAAACGGCTTCAGTGGAGCCGAAATCGAAAGGCTTGTCGAGAATCAACCAGCCGGAAATCGGGCGGCCCTTGGGCTTTCTGGGTTTTGACATGTCTATTCTTCGTCTTCGGCAGCCGGGCCCAGGTCACGCGCCACTTCCGGCGAGCGCAGCAAGGCGTCAATCTTGCGGTAATTGTCGAAGCTGGTGTCATCCTTGAAGCGGATTTCCGGCATGAACTTCATTTGCTTGAGAAACGGGCTCAGCCGTCCGCGAATGAATTTGGCATGCTTGTTGAGCGCTGCGACAATGGCGTCATGATCACCTGTGGCCAGCGGCGTCACAAAAGCGGTGGCGACCTTCAGGTCGGTCGACATGCGCACTTCCGAAATGGCGATCACGGTTTTTTCAAGCAACGGATCATTCACTTCGCCGCGCTGCAGCACCTGGGTCATGGCGCCACGGACTTGTTCTGCCACTCGCAGCATCCGCTGGGAAGGGGTCGATGGTGTTGGCTTGCTCATGGCATTCCGTTTTAAGGGGCGCAAAGGCCGTTTCGCCGGCCGATCCACGAATTTGGTCGGCCCGCCTGATTGCCGGTGACATGACTCTTTTATGACGAAAGGTCAAGTCTGGCGGCCAGCAAGGCCTCTCCTCATCTCATTTCGGCGTTTCGGTTACCGCCATTGCCGCCTCGATGGCGCGCCGCCACAACAGGTGCATGCGCTTGTAGGCATTTTGGAAGGCGGCATGGTCGGCAAAGGCGCGGTCAGGAAAATAGATGACCGACGTCTCGGTGTCACATTCAATCCGCTTGCCTGCGACAGCAACCCGGCGAATGCTTTTCCATGGCACAAACAGCACCATGTCGTTGGTGCCCACCTTGATACCGACGGCGGTCACGTCGATATCGATGATGCAATGCGGGGCCAGTCGTTTGATCATGCCTTTGCGCATGGCCCTGCGACTGCTCCAAAAATAGAAGAACCAGGCCATCAAAGCAAACACGAACACCGGCGCAAAATAGGCCATGGCCGTAAAAAAAGTGGGAAATATCTGGGTATTGAAAAACCCCGGCAACACGAAACGCCGGTAAAGTTCCATGCCGATGCCGAGCAGGCCGGCAGCGATAATGACGACGCTCCACACGCCGAATGTAAATTCCTGCGCTCCGGTCTGCGAAAACCGCCGTGAGGCGTCAAACATAATGACGACGGCCTCATGCGGATTGCGATTGAATGACACCGCAATTTCATAGGGTTCGGTCGATTTGACCGGACTATTGTTGTCCATTCACTTCGACTTTCCGGACAGTCGCATTTCGACGGGTTCGTAGGTCTCGATGCTGATCGCTTTGCTGGCAAGCAGGTCGACCCGCTTGCCGGCTTCCAAGGCCCTGGCGCTGACAATGTCAAAGCCCGTAACCGTGCAATCCGTCTCGACCTTGGCACTGTCGGCCCAATTGACATGCGAACCGCCTATCACATCCAGGCTGATGATCTGGTCATCAAGGCTTGTCCGTCCGGTGGCCGTGCTTTGAGGATCAAAAATCGGCCTGAGTACGATTTCAACCTTGCGGTATTCCGTCCCGCTTTCAGTCAGGGCGAAATCAAAGGCGCAGTAACCCTGGCCGCCGAACCAGCTATAGGTGTTGACGAGAACAAGTGCGAAGAATTGGCTGAGCATATGATTCTCCAACCGCGCAAGCTTTGGCTTGCATTTACTTCACACAAATGACGCCGCCAGTCCAGTAAACCGGCGATGATTGTGATGCAGTTTCCACATTGCATTGAGAGCGATGCGCTCAACGTCAAAAGCCGACCGATAAACCATACAATTGGTGCGACAGCATGATTACAAACGCAATGATGAGGAACAGGAGTATCAAGCCTGCGGGTATCAAAAGGAGCTTGATGGCGAGAGGCAAGTTTCTCATTAAAATTGTTTCCACACTATCAAAAACGCAAAAATGGCGACCGAAGCCGCCATTTTTATGTTCGCTAATATGAATTGAAGTCGCTTACAGAGTCCGGGTAATATGCTCGACGCGGAAACATTCGATGACATCGCCTGCGCGGATGTCTTCGTAGTTTTCAAACGCCATGCCGCATTCCTGGCTGACCTGGACTTCGGCGACTTCATCCTTGAAGCGCTTGAGTGTCTTGAGCTTGCCTTCGTGGATGACGACATTGTCGCGCACCAGGCGCACGCCTGCGCCGCGCTCGACCTTGCCTTCCGTCACGCGGCAACCGGCCACCTTGCCGACCTTGGTAATGTTGAAGACCTCGAGGATCTCGGCATTGCCAAGGAAAGTTTCACGGCGTTCGGGCGAAAGCAGGCCCGACATCGCGGCTTTGACGTCATCAACGAGATCGTAGATGATGTTGTAGTAGCGGATTTCGATACCGTCGCGCTCGGCGGCCTGGCGGGCCTGGACATTGGCGCGCACATTGAAGCCGATGATGGCCGCATTCGAGGCTTCCGCCAGCGAGACATCCGATTCGGTGATTGCGCCTGCGCCCGAATGGACGATGCGGGCCCGGACTTCATCGGTCGACAGCTTTTCAAGCGCGCCGGCAATGGCTTCAATCGAGCCCTGCACATCGCCCTTGATGACCAGCGGGAATTCCTTGACGCCGGCAGCTGTCAGCTGCGTCATCATCTGTTCGAGCGAACCGCGCATGCCGGCATGGCGTGCGACTGATTTTTCGCGCGTCAGGCGCTGACGATATTCGGTGATTTCACGCGCCCGGCTTTCATTTTCGACAACGGCAAAACGGTCGCCCGCTTGCGGCGTGCCCTGCAGGCCGAGAACTTCGACCGGCATTGCCGGGCCGGCTTCCTTGACGTGCTCGCCCTTGTCGTTGAGCAGCGCGCGGACCTTGCCCCACTGGTCGCCGGCAACGATGATCTGGCCGGGGCGAAGCGTGCCCTTCTGGACCAGCACTGTGGCGACAGAGCCGCGACCGCGATCCAGCTTGGCTTCGACAACCGAACCCTCGGCCGTGCGGTCCGGATTGGACTTGAGGTCGAGAATTTCGGCCTGAAGCAGGATGGCTTCGAGCAATTTATCGAGATTGGCGCCGGTCTTGGCGGACACTTCGACGTCCAGCACTTCACCGCCCATGGATTCCACGAACACTTCATGCTGCAGCAATTCGGTGCGAACTTTCTGCGGATTGGCGGCAGGCTTGTCGACCTTGTTGATCGCCACGATGATCGGCACATTGGCCGCCTTGGCGTGGTTGATCGATTCAATCGTCTGCGGCATGACGCTGTCATCGGCCGCCACCACCAGGATGGCGATATCGGTGACCTGTGCGCCACGGGCGCGCATCGCCGTAAAGGCGGCGTGGCCGGGAGTGTCGATGAAGGTGATCTTGTGACCGTTCTGCTCGACCTGATAGGCGCCGATATGCTGGGTAATGCCGCCGGCTTCGCCCGACACCACATTGGCATGGCGGATCGCATCGAGGAGCGAGGTCTTGCCGTGATCGACGTGGCCCATGATGGTAACCACCGGAGGACGGGAAACAAGTTCGCCATCCTCATCGGCCACGTTGAAGATGCCGAGTTCGACGTCAGATTCCGACACCCGCTTGACGGTGTGGCCAAATTCAACGGCGATCAGTTCGGCCAGATCGGCATCGATGATGTCGCCAGGCTTGAGCATCTGGCCTTCCTTCATCAAAAACTTGATGACTTCGACCGACCGCTCCGACATGCGCTGCGACAGTTCCTGAATGGTGATGGTTTCCGGAAGCACGACTTCACGGGAAATCTTTTCGCGGACTTCCTGCATCTGGCTGCGGCGGAATTTCTCCTGGCGGCGGCGCATGGCCGCCATCGAACGGCCGCGCGATGAACCATCATCGTCGCCGTCGCCGGTCACCAGAACCTTGACGGGCGCGCGACGGCGCTCCTCATCGACTTTCGGACGGGTCGGCTTGGGTGTTTCCACGCGGGTAACCTTGCCGCGCGCAGCAGCCCCGCCGCGCTTGGCACGCTCTTCTTCTTCATCTTCGGCTGCGTGACGGCCACGTCCGACGGGACCGGGAGCAGCAACAGGCGGCATGGTGGTAACCGGCTGCACGCGTGTGCCGCCGCGCGGAGCAGCGGCTGTAGATGCAATATCGGGCTGGGCGGCAACTTCCACCACTGGCTCAACGACTTCGGGCGCTGGCGGGTTAAGGGCTTCTTCGGCCTTGCGCTTGACGTCTTCTTCCGCCAGGCGCTTTGCCTCGGCGGCCCGCTCAATGACCGCCTGGGCTTCGCGTTCCACCCGCAGTTTGGCTTCCGCGGCATCACGAACCTGCGCCTGGGCCAAAGCCCGGCGTCGGGCGTCGATCTCGCCGGCTGACAGCTGGTTCAAAACCACCCCGCCGCGGTTCGGATCAGGCCGGCGCGGTTGTTCAACAGGCCGTTGCTGCTGGACAGGCGGCTGAACCGGACGCACCGGCTCGGGCGCCTTGGTGACGACGGGCGTCACGACTTGCGGCTTTTCGTCTTCCGGACGGGACGGGCGACGCTTGCGCGTTTCGACAACCACCGCTTTGGTGCGTCCGCGACCCATATCCTGGCGCACGGTCCCCTGGCTCATTCCGGTTGGTTTGAGAGTGAGTGTTTTCTTGCCCGCTACGCTGATTGTCTTGTCGTCGTTGTTATCGGTCATTCGGTCCCGTTCCTATAGGAGCAGGTTACCGGAATGTTACCGGTTCCTGCCAATCTGTCCGTCATTGGCGCCGCACACTGATCCATACCGGACCGTTCCGCGTCGCCATTCAACTTTTTGACGCATAAGGCTTGCAGGCAATGCCTGCACGCTCTCCGCGTTCAATGTCAGGTTACCGGCTTTCGCCGGTACCCGAGTCATGGCCTGTCAGGGCCGCCAGCGCCCGTTTTCTGTGTCACAGTTCCGTTTCTCCGGTACTGTTGAATCTGTTGTGCGCGCTTCACTACACCCTCACCGGCCTGCCCTGCAAGCGCTACGGCATGAATAAACGCATTTGGACCCATCAGATCCTGCATTTCAGCCTCCGAAAACAGATGGAAGGCCGGAATCTCCTCTTCTTCCATCGTCATCGCCCAGGCCTTTCGCGCCTGGTCTATCTTGCGAACTCCATCCTTGGCGGCGTCGGTCGCATGAAAAACCGCCAGGGCCGCGCCTGAGCGCACTGCATTGTCGACCTTCATCGAGCCCGAGATGAACTGGCCCGCCTTGCGCGCCATGTTCATCATCCCCGCCAGTTGCCGCACCATCATCCGGTCCACTGTCTGGCCAAGATCCGCCGGCGCCTTGACGCTGGACTTCAGCGAACGCGCAAAAAGGTTCTTGGCAGCCGCCTTGTCGACCATTTCACGTTCAGCCGTCACCCAACAACCGCGTCCCGGCAGTTCCCGCTTCAGATCGGCAACCACATTCCCGTCCGGTCCTTCCACGAAGCGGATGAGATTGTCCGCCTCGCCGCTTTCGCGGGTCACTATGCAGGTTCGGTCGTTCACGTCCTTATCCATGCGCGGTTTCCCGAAATGCCGCAGCGCCCGGCATGGCCGTCAACCGACTGGCCGGGCAATCAGGCTTGCCGGTCACGCCTGCTCCACTGTTTCGTCGCCGGCTTCTTCGCCTTCAACAACCTCTTCCGCCGCCTTGAGGTCTTCCTCGGTGATCCAGCCTACGGCCAGACGCGCCTGCACGATCATATGCTCGGCTTCGGTGCGCGAAATGTCGATCTTCGAGAACAGGCCTTCAAAGCGCTTGGTTTCGCCATTCTTGCGTTCCGACCAGCCGATGAGATCATCGGCGGCGCAACCGGCAAAATCTTCCATCGTCTTGATGCCGTCCTCACCGAGCACAACCATCATCTTGGCAGTCATGCCGTCAATCTGGCGCAGGTCGTTGGAAACGCCGAGTTCTTCGGCGCGGGCTTGCAATTCACCCTCCAGCCGCTCGAGATATTCACGGGCGCGGGTCTGGATTTCCTCGGCGGTTTCTTCGTCGAAGCCTTCAATCGAGGCGATTTCGTCGCTTTCGACATAGGCCAGTTCTTCAACCTGGGCAAAACCTTCGGACGCCAGCACCTGGCCGACCATTTCGTCAACATCCAGCGCCGTCATGAACAATTGCGTGCGCTCGTTGAATTCCTTCTGGCGGCGCTCGCTTTCTTCCTGCTCGGTCATGATGTCGATGTCCCAGCCGGTCAGCTGCGAAGCGAGCCGGACATTCTGGCCGCGGCGGCCGATGGCCAGCGACAGCTGTTCGTCGGGAACCACCACTTCAATGCGTTCGGCATCCTCATCAAGAACCACCTTGGTGACTTCAGCCGGCTGCAAGGCATTGACGATGAAGGAGGCCGGATCGCCCGACCACGGAATGATATCGATCTTTTCACCCTGCAATTCGCCGACAACGGCCTGGACGCGGCTACCGCGCATACCAACGCAGGCGCCAACGGGATCAATCGACGTGTCATTGGAGATCACGGCGATCTTGGCGCGCGAACCCGGATCGCGGGCCACAGACTTGATCTGGATGATGCCGTCATAGATTTCCGGCACTTCCATGGTGAACAGCTTGACCATGAACTGCGGATGGGTGCGCGACAGGAAAATCTGCGGACCGCGCTGTTCGCGGCGCACGTCATAAACATAGGCCCGGACCCGGTCGCCCGGGCGCATGGTTTCGCGCGGAATCATTTCATCCCGGCGGATAATGCCTTCACCGCGACCAAGATCGACGATGACATTGCCATATTCGACCCGCTTGACGGTGCCGTTGATGATTTCACCGATGCGATCCTTGAATTCGTCGAACTGCCGGTCACGCTCGGCTTCGCGCACCTTCTGGACGATGACCTGCTTGGCCGACTGGGCCGCGATCCGTCCGAAATCCATGGGCGGCAGCGGATCGGCAATGAAGTCGCCGATGGAGGCGTCCGGGTTGCGGTCGCGCGCCAGTTCAAGCGCGATCTGGCGCGAATAATCCTCGACGACCTCGACCACTTCAAGCAGGCGCTGCAGCCGGATCTCGCCGGTCTTCGGATTGATTTCGGCGCGGATATTTGATTCCGAACCATAGCGTGAGCGTGCGGCCTTCTGGATCGCATCGGCCATGGCGGCCAGCACGATCTCGCGGTCGATCACCTTTTCACGGGCCACGGCATCTGCGATCTGCAGAAGTTCCAGCCGGTTTGCACTCACTGCCATGTCAAAGTCTCCATCTTCGTCGATTGGACGTTAAATTCAAAAGGACCGCTTATTATTCCTGCGGGTCGTCCTGGTCTTCTTCTTCGTCATTCTGGTTGGCTGCGGCGGCGCGCGCCGCTTTGTCGGCTTTCAGCGCATCCCGAATGAGGTCGTCGGTCAAGATCAGCTTCGCTTCGCTCAACGCCACATAGGGGATCGTCACTGTTGGCTCGTCCCCATAGGCCGGCTGATCGCGCTCTAGCACAAATCCGTCAGCATCGGTGGACAGGATCTTGCCGCGAAACCGCTTGCGGTTATCCACCAGCACCGAAGTCTCAACCTTGACCAGGTGGCCGCACCAAGTCTCGAAATCCGATTTGCGAACCATCGGCCTGTCAATGCCGGGTGATGACACTTCCAGATGATAGGCCTTTTCGACCACGTCTTCAACATCAAGCACCGGCGAAACCGCCATGGACAACGCTTCGCAGTCCTGAACATTCATTGTGCCGTCATTGCGCTCGGCCATGATTTGCAACGTCAAACCGTTCTGGCCCGACAGGCGCACGCGGACGAGACGGAAATCCATGCCGGCCAGCACCGGCTCGATGATGGCGGCAATCCGCGCATCCAGCCCGGTTTCAGTGATCAGTCTCGGTTCGATTTCGGTCTCGCTCATTGCTGCAGGGTCATCCTGTTCGTGTCATTGCATCGGCGTCAGGCCGGAGGGCCAATAAAAAAGAGCGGGTCCTTGCGGGCCCACTCTTCATCAGACGATCAAGAATTTGGATGCTCTATACGCCGGTCGGGCGGCAATTGCAAGGATATTACACATGTCGCATTTGGGCTGCTGGCGGCTCCCCCAGCATAAATTCGCCGATAGCGCGGCCCATGATTTTTATTCAACCAAATGGTTGATAGTTTTCCTTGTCAATGTTATTCAACCCTATAGGTGAATATATGGATGAAGAAAAACTTCGACAATTCTGAAAGCCGCCGGCGATGTGACGCGCAGGGCCCTGCTGACCACCCTGGTGCAAGAAGGTCCGACACGCGTAACAGACCTGGCAAACCATTTTGACAAGTCGCTCAATGCTATTTCCAAGCATATCAAAGTCTTGCAAGCAGCAGGATTGGTGCGCCGCCGCATGCTTGGACGCCAGCATATCATCGAAGCCGACCTGTTGCCGTTAGGGCCATCGAGATGTGGTTCAATGACCTGAGGACCAACTGGGACAGGCGCATGGACGCACTTGAATAATTGCTTGAAACAGAAGGAGACCAGAAATGACCGACCTTTCCCTGACAACGAAACGGACCATCAACGCCCCGGCCAAGAAGGTGTTCGAAGCCTGGCTTGACCCTGAAATGCTGGCAAAGTTCATGATTCCCGGCGACGGCATGAGCGTGCCGAAGGTGACCACCGAGCCAAAGACCGGCGGCCGGTTTTCAATCATCATGGCCAGCGGCAAGAACGAAATTCCGCATGCCGGCACCTATCTCGAAATCAATCCCTTTTCCCGGATTGTCTTCACCTGGGAATCTCCTTTCTCGGTCGAAGGCAGCACAGTCAGCCTGGACTTCGTGCCGCTGGACGGCGGCAAGACAGAATTGACCCTGGTGCATGTGAAATTTCCCGATGAAGAATCGCTTAACAATCACAAGAGCGGTTGGAATCGTATTCTCGATACTTTGGCGAAAATCAATTTTTGAAACTTCGACAGGAGATGGCATTCATGGGCGAATTGCTGGATAATGTGAATTGGCTCGCGGTTATCGTTGGCGCCGGTATCGCCTTTGCCCTAGGGGCATTCTGGTTCTCCCCCAAAATGTTCGGGAAGGGTTGGGCTGCAGGCATCGGCGCCCAGGCGGAAGGCGCCATCGCTGCGGCGATGATTGTTCAGGCGATCGGAACGTTTTTGTTTTCCTGGGTTGTCGGCGTCACGGCGGCTTCAAACCATCTGTTGACGATTATCCTGATCACCCTTGCCTTCGCTTTGCTTCAGGCCGGAACCGGATTGTTCTCGCGCCACAGCGGCAAGGCCGTCCTGACAGAGTCCGGCTACATCGTCACGATGGCGGTGATCATGATTCTGGTTCACGCCATTTTGTATTGGATGACATCGCTGACCGCCGCCTTTCGGCTTACTTGATGGAGGCCTTGAGGCCTTCATCGGGAAAGCAGGTAGGCCTCAGACCGCTGTCTTGCTGCCAGCGACCAATCGAGCGCCTGGTCTTGAACCCCGGCAGGCCGTCGACCTTGCCGACATCGTGACCGTTCTTCTCAAGCCGTTTCTGCATGGTCAGGACATCCGAGCGCAGCATGTGTCCGACATTGCCCCATTGGCCCGCAAAGCCGCCGCCGCCATAGGCGATCCGGTCGGCAAGATTGCCGATGAACAGGGCATAAAGGTCGGAATTATTGTATTCCTTGATGACATAGAAATTCGGCGTGACGACAAATTGCGGCCCATGGGTGCCGGCCGGCACCAGCATCATGCCGGCGGCCTTCAATTCGGATTTTGGAAACGGCTTGCCGGAGACCCGGTTGATGCCGAGCGCCGCCCATTTGCCGACTGGCTGGGCAAGGTCCGGGCCCTCCTGGGCGCAGGAAACATCGCCAGGAATGGTGACTTCAAAGCCCCAGTCACGGCCGCTTTGCCAGCCCTTGGCCTTCAGGTAATTGGCAATCGAGGCCAGGCTGTCGGGCACTGAATTCCAGATATCCTTCTTGCCGTCGCCATCAAAATCGACGGCATATTTCAAATAGCTTGACGGCATGAATTGCGGCTGACCCATGGCGCCCGCCCAAGAGCCGCGCATGGATGCCGGATCAACACCATCCTCGACCATTTGAAGGGCTGCGAGCAATTCCTTGCGGAAAAGGTCCGGTCGCGTCGACATGAAAGCCTTGGTTGCCAGCACTTCAAATTCAGAATTCGGAATCTTGGCCCGGCCATAACCGGTCTCCCTGCCCCATATGGCCAGAATGATTTCCGACGGCACGCCATAGGTCTTTTCTATTCTTGAAAGGGTCGAGCGATGGGTTCCGGCCACCGCCCGGCCGCCTGCCGCCAGGCCCGCAAGCCTTTTTTCGGAGAAATAGGCGCCCGGCGAGGAAAACTCTGCCTGGCTCTGCTTTTTCTCTTTGGGCGGCTTTTGTCCCGGCACCACGAGATCGGGCAATTTCCAGTTCAGAGTCACCTTGTCGAGGGCACGCTTGTAGGAGGCAGCCGAAATGCCGGCTTTGCTGGCGTCAGGCCAGAGGTCGGTGGCAATCCAGGCCTTGAACATTTTTTCGACATCTGCCTTGCCGGCATGCGCCGAAGCGGCCGCCGCCAGAATCGTCATGAAAACCAAAACCGTAAAAAGTCTTCTCATCGTGCTTCTCCGCTGGCCGCGCCGGGCCAAGATGGCAGGATCAAATCGAGGTCCGGGCCCTGAGGGCCGCGGTCAATGTGCCTTCGTCAAGATAGTCAAGTTCGCCGCCGACCGGCACGCCGTGGGCAAGCCGGGTAATCCGGATATCCAACCCTGCCAGTTGATCGGTGATGTAATGCGCGGTTGTCTGGCCCTCGACAGTGGCGTTGACCGCAATGATGATTTCACGCACCTCACCCTGACTTACCCGGTCGATCAGCCCGCTTATGTTGAGATCATCCGGACCTATGCCATCCAGCGGCGACAAGGTGCCGCCCAGCACATGGTAGAGCGCATTCATCGCACCGGCCCGCTCCAGCGCCCAGAGGTCGGAAACATCTTCCACCACGATCAGCAACGCGTGGTCCCGACGCTCATCGGCGCACACCGTACAAGGATCAATCGTATCGACATTGCCACAGACCGAACAGATGCGCACTTTTTCGTGGGCTTCCGCCATGGCTTGCGCCAGCGGTCCAAGCAACTGGTCCTTTTTCTTGACAAGATGCAAGGCGGCGCGCCGGGCAGAGCGCGGCCCAAGCCCCGGCACCTTGGCCAGAAGCTGGATCAGTTTTTCAATTTCCGGACCGGTGACTCGTTTTGCCATGACGGTATTTAGCCCATATCCTGCCGCTTTGGGAATCAGCGTTCGAAAAGAAACAGCATTTATGAAATGACCGGCGGCGCGCTGCGGGTCGAATGCTGTGCAGAGCGGAAGAAAATCACCGCCCCGCGATGGCTGCGGCTGCGCCTGCCATGGTTGCCGCGCTGGTGCGATTGGCCATGCGGATGGTTTTGGGGCTCCTCAATAATTGCCGGGCTCCGCTGGCAAAAAGCACCCACGCCAGATCAACCACGAACAGCACGATAGCCATCGTTCCAACGAGCGCCAGCCATCCGGGCACGGTGACGGCGCGCAGATCGACAATTGCCGGCAGAAGCGCCATATAAAACATCATGATTTTGGGGTTACCCAATGTGACCGCAAGCCCGGCAAAAAACAGCCGCTTGCCCGACCCGCCTTTCGGAATCTCGACATTCGAAGCCTCCACCGGAGCCGTCCACATCCTGAAGGCCAGAAACAGTAGATAGGCAACGCCGACCCAATTGATGACGGTAAAGACCAGATGGAAGCTTTGCGCCAAAGCCGCAAGCCCGAACACCGCCAGCGATAGCCAGACGGCCTCGCCGATCCACATGGCGGCAAGAAATGGCAGGACATCGCGGTGGCCTTTGGCAATGACACGGGAAACGAGCGCGGCAATGCTCGGGCCCGGAGAACCCGCAGCCACAATCAATGATCCGGCAAAGGCTGCGAGCGACAGCCCGGTTATACCAATCCCGCCCATTTCACTCTCAGAATGGCAATTTCATGCCGGGAGGCAGCGGAATGCCGGCGGTGATGGAAGCCATTTTTTCGGCAGCAGCCGCTTCGCCCTTGTCCTTGGCGTCCTTGTGGGCGGCGACGATCAGATCTTCGAGAATCTCTACGTCGTCTTCCTTGAACAATGACGGATCGATTTTCAGCGAGGTCATGGCGCCCTTGCCGTCGAGATGGACGGTGACAACGCCGCCGCCGGACTGGCCGACAATATCCATGGCCGCGATTTCGGCTTGAACCTTTTCCATGCGGGCCTGGACTTCCTTGACCTTGCCCATCATTCCCATCAGATCAACCATTTAACTTGCTCCTTGAATTGTTAACCGCACCGGTCAGGGCGCAACCAGGGTTATGGCCCTTACTCGTCGTCTTCGGAAATATCGTCTGTCGGCAGGATATCGCCGTCGGGGGATTCCACGGCCACCGAAGCCTCCTCCAGCTCATTGGCCAGTACCCGCACATCGGTAATTTTGGCGCCCGGAAATTTTGCCAAAATGGCGGCAACATCGGGGTCGGCGCGGGCATCCGAAACACGGGCGTCGCGCTCCATGGTTTCGGCCTGGGCAATCGTCAGTCCGCCGTCCTTGTGACTCAGGATCACCATCCAGCGAATGCCGGTCCACTCCTCCAGCCGCCGCGACAATTCACCGACAAGCGCTCGGGGAGCCTCTTCATCCAACGCAATTTCAAGCCGGCCGGGCTCGAGCTTGACCAGCCGGACATAGGTCCGGATCATCGATTTGAGTTTCGGGTCGCGGTGTTCGCTGCAAAGATCGGTAATATCGTGCAGCGTCTTGATCGCGATATTCGGCTTAACCGTCGGTGCTGCTTCCGCAGGCAGCGCTGCCAGTTCCGGTGCGCGATTGTCGCTGACTGTGCGAAGCAGCGCCACCGGCGCATTGGCCGGACGGCTTTCGGCCGTTTCCATGGTCCGGCCTTGCTCCATCGTCGGGCTTGCTTGGCCGCCTGCAGCCGTCGATCCACCGTTGCCGCCGCCATTTGTGACGGCCTGGCCGGCTGGCAGCGGGCGCGAGGGACCATCCGATTGTAATTCCTGCAGTCTGCGCAGTGCATCTTCAGGCGCGGGAAGCGAGGCCGCATGGGCCAATCGGATCAACACCATTTCCGCCGCACCCTGCGGGCGGGCGGCATTTTCGGTTTCCGGTATGCCCTTGAGCAGCATCTGCCAGAAACGGCTCAGGGTACTGACCGCGACGGTGGTTGCAAATTGCTTGCCGGCCTCCCGCTCGACTTCGCTCAGCGACAGATCGCCGCTCGCATCGGGTACATATTTGAGACGCGTGACGAGATGGGTGAAATCAGCGAGATCATTGAGAATGACAACCGGATTGGCCCCGGCATCATATTGGGCGGCAAATTCGCCAAGGGCGGCAACGACGTCGCCTGAAAGCACATGCTGGAAAAGATCAACGATCCGCGCCCTGTCAGCCAGGCCCAGCATCATCCGGACAGCCTCGGTCTGAACTGATCCCGCGCCATGGGCGATGGCCTGGTCGAGCAGCGACAGACCGTCGCGCGCCGAACCCTCCGCAGCCCGCGCAATCAGGGACAAGGCTTCCGGTTCGAAATCCAGCCCTTCAAGACCGGCGATGGTCGAAAACAGGCCGACAAGGTCGGCAGCCGGGATGCGGCGCAGGTCAAAACGCTGGCAGCGCGAAAGCACCGTGATCGGAACCTTGCGGATTTCCGTCGTCGCGAAAATGAATTTGACATGCTCCGGCGGTTCTTCAAGGGTTTTCAAAAGCCCGTTGAAGGCTTGCGCCGACAGCATGTGCACTTCATCGATGATGAACACCTTGAAGCGGGCGGAAACCGGACGGTAGCGCACCTGCTCGATGATTTCGCGAATATCGTCGATGCCAGTATGGGAGGCCGCATCCATTTCGATGACATCGACATGGCGGCCATCCATGATGGCCTGGCAATGTTCACCCAGTTGCTTCAGCTCGATAGTGGGCTTGTCGATCTGGTCGGTCTTGTAGTTGAGCGCGCGCGCCAGAATGCGGGCGGTCGTCGTCTTGCCAACGCCGCGGACGCCTGTCAGCATATAGGCTTGGGCAATCCGTCCGGTTTCAAACGCATTAGTCAGCGTACGGACCATCGGCTCCTGGCCGACCATGAGATCGGAGAAATCCTTTGGACGGTATTTTCGCGCCAGAACCCGGTAACCGGTCTTGTCGTTGGTGCCGCCCGTATTGGTGTTTTCGCCCATGACCTCTGCCGATTTGAAACAGCCGGTTGGTCCGGCCTTGAGCCGAGACTAGCGGAACCGGTATCCACCGGCAACCGCAAGAATAGGTAGGAGACTGGCAAGGCGACCCGCGCCGAGCTCGTTAGGGCTGCTTCCTTCCGGACCTGACCCGGTTGGCGAGCGGCTCGTCCACCGCCAGCCTCCCGGCCCTCATATCGTCAATATCCCGGACAATTGCAAGCGGGCTGGACAAAAAACTGGATCGGCAGGGTAATGGTCGGGGCAACGCCTTGCGCAAGTGCGATTCAGGGGTGGCAACTTCGCCTTGACCGCCGCTATATGCCTTGTATCAAAACACATTGTCCCCTACGATTTCACTTCGGACAGTCGCGACTGGAAAGAAGCCGGAGGGCCTTGTTGCATAACTTTGTACTCAATGCAGCCTTGGAGCGGGACAGCGAACAGATCGCCGTGCTCGGCCTTTGCCAACTGCGTCTGAACAATGACTGCCGCTGGCCATGGCTCGTCCTGGTGCCGCAGCGTGACGGCATGGAGGAAATTTTCGATTTGAGCCCGCTCGACCAGACCATGCTGACGCTTGAGACCAATCTTGCCGCCCAGGCGCTGAAACGCGCAACCGGTGCGACAAAGATCAATGTCGGAGCGCTTGGCAACATTGTCCGCCAACTGCATGTTCATGTCATTGCCAGATTCGAGGGGGATGAAAACTGGCCCAATGCCGTTTGGGGCCATGGCGACCGCCAGCCTTGGAACGCACCGCAAAAATCCGCCATCATCAAGACGATTCTGGACCAGCTATAATGCCGAAAAGCCCGATCTTCGACCTCCTGCAACCCCACCCTGAAGCTTCCAGTCTCGTCGCCTTCGCAGCCAACGACCTCGACAGCCGGGCCGAACACCGCGGCGAGGATTGCGTTGAGGCCGCATTGCGCACGGAGGGTGCGCATCTGTTTGCCTTTGCCGGCGACAAACTGGTGCTCAAGCATCAGGACCAATTGCTCGACCCCCTTTTTGCGCCCTATGAAATCAAGGACCTTGAACCGGATTTCGATAATGTGATTCTTTTGGGATTTCGTCCGAGCGGCGAACCGAGGCTGGCCATTCCGATCGGTCTTGATCCTGAAGTCGAGCATGACCATTTGAAATTTGCCGACGGCCGCGCTTTGATGCGCCAGAATCTCATCGACGAAGTGCTTCTTGGTGAATTCGCCCAAGCCGCAAGCCTGATCGTGTGGAACCGCGCCAACTGTTTCTGCGGCAAATGCGGCAGTCCGACTATTTCGGAAAACGGTGGATACAGGCGGAAATGTAGCGCCTGCGAGGCCGTTTATTTTCCGCGTACCGATCCCGTCGTCATCATGCTGTCGGTGGATGAAGCCGCAGACCGCTGCCTGCTGGGCCGGTCTCCGCACTTCCCGCCCGGCATGTATTCCTGTCTGGCCGGCTTCCTGGAACCCGGTGAAACCATTGAGAACGCCGTCCGCCGCGAAACCCATGAGGAATCCGGCATCAGGGTCGGGCGTGTCCGTTACCATGCCTCCCAGCCCTGGCCGATGCCGCATTCCCTGATGATTGGTTGTTACGGCGAGGCGACAAGCTTTGCCATTGTGCGCGACGAGGCGGAACTGGAAGATTGCGCCTGGTTTACGCGCGCCGAAGTGCTGGCCATGCTGGAAGGCGAAGCGCCGGATGAAAAGACGATCCCGGTGGGTGGTGCTGTCGCTTACCGCTTGATCCGCGACTGGCTGGACTGGCCGCGGTCTTGAGGTTTCAACAGTAAACCGCCGATGCCCCGGCCGACAGGCCAAAATCAGGAAGACCAGCCATGTCAAACCAAGCAGATACCGTCGCCGAGCGTCTCGGGATTTTCAAGATCCAGGAAGAGCTGGCGATCTTTGACAGCTTTACTGAAATGGACGCCTTCCGGCTCGGCATTCTATTGCACGAAATCGCCAGCCAGCAAAAGGCGCCGGTGGTCATCGACATCCGCACAGCTGATCGCATCCTGTTTCACGCCGCCCTGCCCGGCAGTGCGCCCGACAATGACCGATGGGTGGAGCGCAAGGCCAATGTCACCCTGCAATACCACCAATCCTCGCTGCGTGTCGGCGAGACATTGGCATCAAAGGGTCGTCACGTCGGCCCGGACATCGGCCTTGATCCTTTGCTGTTTGCCGCTCATGGCGGCAGTTTCCCGATAAGATTGAACCATGCCGGCGTCATAGCCGCCGTGACGGTTTCCGGTCTTCCCTCGGCAGAAGACCACCGGATGATCATTACAGCCCTGTCGCATTTTCTGAGCCTCAAGCTGCCCTTTGTCTGAGGGCTGATTTCGTGCCTGTCAGGCGCAGTTCAACTGACGCTCTTCGGGTTGCCGCGCCATAAATTTCCGGAAGTCGGCCTGGGCCATAGGCTTGCCGTAAAGATAGCCCTGGCCGACGGAACAGCCGATGGCGCGCAGAAAATCCTGCTGCTCAATATTCTCGATTCCCTCGCAGACAATGTAAGCGCCAATGGTTCGCGCCAGCGTCTGGATACTTTGAATGACGGCGCGGCTTGTCGCCGACGACATCAGGCTGTCGACAAAACTCTTGTCAATCTTGATTTCGTCGAGCGGAAACCGCGTCAGCTGGCTCAAGGATGAATAGCCGGTGCCAAAATCATCCAGGCCAATCTCGATCCCCAGTTCACGGAACCGGGCCAGCATGCTGAAATGTTTTTCCATGCCGCCCTGAAACGCGGATTCCGTGACTTCCAATGTCAATCTGTTCGGTGCGAGGCCGCTTTCATCCAGATTAGTGGTGATTTGATCAAACAAGTCGTCCTTGAGGAGTTGCAGCGGCGACAGATTGACCGAAATGCCGATATGCGGCGCCCATTGTTTTGCCTCATGACATGCTGTTTTCAAGGCGAACAGGCCTATCTGGTTGATCATTCCGTTGGCTTCCGCAATCGGGATGAATTCAACCGGCGAAATCATGCCAAGTTCCGGATGGCGCCAACGGACAAGCGCTTCCGCACCGATCAGGTCGCCGTTGCCCAAATTGACCTGCGGCTGGTAGAAGACCTCAATCTGCTTGAATTCAAGCGCCCGGCCGAGCGCATGTTCCAGGACTTCCCGCCTGTAGCGCGCTGCGGCGATTGCCGGCGTGTAGCGGAATACCGCTGTTGCACTATCGACGCCGCCTTCATCCAGCGCAAGCTCGGCGCGCTCCAATGCCTCAACTGCGGACCCGTCGTAATCAGCGCCATAAGCGGAAAAGCCGACTCGCGCGCCAACCTGCACCGATTTGCCTTCAATTTGGTAAGGGGTCTCCAGAATATCGATCAGCGCTTCGGCAATATGATTGGCGGATTGAGTCTGATCCCTGAGATCCACGATGCTGACAAAGGTATCACCGCCCAACCTTCCAACCGCCTTGCCATGATGCGAGGCCTTGCCAAGGCGGGCAGCCACCTCCTTGAGAAGCGCATCGCCGATACGGCGCCCAAGAGCGGCATTGACGTTTCTGAACCGCTTCAGGTTCACAACATAGACGGCGAAGGGTTGACCGATACGTGCCGTGATTTCGTCAAGCAGCGTGGTGCGCAAGGCCGCATCCGTCAAAGGATCGTAACGGGAGAGATATTCGATCCGCAATTGCTGGGCACGCAGTTTGGTGATATCGCGGGCGGCCACGCAATAGACGACAGAAGTAGGCTCCGACGGTCTCTTCCTGCGACCATCTTCAAGCGTGGAAGCAGTTACTGAATATTCGACCACGCAGGGCATGCCCGAAATTTCGAACTCGACGACATCCAAGTCCACACCGGCCCCGCCGGCTTCCAACGTCGCGACGTCTCTCAAGATCGCAATTTCCAATGGTTGCGGCAGATTGCCGACGATATTGTCACCCACCGCAAGCGATTTGCCTGAATGCAGGATCGAGCCGGCATTGCGGCTGGATTCAACGATTGTCAGATCCGGACGCAGGATGACCAGCGCATCGGCGCTGTCGGCAATGACCCGCTCGAAAATGATCCGGGTATTGTTCCTGTCAATCCTCGCCAGCGAAAGCAGCGTTTCCTTGATATCAATTTCCCGAATGACACTGGCGAGAACACAACAGGCGAGAAAAGCCTGCAACGCGCCCGTGGGAATCAAAATGGCCCAATAGGACTGCAGGCAAAAGCCGGCAATCTCCAAGGCGACTGAAATCGCAAGCAGCGGCGCAATTCTTGGCAGCAGCCGCGCCGTGCCGCAAAAATACATCAAAAGCAGGACCAAGCAGAAAACAGCCGCGCCAAGCGGCCAGAAATCAATCAGGCTGAAAATGCGGCCCTGGATGATGGTCTCGGTTGCCAGGACATGGATCATCGGCCCGGACAGCAGTCCATAAACAGGGACAATGAAGGCATCCTTCAATTCAGCCGCGGTAGCGCCGATCACGACCGATTTTCCATCCAGTCTCTGCTTGTCGATGGTCCCGTTGAGCACATCGATCAGCGACATCGTGTCAACGCTACCGGGCTGTATCGAGAAATCGATCAGCAATTCCTTGCCGGCGCTGGTGGCGCCTGCAAGCAGCCAGGGCGCCGGCTCCAGGTCCAGTTTCGGTTCGCCGCCCGGAATACGACGCACATAGCCATCGGGATCGCTGGCGACATTTGCCAGACCCAACCATGATTGGGCTGCGATCATCTCGATCGGCTGCGTGAATACAACCTGTTTCGATCCGGCTTTCTGCTGCTGGCGGAATGTCGGCAATATGACGCCACCGCCGGCTTTTTCCAATGCGCTTGCGAGCAGCCGGTCATTGGCGTCAATGGACCGGTTGCTGAAATCAATGTCGATGAAGATATCCTGGGCGCCGTATTCGGTGAGGCGGTCAATGAGGCTGCCATATATCGATCTCGGCCAGGGCCAAACGCCGACTTCATCGAGACTGTGCTTGTCGATGGCAACCAGAACAATCTTGCCGGAGGCTATTTTCGGTGCGGCAAGCTGGCGGAGTTCGACAAATTTGTTGTCAAGGCCAACGAAAGCGCCCGATGCGTTGAGAACAGAAACAAGGGCGGCCATGACAATGGTCAGGATCACCGCATATTTGAGTTTTTGCCGCATTAGCAAAGGCTTCCGTTCATTCAGTTTCCAAAATCTTTTCCTTGCGGGCTTTTACAGCCTTTGACATTGAGCCTGGGCTCTTTCGCAATGGCGCCTGGAATACGACCGATCAGTTTCTGCCGCTTCCAGGCGTTATAACTTTAGCTCATTTTCAGCTTGGCCGGGTTTTCAGTTTAAACGGCGGCTATTCACCTAACCTTTTTGCTCTTTTTGTCTTTTTTGTCTTTTTTGTCCTTTTTGTCCTTTTTGTCCGTAACGTCTTCATCATTCTGCATGCCAGGCCTTGAGGACGTCGTGTCGGAATCCGCCGTTGATTTATCTACGCTATCGGTGGAGTTGCTGGTCGTATCCGAGCTCGTATTGGAGCTTTCGGTCGTGTTGGCCGCTCCGTCATTCGCATCCGATGCGGAGTCGGCATTATTGTTATCGTCGCCAGCGTTTGTGCTGGCGCTGTTTGTGGATCCAACGGTATTTTTGTCCAGGCCGGTAGTGATGTCGGTCGCGCTGACTCCAAGGCTCGATAATGTCTTTGCCGATATAGCAGGAACCTTTGCAGGCTTTGCTGCCACCGACTGAATGGTTTTCTTGCCCTTGCCGGAAACGCTGAAACCCTTGACCTTGTCGAAATGGGCAGTCTGGCCGACACCGACATAGGACCTTTTGCCTTGCTCGGTCGCAGTCACTTCGACAAGTCCGCGCTTAACTGCGACGGTGGCCGCTCTATCGCTGACCGAGACCGTAAACTTGGTGCCCTTGACGACGGCTGCCAAAAAGGGCGTCTGGACCGAGACATGCTGATAGGATTTCGTTTCGACATCCAGCTCCACGACACCGAATTGCTGAGCGACATTTGTCGTTTTACCGCCGGATGAAGCAATCAGCGATGCAAGGCTGTTGGGCTGAAGAACAATACGCTCGGTGCCATGGCCGAGAACAACCCGCCCGCGCGGACCGGTATTGATCCATGCCTTGTCGGGAACAACCATGCCGGCTGCCAACGGAGTCCAGGTTTGATTGTCCTGGGTATACTGCGTCGGTTGGCTGACCTTGAGCACTTTCCACTCACCGGCTTGTGCCGCCAATGGCATGAGAAACGCTATTAAAATGACGAAAATTCTGAGCATGATCCGGACCCTTGTTGTCAGTCCAGACTAGATTCCGGGTATTAATATAGAATTTTTGGAATGCTTACGGGTGCGCAAACATGTGCAAATTGCCCGCTCATCGTTACTAATGTGTCTATGCCGTCATCCGAAAAATGACAAAAAGCAAGCGTCTATGCTTCGAGGATATTGAAAGTGGACAGGAGCGATGAAACCCGGCAGACAAACTGTGACTTGGCGCGCCCCTGCGTGCAAGGCCTTCTCCAGAACCCGCACTGTGCAGGGATTGTTCCCCGGCCATCCGGGGTCAAACCTGACCTTGAATACCCCATGCTGAAGGTGGCCATAACGAATCTTCCGCAAATCGCATTGGGCCTGTTCTTTTGCGAAGTTCCAAAGTTTGCACCCACTTCAACCCTATCGCGTTACTCGCAACTGAAAATACCATCGATTTGAGAGGCCGATTGAAATGGATAAGAAAGGCAAGCCCCTCACAATCTCGGGGACTGTACAGGCCAGCCATACTGGTTCCTGGCAACGATTCCCTGTCGCGCTCTTCATTATGAAAACACCGCTCATTGGTTCTTGCGGATCCCTTTGCGATACACATATCGGGTAGCTGGAAGGGTGTGCATTTATATTTCACTTAGCCAGAATGGACATGCTATTCAATAATATATGCGCTGGAAAAAAATGGTGGTGGAGGCAGTCTGCCGAGAACCCGTCTCGGAACAGGGAAAATAGAAAGCCGCAGCAGAAATTGACCGTTTTAGACGTGATATCAGCAGCTTGCCTTCGACACGCCACTCCCAATCCGTTCCGGACGCCTTAACGTAACAGGGAATTTGATCGTCGACAGGCGGGATGAGATTTTCATTTTGCGGGATCGCGCTGTCCTTAGTCGGATCGAGTTGTTTTTGATTGCGAAAGGCCTGCCGTTTGTCGAGAGGCAATTGCGTAGCTGTGAATCTGCATGATCGTTTGGCGGGAACGAATTGCGCTTTTCTGATACTGCATTATCAGCTTGCGAGACCCGCGTAAGGGCGGTGGGTGGGTCGCCGGTGACCCACCCCTGGTATGCAGACAACGGAGGGCCCGCCGGCGGCTCGCGTCTGTGAATTGGGCGCGTTTTCCATCCCAAACATTTCTGTAAACTGCGCGTCTCTGTCGGCAAAAGATTTTTTTTAAAGTCATAAGCTAAGAATCTGTCTTTGAATAAATCAGAAGTGCTGAGATCAACATCCTTCCCCGTTTCTGGATCGACTTCTGTCTCCCCCGCATCGGCATGCCCGTTCGGATCACTCAAATTCACCGGATCATTTTCCGCATAGGCATACCGGTTCGTCCCCACGCCCACCATCGTCGGGTCCCAGTCATCGGGTGAGATGAAGCGGGCGAGACTGGGGTCGTAGTAGCGGGCGTTGAGGTAGAGAAGCCCGGTTTCGGGGTCGTAGCGTTCGCCGATATAGTTTTTCTCGGTGGCGGTGGATTGGCGGGCCATGTTGCCGAAGGCTTCGAAGCCGGTTGGCCGTCAGGCCAAGCCGATGATCCGGTGGATCATTGGCAGGCTGAGAAGGCCGGGACGCTGCCGAAGGCGGCGGGGTCCCCGGCGCATGTACGCTTGCCGCCCATCATGCCGCCTTCCACACCGGTCGAGCCGTTGGCATCGGTGACCAGTCGCACCGTGGCCAGATGGTCACGGTGCAGATAGTGTTTGGTGGTGACGCCGTCGACGCTGGTCAGCATGAGATCGGGATGCGGATAGCGGATGACCTTGTCGCCGACCGATTTTTGCGTCGTGGGAATGATTTCCACGCCTGCGTCGGGGTAGAGCGTTCTTGTCGACAGCACGGTTTTCTTCGCCCGCGCCCCATCCGGCCCATAGTCATAAAGAACATCCACGCCCGATGCGTTGGTGACTTTGGAAAGCCGGTTGGCGTCATCCCAGGTCATAGTGCGGCCAGAGCCCGCCTTCGCCGGGGACCCCCGCTGCCTTTGGCAGCGTCCCGGCCCTCTTGGCCTGCCAATGATCCACCGGATTGTCGGCTTGCCTGACGGCCAAATAAGAACCGGCAACAGCATTGTCATAGACATTGGTCGCGACAACGGTTCCCCGCTTTTGCGGCTCAGCACCCGACCGAGATGGTCATTGACAAGTTCAGTGACCTTGCCGCACGCATCGGTTTGTTTGGTCAGCCGCCCGGCGACGTCATACACATAAGTCCAGTGCCCCATATCGGGTCATTGGAGACGGTGCGGCGGCCGGCGAGATCGTAGAAATAGCTCCACACCGCACCGCCCTGGTCGATTACGTTGTTGAAAAGTAATGTCTAGCATCACCTAGGCCCTGTTGACAAAGTATGGCAGCCAAATCTTTGTTGAAGCGATTGCCAGGAATGCGGCGAATGATGCGGCGGTTTTGTCGAAGCGGGTTGCGATGCGGCGGAACTGCTTGAGTTTGTTGAACATGCGCTCGAT
>JBGSIT010000073.1:0-5670 GCA_041742335.1 Rhizobiaceae bacterium
AAAACAGGAATTCCGGACTCGTGTTCCTTCAGTATCCCGATGATCTGCTCTTCCGTGAAGCGGCTTCGTTTCATGTTCTGGTCCTCTCGATGGGCCAAAACGAACTTCAAACCGGATTAGGTCAACGGGGCAAGGTCAGTAGCTCAAGCGGATGCGGTTTCGACGGAACGGCTGGGCATTGCCCTGGTCTTCGGCTCAGCCCTGTTCTGGAGTTTCGGCGGCGCCATCGCCCGGTTCCTGACCATCGAGGATTCCTGGACCGTCGTGTTCTGGCGGGCGCTGTTTGCCGGCCTGGCGCTGGTGGCCTTCCTGCTTTACCGCGATGGGCCGCGCAGAACGCTGGGTTTGTTCCTGCATATGGGATGGCCCGGTCTGGCGGTAGCCTTCGGTTTTGCCACCGCTTCATCCAGTTTCATTATCGCGCTCAGTTATACGACTGTCGCCAATGTCATCCTCATTCAGGCCAGCGTGCCGTTGCTGGCCGCCTTGATGGCCTGGGTAGTCTTTCGCGAGAGGATACTGCTTTCCACCTGGTTTGCCATCATCGCGGTGATTTTTGGCGTCGGGGTCATGGTATCGGGTTCGATTGGCGGCGGCTCGTCCTGGATCGGCGATGCACTCGCCGTGTTGATTTCGGTGGTTTTCGCCATGACGACTGTCGTCACGCGCCGCTATCCCCATGTCCGCATGACGCCTGCTGCCGCCGTGGGATGTTTTGCCGCCATGCTGGTGGCAATGAGCCAGGCATCGGGATTGGCTGTCACGACCGGCGAACTGGGATTGCTCTTCATCTTCGGCGCTTTCAACCTTGGTCTGGGAATGGCGTTGTTTGTCACCGGCGCAAGGTTGATTCCATCGGCGCTGGCAGCCTTGCTGGGCACCATAGAGACCATATTGGGGCCCCTCTGGGTCGCACTCATCCATGGTGAAATACCCGACATGTTCACCATCATCGGCGGAACCTTTGTCCTGGCAGCCCTTGTCGTCTACCTGTTGATCGAATTCAGGCGTCAGAAGAAGGCGCGAACACCGCCGCCGCTGATCCCGCATTCGCCGCAGGCTTGACAATCGGACCAAAAACCCCAAAAGCCGTGTAACAAGCAGGGCCGAAAGCCCGGCAAGCCCGCAAGCGCGTTTTGTGTTATCTTTGAGACCGGACCGCTTTGTCTCTTCGATTGACGCAATTCCGGACGGAAAACCGCTTCGCACTTTTCCAGGAATTTCTCTAGCCGGAAGGCCGACCATGAATACCAACCACAAGATGCCGGCTTTTCCGGTCTTTTCCCGCCCCTGGGTTTTCATCCGGGGTGTGCCGTCGCTGAAGTTCCTGCCGCCGGAGGGTCCGCTGGAGATCGCCTTCGCTGGCAGGTCCAATGTCGGCAAGTCATCGCTGATCAATGCGCTGACCGGACAAAAAGGGCTGGCGCGGACGTCCAACACGCCCGGACGCACTCAGGAACTGAACTATTTCGTGCCCGACGGCTATTCCGGCGGCGGCGACGACCTGCCGCCCTGTGCGCTGGTCGACATGCCCGGCTATGGTTATGCGGAAGCACCCAAGGCGCAGGTCGATGAATGGACTGCGCTGGTGTTTGATTATCTGCGCGGCCGTTCGACCCTGAAGCGCGTCTATGTGCTGATCGACAGTCGACACGGCATCAAGAAGAATGATGACGACGTGCTTGACCTGCTCGACAAGGCGGCGGTGTCATACCAGATCGTCCTGACCAAGACCGACAAGATCAAGGTTGCCGGCCTTCCCAGGTTGATGGAGGAAACAGCCGCCAAGATCCGCAAGCGGGCGGCGGCCTATCCGGTCATTCTGGCGACATCGTCGGAAAAGTCGCAAGGCATAGACAAATTGCAGATCGCCATCGAAGAGGCGCTGGGCTTCCGCGCGCCTGAACTCAACTAAAAACCGCCCCGTCGATGACGGGGCGGCAATCCTTGCGAGAGAAGGTTGTGGCGGAAGAACTTCCCCGCAGTGGTCAGTTGGCCGATCAGGCCTTGGGAAGCAGAACCTTGTCGATGACGTGAATGACGCCGTTGGATTGCTTGACATCGGCGATGGTCACGGTGGCGACGCCGCCGGTTTCATCGGTCAGCGTGATCATGCCGTCTTTTTCAGACGCCTTGAGCACACAGCCGCCCACGGTCTTGACGTCGTGCACGCCACCGTCATCCTTGATCATCTTGTCAATTGCGGCAGACATGGCGTCGGCAGCGACAACGTGGCAGGTCAGAACCTTGACCAGCATGTCCTTGTTTTCAGGCTTCAGCAGGGTTTCAACGGTGCCGGCCGGCAGGGCGTCAAAAGCGCTGTTGACGGGCGCAAAAACGGTGAAGGGGCCTTTGCCTGCCAAAGTATCAACCAGGCCGGCAGCCTTGACGGCGGCAACCAATGTCGTGTGGTCCTTCGAATTGACGGCATTTTCGACGATATTCTTGGTTGCGAACATTTCGGCTCCACCCACCATCGGGTTGGCGGCAAAAGCGGCAGCAGCGGTTGTGAAAATCGCGGCGGCGGCGGCAATCGAAGTAATCCGGGTCTTGTACATGTTGTTTCCTTCCAGCGTTATTGTTTGAAACCGGCCCTCCGGCCGGTGGTTCGCCCCGTATTTGCCGGGGTTATGAGAGGAACGGGAGGTGAAACGCAAAAGTTTCAGGTTTTTCAAAAAAAAGTTCTGCGCACAAAAAAACAGCCACCCTGGAGGATGGCTGTGTGGATGGAATGAAGGAATGGTTCGCTCAGATTGCTTTGCCGGTGGCAAGTACCGGCCCGGTCGGCGATCCGGTCGGCGATCCGCCCAATGGTTCCAGGCTGACGGCAAAAGTGGCGCCGGTGCCGATTTTTCCGCGCAGCTCTGCCGGAACCTCCACTTCGCCATCGCCGGTCTGCGGCAATACGCCCAGCGACAACGGCTGGCCTTCACCCTCGATCAACCAGAGTTCCAGGGATTTCGGTTCGGGTTGGCTGGCAGCGGCCGGTGTGACCCGCAGCCTTCCGGAACTGGAATCATAGGAAGCCACCAGCTTGAAGGCGCTGCCTTCAGCAGTCATTTCGGCGAGAAGCGGTTTTGAAGGGGCGGAAGGCAAGCGGTTGAGAGCGATGGTGGTAATGCCGAAGCCGGCAGCCATGATGAGGCTTGCAGCCGTCAAGCCGCGCCAGAAGGCGAGCGAGTGCCACAGACCTGAGGAAACCTGCGCCTGTTGGGCGAACAATTGCGCTTCAATCGCATTCAATACCGCCTGCGGCGGATTGATCTCACCATAGGATTCATCAAGGCTTTCCAGATTGTCCTGCCAGCGGCGGACCCGCATGGCAAAGGAAGCATCGGCGCTGATGCGGTTTTCCACCCGGATGCGATCCTCGATCGACAGCACGCCGAGCACATATTCCCCGGCGATGATTTCATCGTGGCTTTCATCGCCCATGTCGACAGGTCTTTCGCTCATTGTTGCAGGCACTCTCTGAGTTTCAAAAGGCTCCTTCGAAGCCATGTTCGCATGGTATTGACCGGCACGCTATAGTGATCTGCCAGTTCCTGATAGCTCAATCCCTCGACATAAGCGCGGCGGACGGCCTCGGCCCGGTCAGAATCCAACTGTTGCATGCATCTGTCAATTCTTTTGCCGTCGGAAGTTTGAATTGCCGCAGCTTCAGGCGTCGGTCCGTCATCGGCCAGGTCAAAAGCCTCGTCGATGCAACTCGCATTGGGCTTGCGGGCCCTGATCATGTCGATGGTGTGATTGCGGGCGATGGCCGACATCCAGGATGTCGGGCTGCCCTGGTCGATTGCGAATCTGTCCGCACGTTGCCATATCTTCACAAAAATCTCCTGGAGCGCCTCTTCGGCTTCGCTCCTGTCTTTCAAGATACGTACGCAGACTGCGAAAAGTTTCCCGCTTGTCAGGGAATAGAGCCTTGAAAAGGCATTTCGGTCCTTCAGCGATACCCGCTGAAGCAGACCTCCGATGTCGTCGCTGGCCATGTATCAATCAATCCGGAAGTTTCGTGGAGCCGTTCGAGCCGGCAGGATGCCTTCGTGGCGTTCCTGTGAAATATTACGATTGATACGGCAAATAGGTTCACTGCGGCGTTTTAAAAGAATCGGCCCGAATCGACACGATTTTTACAAGGCAATGGAGAAAATCGCCCTGTCTCCTGCTTGGCGTCCGCCAACATAAGCAATGACGTTGCAATTTATCATCCGCCGCTTTCTGAAATGCGGACGGGCAATCAGTGACCCGCAACCGGATTACGGGTTCCAAGCCGAAAATTTAGTCTCGCTTTGCATTTCCTCACAGCCAAACATGCGCTAAACAAGCCGGCCAGCGAACGTTCCAGCCTGCCTTTGTTGGCGAGGGGCGTGGTCTTTTCTTGCGGAATATTGAAACCCGATGCGGATTTTCAAGTGTATTGCGCTCATTGCCAGGGGTTGACGAATGTCTGAATCGGAAAGTGAAACACAAGCGCGGCTGCTTGCCCAGGCGCTGCCCTTCATGCAGCGCTATGAAAACAAGACGATTGTCGTGAAATATGGCGGCCACGCCATGGGCAATCCGGCGCTCGGCAAAGCCTTTGCCAGTGATGTCGCGCTGCTCAAGCAATCCGGTGTCAACCCGATCGTCGTTCACGGCGGCGGCCCGCAGATCGGCGCGATGCTGACCAGGATGGGCATTGAATCGCGCTTTGAAGGCGGCCTTCGCGTCACCGATGAAAAGACGGTTGAGATCGTCGAAATGGTGCTGGCCGGTTCGATCAACAAGGAAATCGTTGCGCTGATCAACCAGACCGGCGAATGGGCGATCGGCCTTTGCGGCAAGGACGGCAACATGGTTTTCGCCGAAAAGGCCAAGAAGACGGTGATCGACCCTGATTCCAACATCGAGCGCGTGCTTGATCTCGGTTTTGTCGGAGAAGTCGTCGAAGTCGACCGCACGCTGATCGATCTTTTGGCCAAATCCGAAATGATTCCGGTGATCGCACCGGTGGCGCCCGGACGCGACGGACACACCTACAACATCAATGCCGATACATTTGCCGGCGCCATCGCCGGCGCACTGAACGCCGTCCGCCTGCTGTTCCTGACCGATGTTCCCGGCGTGCTGGATTCAAGCGGCGCCTTGATCAAGGAATTATCGGTAGGCCAGGCGCGCGCGCTGATCAAGGACGGCACGATTTCAGGCGGGATGATCCCCAAGGTCGAGACCTGCATTCAAGCCATTCAGGCCGGCGTTGAAGGCGTCGTCATCCTCAATGGAAAAACCGCCCATGCCGTGCTTCTGGAACTCTTTACCGAAGGCGGCGCGGGAACCCTGATTGTTCCGTAACTTTCTTAAAGATCATCTTGCCAAACGGGGCGGTCATCAGGCCGCCCCGTTTGGCATTCGTCGAAAGGAATCTCACTCCGCGGCCGGCACCACGCCATGGCCTGGCGTCGGACCATCGGCAGGACTCGGTTTGAGAATGAAAATCGACAAGGCAAGCGCAACATAAACCGCCATATTGTATTGTGTGGCGCTTTCAAATGCGGCCCTGAAGGCCTCGTGCCGGCTCGCCCCCGCGGCCATCTGCCTGGGAATTTCCGAAAAGAAGATCTCGCTGATAATGGCCACGCCGAGGGCCGCGCCCACCTGCTGGATGGCCTGCAGCGCGCCGGCGCCGGA
>JBGSIT010000074.1:0-46771 GCA_041742335.1 Rhizobiaceae bacterium
CCGCTCTGACGGCAATAGTGTCCCGATAATCTTCCATTCAGCGTCAGTAAGGTCACCACGAGCCATATCAGCCTCCCAAAAGGAAGCTTTGAATCAGAATTCAGATGATTTGGGAATCCACTTTGTCAACAGGGCCTAATATGTAACATATGTTTCAAATTGCCTGGAGATGCGCAGCCGCAACCGTTATTGTGCGGCGCGGGCAGGCGCGAAAGCGTGATGGTCGAACCACTTTCGGTGAGGTTGAGAAGATTGTTTTTGAAAGGAATTTCAACCGTCGCCCGTCAGAGGCGGGGACAAGACAACAGAGAGGAACATTATAATGAAGAAGATTTTCAAACCCCTGCTGGCCGCCGCCTGCATGGCGATGGCAAGCCCGGCAATGGCAGAGCAGAAATTCGTCACCATCGGCACCGGCGGCGTGACCGGCGTCTATTACGCGGTCGGCGGCGCTGTCTGCCGGTTGATGAACAAGGACAGGCAGACGACCGGCATACGCTGCTCGACTGAATCGACCGGCGGTTCGGTCTTCAACGTCAATGCCATCCAGACCGGCGATCTGGATTTCGGGCTTGCCCAGTCTGATGTGCAGTTTCAGGGCTATAACGGAACAGGAAATTTCGAAGGCAAGGCGTTTAGCGAGCTGCGGAGCGTGTTTTCCGTTCACCCCGAGCCCTTCACCGTTCTTGCCCGTCCCGACGCCGGCGTTATGAAGTTTGAAGATTTCAAGGGCAAGCGCTTCAATGTCGGAAATCCCGGTTCGGGCACACGTTCATCCATCGAGCAATTGCTGGCCGAAATGGGGTGGTCGCTGTCGGATTTCTCGCTTGCCTCGGAGTTGAAGGCGGACGAGCAGGGCGCGGCATTGTGCGACAACAAGATCGACGGCTTCTTTTATGGCGTCGGCCACCCTTCAGCCGCCATCCAGGACCCGACGACGGCCTGCGGCGCCAAGCTGATCAGCCTGACCGGCCCCACGGTGGACAAGCTGGTTGCCGAAAATCCATATTATTCGGTGGCGTCGATCCCCGGCGGCATGTATGCGGCCAATCCCGATCCGGTCGTGACCTATGGCGTGCGTGCAACGGTTGTGACCTCCGCCAAGACGCCCGATGACGTGGTCTACAATCTGGTCAAGGCGGTTTTCGAGAATTTCGATGAATTCAAGAAGCTGCATCCCGCCTTTGCAAATCTTGAGGCAGGCGAAATGGTCAAGGCCGGCCTGTCCGCGCCTCTGCATCCGGCCGCCGAGCGTTATTACAAAGAAAAGGGCTGGCTTTGATCCATCCGCAGGGAGCGCCGCCCGAAGGCGGCGCTTCGGCTGACTTTGCTGAAAGCCCAGGCGGGCCGGGGATGGAAAATGATTGAGCGCGACGGCAGCAAGACTGCAAAACCTGTCGATTCCGACCGGCTTGGCGATATCGTCGCCGAAGCCGATACCGGGGGTCGAAAACCATCCGGCGCTGCGGCCCGCATTATCCTGTGCCTGTCGCTTGCCTGGTCGCTTTTCCAGATCTGGTATGCCTCGCCGATCGCCTTCATGATCGGCTATGGCGTGGTTGGCGACGGTATCGCCCGCGCGGTCCATCTGGCTTTCGCCCTGATGCTGGCAATGCTTGCCTTTCCGGCTTTCAAGTCGTCGCCGCGCCGCCGAATACCGCTGGCGGATTGGGCGCTTGGCATTGCCGGCGCGGGCGCATCGCTCTACCTCGTCATTTTCTACAATGAACTGGCTTTACGCCCCGGTCTGCCCACGACGCCGGACCTGATCGTGTCGGTGATCGGCGTTCTCATCCTGATGGAGGCGGCGCGACGCTCCGTCGGGCCTGCCATTACCATCATAGCCGGCATCATGCTGGCCTATATCTTTCTCGGACCGCATCTTCCCGGCCTTCTCGGCCACAAGGGGGCTTCGCTGTCACGGGCCGCCTCGCAGATGTGGCTGACATCCGAAGGCATATTCGGGGTGGCGCTCGGGGTCTCCACCAATGTCGTCTTCATGTTCGTGCTGTTTGGCAGCCTGCTGGAACGGGCTGGCGCAGGCGGCTATTTCATCCAGCTTGCTTTCTCGCTGCTGGGCAGATATCGCGGCGGCCCGGCAAAGGCCGCGGTGGCTGCTTCCGGCGCCACCGGCGTCATTTCCGGCTCGTCCATCGCCAATGTCGTGACGACCGGCACCTTCACGATTCCATTGATGAAGAAGGTCGGCTATCCGGCGGTCAAAGCGGGGGCGGTGGAATGCGCGGCCAGCGTCAATGGCCAGATCATGCCGCCGGTAATGGGGGCTGCGGCTTTCCTGATTGCCGAATATGTCGGCATTCCATACTCTGACGTCGTCCGGCACGCTTTTCTTCCGGCCCTTCTCGCTTATGGCTCGCTGTTTTTCATCGTTGACATCGAAGCCCAGAAAATGGGCCTGCAGGGCCTTCCGTTGCCGCCCGGTCGCCGGACCGGGGGCCAGTCAGCACTGCGCGGCCTGATGGGCGTCAGCGGTTGCATCGTGCTGGCCGGACTGGTCTATTACGGCATCGGCTGGACGCGATGGCTGTTTGGGCCGGCCGCGACCTGGGTGCTGGTTGCCGCCCTTGCCGCCGCCTATACAGGTCTTGTCGCTCACCGCGCCCGATACCGCGACCTTCCGCTGGACAATCTGGAAAGCGACACGCCAACCATTCCGGATTTCGCCGAGACGGCGAGAACCGGCCTGCATTTTCTGCTGCCGGTGATTCTGCTGATCTGGTGCCTGATGGTGGAGGAATTGTCGCCCGGACTTTCAGCCTTCTGGGGCTCGGTCGCGCTGATGTTTCTGGTCGTCACCCAGCGACCGTTGACGGCCTTCTTCCGCAAGCAAAGCCGGTTGTCGCAGGAATGGCGGCACGGCTTTTACGATCTGATGGACGGCCTTTCAGCGGCGGCGCGCAACATGACATCGGTCGGCATCGCCACCGCGACTGCCGGCATCATCGTCGGCACGGTGCTTTTGACGGGCATCGGGCTGGTCATGACCGAACTGGTCGAATTCATTTCCGGCGGCAACATTCTGCTCATGCTGCTTTTTACCGCCGTCATCTGCATCATTCTCGGCATGGGCATGCCGACGACTGCGGCCTATGTGGTTGTGGCGACCTTGATGGCCCCCGTCGTCGTCAACCTGGCCGCCCTCAACGATCTCGCGGTTCCGCTGGTCGCCGTGCACCTGTTTGTCTTCTATTTCGGGTTGATGGCGGATGTGACCCCGCCGGTGGGTCTTTCGGCCTATGCGGCTTCGGCGATTTCGGGCGCCGATCCGGTCAAGACCGGTGTGCAGGGTTTTAAATATGAGATCCGGACAGGTTTGCTGCCCTTCATCTTCATCTTCAATCCCGGCCTGCTGATGATTGATCTTGCCGGACCGCTGGAGTTCGTGATCGTCGTTGGCGCCTCGGTGCTGGCAATGGCAGCCTTTGTCTCGGCGTCGCAAAATTGGTTGGTGACAAAGAACCGCTGGTATGAAAGCGCAGGCCTGCTGCTGGTTTGCTTCACCTTGTTTCGGCCGGGCTACTGGCTGGATATGGTCAGCGATCCCTTTAGCGAGCTTCCGGCCTCCGAAATCAACCGGGTTGTCGAGGAAACGAAACCGGGAAGCGCGATTCATCTGCAGCTCAGCACGTTCAATCTTGATGGCGACGAGGTGGCCAAAACCGTCCGGATAGAACCCGGACCGGGGGACAATGCCGCAGCGCGACTG
Organism: Rhizobiaceae bacterium; assembly: GCA_041742335.1. Taxonomy (GTDB): domain Bacteria; phylum Pseudomonadota; class Alphaproteobacteria; order Rhizobiales; family Rhizobiaceae; genus Rhizobium_E. The sequence continues at coordinate 3,728 of JBGSIT010000074.1, forward strand.
CTGCAGGCCGGTCTGTCGATCTCCGTGCTCGGCGATTTCGCGGCAATCGCCACCGTCCGGCCCGGAAGCGCGGCCGCAAAGCTTGGACTGCAGCCGGGCGACGGGATCAGCGGCGTGAGGATACAAGCACAACGCGCCTCCCGATACTGGTTTGCCTTGCCCGGCGTCTTTCTTTTCCTGCTGATCTTCGGCTTGCAAAAGCGGCGCACAAAACGCATGTCGCGCTGAAGTCCATTCTTTGAACGTCATCTCAAAGAGGTGCAGCAATCCTCGACGTGCGATTGAATGGTTTCAGGCGACGCCATTCGGGCATCAGAAACGAGACATTGCCTGTCCCGGTGACATGGCCGCCGGGCGAACTTGCCGATGCGTTGATATCAAGCCCTGATCCCGCCTGTTTTGGCGACTTGCACACGCTGCGGCCGGTGGGGCCCGCGAAATGTCAAAATACAGATCCTTCAATATTTGTTGGGTAAAATAAATCATATTCAATGGCTTGCCAGATCACATTTGTGAAATGGAGAGTGCATGGCTCCTCTTGCGCAGCCTTTCACACTCGTTTCTTATTGTTTCTATATTGATGTTTCTGAAATTTATTTGATGACTATCAATGAAGGCGGGAGGTTCAGTTACTATATAAGGGACTGAAAACGCCTTTTATGCGAAGATATTCAAATTATCTCGCAATTATATCAGAAGTTACTTAACCGATGGAGGAGCATTAAATGGGTATTTTTAGTTCAATCAAGGAAAAGCTGTTCGGAAAAGCCAAAGAGGAAGCACCGGTAGAAACCGCTGCCGCCGATGGCGGTAGCGTGCCGGTCATCGGTGAAACCGCCAAGTCGGCCACCGCAGCCATGTCGGCAACCTCCGGCGCTGCCGCGTCAGAGGCCAAGGCTGCGGCTGCACCTGTCGATGTTGCCGCCATCATGGACGAGGCCGTCAAGAAGAACGGCCAGAAGCTGGATTGGCGGCGTTCCATTGTCGACATGATGAAGGCGCTTGATCTTGATTCCAGCCTGTCTGCGCGCAAGGAACTGGCCAAGGAGCTGAATTATACCGGCGATATGGGCGATTCAGCCAAAATGAATGTCTGGCTGCACAAGGCGTTGATGAAGGCGCTTGCAGAAAATGGCGGTCATGTCCCTGCTGAATTGCTGGACTGAAAACCCGGTCACTGAACAGCCGGAATTTGAAGCCCGCTGGTCACATCCGGCGGGCTTTGCGTTTGCATGGCGGGGAGTCTGGTCTCACAAGCCGCATAGTCCGCTATCCGGGCTCACCGGAGCGCCAGGTTTTCAGCTGGCCCGCAGCCAAGTTTTTTGGCCGACAAAGGCCGCGATTTCATTGAAAGGCATCGGCCTGGCCAATCCGAAACCCTGAATGATGTTGCAACCCAGTTCCTGCAGAATCCGGATCTGCTCCGGTGTTTCTGCGCCTTCAGCGATGACTGAAATGTTCAGGCTCTTGCCGATCTCGATAATGGATTTGACGATATTTCTTTCTTCCTGCGTTTCGGCAATGCGGCAGACCAGTTCCCGGGCAATCTTCACGCTGCCGGGGCCGATCTTGAGAAGGCTGATGATGGAAGCGTGGCCGGTGCCGAAATCGTCGATTTCAACGTCAATTCCCCTCTCGCGGATATGGGCGAGATTTTCGGAAACGATCTCGTCGCAATCATCAAGAAAGGTTGATTCCAGCAATTCGAACGAGACCGTTCCCGGCGCGATGTCGAGATGGGCCAGTTTGCCAATGAACCCCGGATCGCTTAATCGCCGCGACGACACATTGACCGATACTTTCGGGATGGCGATGCCGCGGTCCTGCCAAATCGCAAAATCGGCCAGGGCATGGTCGAGGATGATTGCATCGATGGTTGCAACCATGTCCAGATCCTCCGCGATTTTCAAAAACCGGTCGGGAGTGAGGTAACCCTTGGTCGGATGGTTCCAGCGCGCCAGTGATTCTACGCCGGAAACGGAAAGATCGTTTGCATTGAACTGAAGCTGGTAGACAGGGAAAATTTCACCCCGTTCAATCCCTTCGAGAAGCTCGTCGCCCAGTTTCTTGGCGTCATGCTGGGCATTCTGGATGGCCGCCGAATAAAATTCAAACCGGTTCCTGCCAGAACTCTTGGCGTGGTAGAGCGCCAGATCGGAATTCAACAGCAATTGGCCCGCCGAGGTTTGCGTGCCCTCGTCAATGGCGATACCGATGCTTGCGCCTATGCGGCAGGCATGCCCGTCGATTTCGGTCGGCTGGCGAAGCTTGCGGATAATTGTTTCCGCAAGCCAGGTGAATTTTGTCTTTGAACCGTCCCACGGGGAGAGAATGACAAATTCATCACCCCCGATCCGTGCGATAAAGTCGTCGACCCCCGCAGTGTTTCTCAACAATTCGGCAACATGACGAAGAACCGAGTCGCCGGCTTTATGCCCGAACGTGTCGTTGATCTGCTTGAACCGGTCCAGATCAAGATGCATGACCGCCAGGCCTTTTCCGCCGGAGGTTCGGGTTTTGGACCAATTCTGCAACTTTGCATCCAGATACCGCCGGTTCGGCAGATCCGTCAAAAAGTCATGAAGTGAATCATGCTCGACCTTGACCTTGATGGCTTCCAGTTCGCGGTTGCGCGTCTCGGCCAGCGTCTTGGCCTGTTCCAGTTCCTGTCGTATCAGCACATCGTCAGTGACGTCCCAATTGGCCCCGATGAAGCGCCCATCCTCACCCTTCCGGGCGACGGGAGTCACGCTCGCGCGGATATGCCTAATGCTGCCGTCAGGGCGGATGATCCTGAATTCATTGGTAAATGCAGTTTTGGCCGCAATATTTTCGTTTATCTTCCCAACCGCGGCTTCACGGTCTTCAGGATGAATCATCTGGTTCCAGAACCGGGCCTCGCTGACGACATCGCCGTTCTCGACGCCGAAGATCGACAGCATCCGTTCATCCCAATGGCAGGTATCTTTATCAATGTCGGCTTCAAAGACACCGATACTGGTAACCTCCAGCGCAAGTTCCAGCCTGCGGGTTACCATTTGCAGCTCTTCTTCCACCGATTTGCGCGCCGTAATGTCGGTGTCGGTTCCAACAATCCTGCTTGGCAAGCCCTTCGCATCCCACTCGATGCAGGCGCCTCGGCATTCAATCCATACCCAATGCCCCAATCTGTGCCGTTCGCGGTATTCGAACTGCGAGTAATTCAGTTCGCCCCTGTTTTGCCGGCCAATCACGTCCAGAACCAAAGCCCTGTCGTCAGGATGGACATTGGAAATCCAGCTTTCCATTTCGGGATCGACGGCTTCATCATGAGGGATGCCGCGAAGCGTTTTCCAGGTGTTGGAGTAGTAAAAATCACCGGTTTTGAAATTATGATCCCACACACCCAATTGGGAACTGACGAGCGCGCTGTTCCAGCGCTCCTCCGATGCCAGCATTTCAAATTCAACATTCTTCTGGTCGGTGATATCCGTCATCTGGGCGAAGAGTTGCCTTATCTCGCCGGTCTCGCTTGTGGAAAAGGCTGAAAGCCGCAAAAGCATCCATTGCCGGCTTCCATCGGGATTGACGACCCTTATGTCAGTCCTTTGCGACTTGGCGGGCAGAAGCCGCAGCCGGGCCAGCGCGAAATGAACCGCCTGGCGATCAGCTTCATCGATGAAATCGGTCAGGATGGCCAGATCAGGGTTCTTTGGCAGACCCGATACGAGTTCGCAGCAGGCGGCATTGCGGTAGACAAATTTGAAATTGATATCCGTCAGAGCAATTGCATCGGGCGAAACGCCGATCAGCGAAGCCAGCGAGCCGAACTCGCCCTGAAAATCGTGCGGACCCTGATGGTTGATGCTTGCAATCGGAATCACGGCCCTTGCCCCTGTTACGAACAGCAACATATGCAGATTCAGTTTACATAGGGTTTATGCTTTATGCCCGATCTAGCCTCACCGTCAGCCAAATTCCGGGCGCCGCCAAACATTTTCAAAAATACCGGATTTGCCGCGGTTTTCCGTCTTGCCGGTCGCGGAGCGACCGGCCGTATTGAAGCCTCAATCGACCGCGTTGCCAAGCATGTAAAAAACCTCCGCTTCAGGATCGATGCCGGATGTCGTATCCGCCCAGACGGCGCAGGTTGCCCCCAGTTGCTGGTAGACGGCAATCCGGCTTCCAGGACCTCCGCCACTGTGCCCGACGGGATGGTCGAGCGGGCAGGTAGCCCGCATCATCAGTCCCATTCCATATGCCGGATCGGGATGGTTCTCTGAACGGAATTGCGGCAGCGCCCGATGTTGCAGCATTGCGGCGAGCGATGCGGGGCTGACCAGATTGCCGGACAATAAGCCACGAAGAAGGCGGGCCGCGTCCGTCGCCGTTCCCACGACCAGGCCGTGATAGACCCATCCCGGATGATAGCCGAGGGCATCCCCCATGCAAACGTCAGCAAGATCAGCTTGGGTAACGACGAGACGGGCAGTGGCAAGTCCGGCGGGATTGAATACGAGATCGGCAAGAGTATCGGCCAGCGAGGCCTGCGATATTTTTTCGATTAGCCGGGCGACCAGCATGTAGCCGATATTCGAATATGCCCAATCAAGCCCCGGTTCAAATCGCAGCCTGTCGGCTTCGACTGCCGTCAGCAATTCTTCAACCGGCCAGGGCGCCATGCGGGCCTCGACTGCGGCGTGATAGCCAGCAAGGTTGCCGTAGTCCGGCAAACCCGCTTCATGGCGAAGCAATTGGGCTGGCGTATAGGGCATGCCATCGACCACTTCATCGAGGCTGACACGCCCTTGGTCCGACAGCCGCACCAACGCAATGGCGAGCACGGTCTTGGTGAAACTCCACCACGGCAAAGCGTCTGCAACACCTGTTGCCGCCACTTCGCCATCCTTGCGAATAAATACCCGTGATTCCATGCTGCATCCTGGCCGCAAGCCTGCCTCCTGACAAGGGCGCCCTGGGGCGGTCGCTGCGTGTCCTGTCCGGTCTATTGCGGAAAATGTTAGACATTGGTATCGGCGGTGCGCCCGAAATGAAGCACGCGCCGACCCGGAAACGAGACGATTCAGCCCTGCGCATCCGACCGGATGAAACCGGCAACCGCCCATCATTGCAGGAGCCCTAAAGCGGCCATACCAGCAGGATCATAGGAACGCTGACCAGCACCACGACAATCTCCAGCGGCACGCCCAGCAGCCAGTAGTCACCGAAGCGGAAGCCGCCGGGGCCCAGGATCAACGTATTGTTCTGGTGGCCGATGGGGGTCAGGAATGCGCAAGACGCACCGACTGCCACGGCCATCAGGAACGGATCCGCGTTGACGCCGAGATGCGTCGCGGTGCCCAATGCGATGGGACACATCACCGCCGCAGTTGCGGCATTGTTCATGAAGTCCGACAGGATCATGGTCACAAGCAGGATCACCACCAGGGCCACCACGCCAGACCCGCTGGCGATGCCGGTGAGCAGGCCATTGGCAATGACGTCGGCAGCACCCGTCGATGCCATGGCGCCGGCAACGGGAATGAGTGCGGCCAACAGGATGATGACAGGCCAGTCGATAGCATCATAAAGCCGCCGGGCAGGCAGGACGCCGGCCGCCACAATTGCAACCACGCCGCCGGCGAATGAAACGGCTACCGGCACCAGGTTGAAGGCAGCGCCGCCAACGGCGGCGAGCATGATTGCGGAGGCCAGCATTGCCTTTCTCTTGTCGGGAATTATCAACGGTCTCTCCGCCAGAGGCACACACCCGAAACGCTTGGCGAAATCCGAAATGGCTTCCGGGGTCCCCTGCATCAGCAGCACATCGCCCGCCTGGATCGGCACGGAGCGCAGGCGCGCCGTGGATCGGTTTCCTTCGCGCGCGATCGCCAGGAGATTGATGCCGAAGAGCTTGCGCAGGTTTATGTCGGCCGCCGACCTGCCGGCAAGTTCGGCCTGCGGGCGCACCACCAATTCCATCAGGACGACCTCTTCAGACTGCAAGGCGGCCAGCGGATCGAGAGCGCCATCCGGTCGATCCGGCTGGTCGGCAGCATCCGATGACCCGCTTTTGTCCGGCTTTATCTTTGCCTCCTCGAGCTTGAGTTGCAGCTTCGAGAGGGCTTCAGCAAGGGCGCCGGGCTCGGCTTCGATAATCAGGATGTCGCCGACCCGCACTACGCGAAAGTGGCTTGGGGCGGGAATACGCCGTTCGTTGCGGATGAGACCGACGACCTGTGCGTCCTCGCTGAGCGCTAATTCGATCTCACGCAATGTCATCCCTGCGGCTTTGGATCCGTCCGGCACCCGCGCTTCGGTCAGATAGGCGCCCGCGTCAAAGCCGCCAGACCCCTTTTGCTGCCTGTGCGGCACCAGACGCCAGCCGATCAGAACCAGGAAGACCAGGCCGGCCACCGCCACCGGAACACCAACCGGTGTGAAGTCAAACATGGAAAAGCCTGTCCCGGACGCTTCGGCGCGAAAACCGGAAACGATCAGGTTGGGCGGTGTCCCGATCAACGTCGTCATGCCGCCAAGAATTGATCCGAATGCCAAAGGCATCAGAATTTTGCCCGGCGGAAATTTCAGGCGATCGGCGATCTGCAATGCGACCGGCATCAGCAAGGCCAGCGCGCCGACATTGTTCATGAAACCGGACAGGATGGCCGCAAGGCCGGTCAATGCGGCAATGGTAACAATCGGGCCGGCGGTCTTTGGAAGAATGATCCGGGTAAGACCGTCAACAACGCCTGTCGATTGCAGGGCGCTGCTCAAGACGAGCACGCAAGCAACGGTAATCACGGCGGGATGGCCGAAGCCGGAGAACGCCGATTCGCTTGGAACAAGGCCGGTGGCAATGCAAGCCAGCAGGGTCGCCAAGGCCACGATATCATGCCGAAATCTGCCCCACAGAAACATCACGATCGTCGCAAGCAGAATGGCTATGATGGTTATCTGGTCATAATTCACGGCTTGCGCCCTGTTCTGTGTTCAAGGATGCGCGACAGGGCGCAGGTTGCTTGGCGTCAAACTGAACGGTTTTGTTGGCTAAGACAACGCGGACACTAACGCAGCAGCTCAACCAGCGCCACCTTGTTCGGGGAAATTGCAGGTGATGGAAATAGAGCGCCGGACAGGCTGAAACCAGGCGAAACGCCGCGCTTTATTGCCGCCGCGCTTGCACATGCCGGGCGAGTTTGTCCAGCGTCTGGCCGCCATATTCGACGGCTCCAAAACCAATCACCGCATCGCGCCGCGCCTTGGTCGGATGCATCTGGCGCAGGGTGACGATTGTCTTGCCGTTGGCCTGTTCGTCGAAGGTCAACAGCATGCGAAACGCTGACGGGTCTTCGTCCCGGTCGGTACCGTGATCAACCTCGATCAAGGCAGGCGTCTCCAGGCGGAGAAATGTCATGCGGTTGTCGTAGCGCGTCCCGTCCGGCGCAACCATGTCGAAGCGCCATTGCCCGCCCACGCTTATGTCGATCTCTTTCGTCTCGATCGCAAATCCCTCCGGCCCAAACCATAGAGGCAACTGCGCAGGATCGGTCCATGCTTCAAAGACCAGGTTGCGCGGCGCATCGACAAGCCGGGTAATGACGACCTCGCGATCCAGTGGCCATTCGGACCATGGAGATCGGCCAACCTTGGTCATGTTATTCATCATTGCGGATCTCCTTCTTGCGGCGCTGAATGTGAGCCTCCATCCGGTCAAGCCGCGCGGCCCAGATGGAAAGGTGTTCATTAAGCCAGCCATCCGTCTGGCGCAGCGCCTCCGGTTTGATGGCGCAGACGCGAACCCGGCCCGCCTTGCGAGTCTCGACCAATCCACCGTCTTCAAGCACGCGGATATGCTTCAGGAATGTCGGCAGGCCGATGCTGAACGGCGCGGCGAGTTCGCTCACCGACGCTTCCCCCAGGCACAAACGCGCCACGACCGCACGCCGGGTCGGATCAGAAAGAGCGGCGAATGCGCGGTCAAGTTGGGGCTGTTGGTTTTCCATGTGGCAAAGTATGGCATGAATGGGTGAGGGTCGTCAAGATAGTTTGCCGATTGGCGAAGTAAATGACGGACGCGCGACGGATAATGCATTGAATGTCCGCTATCGCAGTCGTAAAAGCCTCTACGGCTTGTGTAAGCGGACATTATGTTACATCGGTGACTTGAGGTCGATTACGTTAATGTCCGTTTTTACGTACACTAAAGGAGATAGTGTACGAGTAAGACGACATAAGGTATCAGAAATGCAGCCCGTTTCAGCCTTGCCGATCCCTGTCCGAAGGGCGCTGCGCAAGCTCGGGCAGGATATAAGAGATGCGCGCCGCCGTCGCCGTCTCCCGATGGCGCTTCTCGCGGAACGAGCGCGGATCAGCCGCTCCACCCTGACCAAGGTCGAAAAAGGCGATGAATCCGTGGCACTCGGCATCTACGCTTCCGTGCTGTTTGTCCTGGGGCTGGTCGAAGGCCTTGGCAACCTCGCCGACCCGTCCAGGGATTTCCTCGGCCAGTCGATTGATGAGCGCCACCTGCCCAAGCGCGTGCGCCTGCGCGCCAGCAAGACGCCGGTACGCTCGGGGGGCGGAGATGACTGATCGCCTCGCTTATGTTTACGCCGACCTTGAAGGATCTGCGCACCTGGTAGGCCGTCTCTACGCGCATAACAACAAGGGAAAGGAGACGGCTTCATTTGAATATCAATCTGACTGGCTCACCAATCCACTGCGCTATGCTCTTGAGCCAGCGCTGGCCCTTGGTAAAGGCCAATACCATACGCCCCGGAAGCTGTTCGGCTCGCTTGGCGATTCCGCGCCTGACCGCTGGGGCCGGACGCTGATGAAGCGGGCGGAAACGCGGCGCGCGGAAGCCGACAAATCCAAAGTCCGCACCCTTTGCGAAATGGACTATCTGCTGATGGTCAATGATGAGACGCGCCTGGGCGCGTTGCGCTTTGCCGACGAACCGGGCACACCGTTCCTGGCGGATGACGGCGCGCCTGTGCCTCTGCTCATCAACCTCCCCAAGTTCCTCTCCGCGACCGAGGCGCTGCTTGAGAATGGGGAGACCGCGGCTGAACTCAAACTGCTTCTTGCGCCGGGATCGTCGCTAGGCGGCGCCCGCCCCAAGGCCTCGGTGCGCGAAAAGGACGGTCGGCTGGCCATTGCAAAGTTCCCAAGAAAGATGACGATTATGGCGCCGTCGAATGGGAATTCGTGGCGTTCCGGTTGGCTGCATTATCAGGGATCAATGTGCCGGATTTCCGCCTTGAGCAGATTGCGGGCCGCGCGGTTCTCATCCTCGCCAGATTTGACCGCCGGGATGGCACGCGCATCCCCTTCCTGTCGGCAATGAGCATGATCGGTGCTGGCGATAACAAACAACACAGCTATCTTGAACTGATGGACGCCCTGCGGCAGTCCGGGGCAGCGCCGAACGCAGACGGGGTTGCTTTGAGAAGGGCCTTCAAGCCTTTTCCGCGATCCGCAGCAAATGAGCCGCGCGCGTCTCTATGACCGCGCGAATGATTTTGAGAATTCCATGTTTGATACCTGCATCCTCGAACACGGCCAGAAGCTTGTCGGCTTCATCTCCAATCCGTCCCGCGAGATCGGTCATGTCCTTGATCAACAGACGCTGCGCGCCTCGCGTATCGGGCACGAGCGTCAGCCAGTGTTCCAACTGGATCGTGTCAGCGACAGATCGCCCGCTGATCGCCATGGCCATCTTCTTTGCCAGCCTCGGATAGGCGGCTGTGCAGACGACATCATAGAGCGGTGCGAGGTCAGGCGTCCTGTCACGATAGAGCAAGGCGTAATTTTTCCCGTGAGCGTCCGCGTTGCCCACCAGGTAGTGGAAAATGAGCATACGGAGGAAGTTCAACCGGTCAGCCGCCGGACGCGCGGTGGCAAGGCCGATCAGATCAAGTGACCTACCGGTTCCCGGTCCGCCTTCGTCTTCATATTTGAGTTCCGGCGGCACGCTGAGCGCCTGGCAGAAATCCTCCTGATGCAGGCGCGTGATTGTCCCGTCTTTGTGCAGCGAGCGGTCGTAGCGCTCGACCAGCAGGAACGGAATGGCGCCGCCACGGCGCATCTCGACGGTCGGTACGGGGAGATTCAAGCGTGCCGCAAGACGCAGACAGAACAGTTCATTCTCGACAGTGCCGTCGAGCGCCTGAATGAATGGTTTGAGAATATGCGTGGTGGTGCGACCGCCTTTGGCGAGCCCGATGTCCATGCCTTCAACACAGACGGCGAGTTTGTCCTGAGCGCCTGCCAGTGAAAGGCGCACACCTTCCTCGCCGCCAAGCAGAGGACGTTCGCGCAGCTTGCCAAGGATTTCTTCAAGCCGCGCCGGGCTCAGTATCTCGACGCCATCCTCGGACGAGGACGGCGGTGCCTCACCGGCCGGATAGAGCGACAGGGCCCCCGCACATTCACCGCCGATCACTTCAAGCAACCCGAAGGCATTGCCGGCCGAAATGCCGAGTGCGCCTGCCAGTCGCTGCCGGGCCCCTTCATCCGGCAGAAGGCCGGAGAAGAAGGGGCGCACAACCCGATCCGCGTGGGGGGCTTCCTGCAACGGCATGGAGAAGGAGATGGCGCGCGACTGTCGTCTGGCCAGATAATCAGGATCATAGGTGTAACTGAGCGAGCCCATATCATCCTGACTGAGGGCACCGGCTTTCGCTTCACCGAACCAGACATCCAGCAGGTGCGTCATGGCGCACTCTCCCGCCGACTGGCGGCGGAGACGCTGAGCCCCAGTGCCGTCGCCACCTGAAGAGCGCGTCCGAGCTGGCAACTCTCTTTTCCGGCTTCGAGCTCGCGCACGAAGCGTATGCCGACCCCCGTGAGACCGGCGAGCTGTTCCTGTGTCAGCTTCTGTGCCTTCCGCTCTTTGCGGATCAAAAGGCCGAGGCTCTTGCTGTCTTTGATTGTTTGCATAAATCACCCCTATCGGGGCGATTATAGCAGATCAGTCGGGACAAAGCCAGAAAAAGAACCGATCGGGATTATTGTTAAGGAAATCGCTCGATCCTTGTAGAAAAAGTCCCGTACGGGATGAATCTGCCCTCCCAACTCAGGGTGATTATCCCCTCAGGATAACGACGTCGGCTTACTGCAAGCGGGCCGTATCCGCCCGCCATCCTCGATTCATCGAAGAGTTTCCATCGGGCATAGGGGTGGCCACGAAAAAAAACACCGTGGCAACCATAGCCCCCCAGCCTGGCAAAAGCCGAGAGCAGCGCAGCGAACGCGCTGTCCTGGTCATCAAGCTCGATCAAGGCATCTGCTTCGCCGGGTCCTCGTACCTTGCTTTCCTGATCTGCAGGCCTTCTTCCTTTTCTGACTTCCCTTCTCGTCCCGCCATCGGTCCTTCTGCTGATGATCTGCGTGCGGGGCTCAAAGGCCCCGATTGGCGGGGCTGCGAAGAGAAAGGAAAATGCGATGTCCCGCATCTATACAATTCAGGACCTTCAGACCCGGACCCTGTCCTAACTTCATGTGCTGCGCGGCGCGCTGCAGCGCGATCTCGCCCTGGCGGCTCCCCACTCGGCCAATGCCCGTCAGACGCTGGTCAACCTTGATGCTGTCAATCACCTGCTCCGCATGCGATCACCTTCGGGTCCCAAACTCTGGTTTCCGCGCGAGGAAATCGCGCGGAAACCACTGCTTTGAGCAGGCTACATTCCTCTCAACACGAAAGGGATAGGAGTTTGCTATGCATGACTTCGGCTTTTTGCTCTCGATGGCGATTTACGGGCTCTATCGCGGCCGCGCTGACCTCGGCACGGCCGGTGAAATAACTGACGATCAAGTCGGCGAATGCTACCAAGTGTACAGCAATGCTGTCGAGGCAGCTCTCGCGCCTGTATCAGGCCATCGAGAGCGGCATCGCTGATTTCTCGGACCCCACAGTGACGGGACCGTGTTGGCGCCCTCAGGACAGAGCGCGTTCAGGCCAAGGCTGCACTTGACCGCGCCTTTGCCGAACTACGCCCGGAGACACGGATCACCGAAGAAAAGATAAACGCCTTCGCAAACCTGATGCGTGAGAATGTCACAAACGGCCCCATTCACTTCCTCCGTGCCTACATGCGTGCCGTCATCAACCAGGTCGAGGTCGATGACGCAGAAATCCGTATCCACGGGCGAAAGTCAGTTCTGGAGCGGCTGGTGATGGGCGGCGGGGCTACTCCGGCAGGAGTGCCCAGTTTTGTTCGTAAGTGGCGCACCCGACAGGATTCGAACCTGTGACCTTTGGAATCGGAATCCAACACTCTATCCAGCTGAGCTACGGGTGCGCAGGAAGGCCGGGGCCTTCATATCAACGTCGGGCCGAAGACCGATGGCGTCTCATAGCCGAAGATGGCCGGGGCTTCAATGATGAAAATCGTCGTGGCCGGCAAAGTTTGATTTTTTGTTGCCGCCGGTGCGGTTTAGGCCCGCTTGCATCGACAGTGTTTTCAAAGTCGAGCGTCGCGCAAGCCGGGGATGGCAAAACGGGCTGGGCGCAGGACCTAAGGCGTTTTATGAATGGCTGCGCGGGAGAATCAGGATGAACAAGAACATCATCTGGCTGGCAAGCTATCCGAAATCCGGCAATACCTGGACGCGGGCCTTCATCGGCTCGCTTTTGGGCTTTGGCACCATCAATGAGGCCGGCGCCTTTTCAAACTTCACGTCGTCCTGTGCCAGCGCCAGCGTCCGCCGCACCATCTATGGCGATGACCCGCTGCCGCCGACCGACATGACCATGGCATGGCGTTACGACACGCAAGCCCGGCTTTCAGCCAAAATCGGCAAGGCCCGGCATTTCTGCAAAACCCATTCGCGCTATGGCGCCATGTCGGGCAATCCGCTGATCAACAAGGATGTCTCGCTTTCGGCCGTTGTCATTGTCCGCAATCCTTTCGATGTCGCAGCTTCCATGGCCAACTACCTTACCACCACGATTGACAACGGCATCAAGGTGATTGCCAACGACAACCTGACTTTTTCCAACAAGAACAAGGTGCAGCACACGATCATGGTCAGCAGTTGGGATCTCAATATCCTGTCCTGGATCACCCAGCGCGATATCCCCATGGTGCTGATGCGCTATGAGGACATGTATTTCAAGCCGGAGGAGACCTTCGGGATGCTGGCCCGCAATGTGCTGCAAATCAGCGATGAAGAGCGTATCAGCCGGGCGATTGCAGACTCCGGATTTGATGCGCTGAAAGAGAAGGAAGGCGCATTCGGCTTTCAGGAAAACATATCCAAGGTCAATCCGTTTTTCTGGAAAGGCTATCCCTATCACGCGCTCGAGATCATGGATGGCGACCAGAAGGCGGCCGTCTGGCAGCGGCACAAGCTGGTGGCCGAGGCATTGGGTTATCGTTTCGATGGAACATCGATCACTCTGGAGCCACCCGAAATGGCGCAGCTTTCAGCCTATGGCGACCGGGTGCGCGAATATATCAACGCAGCCTAAGCGAAAGAGAATTTTGTTTTCTCAGATAGATTTCCGCGATCAGCAGGTTTGGCACCCAGGCGAGGAAAGAGACCGCCAGATAGGCCGCTGTGAAGTCCATACCGAGACCAGTCAGCAGAGGCAGCCAGAGCCGCAGGGAAATGAAGGCGAAGCAGAGGGCGGCGGATCGGACCATGAAGCGCCGGTGTGCAACGTAATTTCCGCGCACGGCCAGACGCCATCCGGCCAATGTGAATCCAAGCCAGAATATGCCAAGCAATCCGAAACCAATATGGCTGACAATGCCGCCGTGGGAGTTGGGAGCCAGCGCAAATGAGGCGAGGGCGGAAATAACGACCACCGTGACATACAGGCGGCCGGAAAGCCTGTGGAGCCTGGGTCTTGCTGCACGCAATGGCGACCAGAGCTGCAACGGCGCCAGCAGAACTGCGATTATGCCCGCAGCCAGATGCAGCCGCAACACAAAGGCCTGTTCGAGAAAGGAATCCGCCTGCTCGGTAAAGCCTCCGGGCATGCCGGGCAGGAAATAGCGCGCGGAAATCGCAGCAATCAACAAAGCGAGCAACCACAGCACAATCAGCGCCGATTTTCTTGCCAATTGACCTGAAATCCCTGGCTTCTCCATACTCACGTCTCCGGAGGTTGCTGGCGGCAGACATAAGTCTTTTGAGAGCCGCAGGCAAGGCTGCAGCATTGATCTGAAAGGAGGTGCCCTGATCAGTCGGCATTCCAGCCCATGAAAAAGGGCGCGCCTTTTGAAAAGACGCGCCCTTGAAGGTTCAAATCCGCAGTCTATTCAACCATGGCGCCCGGGCCGCGTTCGGCATTGGGCGGGCACTTGCCGAGAATGATCATGCCCAGCACTTCATCCTTGGTGACGTCCTTGGTGCGGGCGTGACCCACCACCTGGCCGTTCTTCATCACCGTGACGCGATCAGCAAGATCGAAGACGTCGTGGATATCATGGCTGATCAGGAATATGCCGATGCCGTCCTTCTTGAGTTGCAGGATAAGTTCGCCGACCTGTGCGGTTTCCTGCGGCCCAAGGGCTGCGGTCGGTTCATCCATGATCAGGATGCGGGCATTGAACATGATTGCCCGGGCGATGGCGACAGACTGGCGCTGGCCGCCGGACAATGCCTTGACCGGCTCCTTGAAGCGACGGAAGTTCGGGTTGAGCCGACCCATCACCTTGCGGGCTTCCGCTTCCATCGCCACGTCGTCCAGCACGCCCCAGCTATTGAGGATCTCGCGGCCGAGAAACAGGTTGGCGGCGGCATCGACATTATCGGCCAGAGCAAGGGTCTGGTAGATCGTTTCAATGCCGACCGCCTTTGCATCGCGCGGATTGTTGATGGTGACCGGCTTGCCCTCGATCAGGATGTCGCCATGCGAGCGCTGGTATGCGCCCGACAGGATCTTGATCAGGGTCGATTTTCCGGCGCCGTTATGGCCAAGCAGGCCAACCACTTCGCCGGGGAACAGATCCACCGAGGCATGATCGACGGCGCGAATGCCGCCGAAGGCGATCGACACGTCCTTCATTTCAACAAGCGGGGTGCCGGATGGCCTTTTATATGCTGATGTTGCGTTCATGGTCATCCTCCTTACTTGGCTCTGCGACGGTACATGGTGTCGACAAAGACAGCCAATACCAGAACGAGGCCTACCACCATCTGCTGCATGCCGGCGTCAAAGCCGATCAGCACCATGCCGGAATTCAGCGATTGCATGACCAAAGCGCCAATCAGCGCGCCATAGATGGTGCCCGAACCACCCGAAAGCGACGTTCCACCGATGACGGCTGCGGCAATGACGAAGAGTTCATCGAAAGTGCCGAGATTTCCAGTCGCCGATTGAAGACGGGCGCTGGCGACACAGGCCGAAAGGCCGACCAGAAAGCCCATCAGCGAGAAGATGAACATTGTCAGCCGCTTGGTGTTGATACCGGCGAGTTCGGCGGCTTCGGGGTTTCCACCCATGGCGTAGATATAGCGGCCGAATTTGGTGCGCGTGGCAATGAAGGTCATCACCAGACAAACGACCAGAGCCAGCAGCACGGGTATCGCCCATCCGTGGGAAATGTTCAGCCCGCCTTCGGGAATTTCGATATTGTTGGCGGCAGCATAGCTTTTGACGATGCCGATCGGCCAGTAATAGAGGTCCATGACCCAGGTGGCGGCAATCACGATGGCAGCCGTGATCAGCCCGACAGTCCATTCGGCCCACATCGGCCGCATTGGAAATCCGAAGCGTGCGCGGTTCATGCGGCTGGTCCGGATCATGAAGAAAATGCCGATGCAGGCTATCGCTGCAAGCACCCAACTGGCCGTCGCGCCGACTGAGCCATAGGGTCCGCCGCCGATCAGGGTGAAGGTCTGGTCCAGAGGCGCAATGGTTTCACCGCGGTGAACCAGGAAAGTCGCGCCGCGCCAGACAAACATGCCGCCGAGCGTGACGATGAAGGCGGGTATCTGCAGATAGGCGATGAGATAGCCGTGAAAGGTGCCGATCAGGGTACCGAGCGCAAGCCCGCAAATGACGGTAATGATCCAGATGGCGGGATGGCCGATGCCCAGAATGCTTGGCAGGCCCCAGGTCTGGATGACGGCCATGATCATGGCGGTAAAGCCGAGCATCGAGCCCACCGACAGATCGATATGCCGCGTTACGATAATCAGCACCATGCCGGTCGCCATGATGGCGATGGAGGAGGTCTGGACCGAAAGGTTCCAGAGATTGCGGACAGTCAGGAAGGCGCCGTATCCGTTGACGATGGCGCCATACAGGTGAAATCCGACCCAGATGACGATCAGCGCTCCGATCATGCCGAGCATGCGCGTGTCAACTTCAGTCGCCCTGATGAGCCGCCTTATTATGTTTTCCTGAACGATGGTTGGGCCCGATGCGGCACCCGGTTGAGACCCTTTCTGGGCCGCTGCGCTTTGAGTCATGTTCTCCTCCCGTTGCACGGTTCCCACCGGATTATCCGTCGACCGTCAATGTACGGCCACAAGATAGGCCCAGATGATGCAGCCTGTCCAAAAAAACACGACCTGGCTTTGCGGCCAAGGCAGTGAGGCAACAGGGCGATCGCCGGACTTTTGTGGCGCCTAAAGCTGCGCCGCCCCTGAAAATGAGGCGGCGCAGACTGTTCAGCTATCCAGCCGTGCTGCGATCAATCGCAGGCAGCAACGCTACCTGCGGCAACGCCGGCGCAAACGGTGGCCTTGTCAACCCAACCGGCGGCAATGACGTCTGCGAGGTTGTCCTTGGTCACCGGGGTCGGTGCGAGGAGCACTGCATCCATTTCAACGCCGCGAGCGCCGCCGGAGAACTTGCCGACGCCCGGGACATCGCCCATGCCCTTGCCATCTGCGAGCATGACGGCAGCGTCAGCTGCGATCTTGCCGAGGGCGCGGGAGTCTTTCCAGACCGAAACCAGCTGTGTGCCAAGGGCTACGCGATTGAGCGCGGCCTTGTCGCCATCCTGGCCGGTAACCGGAACAGTGCCGGCCAGGCCCTGTGCCTGAAGGGCGGCAACCACACCGCCGGCCATGCCGTCGTTTTCGGAAAGAACGGCGTCAACGGCATTGTTGTTGGCGGTCAGGATCTGCTCCATGTTCTTCTGGGCATTTTCAGGCTTCCAGCCATCCGAAGAGGCTTCGCCAACGATCTTGATCTTGCCGGCATCGATATTCGGCTGCAGCACTTCCATGATGCCCTGATAGAGGAAGGTCGCGTTCGGATCGCCCGGGTCGCCCTTGATGATGGCGAAGTTGCCGGCATCTTTTACCTTCAGCATTTCCTGAGCCATCAGGCGGCCGACGCCGATATTGTCAAAGGTCATGTAAAGGACCGAAGGATCTTCGATCTGGACGTCATAGGCGATCATCGGAATACCTTCCGCTTTTGCCTTTTCAACGGCAGGCAGAATGGCTTCCGAGTCATAAGGAACGATGAGCAGTACGTTGGCGCCTTGCGAAATCAGCGACTCGATGTCGGTGATCTGCTTTGCTGCCGAACCCTGCGCATCAGACGAAATGAACTTGTCGCCGTTTGCTTCGACGATACCCTTGATGACCGCTTCGTCGGTCTTCCAGCGTTCTTCCTGGAAGATCTTCCAGGATACGGCGATAACCTTGTCCTTGGCCAAGACCGGACCGGCAACCGACATGGCAAAAACGGCGCTCGCGAGCGCCAATGTCAATTTCTTCATAATTTTCCTCCCGATGCGCGAAGCATCTTTGAACCATAATCGCACCAGTCGGCTGATTCTTCATGAAACTGGCCAGTTGGTGCGATCGCTCCTGAACCTCTTTTTTTCGAGGATCGAAAAAAGTAGTGACTCGACTCTTGGCCTGTGTCAAGATGATTTTCGATTTGGGCGGAATATTGCAATGCGATCAGTATGTTGCAGTGCAAAGTGATGTGTCTGGCGAATAGGTTTCGCTCGTGAAAATTCGGGAGAGAGTCAATGCCTGGGATCGCACGGCCGGATGATGTGCGGCGCCAGAATCAATGGATCATCCTGATGGCCCTGCGCCGTCAGGGCCTGTTGTCGCGCACGGAAATCAGCGCCCTGACGGGTCTGAGCGCCTCGACCGTCACGGTCATTACCAATACGCTTCTGGAGCGCGGCATGATCATTGCCGAATCCATGCCGGAAAGTCCCGCCACCCGCCGCGGCCGGCCGCAGGTCCGCCTTGGCCTCAATCCGGCGGCGGCCTCCGTCGCCATCGTGGTGGTCACTCTCAACCGCATGTATGCGATGATTGCCGATTACAGCGGCAAGACCGTCGCCACGACCATGGATCGCTCGCGCACCAAGGGGGTGACGGGGCAATCGATTGCACATGCGGCCGTACACGCGCTCAAATCCCTGACCGAACAGACCAGCAATCTCACCGGACCGCTGCAAAGCATCCTGGTCAGCGTTGAGGGGATCGTCGATTCCGCATCGGCAACACTGATGTGGTCGCCCTTCATTGATGACAGCAATGTGCCGCTGAAAGATACATTGGAATCCGCATTTTCCGTGCCGACCAGCCTGTGCAACGACTGCACGTTGATCGCCGAAGCCCTGCGATGGTCCGAACCTGCCCAGTATGGCGATAATTTCGCAGCCGTCTTGCTGTCAAACGGCATCGGCATGGGGCTTTATCTGGGCGGAAAGCCGTTTTCCGGCATTCGTTCCTCGGCTGTTGAGTTCGGCCACGTGACCTACCAGCCGCAGGGTTCACTGTGCCGCTGCGGCCGGCGCGGATGTATCGAGGCATATGCCGGCAGCTATGCCATATGGCGCAGGGCAAACGGGCTGAGTTGCGACGAAGTCACGGTGATCGAACCGCCAGACAACGGAATGGCGCAGATAGCCGAAAGGGCCCGGGCTGCTGAAGGCATCGAGCGGCAGGCGTTTCGCGAGGCAGGTCTGGCAGTCGGTTCGGGTCTCGCAAACCTTTTCGCAATAATTGATCCGTTCCCGGTCGCCATTGTCGGCCCTGGCGTGACGGCGATTGACCTGATGAGGCCGGCGATTCTGGAAGCCCTGGAAGGCGCCGGATTCGGTCAGCCCTTCCGGGACGACATGTTGGGTTCGCGTATTGACGAAGTGAGCCTGATTTGCGAAGGCGGTGTCATGCGATCCCTGACAGCGCTTGATGCCAGCCTGCCGGAGTTCTTTGAATCCGGCATTCAGCGAACCGGTACAGAGCCCCGGTGAAATTGGGTATCGTGATAGTGATTGGGGGTAATAATGAAGATGCGATGGATTTCTCTTTTAAGCGCACTGGCTTTGGGAACGACGCCTGTATTGGCGGCGCAGCCATGGGAGGAACGGACACCTGAACTCGGAGCGTCGGGCCAGGATGTATCAGGCAGGCTCGACAAGGACCAATTGCAGAAATTGACGGTGATCGGTGAAAAGCTGTTTTCGGCCCGCTTCACCGTGCTGGATGGTTCCGGCAGGCCGGAAGCCACCCAGGCGATTGTGCCGACAAAGCGAAAGTTCCTGCCGGCCGTGGGTGAATTCAGCCGGACGGCAGGCATGGATGCAAATGCCTGCGCCTCTTGTCACAATATGCCGGTCGCCGGCGGGGCCGGCGATTTTTCCGTCAATGTCTTTGTGTCCGAAGGCTTTGAAAGCGCCGATTTCGACAGCATCGATCCGCAGTTCTCCAATGAGCGCGGCACCAACCACATGTTCGGTGCGGGCCTTGTGGAATTGCTGGCGCGGGAAATTACCGCGGATTTGCAGTCGCAACGCCAGGCGGGCCTGAAGAAAGCCGCAGAAACCGGCGTCGCGCAACGGATCGCAATGGTCTCCAAGGATATTCATTACGGTTTTCTGACGGTTCAGCCCGATGGCATGGTCGACATGTCCGAGCTTGACGGCATCGACATGGATCTGGTGGTCAGGCCGTTCAGCCAGAAAGGCGTCATGACGTCCTTGCGGCAATTTACCGTCAATGCGCTTAACCATCACCACGGCATGGAGGCGGTGGAGCGCTTCGGCGGCCGCTGGACCGGGACGGTGGATTTCGACGGGGATCACAAGAACGACGAAATGAGCGACGGCGATGTTTCGGCGCTTGTCGCCTGGCAGGCGACGCTGCCGGCGCCGGTTGAAAAAGCGCCCGATGATCCGGCATGGCAAAAGGCCGCCGCGAGCGGTTCCAAGCTGTTTTCCGATTTCGGCTGCACACAATGCCACAAGACCGCATTGCCGCTGAACAGCCTGGAATTCTCGGATCCCGGCCCATACGATGTTGCAGGCACGCTGAATGACCGCCAGGTCAAGGATGTCGCCGTCTATGACATTGGCCTTCGCGACTGGTCTTCCAGCCTGCCGCGCAACGACAAGGGCCAGGTCATGGTGCCTTTGTTTGGCGATCTCAAGCGCCATACGATGACCGACAATTCAATCGAGACATTGGGTAACGAGTTGATGGCGCAGCGCTTTGTCGATCGCAACATCTTCATGACGGCGGAATTGTGGGGCGTGGCCTCAACGCCGCCCTTCGGCCATCGCAATGACCTGACGACGATGGATGAGGTTATTCGCGCCCATGGCGGCGACGGCAGGACTTCGCGTGATGCCTATGTTGCGGCAAGCGACGAAGACCGCTCTTCCATCATTGCTTTTCTCAAGACTTTGGTAATTGAACCATGAAAAACAATCCCGCAAAATGGATGCTTGCCTGCCTGCTTTCGCTGTTTGTACCGCAAACTGGCCATGCGCAAGAAACCGCAGCGCCCTTCTTGACCGACATTCCCGAATATCATGAAGAAGCCATGGCCGCCGGCATCGATCATAAATATACCGGCCCATGGGAATATTTCGTCGGCGGCGGGGTGGCCAGTTTCGATTGTTCCGGCGACCGTACGCCCGACCTGTTTTTGGCCGGCGGCTCAAGCCCGGCCCGGCTTTATGTCAATCATTCGCGCCAGGGCGGCGCATTGGCGTTCAAGCCGGTCGACATGGGGCTGGACGACAAGGACCTGACAAAGGTGCTTGGCGCCTATCCGGTTGATATCGACAATGATCACATCACCGATCTGGTCTTGCTGCGACTGGGCGAGAACCTGGTCTTGAAAGGCAAGGGCGGTTGTCGCTTTGAAAAGGCCAACCGCGCCTTCTCGCTCGACGGCGGCAAGGACTGGACGACGTCATTTGCCGCGACATGGGAAGAGGGCCAGGCTTTTCCGACCTTGGCCTTCGGCAATTATGTCGACCGGACCGCGCCGGGCACGCCCTTCGGCACCTGCTCCAACAACCGCCTGATGCGGCCTGCCGACAAGGTGAGCCCCGATTACCGCGACCCGCGCGAACTTCAGCCCAGCTATTGCACGTTGTCGATGCTGTTTACCGACTGGAACCAGACAGGCCAGCGCGATCTCCGGATCACCAATGACCGCCAATATTACCGTGGCGGCCAGGAGCAGCTCTGGGCAATGCCCGCCGACGGCCCGGCCAAGCTTTACTCGCAGGGCCAAGGCTGGAAATTCGTCAAGATCTGGGGAATGGGCATTGCCGAAGCGGATCTGAATGTCGACGGCTATCCGGAATATGCGCTGACATCGATGGGCGACACAAAGCTCCAGACACTGGACAGCGAGGCGGAAGCCGACCGCCCGACCTACCGCGATATTGCCTACGAGCGTAACGCCACCGCCCACCGGCCCTATGCCGGCAAGGACCTCAAACCTTCGACCGGATGGCATTCGCAATTTGCCGATGTCAACAACGACACCAATCTCGACCTGTTCATTGCCAAGGGCAATGTCGAGGCCATGCCGGAATTTGCATCCCATGACCCCGACAACCTGCTGCTTGGCGGTTTTGACAAGACATTCCATGAGGAGGGGGATGCCGCAGGCATTGCGCTTGCTACCAAGGGCAGGGGCGGGGCAGTCGATGATTTCAACAATGACGGCATGCTCGATATCGTCGTGGTCAATCGCGAACACAATATCAACCTGTTCCGCAATCTGGGCGCCAAGACCGCTTGGGGCCATCGTCCGCTCGGCAATTGGGCCGAAATCGAACTGGACAATGGCAAGGTCAATACCAAGGCCGTCGGTGCCAAGATCAATATCCGCATCGGAACGCTGACTTTGGTGCGCACGGTGCAGGTGGGCGGCGGTCATGCGTCGGGGCAGGCGGGTTTCACCCATGTCGGTCTGGGCGTCAATGAACGCGCGGTTGTGCGCGTGCAATGGCCGGATGGCGAATGGAGCCAGCCCTACCGTATTTTCGCCAACCACCATGTGGTGATCCAGCGCGGCGCGACTTCGGCCAAATACTGGTTTCCGGCGGAGTAAAGCGAACGGAGAGTGTTGGTGTTAGTTCGATTATTGCTCGGCGATTGTGGCGGTCGAGATCGGCATCGCCGCAGCCGCCCTGACCAGGACTCGGGTGTCACGTGCAGTCACCTGACTGCAGTCCAGCGGTCAGAACCGGAAACGGGCATGCAGGGATCTGCAAAGTTTTTCACAGTTCCCTTGAGAGCGCCGATGACTCCGGATTTTCCGGCCTGACGGCGCACAGGAGACAACATTGCCACCGCATGGCCTCGGCGGGTTATTACCACCGGTTCACCGTCTATGTTCATCTGGTTAATTAAATTCAGGTAGTCAGCCTTGAATTTTGTCACGCTGATGATTTTACCACTCATGCCACGCATCCAGATTGATATATTTGGAAAATACATGCACGGCGGGCCGCCGGCTAGAGCCGATGTTTGCCTGACGCCGATCCTCACGCCGCCAATGCATGCGCCACCGCTGCTCGCGCATGGATCGCGGTTGAATCAAAGCCGGGCAGCGGCAGCGATTTCGGGTCAAGGATCAGGCAAATCTCGGTGCAGCCGAGGATGACGCTGTCGGCGCCTTCCGCCTTGGCCGTCTCAACGATGGCCAGCAGGCTTTGGCGCGAATTGGTGTTGATTTCACCCTGGCAGAGTTCATTGAAGATGATGTCGTGGACGATCTGGCGATCTTCCTTGGATGGCACCATCAGGTCGATTCCGGCCTTGGCCATGCGATCGTGATAAAAGCCGTGTTCCATCGTATAGCGCGTGGCCAACAGCAAAGGTCGCCTGGCGCGCGCTTTGTTGAGAGCCCCGGCGGTTTCGGTGATGATGTTGATAAGGGGCGCGGAAATGGCCGCCTGCACCTGATCGGCGACCAGATGCATGGTGTTGGTGCAGATCAGCATGCTGTCAGCGCCGGCTTTTTCCAGTATTGCCGCCGAGTTGGACAGCATGGCTGCGGCATCGTCCCAACGGTCGGCCTTCTGGCAGGCAATGATGTCGGCGAAATCAACCGAATGCATCAGCACCCGCGCCGAATGGCTCGGCCCCAGCGCGTCGCGCACCATTTCATTGATCATCTTGTAATAGATCGCCGTGCTTTCAAAGCTCATGCCGCCAATCAGTCCAATCGTGCGCATCTGCCGTCTCCAATGGTTTGATGGTTGAAACATAGGCGATTTCCGGTGAGAGGTGCTTGAAATTGTTCTGCTGATATGACCATTATGTGCAAATAATTTTCGCAAAATATCAGCAAACCATTATTCTTTGCGTAAATCGAAAAGAGGGCGCGGAAGTGCTGGATGATCGTGATCGCAAGATCCTGGGCTATTTGCAAGTTGACGCCACCTTGTCGGTCAGCGAAATGGCCGACAAGGTGGCGCTGTCGGTTTCGGCCTGTTCGCGGCGGATACAAAGGCTTGAGGACGAGGGCTATATCCTGCGGCGCGTCGCCATACTCGACCGCGCCAGGATGGGGCTGCCGACAACCGTCTTCGCGCTGATCAAGACGACCCAGCATTCCGATGAATGGACCGAGATTTTCAAAAAGACCATTGCAGGCATCGGCGAAGTCACCGAGGCCCATCGCCTGACGGGCCACTATGACTATCTTCTCAAGATCGTGTTGCCCCGCGCCGAACATTATGACGTGGTCTACAAGGCCATCGTCCGAAAGCTCGAATTGTTCGACATCACCGCTTCGATCTCGATGGAAATCATCAAGAGCGGCGACACTTTGCCCGTCACCTATGCCGACTGACGAAGATCAGTGGCTGTCGCGGTCCATCGGTATGCCATCGCCGCGCATGCCGACGAGAAAATCGAGATCGGCGCCGGTATCAGCCTGCATCACTGTATTCTGGTACAAGCTTCCATAGCCGCCATTCAACATCAGGACAGGGTTGACCCAGGCGGCGCGACGGCGGGCAAGTTCACTGTCGGTAACGTCAAGATGCAGCTTGCGGGCCGGAATATCCACCTCGATCATGTCGCCTGTTTCCACCAGCGCCAGAGTGCCGCCGTCGGCAGCTTCGGGGGCGACATGAAGGATGACCGTGCCGAAGGCGGTGCCCGACATGCGGGCGTCAGAAATGCGGATCATGTCGGTGACGCCTTTTTTCAGAACTTTGGTCGGCAGGCCCATATTGCCGACCTCGGCCATGCCGGGGTAACCCTTGGGGCCGCAATATTTCAGCACCATGATGCAGTTTTCATCAATGTCCAGCGCGTCGTCATTGATGCGGGCGTGGTAGTCCTCGATGCTTTCAAACACCACCGCGCGGCCCTTGTGCACCATCAGGCTTTCGGATGCTGCCGACGGCTTGAGCACTGCGCCCTGCGGCGCGAGATTGCCGCGAAGAACGGCAATGCCGCCCGAGGCGGTCAATGCCTTTTCGGCCGGCAGGATAACTTCGTCATTGTAATTGACCGCATCCTTGACGCCGTCCCAGACCGGCAGGCCGGATACTGTCACTGCTGTCTTGTCAATCAGGCCCGTTTGGCAAAGTTCTTTCATGACGACGGGCAGGCCGCCGGCATAATAGAATTCTTCCATCAGATATTTGCCGGAAGGCTGCAGGTTGACGATGGTCGGAACATCGCGGCCCAGCCTGTCCCAATCATCAAGCGTCAGTTCAATACCGATGCGACCGGCCAGCGCCAAGAGATGCAGCACGGCATTGGTCGAGCCGCCAATCGCGCCATTGACACGTATGGCGTTTTCAAAAGCGGTCTTGGTGAGAATGTCGGATGGTTTCAAATCTTCCTTGACCATATCGACAATCCGTCGTCCGGACAGTTGCGACAGCACGCGGCGACGGGCATCGACGGCGGGAATGGCGGCGTTGCCGGGCAGTGTCATGCCCAGTGCCTCGGCCATCGAAGCCATGGTGGAAGCCGTGCCCATGGTCATGCAGGAACCGGCCGAGCGGGCCATGCCCTGTTCGGCATCCATGAATTCATCCAGCGACATTTCACCGGTCTTGACCATTTCCTGGAATTTCCAGATCGCCGTGCCCGAGCCGACATCCTGGCCGCGCCACTTGCCGTTCAGCATCGGACCGCCGGAGACGACAATGGCCGGAATATCGACACTGGCCGCTCCCATCATCAGGCTGGGCGTGGTCTTGTCACAACCGGTCAACAACACGACGCCGTCAATCGGATTGCCGCGAATGGCTTCTTCGGCGTCCATCGCCGCGAGATTGCGAAACATCATGGCGGTCGGTCGCAACGTGCTTTCACCGCAGGAAAACACCGGAAACTCGACGGGAAATCCGCCAGCTTCATAAACGCCGCGCTTGACGCGTTCTGCCAAGTCGCGCAGATGCGCATTGCAGGGTGTCAGTTCCGACCAGGTGTTGCAGATGCCGATGATGGGCCGCCCGTCGAATGTATCGGCGGGCAGGCCCTGGTTCTTCATCCAGGACCGATGCATGATCGCGTTCTTGCCAGTACCGCCGAACCACTGTTGGGATCGAAGAGGGCGCGGCCATTTGGCTTTGGTGGTCATGATGTCGGTCCTTTCGCGGCGTGTTACGCCAATGTGTAGGCTGTCTTGACAGTGGTGAAGAACTCGGCTGCGTATTTGCCCTGCTCGCGTGAGCCATGGCTGGAGCCCTTGCGGCCGCCGAAGGGCACGTGGAAGTCAACGCCTGCAGTCGGCAGGTTGACCATCACCATGCCGGCTTCGGCATTGCGCTTGAAGTGGGTCGCATGCTTGAGCGAGGTCGTGGCAATGCCGGAAGACAGGCCGAAAGGCGTGTCATTGGCAACGGCAAGCGCCTCGTCGTAATCCTTGACCCGGATGACCGAGGCCACCGGTCCGAAGATTTCCTCGCGCGAAATCCGCATCTGGTTGGTGGCTTCGGTAAACAGCGCCGGCTGCAAATAGAAGCCCGGCGTCTCGCGGTTCAGCCGCTCGCCGCCATAGACCAGATTGGCGCCTTCCTTGCGGCCGATATCGATATAGTCCTCGTCCTGCTTCATCTGGCTGGCATCAACCACGGGGCCGATATGGGTTCCCGCCTTCAGCGCATCGTCAACCGTCAGGCCCTTGAGGCGCGCGGTCAGGGCTTCAACGAATTTGTCATGAATGCCTTCCGTCACGATCAGGCGCGAAGACGCCGTGCAGCGCTGGCCGGTGGAGAAGAAGGCGCCATTGACGCTGGCTTCGACGGCCACGGTCAGGTCGGCGTCATCAAGCACGACAAAGGGGTTCTTGCCGCCCATTTCCAGCTGGAACTTGCGGTTATGCTCAAGCGAAGAAAGTGCCACGCGCTTGCCGGTTCCGATCGAGCCGGTGAAGGTGATACCGGAGAGATCGGCGCTGTCGAGCATGGCCTGGCCAACAACCGAACCGCGCCCCATGACGAGGTTGAGCACGCCCTTGGGAAGGCCGGCGCGATGCAGGATGTCGACAATCGCCCAGGCGCAGCCGGGAACCAGATCTGCCGGCTTGAAGACCACTGTATTGCCGTAGCAAAGCGCCGGTGCGATCTTCCAGGCGGGTATGGCAATCGGGAAATTCCAAGGCGTGATGATGCCGATCACGCCGAGCGGATCGCGGGTGACTTCGACACCGACGCCGGGACGCACCGATGGCAGGGTCTCGCCCGCCAGCCGCAGGCATTCACCGGCAAAGAAATCAAAGATCTGGGCGGCGCGAACGGTCTCGCCAATGCCTTCGACCAGCGTCTTGCCTTCCTCGCGAGACAGCAGGCGTCCAAGTTCATCTTTACGGGCGAGGATTTCGTCGGATGCCTTTCTCAGGATCGAATGGCGCTCAAGGATGCCCGAGCGCGACCAGGCCGGAAAGGCGGCGTTGGCCGCAGCGATTGCAGCGCGCGCATCGTCTGCCGTTCCCTGCACATATTCGCCGACCACATCATCGGTATTGGAAGGGTTTATGTTGGGCGAGGCGCTGGCGCCGGTCCATTCGCCGGCAATCAGGTTCTGGTGGATGGTCATGGCAATACTCCGTAGGTTTCAGGTGGTCCCCGATGGGATCCCGGCGTTCGTTAAAGCACACGGATGGTTATCGTCTCCTCGGGCGCAATGGCAAGGGCATTGGTGAGCGGCAGGCCGAATTCGGGAACTTCAATTTCGAAGACATCGCCTTCCTGAGGCTTGATCCCGTCGGCAAACGACAGGGTGGCCGTCCCGAACATGTGGATATGAACATCGCCGGGTTGGCGGAAAAGGCCGTATTTGAAATGGTGGTATTCGAGATTGGCGAAAGTGTGGGACATGTTGTCCTCGCCCGACAGGAAGGGCTTTTCAAAGATCACTTTGTCGCCGCGACGGATCCGCGAGGTGCCGCGAATATCGGCCGGCGGCGGACCAACACGGATTTCCGGGCCGAAGCTTGCCTGACGGAGCTTGGAATGGGCAAGAAACAGGTAGTTGATCCGCTCGGTGATGTGATCGGAAAACTCGTTGGACACTGCGAAGCCGACCCGGAACGGCGTGCCATCGTCGGCGATGACATAAATACCGGCCATCTCCGGTTCTTCCCCGCCATCCAGGGCAAAAGACGGTGAGACCAGCTGTTGGCCGGAGGCCACGGCCTGGGTGCCGTTGCCCTTGTAGAACCATTCCGGTTGAACGCCTTTTTCGCCCGGCTTCGGCTTGCCGCCTTCAAGGCCCATGCGGAACATCTTCATGGAATCGGTCAGGGTTTCCTCGGCCGCTTCGGTGGTTTTCTTGTGCATGGAATCGCGGGTCGCCGCAGAACCCAGATGGGTAAGACCGGTGCCGGTCAAGTGCATGTGGGCGGGGTCCGGATGGGTGATCGGGCAGAGCAGGCGTCTGTCCCGGGCGACGTTTTCGAGATCGACCGTGTCACCAAATCCATGGGCGGCAATGGTTGACTCCAGGGATTGTCCGGCCCGCGCAGCCTCAAGCGCAAGCTCGCGAACCGAGGTTGCGCCCAGCACGATGCGGCCAGCATTCCCCGGCTTGCGGGCAACCACTGCCACTGCTCCGGCGGGTGTCTTGATTTGCGAAATCAGCATGCCTAGTCCTTTCTCGAAATGTCCAAAGTAACCAGCCGGCTTGAGGAGCCACTGTCAGCTTCCTGCTCCGAAAGGCGATTGCCCTTTGGAAGTCAGGCCTTGTTCTTGTTGTAGACGTCGAAGAAAACGGCTGCGAGCAGCACCAATCCCTTAATCATCTGCTGGAAATCGATGCCGATGCCGACAATCGACATGCCATTGTTCATGACCCCCATGATGAAGGCGCCGATCACCGCCCCGGTAATCTTGCCGACGCCGCCGGAGGCCGATGCGCCGCCAATGAAGCAGGCGGCAATCACGTCCAGTTCGAAACCAACGCCGGCTTTCGGTGTGGCGGAATTCAGCCGCGCCGTGATGATCATGCCGGCAAGGGCCGCCAGCACGCCCATGTTGACGAAGGTGTAGAAGGTCAGCCGCTCGGTGTTGATACCGGAAAGCTTGGCCGCCTTCTCATTGCCGCCCATTGCGTAGATCCGTCGGCCAATCGTGGAGCGGGTGGTCACGAATGTGTAAAGCACAATCAGGATTGCCATGATCACCAGAACGTTTGGCAGACCCTTGTAGGTCGCCAACTGGAAGCCGAGGAAGATTGAAACAGCAGCGGTGATCACCGTCTGCATGATGAAAAACGCCAGGGGTTCATTATCCGACCCATGCGCCTCGTTGATTTTTCTGGTGCGCAAGCCGTTATAGATCATGAACAGCACAGCCAGCACTATGACGACCAATGCGAAATAGTTCTTGATCAACGGGTCGCCTGCGGCAGGGTCGGGGGCGCCGCCAAGAAAAGACAGGAAATCGGGCACGAAACCGGTGGAAATCAGCTGGAATTCCTTGGGGAAGGGGCCGATATTGCGACCGCCGAGCACATAGAGCGTCAGCCCGCGGAAGACCAGCATGCCGGCCAGCGTGGCAATGAAGGCCGGGATCCTGCGATAAGCCACCCAGTATCCTTGCGCAGCGCCGATGAGGCCGCCGACAAAAAGGCAAATGACGATGACGATCAGGAAGTTTATCTGCAGCTTGACCGTCAGCACGGCTGCCAGAGCGCCGATAAAACCGACAATCGATCCCACGGACAGGTCGATATGACCCGCCACGATGATCAGCAGCATGCCGAGCGACATGATGGCGATGAAGGAATTCTGCAAAACAAGATTGGTCAGGTTGACCGGTTTGAACAGAATGCCTCCCGTCCAGTACTGGAAGAACAGCATGATGACCACAAGCGCCACCAGCATTCCATATTCGCGGATATTGTTCTTGAGATAATCGCCGATTGACGATTGCCCCGAATTGTTCCCGTTGCCCATTATACCTTCTCCCCCGAGCGCATGATGGCACGCATGATTGATTCCTGGCTGGCTTCCCGTTTCGACAGTTCCGCCACGATCCTGCCTTCGTTCATCACATAGATGCGGTCGCAGATGCCGAGCAGTTCGGGCATTTCCGAAGAGATCATCAAAATTGCTTTTTTCTCGGCGGCCAGTTCGTTGATGATGGAATAGATTTCGTATTTCGCGCCGACATCGATGCCGCGGGTCGGCTCATCCAGGATCAGCACTTCCGGGTTGGTGAACAGCCATTTGGACAGCACGACTTTCTGCTGGTTGCCGCCCGACAGGTTGACGGCCTCCTGATAGATTGAATGCGAGCGGATGTTCAGGCGCGTCCGGTAGCCAGTAGCCACCTTTGCTTCGCTGATGTCGTTGATGACGCCGAGACGCGACACGCCGCCGAGATTGGCGAGTGTGGTGTTTTGCATGATGTTGTTGATCAACACCAAACCAAGTTGCTTGCGGTCTTCCGTGACATATGCGAGCCCTGCGTCGATCGCCCTTGAAATCGTGCTGACATCGGCTTTCCGTCCGCCAATGAACACTTCGCCGGTAATCCTCTGGCCCCATGATCGGCCGAAGATGCTCATGGCTGTTTCGGTGCGGCCCGCGCCCATGAGACCGGCAATGCCGACCACTTCGCCCGCCCGGATCGTCAGGTTGATGTCATGCAGGAATTTCCGGTCCGGATGGGCCTGGTGATAGACATTCCAGTTCTTGACCTCGAAAACCGTCTCGCCGATGGCGACATCTCGCGGCGGAAATCGGTCGGCGATTTCGCGGCCGACCATGCCGCGAATGATACGGTCCTCCGAAATTTTTTCCTTGTGGCAATCCAGTGTTTCCACGGTCGTGCCGTCGCGCAGAACTGTGATCTTGTCGGCAACCTTGGAGATTTCGTTGAGCTTGTGGGAAATGATGATGGAGGTGATGCCCTGGTTTCGGAATTCCACCAGCAGGTTCAAAAGCGCATCGGAATCCGTCTCATTGAGCGAGGCCGTAGGCTCGTCAAGGATCAGCAGCTTGACCTTCTTGCTCAAGGCCTTGGCAATTTCCACCAATTGTTGCTTGCCCACGCCGATATCGGTGATCAGCGTCGATGGCGCGTCCTTGAGCCCGACCTTGTCGAGCAAAGTCTGGGTGCGGGCAAATGTCTTGGGCCAGTTGATGACGCCGTTGGCGGCGATCTCGTTTCCGAGGAAGATGTTTTCGGCGATTGACAGCAGCGGCACCAGCGCCAACTCCTGGTGAATGATGATGATGCCCAGATGTTCACTGTCGGAAATGGACTGAAACCGGCGCGGCTTGCCTTCATAGAGAATTTCACCTTCGTAACTGCCGGCCGGATAGACGCCGCTCAATACTTTCATCAATGTGGATTTGCCCGCGCCATTCTCGCCCACCAGCGCGTGGATTTCCCCGGGACTGACCTTGAGATTGACCGTATCGAGCGCCTTGACGCCCGGGAACCTCTTTGTGATGTCCCGCATTTCCAGAATGTAGTTTTCCATTGGGTCTCGTCCCGATCTCCGTACCGGCAGCATTGCCTGCATTTCCGGAAACATCAATCTCGCTCGGCGCTTTGGTTTGCGGAAAAGCCGGTTTTGAGAAGAAGAGGGCCCGCGCTGAAAACGCGGGCCCTCCGGATTCGCGGCTTATTGCAGCTGGTCTTCGGTGTAATAGCCTGAACCGACAAGCACTTCTTTCCAGTTGCTCTTGTCGACGGCAACCGGGATGAGCAGGTAGGACGGAACAACCTTGACGCCGTTGTCATAGGTCTTGGTATCGTTGATTTCCGGCTCCTTGCCGTCCATCAGCGCATTGACCATGTTCACGGTGACCTTGGCGAGTTCGCGCGTGTCCTTGAAAACGGTGGAATTCTGCTCGTCAGCGAGGATCGACTTGACGGAAGGAATTTCTGCGTCCTGGCCGGTCACGATCGGCATTGGCAGGTCGCCGGTGCCGTAGCCAACACCTTTGACAGCTGACAGGATGCCGATGGACAGGCCGTCATAGGGCGAAAGCACGCCATCAAGACGTGCGTCGGTGTAGCTGGAAGACAGCAGGTTCTCCATGCGTGATTGCGCCAGCGCGCCGTCCCAGCGCAGAGTGCCGACCTGTTCCATGCCCATCTGGCCGGATTTGACGACCAGCTTGCCGCTGTCGATCAGGGGCTGCAGCACGCTCATCGCACCGTCATAGAAGAAGAAGGCATTGTTGTCGTCCGGCGATCCGCCGAACAGTTCAATGTTCTTGGGTTCAGTGGCTTCGTCCAGCTTCAGGCCGGCAACCAGCGAATTGGCCTGCAACACGCCAACCTGGAAATTGTCGAATGTCGCGTAAAAATCGACATTGCCGGAATCGCGGATCAGGCGGTCATAGGCAATAACCTTGACGCCGCCATCATGGGCCTTTTGCAGGATGTCGGAAAGCGTCGTGCCGTCGATGGCGGCAATGATCAGGACCTTGACGCCTTTGGTTACCATGTTTTCGATTTGGGACAACTGGTTTGGAATATCATCGTCGGCATATTGAAGGTCGGCGTCATAGCCAGCTTCGGTGAAAAGCTTCTGCATGGTTTCGCCGTCGGAAATCCAGCGGGAAGAAGACTTTGTGGGCATGGAAATGCCAACGGCGCCCTTTTCGGCGGCAAAAGCCGGCACGATGAATGACGCCACAGTCAGGGCGGCTGCTGCGAGCAGCGAAGTCACGAGTTTCATTTGTTCTCTCCCAAGAATGTTGGACGGGGTGATGTTTCACCCGCCGAAATTGCGCATGTTCCGTGTCAAAAAGCCTGTTGCTGACAAGCCGAGGCAGACCTTGTCGTCTGCCTGTCCCCCAAGGACGGCGTTTCTCCCATTTCCATGCGCAACGACCTCAAACTGGAATCAAAACGTATAACTGTCAAATAGAAAAAACATAGATTGCCATATCAATAGTGATATAATATGTCTCAAGTCCAATTTGACAAGTGGCAAGGTGAGGAAAGCAGATGCCGGGCAGGGAATGGATTGAAGCAGGCAGGAAACCCGATGAAGCATGGATTGCCGGCAACGATTTTCTTGTGAAATCCGGATTGAAACTCAACCACTTGCGCCTGATCGTCGCCATTGGCGACCATGGACAGATTTCAGCAGCGGCAGAAGCGCTGCATGTTTCCCAGCCCGCCGCCTCGCGCATGTTGGCCGAAATGGAAGCTATCCTGCAGGCGCCTTTGTGTGAACGGGTGTCGCGCGGCGTGGTCCTGACCCGGATCGGCGAAGCACTCGCCAGCCGCGCCCGCTCCATCCTGCTGGAAATTCGCGAGGCGTCGCGCGAAATAGCTGATCTGAAAACCGGCTATGGCGGTACCGTGACCCTGGGTTCGGTCACCGCGCCGGCCATCTCGCTGGCTGTGCCTTCCATCCTCAAGGTCAGCGCGGTCTATCCGGGCATCGAAATCAACGTCAATGTCGAGACCAGCAATCTGCTGGCCCGAAACCTGCTGGCGGCGCGTTATGATTTCGTCATTGGACGCATTCCCGATGATCTCAATCCAAGGCTCTTCCAGGCCCGGCAGATCGGTGTGGAAAAGGCTTGCATCATTGTCCGCGCCGATCATCCGCTGATGAAAGCAAAACCAGGCGCAAGCCTGGCCGACCTTACCGGATGTGTCTGGGTTTTCCAGCCGCCCGGCACTTTGCTCAGACGGACGGTGGAAAACCTGTTCATGGCCGCCAATGTGGCTTTGCCCGAAAATACGGTCAACACCCAATCCATTCTTCTGACCATGGCGCTGATTTGCAAGAGTGACGCGGTGGCGCCGGTGGCCCGCGAGGTTGCCGAATTCATTGCCGCAAATACTTCGGTTTCCGAGAAAATCGCCATTTTGCCGACGAATTTTGAAATTGTTACCGAGCCTTACAGCATCATAACGGCGCGCGGCCGGGCGCTGCCCCCAAGCGCCAAACTGCTGTTTGACATGATCCTTGCCGATGCTTTGGCGCGCCCCGCTGCTTGAAGAGACTGCGCAGCAAGGCTCGCGACATGTTGGGGTGGCAATCTGCCTGCTACACGCGGCGCATTCAATTGTATGTGCAAACGACGCTGTAACGCTTTGAATTGATGCTGGGACGTTATCGTTCAAATGAATCCATTTGGACGCGACATGCATCGGGAGATAGCCATGGTGGTGTTGTCGAGTTCGATATTCCAGTCGGTTCTGGACCGGATGGCCGAAGAGGCGCCGGAGGCCGAGGACGACGATATTCCTTCCGCTTCCGTGCGCGGGCTCAAATCCGGCTTTGTCGCCGATATCGGAAAGTCGATTTCAACTGCCGCCGAGGCCGGATCGGCCTATCGCGATCTGGATTTCATCCGGGAAATGGAGCCGGTGCCGATGCCTGCGCATCTGGGGCGGTTGTCTCCCGACGACGTGGCCGCCGATCTGGCCATCAGCGCTGAAGATACACAGGCCGATCTTGCGCAGCGCAGGCGGGCCTTTGCCCGTCTCAACCATCCTGACCAGGTGGACCCGGCCTATGCCGACAAGGCCAATATCCGGATGATGATCGCCAACAGGCTGATCGACGAGGCGCTCCATCGGCTTGGCGCAGGCCGCAAAGACTGAAGCGCGTCCCTTCAACCCGGCTTCACTCGCCGTCGAACCGCTTTTTATTCCAGGCCTGTTGTTCTTTCAAAATCGCTCTGCGCCCTTGCAGGTCAGGGATTAGTCCTTGCGGTCGTCTGCATCCTTGTTCTCGGCCGCCTCAGTGGCGTCATGGCCAATTGGTGCTTCTTCACCGTCTTCCTCATCATCCTCGTCAACATTGGCGACGGCCGGGTCTTCGACCACAGGCGGCCTGTAGCTGATCAGCAGCGCATTGGCGCAATAGGCTGCCAAAGCGATGGCAATGATCATGAAGAAGCCCTGCTCGTTGATCACTTCGATGACAGCCCAAAAGCAGACGACAGCGACAATGATGACCCTTGTGGACAATGGCCGGTAAAAGCTGTGGGATGTATCGATGAGATAGAAGGGCGGCTTGGACGGCTTTTGTGACATGGCAAGAATGGTCCTGTGGTCATTCAGAGTTGGGTGTCGTCACTCATGGACGAGGCGGGACTTGTTGTCCAGAACCGGATGGTAGATTGAAAAGGCCGCAAGATTGAAAAAATGTCGATGTAACCGTCAAAAGTCGCATTTCAGGTCCAGCGCAAGATTGACGAGATCGATAAGCCGGAATAAATGTTCCGTAATCTCGATGCATGGATTATTTGTTCCACGCGCCGGATACGACACCGGGCCAGGCAGAGATTGTCGACGCCCGCCCGGCGGAGTGATACAAGCCGGACCATGACATCCGCCATTCCATCGGCAACCCCATACTGGCCTATGCAGGCCGTTCAGCAGGAAAGAACACGAAAATGACTGTGAGATTTGGTCTTCTTGGCGCAGGGCGCATCGGCAAGGTGCATGCAAAGGCTGTCAGCAACAACCCGGACGCCGTGCTCGTAGCGGTCGCCGACGCATTTCCTGCGGCTGCCGACGACCTGGCCAAGGCCTATGGCTGCGAGGTCCGCACCATTGAGGCCATCGAGGCTGCCAAGGACATCGATGCCGTCGTCATCTGCACGCCCACCGATACCCATGCGGACCTGATCGAACGCTTCGCCCGCGCCGGCAAGGCGATTTTCTGCGAAAAGCCCATTCATCTCGATATCGATCGCGTCCGGGCCTGCCTCGATGTTGTCAAAAAGACCAAGGCCAAGCTGATGGTCGGCTTCAATCGCCGTTTCGACCCGCATTTCATGGCCGTGCGCAAGGCCATCGACGATGGCAAGATCGGCAAGGTGGAAATGGTGACGATCACCTCGCGTGATCCCGGCGCGCCGCCGGTTGATTACATCAAGCGCTCGGGCGGCATATTCCGCGACATGACCATTCATGACTTTGACATGGCGCGCTTCCTGCTGGGCGAAGAGATCACTTCGGTTTCCGCCCATGCAGCGGTTCTGGTCGACAAGGCGATTGGCGAGGCCGGTGATTATGACAGCGCCAGCGTGATCCTCGAAACGGCATCCGGCCGCCAGGCGATCATCTCCAATTCCCGCCGCGCCACCTATGGCTATGACCAGCGGATCGAAGTGCATGGTTCCAAGGGCGTCGTATCGGCTGAAAACCAGCGCGCGGTTTCCATCGAGATCGCCAATGGCGACGGCTATACCCGTCCGCCCTTGCATGATTTCTTCATGACCCGCTACACCGAAGCCTATGCCAACGAAATAGCGTCCTTCATCAGCGCCATTGAAAAAGGCACGGTAATCACGCCCGACGGCAATGACGGCCTCGTGGCGCTGGAACTGGCCGATGCCGCAGTGGCTTCAGTCAAGCAGGGCAAGCGGATTTCCCTGAAATAGGAAATGGCAACGGATGTTGACCCCGTTTTGGTTGCAGCGTTTGACCGTGTCTATGGTCATGGCGGCCTTCATTACCGGTCTTTGGCTGCCGAGGTGGAAAGCGCCGATTACGGTGCTTGCCGCTTTGAAGTGAACGGCCTGGCGGTCCAGTTTCGGGCCGCCAAAATCACGCCTAAAAAAATCGGCCAGTTTGTAACGCTTTGGAAGCGGGCGGGCACAGGCCCGATTCAGCCCTTTGACACTGCCGACCCGGTTGACTGTTTCATAGTGGCGGCAAGCTGCGGCGCGCGCAGCGGCCATTTCATTTTCGCAAAATCCGTTCTGGCCGCAAGAGGCGTCATTTCAGTTGACGGCATTGGCGGCAGACGGGCAATGCGCATCTATGCGCCCTGGGATGCGCCTGACAGCAAGCAGGCTCTAAAGACACAGGCCTGGCAATCGGAATATTTCATTGATACCGGAAACGGACGGGATACGGACCACGCCCGTGTGAAGACGCTGCTGGGAATTTCATGACTGGCTTTGTTGCTGGATGGTGATGGCCACTTTCATGGTTTCGCCGGCATCGCCGTTGCGCATGCCGGAAATCGGCGCGGCGTCGGAATAGTCCAGGCCTTTTGCAAGCCGGATATAATTTTCTCCCGGGCAGACGCGGTTGGCGGCATCAAATCCTACCCAGCCAAGGCCGGTGACATGGGCTTCGGCCCAGGCGTGGCTGGCTG
The DNA here is from genome assembly GCA_041742335.1 of Rhizobiaceae bacterium. Classification (GTDB taxonomy): domain Bacteria; phylum Pseudomonadota; class Alphaproteobacteria; order Rhizobiales; family Rhizobiaceae; genus Rhizobium_E. The sequence continues at coordinate 40,472 of JBGSIT010000074.1, forward strand.
ATTGCGCGGTCTCCTCCATCAGCAGGTAGCCGGAAATATAGCGTGCCGGAAAACCCATCAGGCGCGCGGCGGCGATGAAGGCATGGGCATGGTCCTGGCAAACGCCGCTTTTCTTTTCCAAGGCCTGCTCGGCGGTGGTTTCAGTTCCCGTCTCACCGGGAATATAATCGATCGTATCCGCGATCAGATCCATCAGCGCATGCATCTTGGACAATTCGTCCTCGCCGCTGACCTTGCGCACCAAATCCCGGACATTCTTGCCGATCTTGGTCAGAGGCGTTTCCCTGAGGAAAAGCCAAAGCGGCACAAAGCCCTGATGCGGCCCGTAGACGCCGTGGCGATCGGAAGTCTCCACCTCGCCCTCCGCCACGATCGAAATCACGGTCTGGTTGGTTTCGGGGCTGACCAGTTGCACATGGTTGGCGAAGTGATCCTCATAGGAAGCCTCGACCACCGCGCCATCGACGGACGTCTTCCATTCAATGACATTCTGGCCGGGCGAAGTCTTGGGCGTCAGTCGCAAGCGCTGCAGCGAAAATTCGACCGGGGCGTCATAGTGGTATTCTGTCAGATGGGAGATGCGGATGCGCATGGTTCATACTCACTTGTAAAAACGGTACCCTTGGGTGATGTCGCTGGCCAGCTTGCCGTTGGCAGTGATGAAATCTTCCAGAAATTCATGCAGGCCATTCTCCATCACATCGGCAATGGACTGGTTATTGAGCATGTTCAGGGTCTTTTCCGCTGTTTCATGGGCGGCAAGGCGTTCGCCATATTCGCGCGCCAGGTAATTCAGGTTGGTGTTGATTTCTTCATAGCAAAAACACAAGGAACGCGGCATTCGGGTATTCAGGATCAGGAAATGGGCAATGTTGACGGGCTTGTATTCGGCATCATAGACCCAGGAATAGGACCGGTGCGCCGACACCGAGCGCAGGATCGATTGCCACTGGAAATTATCCATCGACGATCCGACCTGCAGCAGCGAAGGCAGCAGTACGTAATATTTGACGTCCAGGATGCGCGCCGTATTGTCCGCTCGTTCGACAAAGGAGCCCAGCAGTGCGAAATAGTACATTTCGTCGCGCAGCATGGTGGTGTAAAATGTGCCGCGTATCAGCGCGATGCAGCGCTTGATGGCGTCAAGAACATTGGGCAGGTTGGCGCCCGAAACCCGGCGCGCCAGCACCTGCCGCAGTTCTATCCAGCTTTCGTTGATGGTTTCCCAGGCTTCGCGCGTCAGCGCCGTGCGAACCATGCGGGCATTGTTGCGGCCGAACTCGATGCAATTGAGCACCGAAGACGGGTTGGAGCGGTCCCGCAGCAGGAAATCGACCGCGTCGGCGGAAGCGATCCGCCCCTCCTCGTCTGAATAGGCTTCCCTGACCCCGGCGCTCTGCAAAATTCCGTCCCAGTCATCATCGGAATCGGTCGGGCGGATCAGCGACATGCGCAGGCCGGCATCGACCAGGCGGGCGACATTTTCGGCGCGCTCGATATAGCGGCTCACCCAGTAAAGTCCGTTGGCTGTTCTTCCGAGCATCATTCAGTCCTCCAGCACCCATGTGTCCTTGGTCCCGCCGCCCTGGCTGGAATTGACCACGAGCGAGCCCTCCTTGAGGGCGACGCGGGTCAGGCCGCCAGGAATGATATGCACCTTGTCGGACACCAGCACATAGGGCCGGAGATCGACATGGCGGGGCGCGATGCCCTTCTTGACCATGATGGGGACTGTTGACAGGGACAAAGTGGGCTGGGCGATATAGTTGCCCGGTTTACCCTTCAGCTTGGTTGCAAATGCGGATATTTCCCTCTTGGACGCGGTGGGTCCGACCAGCATTCCGTAGCCGCCGGAACCGTGGACTTCCTTGACAACGAGATCGGCAAGGTTGTCCAGGACATATTTCAGGCTGTCAGGCTCCGAGCAGCGCCAGGTCGGCACATTTTCGAGCAATGCCTTGCGGCCCGTATAGAATTCCACGATTTCCGGCATGTAGGAGTAAATCGCCTTGTCGTCGCAAATGCCGGTGCCAGGCGCATTGGCAATGGTGATGTTGCCGGCGCGGTAGACATCCATGATGCCGGCAACGCCCAGCGCGCTGTCCGGCCTGAAGGTCAGCGGATCGAGATAATCATCATCGACGCGGCGATAGATGACGTCGATCGGTTCATAGCCCCGGGTGGTGCGCATGCAGACCTTGCCGCCCATCACCCGCAAATCCGATCCCTCGACCAGTTCGGCGCCCATCTGGTCGGCAAGGAAGGCGTGTTCGTAAAAGGCGGAATTGAAGATGCCGGGCGTCAGAACCGCCACGCGCGGCTTGCCCTTGCAGCCGGGCGGCGCGAGATAATCAAGGCTTCTGCGCAGCCGGGAGGTGTAGTCCTCGACCGGTCGGACGCGGATGCGGCTGAAGAGTTCGGGAAACATCTGCATCATGGTTTCGCGGTCTTCGATCATGTAGCTGACACCCGACGGTGTGCGGGCATTGTCTTCCAGCACATAGAACTGGTCTTCGCCGGTGCGGACGATGTCGGTGCCGATAATGTGGGTATAGACGCCGCCCGGCGGCTTCATGCCGATCATCTGCGGCAGGAAGGCGGAGTTCTTTTCGATCAGGGAGCGGGGCAATCTTCCGGCGCGAATGATTTCCTGCTTGTGGTAGATGTCATCAAGAAAGGCGTTGAGCGCGATCACCCGCTGCTCGATGCCCATGGCCAGTCTTCGCCATTCACGGCCGGAAATGATGCGGGGAATGAGATCAAAGGGGATCAAGCGTTCCGAGCTGTCTTCATGGCCGTAAACCGCGAATGTGATGCCGGTTTTGCGAAAGATGTTTTCAGCATCGCGCGCCTTGGATGCCAGCAGGGCGGGATCTTGCTCCAGGAACCATTGGTGATATTTACGATATGGCTCCCGGGGGGATCCATCCTCATGCAACATCTCGTCGAATGCCAAATTCTTGTTCCCCTTTTCTCTCATTTGAAACCAATGTCACCTGTTATGCAAGAACCATGCACGATTGGACTGCTGATTTTTATGGGATCGGCAGTGAATCGCCCAACCGGTAAAATATAAGACCGGAAAAGCCTCAACAGCGTGCGCCAAGCTTGAAGCCCAGCCTTTGCCGACTTATAGAGGGCTTGCATATTCTTGCTGATTTCCATTCTTCCCGGAGCCTTGAATTGACCCTTGAGCGTATTGCGCCGGCCCTGTTTGTATTGCTCTGGTCAACCGGATGGCTGGCGCCTGCGCTTGGCAAGGACCATGCGACCGCAGAAACGTTCCTGAGCGCCCGTTTCTTGTTGGCGATGCTGGCATTCGCAGCATTCAGTGTTGCCTCCGGCGCCCGTTGGCCCCGTCGTCCGGCGACCATCCTGCACGGCATCATTTCAGGCGCCTTGCTGCACGGCGTCTATCTAGGCGGCGTCTGGTGGGCGATTTTCAATGGCGTGCCGGCGTCAGTGTCCGGCGTCATTGCCGCCCTGCAACCCTTGCTGACGGCAGCCCTTGCGCCTTGGCTGGTGGGCGAGCGGCTCAAACCCATCCAGATTTTCGGCCTCATCCTCGGCTTCGCCGGGATCATGATCGCGCTGTCGCCGAGTTTTGAAGGCGTGACGCCCGAAGTCTTTGCGCTGACGGCCGTGCCGCTGGCGGTGAATATCGTGGCCATGTTCGGCGTTGTGTTCGGCACCATCTACCAGAAACGCTTTCTGCAGGAAGGCGACATGCGCACCAATGCCGTCTATCAGTATCTTGGCGCGCTGTTCGTGGTGGTTCCTGCAGCCCTACTTGTCGAACCGATCCAGTTTGACGGAAGCTTTCAGGTGATCGCCGTGCTGATGTGGTCAGTTTTTGTGCTGTCGATGGGGGCAGTTGCCCTTTTATTGTACCTGATCCGGCGCGGCCAGGTTTCAAAGGCCGCTTCGCTGATTTATCTCATCCCTCCTGCCGTGGCGATTGAAGCCTGGATCGTGCTGGGCGAACCCTTGGGCCGGCCGATGATCCTGGGGACCATTGTCGTTGTCATCGGCGTCTGGCTGGCCAACCGGAAACCGAGAAACGTCATTCCGGGTCCGGCCTGACAGATTGCTTGAATTGATATTATCTTGTCTTTTTTTGTGAAGCCGCGCCGGATGATGCGCAGCGGTGATGGCCTTTGCCGCCATCGGTCGATCCGCCCTGAAAATGATGTCTGCAGGTTTCGCTGCTGCCGGTTGCATTGAAAGCATCAACGACGCGTAAGCAGGTTGAAACCATGTGTCCATGTCATCTCCAGGAAAACCAAATTCTCTGACTGAGCGTCCGCCCAGCCCGCTTGAACGCGGCGCATATGATGCAATGGGCGCTTTTGCGAAACATTTTGCCGCACCCGCATCCGCATAAGCAGAATGGCCTTGTTCTTTCCAGGCTTTGGTCTATATTGAGAATAATTCGCAATAGCAATAAACGGATTCTTGATGGAAATGCGGGTCGACAAGCCGAAAGGCGGATGGCGTCATGATCGAGGTGAGGCCTCGCTTTCGGATGTCTATGCTTCAGTTCCGGTCGCCAAAGGCGGACCGGCATGGCGTCGCGCCATGGCCTTTTTCGGCCCCGGCTATATGGTTGCCGTCGGCTACATGGATCCCGGCAACTGGGCGACATCGCTGGCTGGCGGATCGAAATTCGGCTACACGCTTCTGTCGGTGGCGTTGCTGTCCAATATCATTGCCATTGTGCTTCAATCATTGGCCGCGCGGCTTGCAATCGCCTCGGGCCGCGATCTGGCGCAGGCCTGCCGGGACGCCTTTCCAAGGCCCGTGGCCTTCATGTTGTGGCTGCTGGCGGAAATCGCCATCATCGCCACCGATATTGCCGAAGTGATCGGCACAGCCATCGGCCTGAACCTGATTTTCGGGATTCCGCTGGAAATCGGCGTGGTGATCACCGCGCTTGATGTCTTCCTGATCCTGTATTTGCAAAAGCTGGGTTTCCGCTGGATCGAGGCGATGGTCATCGGCCTGCTCGGCGTGACTGCGGCGTCCTTCGCCGTCCAGATTTTCATGGCCGATCCCGTTTGGGGCGATGTCATCCGGGGCTTTGCGCCGACGGTGGAAATCGTCCGCAGTCCGGAAATGCTCTATCTCGCGCTCGGTATTCTCGGCGCCACCGTCATGCCGCACAATCTCTATCTTCATTCCGGCATCGTCATGACGCGGGTGATCGGTGAAAGCACTGTCGAAAAACGCCAGGCGCTCACCTATGCCACCATCGATTCCACCGTCGCGCTGATGTTTGCGCTGCTGATCAACGCCTCCATTCTCATTCTGGCTGCGGCCGCCTTTCACACAACCGGGCGAACCGACGTGGCTGAATTGGGCGAAGCCCAGTCGCTGCTTGCGCCGCTTCTCGGCTATGCCATTGCGCCAACCCTGTTTGGCGTGGCTTTGCTGGCCTGCGGCATCAATTCCACGGTCACGGCCACCTTGGCCGGCCAGATCGTCATGGAAGGCTTCATCCAGTTCAAGGTCGCGCCTTGGGTTCGCAGGTTGATCACCCGCTCAATCGCCATCATGCCCGCAATATTCGTCACCATCTGGTACGGCGATGCGGGCACGGCTGAACTGTTGATCCTGACTCAGGTCGTACTCAGCCTGCAACTCTCCTTCGCGGTGTTCCCGCTGGTCGCCTTTACCGCCAACAAGGCCAAGATGGGCGATCTCGTCGCACCGCTTTGGCTGGTGGTTGTCTCCTATATCATTGCCGTGCTGATCGCAGCGCTCAACATCAAGCTGGTTGTCGATTTCCTGTCCGGGGCGTGAGCGCCTGTTTATAGCGAGATAAACGAAAATGGGCGGCCCGAGAGCCGCCCAATCAATTTCAAGCATTTGTAAATGCCTTAGCTGGCGCGATTGCCGCCCTGTGCCTTGCGGCGCAGGCCGCCATTGCCGGCGCCATCGCGCTTGCCGCCATAGAGTTCACCCTGTGCCGGTGCTGGCCGTGCCTGCGGGCGCTTGACGCCTTCAGCTGAAACAACAGTATTGGCGCCCTGGCCCTTGCGGTGCTCGGAACGGGCGGGACGGGCGCTGCCCGTGGCGTCGATGCCAAAGGAGACGACCATGCCGGCCGGACGGCCATCGGTGCGCTTGTCGGCGCCATGACGATTGCGGCCTTCCGGACGCGCGCCTTCCGGACGACGGGCAGGACGGCTGCCTTCTTCGTAAAGCTCGCTGACTTCCGCGAAGGGCGAACGCGGCGCGGAAGCGGCCTTGCGCTCCTTGCGCGGCTGGTTGCGATCGCCTTCACGCTTCTGGCCGCCA
>JBGSIT010000075.1:0-34543 GCA_041742335.1 Rhizobiaceae bacterium
CAAAACAGGAATTCCGGACTCGTGTTCCTTCAGTATCCCGATGATCTGCTCTTCCGTGAAGCGGCTTCGTTTCATGTTCTGGTCCTCTCGATGGGCCAAAACGAACTTCAAACCGGATTAGGTCAACGGGGCAAGGTCAAGTCGGTTGGCGCATTCATTTTACAGATTGATTCAGTTTTCCAGTCCCATGTGCTCGCTCCTGGCAAAGTTAAATCATGAGGCTGCCTCAAGCAGTTGCAGGGACTGCCGCACGGTTGGATCGCCCATGTCGGAAGACAGGCCAGTCATCATTTTTTATAGGGTGTGCTTATCCGCCATTGGGGCGATCATCGAATTCCTGTCGGGACCTGGCAATATGTTCGCGATGCAGGGTCGCCCAGGCTGAAAGCTGGCTAACCGGCACGATCAGGCTTTTGCCGACGTCAGTCAGCTCATAATCCACGCGCGGTGGAATGCTTGGCGTCACGGTTCTTGTGACCAGTCCATCGCGCTCCAGCGCCCTGACGGTGATCGTCAGCATGCGGTGCGAGATTGGACCTACCGCTCTTTTCAATTCGCTGAACCGCTTTGGACCGGTGGACAGCAGGCCGACGACAAAGATGGTCCACTTGTCTCCAATGCGCGACAGGATGTCGGCAAGTGCGGCGCATTCGGCATGCTCATCGCTTTGCCCGGTATCAATTTTGTGCCTGACGTTCATTTTAGTGCCTTCTTGCAAACCCTGTCCGGTTATTCTTATATCATTACTCTACTTTGGTAACCAACTTTAAATTCAATACGGAGACAAACATGAATTCCAAGCCCAAGATTGCCTTGATCATCGGCTCGACCCGCGCGGCCCGCTTCGCCGACAAGCCCGCGAAATGGATGCTTGATCTGGCTGCCGCACGAAGTGACATCGAAGTGGAACTGGTGGACCTCAGGGAGTTTGATCTGCCTTTCTTTGATGAAAAAGCCTCCAACCTCTGGATGCCGAGCGCCGATCCGGCAGCTGTCGCCTGGCAGAACAAGATCGCGGAGTTTGACGGCTATATCTTCGTTGTCGCTGAATATAACCGCTCGATCACCGGAGCGCTCAAGAACGCGCTGGATCAGGCCTACAAGGAATGGAACCTGAAACCGGCAGGTGCGATCGGATACGGCGGCCTTGGTGCGGCCCGCGCCATCGAACATCTCCGCAACATTGCTGTGGAATTGCAGATGGTGCCCGTCAGAACTGCGGTTCACGTTGGCGGCGCCGATTTCAGAGCCGTTCATCCGATGCTGGGCAATGCCGAAATGGCTACTATCGAAAATTCCATCCTTCCTGCAGCCAATGAACTGTTGGACCAGATGGCCTGGTGGTCCAATGCCACATTGGCAGCCCGTGCCAAGCCTTCCAAGGCAGCGGCGTAAACTGATTTATACTCACCGCCCGGCGCTATTGCGCTCGGGCGGTGAGAATTTATGCACCCTTTTCGGCCCCGACGGCATTTCGCGCCCTGAAAGAAAATCATCCTGCGGGCCTAACTTCTCCGGTGCGAGGTCTATAGTGATGTTTTGGCCGCTGGCTGCATGGTTTGTCTAACCCGCTGAACGCAATCACCAAAAATGAATGCAATTGCCCCACGCCGATTTTCCCGAAAAGGACGTTGTGATTTCGCCGCATAAATCGCAAGATCGGCGGCAAGCACAGGAGTGGGTGGCAGAATGAAAGTCGTAGTGATGGGTGCCGGTGTCATTGGCGTGACAACCGCGTGGTATCTTGCAAAGCAGGGCGCGGAGGTCGTGGTTCTTGATCGCCAGTTCGGACCGGGTCTTGAAACCAGTTATGCCAATGCCGGAGAATTGTCCTATGGGATGACGTCGCCGTGGGCTGCACCCGGAATTCCGCTCAAGGCGCTGAAATGGCTGTTCATGAAGCGCCGGCCGCTTTTCATCTGGCCGCTGATCAGCCCTACCATGTGGAAGTGGGGCATCCAGATGCTCAATAACTGCAACGAGGGCAGCTATGCCATCAACAAATCGCGCATGGTCCGTATTTCCAATTATAGCCGCGATGTGATGCCTGACCTGATTGCCGAGACCGGGATCGAATATGACGGGCGCGAGCAGGGTACATTGCAATTGTTCCGCAATGCCAAGCAGATGAAGGCTTCAAAGGCCGATCAGGACATTCTCGCCCAGTTCGACAGCCCGTTTGAAGTTCTCGATCCGGAGGGCTGCATCAAAGTTGAACCTGCGCTGGGCGCGGTTCAGGAAAAATTTGTCGGCGGTTTGCAGCTGACGGCTGATCGCACTGGCGACTGCAGAATGTTCACAATGGCTTTGGCCGAAAAAGCCGCAGAACTTGGCGTGCAATTTCATTATGGCCAGTCGATCCGCTCCATCGTGGTGGAAAATGGCCGTGTCGCAGGCGTTGAAACCGAACTGGCCGGGCGGATCACCGGCGACAGATATGTCTGCGCACTGGGCAGCTTTGCGCCGGCCCTGCTGCGGCCCATCGGGCTGAAACTGCCGGTCTATCCGGTCAAAGGCTATTCTGTTACATTGCCTGTCATCGATGACGCCATGGCGCCCCAATCGACCATCATGGATGAAACCCACAAGGTGGCGATTACCCGCCTGGGCGACAGGATCCGGGTGGCGGGCACGGCGGAAATTGCCGGCTATAGCGGCCGGCTGGGCCCGCATGCCACCGATACCGTGAAATATGTCATTGGCGACCTGTTTCCCAAAGGCGGCGATCTCGCCCAGGCGGAAGGCTGGACAGGACTCAGGCCGATGACGCCGGATGGCACGCCGGTCATGGGCGGCACCCAATATGAGAATCTGTTTTTAAATACCGGGCACGGCACATTGGGTTGGACCATGGCGTGCGGATCGGGGCGCGCCGTGGCCGATCTGGTTGTCGGCAATGCACCGGATATCTCCTTCGACGGATTGACGGCGGCGCGTTACGGGCAGTAATCGGCCTGGTCCAGCAACGACGCGGTGATTGAGGCCGGTTGACGAATCCCGGCCCGGCAATTGCCGGGCCAGTGAAAACAATCTCTACCTGTACAGGTCGAAAATCAGACGGTGACGAATTTCTGGCCTTTGATGGATGCCGCAAAGCCGTCCAGTGATTCACTGACTTCGCCCCAATGCGGCAGCGCCTTGACCCGGCCGAGCCAGGCATTGACTGCAGGATAGGCGGAGAAATCCGTGCCGACCATTTCGCCCATCGCGACAATGCTGCCTGCAAAATAATCGGCTATGGAGATTTCGTCCCCTGCAAGCCATTTCTTGCCGTGGCCAAGCCAGTAATCGTTCAACACCTGCAGCCAGAATTTGCTTCTTTCCAGGCCCCATTCCAAAGTCAACCGCTGGGTATCTTCATTCTGTCTCTTGTGATGCGGGAACATTTGCGGATAGCAGAGATTATAGCCCCAATCACGATAGAAATTGGAGTTGAACCAATCCATGATCTCATTGATCTTGGCCCGCTTCTTGATATCCGACGGATATTCCGGCAATCCAAATTTTTCAGCCAGATATTTCAGGATTGCCGAGCTTTCAGTCAGTTTCAGGTCGCCATCTTCCAGGACCGGGACTAGCTTGTTGGGATTGAACGAGGCAAAGGGTTCCTGATGGTGGGCGCCGGTGAAAAGGTCAACGATGACCGGTTCAACCGACAAACCATTTTCGGCGATGAGCAACCGAACGGGGCGGCTGGTAACGGAGGCGGGGTGCATATGAAGTTTCATCTTGGTCACCTTTTTCGGTTTCGGGTTATTTTGCGTAGGGGTCTTTCGGGCCTCTGTCCGCTGACAGCGTGCGCTGACGGCGCTCTACCAGCGCCTCGATGGCGTCGGCAAGATGGATCTCGGCAATATTGTAATCGCCGCGCGCAACACGCAGATGGTGGGCTTCGATCATCACGTCGGCATGGCTGCAGCCAAAGGGCGGCTCAAAACGGTAGCACGCAAGTTCGATCAGCAGGCCGAGCGGATCTTCAAAATAAATGGAATCCATGAAGCCGCGATCCTTTGGGCCGCTGTGCTTGATGCCGCGCTCGTCAAGCCGCGTCACAGCCTGGCTGAAAGTCGCCTTGCTCACCGCGAAAGCGAGATGATGCACAGCGCCTTGATCGGTCGAGGTGCGCGTCGGATCCGGCTTGCGGCTTTCATTGGTAAAGATCGTAATCAGCCGTCCATCACCCGGATCGAAATAGAGATGGCCTTCTTCGGGGCGGTCGAGATTGGGCTGGTCGAAGATGAAAGGCATGCCCAGAACGCCCTCCCAGAAATCGATGGAGGTCTGCCTGTCAGCGCCCATGATGGTGATATGATGCACGCCCTGGGTTTGAAGTTTTCTCATTGCGGGTTCCTCTCGATATCTGTTGCTGACCAATCCACGAGTTTCGATTTGTAGTCGGTTCGCGGAAGGGTGCCGGACGCGACAAGGGTGATTTCCGTTGTCGCGACCAGTCTTGATCTTATCGCGTCGCGGATGGCCTGAGCCAGTGCGTCGGAGCCCTTCTCGTTTTCTGCCAGTTCGACCAGAATGGCCAGCGGCGGCGTCTGCTTCGGTCCTTTTTGGCCCGGGCGAATTGAAATGACACCGCTGACTTTGGGGGCGAAAGTATTGACCACTTCGCGAAGGGCGGACGGGAAGACATTGACCCCGCGCAATATCAGCATGTCATCGGTTCGGCCGATGCAGCGCACCCTCGGCGTTTGCCGGCCGCAAGGGCAGCGCCCCGATTGCAACCTGACATGATCGCGACTGCGAAACCGCAAGAGCGGCGCTGCGCGGTGGACAAGATGGGTATAGACCAGTTCGCCCTCAGCCCCGTCCTCCATGGGAACTGTCGTACCCGTTACCGGATCGATCAGTTCGAAATGGATAATGCCGGAGCCTGAAAAATGCATGCCGGACTGATGTTCGCATTCGCCCCAAAGGGAAACCGCAATATCGCCAATCCCCATCGCCTCGGTCACCCTGGCCCCCCAAGCGGCTTCCAGTTTTGACCTGAGTGCCGGTTCGCCGCCGCCAGGCTCGCCCGCCACCAGCAGGCGACGCACCGAAGAATCAGGAAGATCGATATTGCGTGCAGACGCCCATTCCGACAGATGCAATGCATAAGAAGGGGTCAGCGCGATGATGGCGGGCTTTAACAGTTGAACCGCCGCCATCAGACGTTCGGTGTTTCCCGCTCCGACCGGGATATGACACAGCCCCATCGCGGCAAAGGCCTCAAGTGCGGCACCCGCAGCAAATGGTCCCGCATTGTAGGTCGACACTATTTTCTCACCGGCGACGGCTCCCGATGTTCCATAGGAGCGCGACGAGATTTTCACCCAGTTGGCGAGATCGGTCCTGGTCAGCGGTATATAGCTCGGCAGGCCGGTGGTGCCGCTGGTGGAATAGATCCGGACAATATCGGCCATGGGCGCAGCCATATGCGCGCCGACCGGATTATCCGCAGTTCGGGTTTTTCGCAGGTCGTCCTTCTCGGTGAAGGGCAGGGCGGCAATGGCTTCAAGTCCGCCAACGTCGGACGCATTCCGGAACCCGGCTTCAATCAACCGGTCGCGATAAAAAGTGGAGCTTTCAAATAGATAAGCGAGCTGGCTGCGGTAAAGTGCGTCATCGCCGTCGGTACGGAAGACTCCGAAACCTTGCATATGCTCGGGAGACATCAGGCAGGACCTCCCGCCTTGTAGGCAATGGCGGCATCGGCATGGGACGCCATCAGAAAGCCGATCGGATGGTCTGCCTCCTCTGCAAGATGGGCAAGCAGGCTGGCTGTTCTTGCGAGAATCGGTATCGCCTTGAGCATGGCGGCGGGGAAACCGAGATCGAGCAAGACGGCCGCAATCGCCATGGAAACATTCATTGGAAGGGTCTTGCCCCAGACTTCAGGAACCAATGTTTCTGCTGCCCGCGACAAGGCGACGAATTTGCCGCCGCCGCGTTCTTCGGCCAGAGCCAGAATGCGCTGGGCGCGCGGATCTTTTGGTTTGTGGACCGGATGGCCAAAACCCGGGACTTTGCCGCCTTGCTTGTGAATTGTGGCGACGAATTCCTTCAATGCGTCGGCCTGACTTGATGTCGACACTTCGCAGTGGCGGGCGGCGGCGACCAGAAAATCACCACAATATTGAGAGGTTCCCAGCACAACCGAACCGCATCCAAGAATTCCGGCGGCCACGGCGGACTGCAGGCTGGCAGGGTCGGCGGCATAGGTCATCCGCGCAACCTGATTGGTTGGCACCAATCCGTGTTCGGCAATGGCGACCAGAAGCAGGTCAAGGAAAAAAGCTTGGTCAACAGTCGGTTTGCGCCCGGTGACAAGCAAATAGAAATATTCGGTAAAGCCGATTTTGCCCATCAGATCGTTGCAAAGATCGTGGCCGCGCACTGTCACGGTGTCGGCGTCCGCCGTACAGATCGAGGTAAAGGCCGGGGTGGCCTTGCCTATCAACATTGTATTCTCCTGCCCAGATTGTCAGACAATATTGTAGGACAATATTTGATTGTCAATCACGGATCGACAGTTTATTCTCGTTTTGCAAATCAGGACCCGCCGGATATCTTCCGGCTCATCGACAGGATGTCATGAACAAGCACTTCTCACAGTCAAAGCAGCACATGCATGGCTCAAAGGCGATTGGAATAGCTGATCGGCTCAGCGCCGCCATCCAGAACTCTCTTTATGTTCCGGGCCAGCGGCTGGTCGAAGCTGAACTGACCGCGTCGCTGGGCATCAGTCGCGGCTTGCTGCGTGAGGCCTTCCGCAGCCTTTCTGCGGAAGGCGTGATTGAAATCATACCCAATCGCGGTGCCATTGTGCGCAGGCTTTCGCGGCGCGAGGTCAGCGAATTGTTCGAAATCAGGATGGAGCTTGAAGCGCTGGCGGCAAGACTTGCTGCGGCGAGGATGGCACAAAAGCCTGTTGCCGATGCCTTCGCCGCTGCGACGATTTCCATTCGTGACAGGCGGCTGCGCGGGTCGCCATCGGAATATCTGTCCGAGAACCAGCAATTCCACATGGCGATATTTTCGGCGGCGGGCAGCAGGGAACTGCAGAACCTCAACCGGCGTCTTCATCTTTCCCTGCTGATGTCGCAGATCAGTTCGCGACTGGATGCGGATACCATTCTGTCCTCGATTTCAGAGCACAGGCTGATTGCCGACGCCATTCTCGCGGGCGATGTGAATGGAGCCGACGGGGCATCGCGCGCGCATCTGGCCCGCGCCCGCGATTTCATGCAGACTCTGCCTGACGATTTGTTCGGACGGGATGCCTAGCGCAGCCGACGAGGCCTTCACACACTTGTCAGCAGCAGGCTGGTTTCGCTGTTGGAAACACCGTCCGCCATCCGCACCTCGCGCAGAACGCGATCAAAGGCAGCCAGGCTGTCGGCGCGTATTTCAGCGACCAGATCCCAATTGCCATTTGTCGTGTGCAGCGAGCGCAACTCCGGAAGTCCGTGCAGTTTGCGGATTACCTGTGCGGTGGATTTTCCCACCACTTCGATCATCATGATAGCCCTGATGGTGGTGACATCGTAATCCTCGCGCACGCGGGCGGTAAAGCCGAGAAGTGCGCCGCTTTCCAGCAATTTGTCGAGCCGGCTTTGCACCGTCTTGCGGGTCACGCCGATTGCATCTGCAAGCTTGGAAACCGGCGCGCGGCCATCGGCGCGCAACAAGGCCACCAATTGCTGATCGATTCGGTCGAGGATATATGTTTCGGCCTGCATAGCTGAATTCCCTTTTTCATATTTGCGTAGTCGATGTTTACATATTGTATAATTTGATGATCAAAAAGGGAATGTATTAGCATATACAAGGACTATTGCAATCGGGCATCATGAACCAGCTCGCATAGAGGGAAATCCGGGACATGACTTCGAAAACGCCATCCGAACTGGCCTTCGTGCCTTTTGTCAGCGTCGATCACATGATGCAGCTTATCCATCATATCGGGATCGAGGAAATGATGAAGGGCATTGCCGCTTATATCGAGAGCGATTTTCGCCGCTGGGACTTGTTTGACAAGACCCCGCGCATCGCCTCGCATTCGCGCGAAGGCGTGATCGAACTGATGCCGACTTCCGATGGTTCCGTCTATGGCTTCAAATATGTCAACGGGCACCCGAAGAACATGGCGGAAGGCCTGCAAACGGTGACGGCTTTCGGGCTGCTGGCCGATGTCTATACCGGCTACCCGGTTTTGCTGTCGGAAATGACCATCCTGACCGCGTTGCGGACAGCGGCAACGTCGGCTCTGGTGGCAAGCTATCTGAAGCCCGCCGATGCCAGGACCATGGCCGTTATCGGCAATGGCGCCCAGTCGGAATTCCAGGCCATTGCAATGCGGGCGATCTGCGGCGTGGACAGATTGAGATTGTACGATGTCGATGCGGGTGCGACGCGAAAAGCCATGGCCAATCTCCAAGGTCTCGGTTTCGAACTTGTCGCCTGCGCCACGCCGGAAGAAGCCATCCAGGGCGCCAATATCATCACCACCTGCACGGCCGACAAGCAATTTGCCACGATCCTGACCGACAACATGGTCGGCGCCGGAGTCCACATCAACGCCATTGGCGGCGATTGTCCGGGCAAGACGGAGCTTCACAAGGATATCCTGTCCCGCTCCGACGTCTTTGTGGAATTCACGCCGCAGACCCGCATTGAAGGCGAAATCCAGCAGATGCCGGCGGATTTTCCGGTGGTGGAAATGTGGGAAGTGATGACCGGCGTCAAGAAGGGAAGGGTCAGCGAAAGCCAGATCACCCTGTTTGACGGCGTCGGATTCGCCATCGAGGATTTCTCGGCACTGCGATATGTCCGCGATCAATTGAAGGATACCGGCCTCTACCAGCAACTGGACATGGTGGCCGATCCTGATGATCCGCGCGACCTGTTCGGTATGGTGCAACGTGCAAAACCATGAGCTGATGTGGCAAGACAATAGTGCCGGCCCAACCTCTTGCCGCCGTCAGCTGGTCGCCGATTTCAGGCGGCGTTTGAGAATTGCGGCTGGAATGGCGTGCGCGGATTGGCCGGATTTTCAATCCATGGCAAGCCCGTCAAAGGGATCGCGCCATGCCTTGATCTCTTCAAGCTGCGCATTCCATCTTGCGACATTGGGAAAATCCGCCACGGGAAAACCGGATTGCGCGGCATAGGGCAGGTAGGTGGCCGTGCGGAAATCGGCATAGGACAGCTTGTCGCCGACGAGCCAGGTCTTGCCTTCAAGCGCGCCGTCAAGAATGGCGGCGAGTTCCGAAAATGCGGCCAGCGACTTGGCGATAATTTCGTGATCCGGCGCTGCAGTGGAAAAAGTCGGCAATACCACCCGCTCGAAATAGGCAGGCGCAGCAGCAGGGATGAAATGCTGGCCGGTCCAGCTGATCCAGCGGATCATTTCGGGCATGTCCGGCCCGGCGACCCAGAAGTCCGATTTGGCCAGCATTGACAACCGGCAGGCAATGGCGTCCGTTTCCCATAGCGGTCCGCTCTGCTCTTCAAGCACTGGCGCGAATGTATTGGGATTGAGCGGTCGGAAGGCTTCCTGATGGGCCGGATCACGCGGCCTTGCACGCACGAATTTGACCGGTGAGTTCAGATATTTGGCGACAGCCACCGCCAGGCGCGGATTGGCATTGGGCGTGTAATGCAGCTTCATTTCATGCATCGGCATTATTCCTGCTTTGACAAAATATTGATATCAACATATATTGCGAAACATGGATGTCAATCTGCCCCTATCGGTCACCCTTGAAGTCAGGGACCGGTGCCTGTGCCTGCATCTTCAAAAGGCGGCGCGCGCCATAGCGCGCACTTTTGACGACGCCTTGCGGCCGGTGAACCTGACCAACGGCCAATATTCCCTGCTGATTTCGCTCAACCGGCCAAAGCCGCCCCGGATCAAGGATCTGGTTCCGCTTCTGGCGATGGACAGCACCACGATCACGGCTGCGCTCAAGCCGCTGGAACGGCGTGGTCTTTTGGAACTGAAGGAGGATTTGGAAGACCGACGCAGCCGGCGGATCGCACTGACGCCCGACGGCATCGAATTGCTGAAAGCGGCAGTGCCGATCTGGCGCAAGACCCACGACGACATTGATACGGTCCTGGGCGGGGCGGGATCGGACGACCTGGTGAAGGGGCTTAAGGCAATTTCGAGGGAAGGGTTCAAGGCCAGGTGACTTAAGGTTATGGTCTCAGGCAAGCCGCACTGGCACATGACTGACAGCCAAAGGGCCAAAGCGCGTGACGCCCTGGCCTTTTGGCGCAACCATCAAAGCTTGGCGACAGCCGTCATTTCCACCCGCAGGTTGCTGTCGGCCAATCGCGCCTCGACGCAAGCGCGTGCCGGAGGATTGGCCGGGTCAAGCCATTTGTCATAGACCGAATTCATGGCGTCGAAATCCGCAATATTAGGCAGGAAGACATTGACCGCAAGCAGGTTTGACTTGCTGGAGCCGGCCTGGGCGAGAAGCGCGTCGATCTTGGCCAGGACTTCGGCGGTCTGGATCTCGACGGAGGCATCAGCGGTGGAGGCCACCTGGCCTGCAATATAGACTGTGTCATTGTGAACGACCGCCTGGCTCATGCGACGTCCGCTTTCATAGCGCTTTATCATTTGTTATTGCCTTTCAGTTGGTTTGGGATGGCTTCACCGGCCCATATAGAGGCGTCGGTTGATCTGGTCGGCAAGCGACAGCCAGCGCCGCGCGACATCGCGCTTCTGGCCGGCTGACGCTTCAAGGGCCTGGTCCAGCAGCGCGCTCAGTCGCGATTGCGAAAGCGTTGCATGGGCATCGATTTCTTCGGCGATCGAGAAATAGCGGTCGACGGCAAGATGGCCGCCCAGGCGCGGCGCGACATCCTCATCGACAAAGGCCTGCCATGTTAAGGTCGGATCATATGAAAAGCGCGCAAAGGCAAGGTAGCTCAATTCGACATTGGCGAAAAAGGGCGATGGCTCGCCCCAGACGGTCAGGCCCTGCATGCCGACTTCAAAGCTCTTCTGCGCCATCGAGGCAAAGGTCTTGGCGTTCAGCGCATAGCGCTCAGTCCGCTGGTCGCCGTTCCACTGGCAGGCGAACTGGCAGCGCAGCACATTGGGCTGTGTCGGCAGGCCCTTGACGTAATCCGCGGTCAGTTTTTCCTTGAGCAGGCCCCAATAGGTCTTGTTGGCGGTGTGCTGGTAGATTGCGCCTTTCGGCATGGCATTGAGGGCGCTGTGGGCAGCCGGGTCCAGCAAATTGTCCCATTGCAGTTCGCAATAGGTCCACAGATTGGCGCGCTTGGCATTGGCTGCGGCGAACAAGCGGGGGAAGTTGTCGTTCATGTCGGCATGCGACCAGGATTCGTCATTGTCCGACGCCCGGCGCTGGGCTTCCTCCCGTCCCTTGCGGCGCGCATTGCAGCGTTCGCATCCGCAGACGCCATAGTCACCGCTCTCGATGTTGATTCCGCCGATCTCGAATGTCTCGGCCAGCCAGGAGACGGCTTCCGTCATCCAGTCCATGGTTTCGGGCGCCGACGGGCAGGCCGTCATCGTATAGTCGCTGCGGGGAAAATTCAGCGGGAAGGACAGGTCCTCCAACTGGAAGCCCACGCCCTTTTCCAGGGTGGCTGCATATTGCGGGTATTTCTTCAGCCATGTGGCAAGGTTGTAAGGGTGGTCGCCTTCCCAATAGACGCCGCCGTAAGATCCGATCGCCACACCGGGAAGAATGCGCACGCCGCGCGCATTGGCATAGCGGCAAAGTTCTTGCGCGGCTTCGATGCCGCCGTGGGAATCCCGCAAAAACCCGTAGATCACCACTGCCGGCACGCGATTGATGCTGCACCAGTCGACCAGCCGCTGATAGTCGGCAAGAAATCCTTCCGGCGGCTTGCCATAGGGATTGAAGACCCCGATCTCCTGCTGGCCGATCTGCGAGAGTTCCCAATTGGTGGAATGATCCCAGGTCCAGAATGTCCGGTAGGCAAGTCCGGGCGATTGCTCGATCGGCTTTTCGGGGGCAATCAACCGGCTGTCTTCGCCGCCCCGCCTGATCAATTCCTCAACGCCGTAAATGACGCCGGAAAAGGGACCTCCGGCAATTGTTATGACCGGCGCGCCCTGATCGCCCTTTTGCGTCGTAATCCTGAAAGCGCCTTCCGCGAGGCTATTGTCCTCGGCAAGTTCAACGCCGGGGCGGCTTGCTTGCGTGCCCGCAGGGCGGTCTTGCCACTGCAACCCGTCAAAGGCGCTTTTCAATCGGTTTGCCGCATGTCCGAAGTCCTGCCCGCCGACGATGTGCACTTCGCCGGAAAAGACGTTATTGTCATTCTGGTCCAAGATTTTTCCTCCCTGGAAAAACGTGGTTGGCGCTTTCGCTCTCACCGCGCGGATGGCCCGCCCAATGACGCGCCATATGCGAAATTTCTGCCGTGCGGACCAATATTAGGCTGCCGGTTTTGCCAATTGCAAGCGGCGATTTGTATGCTTTTTCAATTTGATGCCCGCGCTGCCCGGAAAGACCGGGCAGTCTGAAAATCCACACTGGCTGAAGCGGTCAACCAGTAAAACTGTCAGGGTTCGGACCGATGCGGTTGCCGGAATCAAGTGCGGCCATCCGGGCCATGTCCTGTTCATCGAGTTCAAAGTCGAGGATGGCGAAATTTTCGCGAATCCGCGAAGGAGTCGCCGATTTCGGTATGGCGACATTGCCGAGTTGCAGGTGCCAGCGCAGAATCACCTGGGCCGGGCTGCGGTTCAGTTTCCTGGCGATTGCAACAATCTCCGGCTCATCGACCGCGCCTTGGGCCAGCGGGCTCCAGGCCTCGGTGGCAATGCCATGGGCGGCATGAAACGCCCTGAGTTCCGTCTGCTGGAAGAATGGGTGCAATTCAACCTGATTGACGGCGGGGACGATTCCGTTCTGCTCGATCAAGCGGGTGAGATCGACTGGCCGGAAATTGGAAACGCCGATGGATTTGGCGCGCCCGTCGGCGTGAAGCTTTTCAAGCGCCTTCCAGGTCTCGACGAAAAGTCCCTTGGATGGGACCGGCCAATGGATGAGATAGAGATCGACATGGTCGAGACCGAGCTTTTCCATGCTTTGGTCAAAGCCTTTCAGGGTATTGTCATAGCCCTGCATGTCGTTCCAGATCTTGGTGGTGATGAAAAGCTCGTTGCGGGGCAGTCCCGATCGGGCGATGGCCTGACCAACGCCGCGCTCATTGCGGTAAATCGCTGCGGTGTCGATGCTGCGATAGCCGGCAGTGAAGGCATGACCAACGGCAGCGGCCGCTTCATCATCGCTGATCCGCCAGACGCCGTAGCCCAACATTGGCATGAGGTGGCCGTTATTGAGAACGATGGAGGGAACATGGGTCATGATCGACATCCTTTCATACAAGCTTTGCCTCCGCCGTTTCGACGCAGGGGCAATTTCGATTGAGACTTAGAGACAGCAGCCGGACAAGTCCAGCATTGTGCGGCATTGAAAGCACAGCAGCCTGTCTGCGGGCCGCCTCGACCGCATTTCCACGGGCAGGGCGGCTTAAACAAGGTTGCGTTCCCGGCCCGGATCGGCCAAGAGGTGCACTCGATTTTGATGCCGCCAGCCTGCGAAAGACCACAAGACGCAAGGCACGGGCGCATTGTGCCACTGGACCTTGAAGACACATGATCCGTTTAGAAAACATATCCAAGCAACTCAGCCACCGCATCCTTTTCATTGAAGCTTCGGCAGCGCTCAACAAGGGCGAGAAGATCGGTCTGGTCGGCCCGAATGGAGCCGGAAAGACGACCATCTTCAGGATGGTCAATGGCGAGGAATTGCCGGATGAAGGTCAGATCTCGGTCGAAAAAGGCGTGACCATCGGCTATTTCAACCAGGATGTCGGCGAGATGGCCGGTCGCAGCGCGGTTGCCGAAGTCATGGATGGCGCAGGCCCGGTCAGCGCAGTTGCCGCAGAACTCAGGCAGCTTGAAGCCGCCATGTCCGACCCCGATCAGGCCGATGAGATGGACAAGATCATTGAGCGCTACGGCGAGGTGCTGGAGCGTTTCGAGGAACTGGACGGCTATGCGCTGGATGGCCGCGCCCGCGAAGTGCTGGACGGTCTCAGCTTCTCCCAGGAAATGATGGATGGCGATGTCGGCGCGCTTTCGGGCGGCTGGAAGATGCGCGTGGCGCTTGCCCGCATCCTGCTGATGCGGCCCGATGTCATGCTGCTGGATGAGCCAAGCAACCATCTGGACCTCGAAAGCCTGATCTGGCTTGAGGACTTTCTCAAAAATTATGACGGCGCGCTGTTGATGACCTCGCATGATCGCGAATTCATGAACCGCATCGTCACCAAGGTGATCGAGATCGATGGCGGTAGTCTGACCAGCTATTCCGGCAATTACGAATTCTACGAAAGCCAGCGGGCGCAAAACGAAAAGCAGCAACTGGCGCAATTCGAGCGCCAGCAGGCGATGCTCGCCAAGGAAATCAAATTCATCGAGCGCTTCAAGGCGCGCGCTTCCCACGCCGCGCAGGTGCAAAGCCGCGTCAAGAAACTGGAGAAGATCGACCGGGTGGAACCGCCCAAGCGCCGCCAAGTCGTGGCCTTTGATTTCATGCCCGCGCCGCGCTCCGGCGAAGACGTCATCAATATCAAGAATGTCAGCAAGGCCTATGGCAACCGCAGCATTTACGAGGGGCTGGATTTCATGGTCCGCCGCCGCGAACGCTGGTGCGTCATGGGTATCAATGGCGCTGGAAAATCCACCTTGTTGAAGCTTGTGACCGGCACTGCGGAGCCTGATACGGGCAGTGTGGCGTTGGGCGCCAGCGTCAAGATGGGCTATTTCGCCCAGCACGCCATGGACCTGCTTGATGGCGAGCGCACCGTGTTCCAGTCGCTGGAGGATTCTTTTCCGCAGGCAGGCCAAGGTTCGTTGCGGGCGCTTGCCGGATGTTTCGGATTTTCCGGCGATGACGTGGAAAAGAGATGCCGGGTGCTATCGGGCGGCGAGAAGGCGCGGCTGGTCATGGCGATCATGCTGTTTGATCCGCCCAACCTGCTGGTGCTGGATGAGCCCACCAACCATCTGGATCTCGATACCAAGGAAATGTTGATCAAGGCGCTGTCGCAATATGAAGGGACAATGCTGTTTGTCTCCCACGACCGGCATTTCCTGGCCGCGCTTTCCAATCGCGTCCTGGAACTGACGCCCGACGGAATCCACCAATATGGCGGCGGCTATACCGAATATGTGGCGCGGACCGGCCACGAGGCGCCCGGCCTGCATGTCTGAAAACCGCCGATCAATCAGGCAGGCGTTACGGCCGGTCCTGAATTGGCCGGTGTTTCATTGCCGCCTTCATCGTCCTTTTCAGGCGGAGGCTGGATGCGGAACCATGCCACATAGAGTGCGGGCAGGAACAGAAGCGTCAACACAGTCCCGACAATGATGCCGCCCATCATTGCAAAGGCCATGGGCCCCCAGAAGATTTCCCGCGCAATCGGAATCAGGGCAAGGCTGGCTGCGGCCGCCGTCAGCAATATGGGCCGCATCCGGTGTTCGGTCGCCTCGCGCACGGCGTCCCAGGCATGTACGCCGTCGCGCCGCAGATCCTCGATCTGGACGACCAGGATCACCGAGTTCCTGATCAGGATTCCGATCAATGCCAATACACCGAGAATGGCAACGAATCCCAGCGGCGCGCCGCTGGGCAACAAAGCGGCAACCACCCCGATAAGGGCAAGCGGCGCCACGGCGAAAACCAGGAAGAGCCGCGAGAAACTCTGCAACTGGATCATCAATATAGTGGCCATGACAAAAAGCATCATCGGCACGACGGCGATGATCGGCGCCTGGCTGTTGGCGCTTTCCTCCACCGTGCCGCCAACCGTTACTTTGTAGCCGGTCGGAAGCGCCTGGCTGAAGGCGGCAACGTCCTTTTCCAACTGGGCGACAATGGTGGCCGGCTGGGTTGGCCCGTTGATGCCGGCTTTGACGGTGATGGTGGGCAGCCTGTCCCTGCGCCAGACTACGGGTTGCTCCATTTCATACTGGAAATTGGCGATGGCGGCGAGCGGGACGGCGCTGCCGCCGCTGCCGAGCAATTCCAGTTCCCGCAGCGTTTCGATGGATTCCCGTTCGGAAGCCTTGGCGCGCCCGACCACGTTGATCAGATAGACATCGTCGCGGATCTGGGTGATGGTCGTGCCGCCGACAATGCCGTTCAGCGCGGAGGCGATATCCTGCGAAGTCACACCAAGCTGGCGCGCCTTGTCCTGCAACACATTGACCTTGACCACGCGGGCCGGTTCATTCCAGTCATAAACAATGTCGCCCAGCAGAGGGTTTTTGCCGATCACCTCGGCAAATCCCATGGCCGTGGAACGCACGGTATCAATGTCAGTGCCGCTGACACGATACTGGATCGGCCGACCGACCGGAGGGCCGATATCCAGGAGTTTCACCAGCGCGTCGGTGCCGATGAATGTCTTTTTCAGATAGGCCTGCAGGTCGGCGCGAAGCCGGTCGCGGGTTTCGAGGTCCTTGGAAACGATGATGATCTGGCCAAAGGAGGGCGAGGGGGGCTGGACGTCAAAGGAAAGCACGAAACGCGCCGCACCTTCACCGATATAAGATGACCAGCGGATGATATCGGGATTGTCCTTGAGCTTTTCATCCTCGAACTTCGCCATCTGCCGGTTCGTTTCGGCAATCGAGGCATTTTGCGGCAGCGCAAAGTCGACGATCAATTCGGGCCGGTCAGAGGAGGGGAAGAATTGTTGCTGGACGAAACCCATGCCGTATAGCGATCCAACAAAGACCAGCACCGTGGCGACAATCGTAACCCAGCGCCTGCGCATGCAGGCGGATAGCAGGTTGGAGAATACGGTGGCAAAGCGGCTTTTCTTGCCATGCATGTTCTTCATTGTCTTGGGCAGGATCGCTACCCCGAGCAGCGGCGCAAACACCACCGCGACCACCCAGGAAACCAGCAGCGATATCGCGATCACCACGAACAGGCTGAAAGTAAATTCGCCTGCGGCGCTGTTGTTGAGCCCGATGGGGATGAAACCGGCCACGGTGACCAGCGTTCCGGTCAGCATCGGAAACGCGGTGGAGGTATAGACATGGGTGGCCGCCTTGCGCAGCGAGTCGCCGACTTCCAGTCGCGCCACCATCATTTCCACCGCAATCATCGCATCGTCGACCAGAAGTCCGAGCGCAATGATCAACGCGCCGAGCGAAATCCGTTGCAGCGAGATGGCGTCGTAATACATGAAGACGAAAGTGATGGCGAGCGTCAGCGGGATGGAGAGAGCCACGACCAGACCAGCCCTTACGCCGAGGCTGATGAAACTGACGGCCAGCACTATGATCACGGCTTCAAACAGCGCCCGGGTAAAGCCTGATACGGCCTCTTCGACCACAAGCGGCTGGTCGGAAACAAGATGCACGGCCACGCCCACCGGCAGTTCGGCTTCGATTTCCTGCATCTGCTTTTCGAGCGCATCGCCGAAGGCCAGCAGGTTGGAGCCCTGCTTCATGCCGATGGCAAGACCGATTGCCGCCTCGCCATTGTAGCGAAACAGCGACGACGGCGGGTCGGTATAGCCGCGGCTGATCGTGGCTATGTCGCTAAGCCGGAAGAAGCGGTCATTGACGCGCAGATTGACATTGCGCAGGCTGTCTTCGGATGAAAACTGCCCGCCGACGCGCACGCTGATGCGCTCGCCGCCCGCCTGCACCACGCCGGATGGTTCGATGGCATTTTGTGCGCGCAAGGTGGCGAGGACCTCCTGCGCGCTGATGCCCAATGCCGCCATCTGCCGCGTGGAAAATTCCAGATAGATGACCTCGTTCTGCGCGCCGAGAAGATTGACCTTGCCGACATTGGCAACGGTCAACACCTTGGTGCGCGCGTCTTCGATATAGTCGCGCAACTGGCGCTGGGTCAGGCCGTCGGAGGTAAAGGCATAGATATTTCCGAAGACATCGCCGAAGCGGTCGTTGAAATAGGGGCCAACGACACCGGAAGGGAAATTTCCCTGGATATCGCGGATCATGTTGCGCACTTCGACCCAGGTCGAAGCCACGTCGCGCGCTTTCGTCGTCGCCTTGAGATTGACAAAGATCAGCGTCTCGCCGGGTGTGGTGACGCTGCGGGTGAAATCAAGCGAATCCAACTCCTCAAGCTTGCGCTCGATGCGTTCCGTCACCTGGCGGGTTGTCTCCTCCACCGAAGCGCCAGGCCATGCGGCGCTGATGGTCATGGTTTTGATGGTGAAGGACGGGTCTTCCTCGCGGCCGAGATTGAGATATGAAAACATCCCCACGACGCTGAAGACGATCATGAAATACCAGACCATCGAAGCGTGATCGAGCGCCCAGTCGGAGAGATTGAACTTCTTCATTTGGGTTCTCCGTCCTGCACTCTGACTTTCTGGCCTTCTTCAAGACTATGAACGCCGGCTGTGACAACAAGATCGCCTGCCGCCAGTCCCGACTGGACCAGAACAAGGTTGTGGCCGGCCGCGCTGGTCTCGATATCCCGCAGGTGCACTTCACCCTTGCCGGGGTCGGCGACCCAGACGGCGGTCTTGCCGTCTTTTTCGACCATGGCGGACGCCGGCAACAGCAGGGCGGTTGTTTTCGGTCGGTCCAGTTCGGCGGTAATCGTCGTTCCCAGCCGGAAAGTGCCGGGGGGATTGTCGAGCGCGATCTTGACACGGCGGCTGCGCGTCGTCGGATCTGCCGCCGGCGCAACTTCCCGCACCGTGCCAGCCACCTTGACTTGCGGCGTCACCTGGAGGGCAACGGTGAATTGGCTTCCGATGGAAATGCCGGTCGCCGTTTCCGGTATGTCGACCACTGCGTCGCGTTCATCCGGGCGGGCCACGGTGATGATGGCTTCGCCGGATGAAACCACCTGGCCGACTTCAGCGCCGGTCGCTGTGACGACGCCGTCGAACTCTGCGGTAATCCGGGTGTAGGACAGTTGTTCTTCCGCCTTGGCGAGCGATGTGCGGGCACGGATCAAAGACGCAAAAGCGGATTCGCGCGCCTGTTCGGCGCTTTCCACCGTCGCCTGGGCGCTGGTATTGCTTTCCAGCAAGGCCCTTTGGCGCTGCTCGGTGTCGACGGCGCTTGCATAAGTGGCTTCGGCGCTGGAAAGCTCGGCCTTTGCCGAGCGGACGGCAAGCTCATACGTGGTTGAATCCAATGTCGCCAGCAATTCATCTTTCTTGACCAGATCGCCAATGCCGACGTTGCGCGCCACCAGCCGACCGCTCGCCCGCGCGCCCAGTTGCGCCTGTATCTTGGGCTGTACGGTGCCGGCAAAACGGCTGCCGGCAAGTATTGTCGGCTCCAGTTTCAAAGTCAGCACGGGCCGGATCGGCGTTGCTTCTTCCTCACTCTGCTGGCAGCCGGTCAGGAGCGCCAATGTCAAAGCCAGCACGGCAACGGTCTTGAAACGGTTCATTGGGTTGCGTCCTGTTGCGGGTCGACGATCTGTCCGGGCCGGAGCAGCTTTGTGCCTTCCAAAACGAATGTTTCACCCGGTTCAACACCTCCGGAAACCAGAGCGATGCCGGATTCAAACGAAGCAATCTCCACCGGCCTGAGGCTGACTGAATTGTCCTTGGGATCGACGACCCACAGGGCGGGTTGCTGGCCGATGCCGGACATCGCGGTCCACGGCACGACGGCGACACGGACAGCCGCAATCTGCCCCAGCCCGACGACGGAGGCTCCCAGCATCATTTCAGCAGGAGTCCGGTCCATGGCAACCTTGACCCGGACGGTGCCGGTGGCAGGATCTATGGTGGGGGAGACTTCACGGACTTGCCCGGTCGTCTTGATTGCAGGATCAGCCACCAGCGAAATGGAAATGTCAGTGCGTTCCGGCTTTTGGAAAAACAGCGATTCATAGACATTGAATACCGCGTCGCGCGGGCCATTGTCGGCAATCGTGAACATCGGCTGGGCGGCCTGGGCAACCTGGCCGCTCTCGGCAATGCGACTGGTGATCACGCCATCGGA
This sequence comes from Rhizobiaceae bacterium, assembly GCA_041742335.1. Classification (GTDB taxonomy): domain Bacteria; phylum Pseudomonadota; class Alphaproteobacteria; order Rhizobiales; family Rhizobiaceae; genus Rhizobium_E. The sequence continues at coordinate 20,039 of JBGSIT010000075.1, forward strand.
TGGTGCGCGCAATTCGGTGTAGGATACGATGCTTTCAGCGGTTTCCCGTTGGGCTGTCGCCGCATCGAGGGACCCCTGTGCCGTGCGCATTGCGGTCTCGGCCTTTTCATAATCCTGCCGCGTCAATACACCCTGTTCAAACAGCGCACGCTGGCGGTCCAGGCCGGACTGGGCGAGTTTTACCTGCGCCTGGGCGGCGCGGACATTGGCTTGGGCGGCCTCCAGATCAGCTTTCTGCTCTTCGGGGTCAAGGCTGGCAAGCAACTGGCCGGCGGTTACCTTGTCTCCGACATCGACAAACCGGTTCTTGATCTGGCCGCCGATGCGAAAAGACAAATTGGTCTGCAAGCGGGCCACAACCTCGCCGGTAAAGGCAACCGACTGCTTGTGCTCCACATATTTAACTGTTTGCACAATGACCTTGGGCGCCTCCGCCGCCAGTGCCGGCAGGCCGCCCGAACCTGCCAAGCAGAAAGCCATGGCGAAAATTTTTCCTGCGGCCGATTTGGAAACAAATCCCATGTTCATTCGTAACCCTTCCAAGTCGCAGGTTCCAATATTCTACAATTGAACTCAATGTAACAGGTCACTCCATGAATCAGTAACATTCCTGTTGACAGTCCGGGGCGGCGTGCGGGGTGACTTGTTCAAGATATGGGCATGGTTGTCTGGCTGTCCCCGAAATCAGAATTTCGCTGATCAGAGCCGCCAGAACGCCCGGAAGGCGCCCGCTGGACGCAGTTGCGGCCTAGCTGATGTAGAAATCATAGGCGGTCAGCGAATTCATGTCGATATTCTTCAATAACAGCACGTCGCCGCCGCCCATGTCCAAAATCACATCCGCGCCGGACTGAACCATGTGGTTGTCGTGCAAATCCGCGAAATCGGCCAAGCCAGAAATATTGTCGAATTGGATGATGTCGTGATTGGCGCCATCGGCGGTGAAGCCGGCAATCGTGTCATGGTCAAAGCCGGTCGAAAAAATGAACCGGTCGCTTCCGCCGCGGCCATTCAAAAAATCGTCGCCGCCAAAGGGCCGGAAAAATTCATTGCGATCCGAACCCAGCAGTTTATCGGCATAATCGGTGGCCAGAATGGATTCGATGTGCCTGACGGTATCATGATCGCCGAAAGCGTCGGTAATCTTGCCGGTCTTGAGATTGGCGATTATCCCGTTTTTGCCGCCGTAATTGGCGTCGTAGCTATAGTCGACCGTATCAACGCCGCCCCTGCCGTTCAAAAAATCATCGCCGCTGAACAGGGCGAATTTTTCGTCTATGGCACTGCCCCTGTAAATGTCGTCCTGATAGGAGCCCCTGAATTTCTCAAAACCGGAAATCTTGTCATGCCCGCCCCAGGGATTGACGGCCGTGCCCTTGATGGCGTCGAGGTCGACGCCGCGCGTCTGTTTGGCATTGGCCCACCAATCGGTTTGGTAGATCAGTTGATCTTCGCCGCTGCCTCCCAGCATTGTGTTGTTGCCGGGCCCCGCCCTGAAAATATCGTTTCCACCGTAACCTTTGATGTAATCATTGCCCTTGTCCACGGTCGACATCAGCTCTTCCGAACCGCTGGTGCCGAAGATCCGGTCCTTGCCCCGGATCAGAACCGCCAGCAGATCCAGCATGGCGTAGGTATCGGTCGAAGTGGCGGCGGCACTCAATTTCGAATAGCTGACCGACAGGCCGGTGACATCGAAAATCACCCTTCCCAAACTGTCTTCAATAACGACTTCGGAGACGGTTCCCGTGATATTGTGGGCGTTTGATGAATCCAACTGCTTGCCGGTCATGACGATCTGGTTGCCGGAACTGTCGTCGAATGAAGCGTGCTTACCTGATTCATTTGACAGAAGCATGCTCAAAAACTGCTCATACCATTCGCGGTCATTCAACGTTTCGTAAGTTCCGCCGATGCCAAGTTTAACGCGTGCCACTTTGTACCCCAGATCAAATACTTCATCTCGTCAGAACCGCTTCTATACCAATAAAAAGCCGACAGCGGCGACCATTAATATTGACGGAACTTACGGTTATTCAAAGTTTATCTTACGTTTATCTGCAAACGAGCGCCGCAAGCTTTGAATTCGCCTACGAGGATACCAATGCCTGTCGGGCTTTAACAAGTAACAATTCGATTTTTACCAAGCAAATTGGCGGGGAGGGTGCATTGTCTGGTTCCGTCACCAGGCCTCCCGGCGGCTGATAGCAAACATTCTGGCAATCGCCGGGCGAAGGCGAACGAGAATTTTGATCTCTTGTGTTGATACGATGATTGACATGTCATACCAGTTGATCTAACTAGGATGAAAGCCGTTACCCTTATTATCGTTCAACTTCGGGAGAGAGCCAGCATGACCAGGATCGCGCTATTTGGCGCCGGCGGCAAAATGGGCTGCCGACTATCGAAAAACCTGCAGGGATCGCGTTTCGCGGTATCTCATGTGGAGGTCAGTGATGCTGGCAAGGCGCGCCTGAAAAATGAACTGGGCATAGAGACGGTGGAAGGCGGCAAGGCTCTGGCCGATGCCGATGTCATCATTCTCGCAGTTCCCGATACGGTCATCGGCAAGGTTGCCGCCTCCATTTCCGATCAGATCAAGCCTGGCACCATGGTGGTGGTTCTGGATGCGGCGGCGCCTTTTGCCGGCCACCTGCCCAAACGCGACGACCTGACCTATTTCGTCACCCACCCCTGCCATCCGCCAATTTTCAACGACGAGACGGACATGGCCGCCAAGAACGATCATTTCGGCGGCGTCCATGCCAAGCAGCATATTGTTTCCGCCCTGATGCAGGGACCGGAAAGCGATTATGCGCTGGGTGAAGAAATCGCCAGGATCATCTGGTCGCCGGTAATGCGGTCCCATCGCGTCACGGTCGAACAAATGGCGCTGCTCGAGCCCGGACTGTCGGAGACGGTTTGCGCCTCGCTGCTGGTGGTCATGCGCGAAGCGATGGATGAGTGTGTCGCCCGCGGCGTACCGGAGCAGGCAGCGCGTGATTTCCTGCTCGGCCACATGAATGTGCTGGGCGCGGTGATCTTCAACGAAGTTGAAGGCGTCTTTTCCGATGCCTGCAACAAGGCCATCGAATTCGGCAAGCCGATGCTGATGCGCGACGACTGGAAAAAGGTGTTTGCGCCGGCGGAGATTGCCGCCAGCATCCAGCGTATCACCTGACGCCCGCACCGGACTGGGGGTCCGGTACGCAGAGTTCAAGAAACGGCGCAGTCAACGGGCTCTCATGCAGAAAAGCCTGAGGCGTTGCTGCGTCCCACAAGGAGGAGAATACAATGAAACTTACTCGCAGAATGACTTTGCTCGCAGTTTCGGCAGCTTTTGCCGTCGGCCTTGCCATGCCGGCCAGCGCCGCTGATCTGATTGCCATCATTACCCCTTCCCATGACAACCCCTTCTTCAAGGCTGAAGCCGTCGGCGCCGAAGCCAAGGCCAAGGAACTCGGCTATGAGACCCTGGTGCTTGTCCATGACGACGATGCTTCCAAGCAGAGCCAGTTGATCGATACCGCAATCGGTCGTGGCGCCAAGGCCATCATCCTCGACAATGCAGGCGCAGATGCTTCGGTTGCAGCCGTCCAGAAGGCCAAGGACGCCGGAATTCCATCCTTCCTGATTGACCGTGAAATCAATGCCAGCGGCGTTGCCGCAGCGCAGATCGTCTCCAACAACTATCAGGGCGCGCAGCTGGGGGCTCAGGAATTCGTCAAGTTGATGGGCGAAAAGGGCAACTTCGTTGAGTTGGTTGGCAAGGAATCCGACACCAATGCCGGTATCCGCTCCAAGGGTTACCACGATGTCATCGACGAATATCCCGACCTGAAGATGGTGGCCCAGCAGTCGGCCAACTGGAGCCAGACGGAAGGCTATTCCAAGATGGAAACCATCCTGCAGGCCAATCCGGATATCCAGGGCGTCATCGCCGGCAATGACACAATGGCGATGGGCGCGCGCGCTGCGCTTGAGGCTGCCGGCCGCAAGGATGTGATCGTGGTCGGTTTTGACGGCTCCAACGATGTCCGCGACTCCATCCTGGCTGGCGGCATCAAGGCGACTGTCCTGCAGCCCGCTTATGCGCAGGCCCAGATGGCGGTGGAGCAGGCCCATGACATGATTTCGGGCGGCAAGGCGCCAGCCGAAGAAAAGCAGTTGATGGATTGCGTATTGATCAACGGCGACAACGCCGCCAATCTCGAAACCTTCGCGCTGAAGAACTAAGCGTCTCAAGCCGTTGACCGGGGGCGGCGCTCCCGGTCAACGGAGCCTGAACGGCTCCAGAGTATGGGACAAGAAATCATGCAATCTGCCAGACCTGCCATTTTTTGGGTTGCAGCCAGTATCACTGCAATATCAGTATTTTGCCTGCCGGGCTGCAAGCTGGTCGCCAATGACCGGGCGTCAGACCAGAAAGCAGCGGCATCGGGAGCCGATGCCGCCAAGACAGATGTAGCGGCCATTTGGGACAGCAAGGTTGTGCCCTATATGAATGCCAAGGCTGCACCGCTGAATGATATTCTCACCGCGATTGCAGCAGATCCCGACAAAGCCGGGGAGACTTTTGGCTACAAGGAAAAGCTCGGCAATGCCCCTTATGTCTTCGTCGCCAGGGTCGAAGGCGTGATCGTCGAGGCAGAAACCACTTCGCGCGCCGGCTGGATCGATATTGACACCAACGCGGACAAGAAGGCGGATATTAGGATCCAGACCGGCCCGGCAATGCGCGGCACCGCCATTCGCGACAGCCTCGACTTTGTTTCCTTCAATGATTTTCGCAACCAGATCGATTACGCCCAGTTTGGCAAGGCATTCAACCAACACGCCTTTTCCGCCGTCCTTGAAAAACTGGATCGCACCAGTCTGCCGGGCAAGAAAGTCACATCCATCGGTGCTTTTCCGATGCCCCAGCCGCAAACGCTGCCGCTGCTCGCGCCCGTTTCGCTGGACATCTCGCCATGACAGCCGAACCGTTGCTTCAACTGAAGGGCGTCACCAAGGCCTATTCGGGCATTCTTGCAGTCAGAAATGCTGATTTCAATGTGCATGCGGGCGCGGTCAATGTCCTGGTCGGTGAAAACGGCGCGGGAAAATCGACGCTGATGCGGATGATTGCCGGTGTCGAGCAACCCACCAGCGGCCAGATCCTGCTGGAAGGCAAGCCGGTCAGCTTCCGTTCTCCGTCAGAAGCGGTCCGCCACGGCATCGGCATGGTGTTTCAGGAACTTAACCTGTTCGGCAATCTGACGATCGCGGAAAACATCTTCGCCAATCGGGAAATACTGAAAAAAGGCGTGATGATCGACCATGCGGCCCAGGTGGAAAAAGCCAACCGTTTCCTCGACCGGCTGGAAGCCGGGATTGCCGCTGACGGTCTGGTTGACGACCTGCCCATCGGCCAGCAGCAATTGGTGGAAATTGCCAAGGCGGTTTCGCTCGACGCCCGCATCCTGATCATGGACGAGCCGACCTCGGCACTGAGCGCGGCCGAAGTGGAAATCCTGTTCAAGGTCATTGCTGATCTCAAGGCGTCCGGCGTGGCGATTGTCTATATTTCGCACCGTCTGGAAGAGTTGATGCGGATCGGCGACTACATCACGGTCCTGCGGGACGGTCAGGTGACCGGAAACGCCGAGATGAAGTTTATTGATACCGCCTGGATCGTCCGTTCGATGATCGGTTCGGATGCCAAGGATTTCGCCGGCGATGTGGGCCATGAACTGGGTGGGGAAATTTTCCGCGTCGAGGATGTGACTTTGGTCAGGGCCAATGGCGCCCATGCCGTCGATCATGTCTCGCTGGATGTTAAGAAAGGCGAAATTCTCGGCATCTACGGTTTGATGGGCGCAGGCCGCACCGAGCTTTTTGAATGCATCATGGGCTGCCATGAGCAATCGGGCGGACGGTTGTTCCTTGATGAAAAGGAAGTCGATGCCGGCGATACTGCTTCACGGATTGCTTATGGCCTGGCGCTAATTCCCGAAGACAGGCAGCGCGAAGGCCTTGTCCAGGTTCTCTCGATAGGCGCTAACCTCACAATGTCAAGCCTGCAGCGCTTTGTTGCCGGCCTGTTCCACATCGTGCCCCGGCGTGAGGCCGACGCGATTGCCGAGGCTGTGCGCGGGCTGTCGATCAAGGCGCCCAATACGGATTTCGAAGTCACCTCCATGTCGGGAGGCAACCAGCAAAAGGTTGTCATCGGCAAGGCGTTGATGACCAGACCGAAAGTCCTTCTGATGGATGAACCCAGCCGCGGCATCGATGTCGGCGCCAAGGCCGACGTGTTCCGGACAATGCGGCGGCTGGCTGCTGAGGGCATGGCCATCCTGTTTTCCACTTCCGATCTTGATGAGGTGCTGGCGCTGTCGGATCGCATCGCGGTCATGAGCCAGGGCAAGCTTATCAGGATATTCAACCGTTCCGAAGCTACCGGCCCGGCCATCGTGTCGGCATCCGCTGAAGGCCACAAGACATCGAGGGAACTGCAGCAATGACCGAGATCCAAACCACGCGTGAAAAGGCCGGCGGAACTTCGGGAAGCACCTTGCTGACCCTGATGAAGCTCCGGACCTTTATTGCCCTGATTGCGGTTGCAGGTTTTTTCGCGATCTTTGCGCCCAATTTCATGTCAACGGCCAATGTCATCCTGATGTCCAAGCACGTGGCGCTCAATGCGTTTCTGGCCATGGGCATGACCTTCGTCATCATCACCGGCGGTATCGATCTTTCGGTCGGCTCAATCGTCGGCCTTTGCGGGATGGTCGCCGGAGCGTTGATTCTGAACGGCATCGACCTTGGCATCGGCTATACGCTGTATTTCAATATATACGAAGTTGCGATGATCACGCTGCTGGTCGGAACGTTGATCGGCATGATCAACGGCACTTTGATCACCAAGCTGAATGTCGCGCCCTTCATTGCCACTTTGGGAACCCTCTATGTGGCGCGCGGCGCAGCTTTGCTGATGTCCGACGGCCAGACCTTCCCCAATCTGGTCGGCAAGGCCGAATTCGGAAATACCGGCTTCGGCCTGTTCGGATCGGGCCGCCTTCTCGGCCTGCCGGTTTCAATCTGGATGCTGGTGGTCGTGGCTTTGGCCGCCGCCTATGTGGCGCGATATGTGCCTTTGGGGCGGCACATCTTTGCGGTCGGCGGCAATGAACGCGCCGCCCGCATGTCGGGTATCCGGGTCGACCGGGTCAAGATGTTCGTTTATATGTTTTCAGGCTTTTCGGCAGGGATTGTCGGGCTGGTGATTTCATCGGAACTGATGGCGTCCCATCCCGCCACCGGCAATAGTTTCGAGCTCAACGCCATCGCGGCGGCGGTTCTCGGCGGCACGTCGATGTCGGGAGGGCGCGGCACGATCGGCGGCACGATCATTGGAGCATTCGTCATCGGCATTCTTTCCGACGGCCTGGTGATGATGGGCGTAAGCTCCTTCTGGCAAATGGTGATCAAGGGGCTGGTCATTATCGTTGCCGTTGTTGTCGACCAGGCCCAGAGGCGGCTGCAGAACAAGGTCGCCCTGATGCAGCTGGCCAAAGCGGGGTAACGGAATGAGCAAACTCAAGGGAGCGTTGATCGGCTGCGGATTTTTCGCCATCAACCAGATGCATGGCTGGCGGGATGCCGGCGTCGAGATCGTCGCCATCTGTGACCGTGATCCCGTCAGGCTGAAGGAAATGGGCGAAATGTTCGCCGTGTCCCGTCGCTATGCCGACAGCGCCGAAATGTTTACCGATGGCGGATTTCAATTCGTCGATATTGCCACCACCGTTTCCAGCCACCACGATCTCGTTTTACTGGCCGCGCAAAACAAGGTGCCGGTGATCTGCCAAAAGCCTTTTGCGCGCAGTCTGGTTGAAGCCAAGGCAATGGTGCATGCCTGCGACGCCGCCGGCGTGGCCCTTATGGTGCATGAAAATTTCCGCTGGCAAAGCCCGATGCGCGCCTTGAAAAAGATTGTCGATTCCGGCGAAATCGGCGCGCCTTTCTGGGGACGCTTTTCCTTCCGCTCCGGTTTTGACGTCTTTTCCGGCCAGCCCTATCTGGCTGAAGGCAAACGCTTCATCATCGAGGATCTGGCAATCCATACCCTCGATATTTGCCGCTTTCTGATGGGCGATGCCGTCAACCTGACGGCGCGGATACAACGAATCAATCCGGCCATCAATGGCGAGGACGTGGCGACCATTCTCATTGGACACGAGGCTGACGCCACATCGGTTGTCGATGTTTCCTATGCCAGCAAGATGAAGGTTGAGCCTTTTCCCGAAACTCTAGTGGAAATCGACGGCGTCGACGGAACGCTCCGGCTTTTTCAGGGCTATGTGCTGGAAGTCAACGGAAAATCCGGGTTCTCCCGTCAAGACCTCGCGCCACCGATCCTGCCTTGGGCGTCGCAGCCCTGGCACAATATCCAGGAGAGTGTGGCGCTGATCGAAAAACATTGGATCGATTGCCTTGAGGCAGGCATTCAGCCGGAGACTTCCGGCCACGACAACCTCAAGACTTTCGCAATGGTCGAAGCCGCCTATCAAAGCGCTGCGCAGGGAAATACCGTCCAATTGGCGGAATTGCTCGGATGAACGGCAGGTCGCGCTTGTTTTTGCTGACCGGGACCGACAAGGCCGAACCGCCGGCCAGACTCCTGAGCGCCGGACCGCTTTCAATCGAACTGATCGACGGAAATATTGGCGTGGTCAATTTTGCGGGCCGGGACGTTCTGCTGTCCGTTGCCTTTCTGGTGCGCGACCGGGACTGGGGCACCAGCGCCGCCGTTCCGGTCAGCCTTGAGGTCAGTGAGTTTGCCGACAGCTTCGAGGTAAAATCAATCAATCAATACCTTGCGCCGGACGGTGCCTGCCTGCGCGTTGAAAGCCGGATATCCGGCCATGGTGACGGCAGCCTGTCTTTTGTTTCAACATTTCAGCCCGACCGGGACTTTGAGACCGCGCGCACCGGTTTTGTTGTCCTGCATCCCGTTGTGGGTGTCGCGGGCGAAAAGGTGCTGGTCGAGCATGGCGACGGCAGTATCGAAGACAGTCATTGGCCGGATCTGATCGAACCTTGGCAGCCCTTCAAGGACATCGCAGCCATCACTCACCAGGTGGCAAACGGCCTGTCGGCTGAAACACGCTTCTCCGGAGACGTGTTTGAAATGGAAGACCAGCGCAACTGGACCGATGCGTCTTATAAAACCTATGTCCGGCCCTTGGCATTGCCCTGGCCTTATCTGATCCAGGCCGGCAAGCTTTCCAGCCTCGGGGTCAGCGTCAGGATCACCGGCGACTTGTCTGCGCCTGCTGTGCCCAAGCGCAAGGAGGCAATCCGGCTGGAACTGGTCGAGACAGATTGCAAAATGGCGGAAATCGGCCTTTCACTCAGGCCCGATGCCATGGCGGATGAGCAAAAACATGCAGATCTGGTTCTTGCCGCCAGCGGCGCGCAGCACCTGATCTGTCATTTCGATCCGCTGGCCGGCCACGGTCCTGCGGCGCTGGCGCATTTTGCCGATATGGCAGGACGCAAAAGCAGCAAGGCGACATTGGAACTGGCCTTGCCGTGCCAACGCCCGGTTCTTGATGAACTGCAAGACATTGCCGAATGGGTCAAGACGTCCGGCCTGCGGCTGGACAGTCTGTTCGTGTCGCCCGCTATTGACCGGCAGTCGACGCCGCCAGGCAGTGTCTGGCCGGATTGTCCGGCTTTTGACGAGATATTCTCCAATGCCCGTCTTGCCTTTCCGGGTGTACGAACAGGCGGCGGCATGATGAGCTATTTCACCGAGCTTAACCGCAAGAGAGTGCCGGCTGGCCTGGTGGATTACATCAGCCACGCCACCAATCCGATTGTCCACGCCGCCGACGACAGGTCAGTCATGCAGACGCTGAAGGCGCTGGCCTATATTGCACGTTCGGTTCGCGCCATTTACGGCGACAAACCTTACCGGATCGGCCCGTCGACCATTGCAATGCGGCAAAATCCCTATGGCAGCACCACCAAGGAGAACCCGCAAGGCGACAGAATTCCGATGGCCTGTGTCGATCCTCGCCACAAAGGCCTGTTTGGTGCCGCTTTCGCCGTCGGAATGGCCGCCAACCTGATGCGGAGCGGGCTTGAGGTTCTGACATTGTCCGCCTTGGCGGGCCCGTTCGGGCTGGTCGCGGGACAAAATGAGCCGGCGCCAGAGGGTGCGCCCAGACCGCTGGCGCATGTCATCGGATGGCTCTCCGGATTTGCAGGACAAAACCATATCGCCGCGGCAAGTTCGAGCCCGGACGCAATCGCGGCCCTGGGTGCCATTGACAATCTGGGTCGCCGCCATCTCCTTATCGCCAATATCACGCCGCAACCGCAAAGGCTGGTAATGCCGGGAGCTGTTCTTGAGGCTGGTGTGATGGATGCGGGCGGCATGGGGGGCGGCGAGGGCGGCTTTGTCGCCTGCAAGGGCCAAATCGATTTTGTTCTGGATGCCTATGGATGCATGCGCCTGACCATCGGTTGACGGCGCGGCTCCCGGTTTTTCAACGACTCCCGACCGTTTTCTGGACATAGAGCGCCCGGGATCGCTCCAGATGCCTGATCATGGCTTCTTCGGCCTTGTCCGGGTCGCCGGCAGCAATGCAATCGATGATCTCCTGATGCTCGGCGAGCGTGAAATTTTCCCGTCCCGTCCAGATCAGCATGTCGGTGTGATAGGTCTTGAGCCATCCCAGCATGGCTTCACTGACAGCAACATAAATCGGATTGCCGGAGATTTTGGCGATGGCCTGATGAAAGGCCATGTCGGCCTGGATGAACGCTTCCGGGTTGCCGAGTTCAGCCTTTTGTTCGGCAAGCTTGTCTTCCAGCAGTCTTACGTTTTCGGGCGTGACGCGGGCGGCGGCTTCCCGGACCATGCCGCGCTCGAAGAAGATGCGGGCGCTTTTAAGATGCTCCAGTGAATCGGCGGAACCGGCCAGCAGGATCTTGGCAGGAAGGTCTACTTGCGCGAAGATCGATTTCGCGGTGACCTGCAGCACCTTGGCGCGTTCGCCATGCGAGATTTCAACAAGGCCCTTGCCCGCAAGCGCCTGCATGGCTTCGCGAATCGCGGGCCTGCCGACGCCGAAGCGCTCCATCAATTCACGCTCTGACGGCATCTCGTCGCCAGCCTTCAATTCGCCGCTGGTAATCAACCGCTTAAGCCGTTCAAATACCTCGTCGGAAAGTTTTCTGCGCACGATCGGTTCGGGGATAATTGGCATGGATCCATCCTGCTGCTTCGCGCTTGGTTCTATGCACTTTTTTTTCCCATACGAAAAGGTTTCTTGTGGGCATTGAACCTGCTTGCGTTTACAGTAATACTCATTATACCAGTATGCGCACCCTTGCAATCATGCTGTGATAAAGACGATGGAGACGGGTTTGATCAGGCTGACCTACAGGATTGAAACGCCAGGCTCGGTTGAGGCCATGGCCGCCAAGATTGCCAGCGACCAATCGACGGGAACCTTTGTCGCCCTTCCGGGAGAAACCGAGGAATTGAAGGCGCGGGTCGCAGCCCGGGTCGTCGCCATCCGCCATCTTGATCCCGCCGATCAAGCCTCATGGCCAGATGAAGCCGGTCAACACAAAGTGTTTCACCGCGCCGATGTCGATATCGATTTTCCGCTGGATGCGGTGGGCACCGATCTGTCGGCGCTGATGACAATCTGCATCGGCGGTGTTTATTCAATCAAGGGCATGACCGGCATCCGGGTTACAGGATTGCAATTGCCTGCGGAATTCGCGCGCGCCCATCCCGGACCGCAATTCGGCGTCAAGGGCAGCCTTGCCATGACTGGTGTTTCCGGTCGTCCGATTATCGGCACCATCGTCAAGCCGGCTTTGGGCCTGCGGCCGGAAGAGACGGCGGCAATGGTTGGCGAGCTTTTGGATGCCGGAGTTGATTCCATCAAGGATGACGAGAAGCTGATGAGTCCCGCCTATTCGCCGCTCAGGGACCGTGTTGCCGCCATCATGCCGCGCATTCTTGACCATCAGCAAAAGACCGGCAAAAAAGTGATGTACGCCTTCGGCATTTCCCATGCTGATCCTGACGAGATGATGGCCAACCATGATCTTGTGCTGAATGCCGGCGGCAATTGCGCCGTCGTCAACATCAATTCCATCGGCTTTGGCGGCATGTCCTTTCTGCGCAAGCGCTCCGGTCTTGTCCTGCACGGTCATCGCAACGGCTGGGATATCCTCACCCGCCATGCGGGGCTTGGCATGGATTTTTCGGTCTGGCAGCAGTTCTGGCGCCTGCTGGGCGTCGACCAATTCCAGATCAACGGCATTCGCGTCAAATATTGGGAGCCGGACGAGAGTTTCGTGCGCTCCTACAAGGCGGTGACAACGCCGCTATTTGCGCCGGAAGACTGCGCCTTGCCGGTAATCGGTTCGGGCCAGTGGGGCGGACAGGCGCCTGATACTTTTGCGGCGATCGGCGGATCGACCGATTTGTTGTATCTTTGCGGCGGCGGCATCGTCAGCCATCCCGATGGGCCCGGCGCGGGTGTGCTTGCGGTTCGACAGGCCTGGGAGGCGGCCGTTGCCGGCATTGATCTGGCAGACTACGCAAAGCAGCATGACGAGTTGCGCCGGTCCATTGAAAGTTTTTCCACCGGCAAGGGGGCATGAAATGGCGCGACCGCTGATCAGCTTTTACGGTGATGATTTTACCGGTTCGACCGATGCCATGGAGGCTTTGGCTTCCAATGGCATCAAGACGGTTCTGTTTCTCGTAAGGCCCGACACCGCCTTGTTTTCACGTTTTTCGGATGCAAGCGCATTCGGCATTGCCGGCACAAGCCGCAGCCAATCGCCTGACTGGATGGATGCGCATCTCGCCCCCGCTTTTGAGTGGCTGAAGACCCTTGATGCCGATTTCTGCCATTACAAGGTCTGCTCGACATTCGATTCCAGTCCGGCAATCGGCAGCATAGGACGGGCGATGGAACTGGGGCTGGATATCTTCAAGAACCAGGCGGCGCCTTTGGTCGTCGGCGCACCGCAGATCCGCCGTTATACTGCCTTTGGCCACCTCTTTGCCGCCTATCAGGGCCGGAACTACAGGATTGATCGCCATCCGGTCATGAGCCGCCATCCGGTGACCCCGATGGCGGAGTCCGATGTGCTGGTGCATCTGGCGGGCCAGACCGGGCTTGAAAGCCGCCTGGTTGATATTGCGGCCCTGGCGGCAGCTGATGCGGACGGTGCGGTGGACCGCGCCTTTGCAGAGGCCCGTATCGTGCATCTTGATGTGGACGGCGAGGAAAGCCAATTGCGGGCGGGGCGGCAATTGCTTCGCAAAAAGGCTGCCGGCGGGCAATTTGTCTGCGGTTCATCCGGTGTTGAATATGCGCTGATCAAGGCCTGGAAGGCCGAAGGCCGGCTGGGATCGCCGCCGCAATTTGCCTATGCAGGTCCGGTCGAAAGCATTGCGGTTGTTTCCGGCAGCGTGTCGCCAACCACCGAGCGCCAGATCCGCCACGCAGGGCAGAACGGTTTCGGCCTGATCCCGGTTGACGCTATTGCCCTTGCGGGCGGCGGTTCGGGCGGCGAAATCGCTGAAGCCGTCGCCTCGGCCATGGCCTGCCTTGAACGCGGCCAAAGTCCACTTGTCTATTCTGCGCTGGGTCCGCAAGCCGATCAAAGCGGGAGGCTTTCCGAAAGCGAAGGCGCGCGTCATCGACTGGGTGAAAATCTCGGTCTGATATTGTCGGAAATCCTCAGTCTGGCCCGGTTGCAACGGGCTGTCATTGCCGGCGGCGACACGTCGAGCCATGCGCTCTCTAAATTGGGGATCGATGCCTTGACGTTGCTGATGCCATTGCCGCAGACTCCCGGTTCGCCGCTTTGTCTTGCCCATGGCGGCAACGCCGTAACCAATGGGTTGCAAATCGCGCTCAAGGGCGGGCAAGTGGGCCAGGACGACTATTTTTCCTTCATCCGCAACGGGCGGGCGAAGGGTTGATCAAGCAAGGAGCACAATCATGAAACTGGCCATAGGCGGCGACAGCGCCGGCGAACCGCTCGTCAAAGTTCTTTTCGCGCATCTGAAAAACCGCGCCGACACCGAAATCATCAACATGAGCAAGCCTGAAGGGGGTGGATCTGAATTTTATGCCGGCCTCGCCGACCGGGTCTCCCAGGCCGTGCTGGACGGAAAGGTCGACCGCGCCATTCTGGTGTGCGGTACAGGCATCGGCGTTTGCATCTCGGCCAACAAGGTGCCGGGCATTCGTGCGGCTTTAACCCACGATACCTATTCGGCGGAGCGGGCGGCATTGTCCAACAATGCCCAGATCATCACCATGGGAGCCCGCGTCATCGGCCCGGAACTCGCCAAGGCTGTCGTCGATCCCTAGCTCGCTTCGGATTTTGACCCCAAAGGCGCCTCCTCCGCCAATGTCGACCCCATCAATCGGTTAGAGCCGTCGATGACGTGACGTTGAGTAAACC
>JBGSIT010000076.1:0-11636 GCA_041742335.1 Rhizobiaceae bacterium
GGCGAGCCTGGCCGACGATGCGCTTGACGCAGCCCTTGCCCTGATTCACGCCGGTGCTGACGAGGGCGCAATTCTTGCCGCCATGCAAGGCGCGGTTTTTGCCGGCGGCGGTGATTATCCGGCCAATGAATTCATCATCGGATCTGGACCGGACGCACTGTTATGCCGCTACAAATCCGGGCGGCGAAAACTCGACGCCAATGATCAGCTGACTTTGGAATGGGCAGGCGTCTCGGCGCATTACCATGCCGCCATGATGCGAACCATAGTGATCGGCGAGCCGAGCGGACGCCATCGCGAGCTTTATGCCGCAGCGCGCAATTGCATCGAGGAAATAGAAACCGTTCTCAGGCCCGGCAATACGTTCGGCAGCGTGTTTGACACCCATGCGCGGGTCATGGACGAACGGGACCTTGCGCGTCACCGGCTCAATGCCTGCGGCTATTCGCTCGGCGCACGCTTTTCCCCCTCATGGATGGAGCACCAGATGTTTCACGCCGGAAACCCGCAGGAAATCCTGCCTGGAATGTCGCTCTTCGTTCATATGATCATCATGGATTCAGATACTGATACCGCCATGACTTTGGGCCAGACCTACATGACGACGGAAGACGAACCAAAGAGCCTTTCCCGCTTCAGCCTGGACATGCTTCTGGCGTGACGGGACGCCAAGTGCATTCAAGCGACAACGATGACGGCAGGACGCGACGGGTCGCATTAAAGCCAAATCGGCAATGACATTGACAATGACGGCCCAAAGCGGGGATAAACTGCTACAAAACATTGCTTAAAATTCGGGGAGCCGATTTCGATGCGTTTTTTGTTGCAACTCCTGGCGGGCATTTGCCTTGCCATTCTCCTGTCAAGCTGCACCACAGATGCATTGACGCCGCAAGCCGATATAGGCAAAGGCAGCGCCAACGCAAGCCAGGGCGACAACGGACAAACCGCCAATGGCAATGTGCCCGGCAACGCCTTGGCGGCGCAAGACCAGGCTGCCGCCAATAACCAGCCGCCGCAAAATACATTGCAGGCCCAGGCCCAGGCTTTGGAAAACAACGATGCGACGACAAACCAGCCGGTGATGGCGGCAAGCACCGGAGCGAACGGTTCGATTCGCTTTTTGCCGATCATCGGCGCACCGGTTCAGTCCGTCACGCCGCTGTCGCGCCAGCTCGGCAATGAAGCCCGCGCCCATCAGCTGAAAATAAAAAGCTCGTCGGACACGACCAGCGACCATATTCTCAAAGGCTATCTCTCCGCCTTCAATGACGGCAAGAAAACCACCGTGGTTTATGTCTGGGACGTGCTGGACGCATCTGGACGCAGATTGAGCCGCCTTCAAGGCCAGGAAGAAGTGCCGGGGGCTGCGCGTGATGCCTGGGCCTCGGTGCCGCCTGCCACGATGCAATTCATCGCCACCAAAACGATCCAGCAATATCTGCAGTGGAAGCAGAAGGCCTGACCGCATTCCTGCCAAATGGCGCATATTTATTTTTAGTGCCGTTTCCTGCGGAACGCCTGCCCGGCAAGCGCAAAAAACCGGAATGCGTCACCCGGTTACGTCATAAAAACGGTCATTTTGATACAACCCGCCCAACAGGGCCGGGTTGGCCTGCCGCCCATCGCCAGCTTGATTGGGACAAATCCGGCATTTTTCCACAAGGGCCTTGCATTCACGGACAGGGGCGCTAATAAGTCGCCCATCCAGCAGGCAAACAGGCGGGCAACATGAAGGTATTCGCGGGCAATTCGAACCGGCAGCTCGCCGAAACGATCTGCAGCTATCTCAATCTTCCTCTTGGCAAAGCCAGTGTAAGACGTTTCGCAGACCAGGAAATATTCGTCGAGATACAGGAAAATGTCCGCGGCGAAGACGTTTTCGTCGTTCAGTCGACATCATTCCCGGCCAATGACCATCTGATGGAATTGCTGATCATGATCGACGCTTTCCGACGCTCGTCGGCGCGGCGCATCACCGCGGTGCTTCCCTATTTCGGCTATGCCCGGCAAGACCGCAAGCCCGGCCCGCGCACGCCGATTTCAGCCAAGCTGGTCGCCAACCTGATCACCGAAGCCGGCGCAAACCGGGTGCTGACGCTGGATCTTCACGCCGGCCAGATCCAGGGTTTCTTCGATATTCCGACCGACAATCTCTATTCCGTGCCGATTCTGGCACGCGACGTGAAAGAGAACTACAATCTCGAAAATGTCATGGTGGTGTCACCTGATGTCGGCGGCGTGGTTCGCGCCCGTTCGCTGGCCAAGCGGCTCGATTGCCTGCTGGCCATCGTCGACAAGCGCCGCGACCGGCCAGGGGAATCCGAAGTCATGAATGTGATCGGCGATGTCAACGGCAAGGATTGCCTGCTGATCGACGATATCGTCGATTCGGGCGGAACGCTATGCAATGCCGCAGACGCATTGCTGGCCAATGGCGCGACCAGCGTAACGGCCTATATCACCCACGGGGTCTTGTCGGGCGGCGCAGTGACCCGCGTGGCGACATCAAGGCTCAAGGAACTGGTGATCACCGATTCCATTCAGCCGACCACCGGCATCCTGTCCGCACCCAATATCCGCGTCATCTCGACGGCCAACCTTCTGGGCGAAGCCATCAGCCGCACCAGCCAGGAAGAATCGGTTTCCAGCCTGTTTGATTGACGGCCCGCATGGCGACGGCGACAAACCCTGTCGCCCGCTCGTCAGCGCGGCATTTCCTGACCGTTGATCTTGACTGACCCGCCCTCTCCGACAACGATATTCCACGAATAGCGCCCATCGGCCTCCTTCTTGGCAAAACCCTTCATCATCTGCGCGCCAAAGGAGGCTTGCCCGAATTCAGGAATGGTGCTGGCCTTGGATTGCAGGAACGCGATCGTCGCATCGAGATTTCTCGCGTAAATGGTCACGTCGGCAGTACCGCGATCGCTGCGATCGGCTTCGAAAATACCCGAACCCACCATTTCTATATCGTAGTGAGCCGATTTGGCGAATACGTTGCGCAGTTCCAAATGCAGTTTGCCGTCAGGCGATATGATCCGCGAGATCTGCTGGCTTTCAGTCGGCGTCAGGAATTCCTTGGATGTCAGGTCCGCATGATCAAGGAAATAGGTGGCAGCGCCATCGAGATTGAGATCCGTCAACACGAAACCGATACTGAATTTATCCGGCAAGGCCTCCTCCGAGCCAGGTGGCAGAACCCCGGGCGGCAAGGAAAGACCGCCGGCGGTAAACCCGAAGCCGACCGCCGAATTGGAACGAATGCCGTTGAAATCGAAGCTGTAATCGGCCTCGCCGATCAGGGCGGTCATCCCTTGGCCTTCGATCTTCAGATCCCGCACACCCAGCGTTTCCTCGAACTTGTCGCCAAACGGCAGATTGGCCCGAAGGATGGAGCGGAGTTTCTCACCGTCCTCTGCCGTCAATTGGTCCTGGTGAATCCGGTCAAGAACAAAGATGATCAAATCCCGGAACGCGCCGATATTGAAATTTTCAAAGCGTATATCGGCGCTCGCACCGCCTGCGTTGATGGAAACATTTCCCGATGAGCTGCTCTTGATCGTCTCTGCCAGATCGGCAACCGTGGCAGTGGCTGTTATGGTGACACGGGCATCATCTGTCTGCGTCGTCTGCACGACCTGTTCGATCGAACCAAAAGTCATGTCGACGACGTCGGTTCCGGTCGCCGAATGCAGCTTGCCGCCGCTGGCAGACCATTTGGCCTCCCTGAAATAACTGATGGATGGATCAAACAGACCGTCGCCCGCCATGTTTTCGATGGAATATGACATCTGGGCGGTTTGTTCGCCCACCTTGAATTGAGCCGTGACATCAAGATTTTGGTTGGATTCAATGCGCCACAATCCGTCGTCCAGCGGCGTAAGATAGTTGATGAAGGGCTTCAGGCCCGAAATCGAGAATTCCTGCTGCTTGAATTTGGCAAGCAGTGGCTCGACATCGATGATCAGTTCGTAACGGTTGCCTGCCGCTTGATTTTGGTCTGAGCCGGAAGGTGGCACGATCACATCGCCGGGCACTGGCGGCGTGACCGCGCCATTGACCGTTCCGGCCGGCCTGACAGTCAAAAACCCGGTATCCACCATATCCTTCGGCAGATACTTGGTCAGCGTGTTCTTGATTTCGTCGGCGCCTTGCTGGCTGACATCGCCGGCCAATGCCGGTACAGAAACGGTTGAAAGCAAAAGGATTGCAGTATATTTCGAAATCATTCGCACAATTATTCCTCCACAGGTCTGCGCCCGAAAATCCCCGGACATTCGGGCCGGCGACCGCATAGACAAGTTAATGCAAGACTTTGCTATGGCCGCCATGAACTGTCAATCCGAGGCAATGGCCGAATTCGGCCACGGCTTTATGGGCCGTTAACTTGCAATTGGCCTTTAATTCAGCTATGAGCCCGCGGTCCGCTGAGACACCCTTGGAGGCACGGCGGATGGGGGTGGTCAAACATCCCGGTTCTTGCCTTTTTCCGGCCTTGCCGGAGGAAAGCGGGAGCACTCCAGTAACATCTGAAAGGAAATGCCATGAGCCACGATACTTATGAGCTCAAGGCCGAGCTGCGCGAACGGGTTGGTAAGGGGTCCTCCCGCGAACTTCGCCGCAAAGGCCTGATACCTGCCGTCATTTATGGTGACAAGCAGGCCCCTGTCGCAATCGCCTTGTCCAGCAAGGAAGTGACGCTGAAGATCCATGCCGGCGGTTTCATGACCACGGTTGGAACCATTGACATTGACGGCAAGAAATATTCGGTACTGCCGAAGGATTACCAGCTTGATCCGGTGCGCGATTTCACCATGCATGTTGATTTCCTGCGCGTCTCCGCCAACACCCAGGTCACCGTCGAGGTTCCGGTCCACTTCGTCAATGAAGCAAAGTCCCCCGGCATCAAGATCGGCGGCGTTCTCAACATCGTGCGTCACGAAGTTGAACTGCATTGCCCGGCCAATGCCATTCCGGAATTCCTGACGGTCGACTTGACCGGACTGAAAATCGGCGACGGCGTCCATATCTCGCACATCACCCTGCCTGCAGGCGTGACACCTGTTATTGCCGACCGCGATTTCACCATCGCCACGATCGTATCGCCTGCCGGCGGCACATCGGAAGAAGGTGACGAAGAAGCAGAAACAGAAGCGGAAGCTTAATCTTTTTGCGGCTTGCGCAATCAGTGATATGAAACCCGTGTCGCACTATTGCGGCACGGGTTTTTGCTGAACTGGGGTGCGTCAATTTCCCGTGAATCGGCAAAGCGGACCATCGCATGGTTTGATCGCAATTCCGGACGGGACCATGCCCCGCACATTTCCTGAATTGCCCCAAAGGCTTGGTAGAACGAACAATGAAGCTATTTGTCGGACTTGGAAATCCTGGCGCAAAATATGCGGGCAACCGCCACAATATCGGATATCTTGTTGTCGAGGCCATTCATCGCAAGCATCCTTTTGGCGGCTGGAGCCGCAAGTTCAAAGCGGAAATCAGTGAAGGCGAGATCGGCGGCGAACGCATCCTGCTGATCAAGCCACAGACCTTCATGAACCTGTCAGGGGAATCGGTCGGCGAGGCAATGCGGTTTTACAAGCTCGCGCCCTCTGACATTGTTGTCTTTCACGACGAACTTGACCTGCCCGCCGGCAAGGTCAAGGTCAAGACTGGCGGCGGCCATGGCGGCCACAACGGCCTGAAATCAATTGATGCCCATTGCGGGCGCGATTATGTCCGGGTTCGCCTCGGCATCGGCCATCCGGGCGTCAAGGAAATGGTGCATAACCATGTGCTCGGCGATTTTTCCAAAGCCGACCAAAGCTGGCTGGCGCCATTGCTCGACGATATCGCGCTTGCCGCCGGCTTGCTTCTGGAAAAAGATCCCAGCCGCTTCATGAACAAGATTTCGCCTGCGGTGTCCGCGCCCCAGCCCAAGCCGCCGCGCGAAAAACAGGGCGCTTCAGAAAAACCGGGCCAGCAAAGCCATATCCATCAGGCCCGCGACCACAAGCCCAAGCTGCCGACATCCGGCCCGATGGCGGAGATGCTGAAAAAGATGTTCGGCAAGGGTTGAACCGCTCATGCCTGTCGCGTTCGAATGGATTCATTTGAACGCTAACGCACATGCATCATTTCAAAGTGTTACAACGTGGTTTGCGCATTCAATGGAATGTGCCGCGCTAGAGGATACCTGCCTGCTCGAGACGCAGGAAAAACAGATCCTTGATGAAAACCAGCCCTTGGTCGATCAGGCCGGCGATTGCGCCCGATGCGCCCGGCGCCAGCAGCATCATGGCAAAACCGCCGACCATTGTCGTCGACACCGCAATGCGGAGATTCTTGATGCTGTCGAGCCGGTAAAAGCCATTGTCGTCATATTCCGTGCCAAGCAGATAGTCGCTTAGATTGAAACCGTCACTGATGACCAGATCCATCATCGGCTTGTCGCTCAGCCGGTCGGGATACAGGTTGAAGACAGCCCGCACCACATGGCCGGTCACGCCCAGAATGAAGAAGATCACCTCGGCGATGATGTAATGCCATGTTGCAGCTTCCGCCGGCATCTTCTGTCCCTTCCGCCACCATTGATCGGTTTTCAGACTAGGCCAGCAATGTTTCGAATTTCCCAAGGGGTTTGGTAAATTCTCCGCAAAGTTACCAGAGGCGTCCGTTTTTTCCACCGGCATTTTGCCGGGAACCTTGCTCGGAATTCTGCTTGTCGCCGGCGCTCTGGCGCGAAGACTTTTCCGACGGCCGCTTTTGGCCTGCTTGGATTTCTTGGAGTTCTCGATATCGACCTGGCGAGTCAACTTGATCACACCGAGACTCAGGGTAGAGGTTGGCCCATCCTCAGTTTCAACATGGATAGGCGGCCTGTCGGGATCAATTTCTACGACCGGTGTTTCCGGGCGCGGCTTGTCTTTTCCGGCTTGCCAGGATTGGGGCGATCCTTTGGAGCCTTTTCCATGACGGGCTTCTTTTCCACGACGGGCCTCTTGTGCGCGGTTTCCTTGGCAGCAATCTGCTGGTCGCGGTGTTCGCAGCTACCGATTTCCTGGTACAGCGGAAGGCCGTCATTGTCGTAGACATTGAGAACCCGCAAATCGCAGCGCTTGTTCACGATCACGGCGGTATCCGTACAGTTTTGCCCGACATATCACGTATTGGCGGATGCGGCGGTTGCATGAGACGTCAAACCGATGACGCTGGCAATCATAATCGGGACAATCTTCTTCATGATATTTTCCTTTTGTTGTTTTTGGACCAATGCATCTCGGCATCGGTGCGTTCTTATAATCGCGAAGAAGGCATATTAGCTGCTCCATAGGCAACTCTCATAAGTACTATTTGTTTTTACGAATGTTTCTTAAAGTAGTATTCATTTGAGGCGTTTCGATGGAGGCGAATCCGAATGGCTCAAGGGAGTCGCCAACTCTGCCACCTTGAAGTCCGGACACGACGGGTAACGCTACGTTTTACCGCGTGATGCAGAGGTGAGGCCTGACCGGCTTGCCGGTTCGTCAGACCATCCCGCAAAAATTTACCGTTTGATAAATAAATAAAGCTGGGTTACCGTCTACACAATCAAAATCCAATAATGGGGCATCAAGATGGGACAACACCAACCCGGTATCCATTCTGGCAGGCTGCAGCCGACGGAGTATGAGGAGAATTTTTCCGATCTTCATGCGCCTTTTGACAAGCACGAAGCGCTGGTCGCCGCCGACCGCTGCTATTTCTGCCATGATGCGCCCTGCATGACGGCCTGCCCCACAACAATTGACATTCCGCTTTTCATTCGCCAGATCGCCACCGGCAATCCGATCGGTTCGGCCAAGACGATCTTCGACCAGAACATATTGGGCGGCATGTGCGCCCGGGTATGCCCGACCGAGACGCTTTGCGAACAAGCTTGCGTTCGCAACACGGCAGAAGAAAAGCCGGTCGACATCGGCCGGTTGCAGCGCTTTGCCACCGACACCGCGATGCAGGCCGGCAAGCAATTCTACAAGCGGGATGCAGCATCTGGCAAAACGGTGGGCGTGGTGGGCGCCGGACCGGCAAGCCTTGCCTGCGCCCATCGCCTGGCCATGGCAGGCCATGCCGTCACCATTTATGACCTGCGCGAAAAGGCCGGCGGCCTGAATGAATATGGCATAGCAGCCTACAAGACGCCGGAAGATTTTGCCCAGGCCGAGGTCGACTACATCCTTGCGATCGGCGGCATCAAGATACTCACAGGCCAGATGCTGGGCCGCGATTTCACTTTGGCCGATCTCAAGTCGCGCCATGACGCAGTCTTCCTCGGACTGGGCCTCGGCGGCGTCAATGCGCTTCACGCTGAAGGCGCGGGAGTCAACGGTGTCATGGATGCGGTGGAGTTCATCTCCCATCTGCGCAGCGCCAAGAACAAAGCCGACGTGCCTGTCGGACGCCGGGTGGTGGTGATCGGCGGCGGCATGACGGCGGTGGATGCGGCGGTGCAATCCAAGTTGCTGGGTGCGGAAGACGTGACGATCTGCTATCGTCGCGGCAAGGAAAATATGAATGCCAGCGAGTTCGAGCAGGATCTTGCCGCCTCCAAGGGCGTGCTGATCCGGCATTGGCTGCAGCCAAAGGCTATTGAAAGCAAGGATGGCCATGTCAGCGGCATCGTGCTTGAATATACCCATCTGGAAAATGGCCTGCTGAAGGGCTCCGGCCATCATCTGACAATTGAAGCCGATCAGGTGCTGACGGCAATCGGCCAGAAACTGGATGTTGCCGGCATCGAAACGCTGAAACTCGAAGGCGGCAAGATCGCCGTCGACACGGAAGGAAGGACGTCGCTTGACGGCGTCTGGGCGGGCGGCGATTGCGCCGTCGGCGGTGACGACCTGACCGTTTCGGCCGTCGCCATGGGTCGCGATGCGGCCATGTCCATCAACCTGGCTTTGGCCTGATAGCGGAAGGAACTGAGACAATGGCAGATATCCGCAATAATTTCGTCGGCGTAAAATCCCCCAATCCGTTCTGGCTGGCCTCTGCGCCGCCGACCGACAAGGCCTATAATGTCGAACGCGCCTTCAAGGCTGGATGGGGCGGCGTTGTCTGGAAGACGCTGGGCGAGGAAGGCCCGCCGGTCGTCAATGTCAACGGCCCTCGCTATGGCGCCATCTGGGGCGCTGACCGGCGTCTCCTGGGCCTCAACAATATCGAGCTGATCACCGACCGGCCGCTGCAGGTCAATCTTCAGGAAATGAAGATGGTCAAGAAGAACTGGCCGGACCGGGCGCTGATCGCCTCCATCATGGTGCCCTGCGACGAGGAAAGCTGGAAAGCGATCCTGCCGCTGGTCGAGGAGACCGAAGCCGACGGAATCGAGCTGAATTTCGGCTGTCCGCACGGCATGAGCGAGCGCGGCATGGGGGCTGCGGTCGGCCAGGTGCCGGAATATGTCGAGATGGTTGTGCGCTGGTGCAAGCAATATTCGCGCATGCCGGTGATTACCAAGCTGACGCCGAATGTCACCGATGTGCGCAATCCGGCCCGCGCCGCCAAGAAAGGCGGCACCGACGCCGTTTCATTGATCAACACGATCAATTCGATCACCAGTGTCGATCTCGACACCTTCTCGCCATCGCCCTCAATCAATGGCAAGGGCACCCATGGCGGCTATTGCGGTCCGGCTGTCAAGCCGATCGCGCTGCATATGGTTGCCGACATTGCCCGCGACCCCGACACAAGGGGCCTGCCGATCTCCGGCATCGGCGGGGTGACGACTTGGCGCGACGCGGCGGAATTCATGATGCTGGGCGCTGGCAATGTGCAGGTCTGCACCGCCGCCATGACCTATGGCTTCAAGATCGTCCAGGAGATGATCACCGGGCTTGAGGACTGGATGGACGAAAAGGGCTTTGCCACGCTTGACGATTTCATGGGCCGCGCCGTGCCCAACGTCACCGACTGGCAGTATCTCAACCTCAATTACATCACCAAAGCCAAGATCGACCAGGATGCCTGCATCAAATGCGGCCGCTGCCACATAGCCTGCGAGGATACGTCCCACCAGGCCATCACCTCGATGCTCGACGGCGTGCGTCATTTCGAAGTGATCGAAGAGGAGTGCGTCGGCTGCAATCTCTGCGTCAATGTCTGCCCGGTGGAAAACTGCATCACCATGGAACCGCTCGCCGCCGGCGTCAAGGACAAGCGCACGGGCAAGCCGGTCGATCCTAACTATGCAAACTGGACCACCCATCCGAACAATCCGGCTGTGAAGGTGGCCGCGGAATAGCGCGTTTGCAGCAGACTTGTTTTTGAAATTGCCCGCCAATGCGGGCAATTTCTGTTTTCAACAGCATGTTGATGCGATGCAGGCGATTAATTGATATCATTCTGAGAATATGATATCAATTGAGTTCCCTTGGAGAAACATCCGTTGGGTGCCGTAACCATTCGCAACCTGCCAGAAGACACCCACCAGGCGCTGAAACGTCGGGCCGAAAGGCATGGCCGCAGCACAGAGGCCGAAATCCGGGCGATTCTGGAGGAGGCCGTTCATCCGGTTGAAAGAATGGGGATCGGCACCGAACTGGCCGCATTCGGCAAGCTGCATGGCGGACTGGATCTGGAAATCGAACGCGACAAGACACCGGTCAAGGCGCAAAGCTGCAAATGATCATTCTCGATACGCATGTTGTGTCCGAACCCATGCGATCCGCGCCGGACCCAAAAGTTCTGGCTTGGCTCGACGCACAAATCGCGGAAGATTTGTTCATTACATCGACCAGTCTCGCAGAGTTGTTGTTTGGCGTGGAATTGCTGGCGGGCGGGCGACGCAAGCAGGGTCTGGAAATTGCGCTATCGCAACTGATGGCCCGCCTGTTCGACCGACGGATTCTCGCTTTTGATGCTGAAGCCGCAACGCATTTCGCAATGTGCTGTGCCCGCGCCAGGAACGGCGGCACGCCCATCTCGGTTGCCGACGGCCAGATTGCCGCCATTGCATCGTCGCGCGGCATGTCGGTGGCCACCCGCGTTGTGAAGCCCTTTGCGGCAGCCAATATCCCCTTCGTCAATCCTTGGCAGTGATGGCAATCGATGCTCAGGATGCGGATTGAGCCTTCCATCACACCGGTCAAAACGGGATATGCAGGCGCTATCGCAAATAGGGATCAAGCAGGGGCAGGCTGAGAACGGCCGACAGTGCAATCAAGGCAAAACATATCCTGCGGAAAAAGGTTTCGCTGGTCTTGCCGAACAACCCTGAACCTGCAATCAGGCAAAGCACATAGACCGGCCAGGCAAGCAGCGCCAGAACAAAGACCTTCGCTTCCAGCAATCCCACGAACCAATAGGTCAGGCCGGAAAAAACCGTGATGATGGCGAAGAATAAAACGATATTGGCGCGCACTGTCGCGGCAGGCAGCGTCGATCCCAGCCAATAGGTCACCACCGGCGGACCAGCTATTTGCGCCGTGCCGTCAAAAAAACCGCTGACAAAACCCACCAGCGAGGCAATGGGTGCGGAGTGCCGACCGCGATAGCGCCAGCCCGACATCAACAGCAACAAAAACAGGCCGGTGGTCAGCACGATGGCCCAGCGCACATTCAGCGGATCGGCCAAGACCAGCACGGCCGCGCCCAGC
>JBGSIT010000077.1:0-16589 GCA_041742335.1 Rhizobiaceae bacterium
CGGACCGTGCCGGTCATCCAGAATCCGCCGCCGCCGATCCGTTCCACAAGTGGCGCGCCGGGCTGGTAATTATTGGCCCCGCCGCGCATCGTGGGCGTTGGCGCAACCCCCTCAGCCCGGACTGGCGACATGCGCGACAAAGCCCCCGCCGTCACGATGGCGGCGCCTGCGACCAGAAGGGTCCGGCGGGGAAGGATATTGAAACTCATAGCAATGCCTCCTGTCGGATCTGCGCCTGTTTGACCGGACCGCAAAATCCGGACCAGACGCTGGCAGAACGAAACGCTTTCAGTAAAGATAAAGTATGTCGCGCCCATGACCAAGCCTGCTCACGGCTTTGTGATGCGGCGACTGCGCGTTGGGGAAAGGAAGATCGAGACCATGCGCGGCTGGTCAGAACCCGGTCTGCACCCGCGAAAACACCATGGCCGTGAAAATCGAGATCTGGGCGCCGATGAAGGGGGCGGAGATGGCGACGGCCGCCATGACGGCCAGGATTTTCGGAACAAAGGTCAGGGTCATTTCCTGAACCTGGGTCAGCGCCTGAATGAGCGCAATGACAAGGCCGACGATCATGGCTGAAAGCACCGCCGGGCTGGAGGCCGTGATCACGGTCCAGATTGCGGCCTGGACAACATCCAGTGCGTCGGCCTCATTCATGTCTCATGGTCCTGCGGTTTGCGATACCGTTATGCCGGTCTGGATCAGCATTGTCTCGCCGTTGGTCAGCGTGGCGGTCACCGCATCCGAATTGATATCGACGGAATTGACGACGCCGGTCACTGTGCCGTCAGAGCTTGTCACAGTTTTGCCCACCAGTGAAGCCGCCTGCCCCAATGTTGTTTCGCTGATCAGGTTTTCCAGATGCTTGTTGGTCTTGATGCTTTGCTCGACCTGCGAGAAGGAGGCAAGCTGCGACATCTGCTCGCTGGCATCGATCGGATCGGTCGGATCCTGGTTTTTCATCTGCGCGATCAGCAGCTTGAGAAAGCTGTCATAATTGATTGTCGAGTTCTTCTCGTCCGTGGTCGCCGTCGATGTCGTGGTTGTCGCGCCAGTTGTGCCGGCGCCCGCGACTGGAGTTATCGCCATGGTGCAATCTCCTTGCTGATCTGTTCAATGGTCGCTGCGGTCATTTCGCTGGCGTTCAGAATGCGCTCCTCGATCGGATAGAGCGAACGAATCGCCTTGAGCGCGTCAAAGGCCCGGCCGGATGTCACCATGGCGTCGATCTGCTTGAGCTCGGCCAGGACTTCCTCATTCTGGAAGCAGGTGAGCAACATGACAATCGACTTGCGGAACAGCACCATGGATTGCTCGGCACCCTCCGGGTTGATCAGCATCATCTGCGCAATGAAGTAGAGTTGCTTGAGCGGCGTATTGGCGTTTTCCGGCTGCATGACGTGATTTTCAAGCAGGAAGGTCACATCGTTCAGGAATTCGATGGCGACCTTGCGATCAACCCTGAGGACGGCGCCATTGATGAAGATCCGCTCACCGGACTTCAGAGATATTCTCAGTGTGCTTTTCATTTTAGTCCATCCCTGATGATGGTTATGACGTCGATGACGCCCTCGAAATTGTCGGATTCACGCGTTCGGATCTTTTCGGTTTCCTTCAGGATCCATATGCCGATCGAAATGAGATTGGCCCTGAGGTCAACATCAAGCTGGTTTTCAGGCTGGCGCAGGTCCTCGATGAAGGAAAGCCAGACCCGACGGGTATAGTAGAGCGCTTCCACGGCTTCGCGCGAACTGCGGCCGCAATTTCTGGCGCTCTGCAAAAGCCGGATCGCCTTGTCGAGAACCTGTCTCTCGCGGTCCTTGGCGTCGGCCACATTGTCGGCCATGATCTCGGCGTAGGAAAACTGGTACATTCAAAGGCCCTTCATATCGCTGGCGCCTGATTGCTACAATTGATTGACGAGGCTGAGCTGGGAGATCCGCGCCGTCAAATTGTAGGAAATTTCCATCTGGGTCATCAGCGAAGTCATTCTGGTGGAGGCTTCATAGACATCCACCCCTTCCATCTTGTTTATGTTGGTTTCAACGATGTTGATTTGGGCCGCGATTGAGACATCGGCCTGTTTGACACGTTGTTGCGAAAGCCCGACCTGGCCGCGCTCAAAGTCCACACCGGAGATTGCCTGACCGAGATAGTTGACTGTTTTCTTGGTCAATAACTGGCGCACGTCCTGATTGATCGGCGAATTGATCAATTCGATGAATACCGTGGCGCCCAGCGCCATGTTGCGAATGCCGGCTTCATTGGCGGTGGTCGACGAATCGACGACTTCATTGCGTGAAATCCGGCTGGACATCTTGGTATCGGATGCATTTGACCAATCGGTATTCCATTGCGGGCCCGAAAACATCGGCTCAACCACAGTGGTCAGAAAGTCGTCCATCTGGGTGGTCGTGATATTGCCTGCCAACGGATCGGACTGGGTGAAGCCGAAATAGGTTGAAAATGCCGTGTCGAAACTGGTCTTGGCCAGCGATCCGGCCGGGTTCTGGTAATCATTGAGCGGCTTTACATCGGAATTGATGCCGGCGAACAGATATTCCCCGTTCATCGACGAATTGGCCGCATCGGTAAAGGCATCCAGCGAATTGCGCATGGTTTGAACGGCAATGGCAAGCTGGTTGGCGTCGGTGGCGCCGGAAAGCGCGATGACGGCGTTCAACCCGGTTTGCGCATTGGACGCCATTGTGGTCATGGCCGCCTGCGATGCCGATAGGCGCTGATCGACAATCGCATTGGTATTTTGCAGATTGTGCAGCATGTCGAAATCGCGGTGCAGGTTGAGGCTTCTGGCGGTGATGCCGCCAAGTGTCTCGCCGATATTGGCAAGCTTGCCCGTCACCACTTCCTTTTGCGAGCGCATCAGTTCGGACTGCACTTCCGAGATCGACGACCGCATCGCGGTCTGGATGGTGATAGCTGATATGAAGGAGGTTTTCATGGCTTATCTCACAGACGCAAGCAGCGATTGCAACATGGTATCGACCGTCGAGATGATCTTGGCTGACGCCTTGTAGGATTGCTCAAGCTGCAACAGCAGCGACAACTCCTCGTCAAGATTGACGCCAACCTTGTTGGACAGGGCTTCCGACGAACGCGTCAGACTGGCTTCCTTTGTTTCCTTCGCAGACGCGCTTTCGCGGATCATCTGTTCAAGCCAGCCGACCGACGAGGTCGCGTAAGAACCGATGGTGGCGGAAGGATCGACGCCGGTGGTGAAATCGAAATTGATATCGGCGTCAAACGCCGCCACATGGCTGTCAAGCAATGTCGAAAAGCCTGCATCGCCATTGGTGTTTGATATATAGGCCGCGCCATTGATGCCGCCGTCACGCAGCAGGGTCGGATCTCCCCCTTGCGATTTGGATACCAGCGGATTGACGATCAGGATATTGGCCAAACCGGTTACCGTGGTTGCCGCCGTGGGCAGGGCGTCGCCGGCGGTAAAGCCTTGCCAGGAAAACAGCCCCGGCTGATCGGGCAAGCCGCCGCCTGACTGGTCATGTTCGGCAAACATCGTGATCAGGCCGCGGGCCGTTTCATCAAGCTGCGACTGAAATTGCGGAATGACAACGTCTCGTACCTGCAACAAGGCGGCCAGCGTGCCCTTTGAGGTCGTATTTCCGTCTTGGCCCACCTTGACCGGAACACCATCAATCGTCAGCTGGTTGCCGGTTGTCGCAGCGCTGTAAAGCGGCTGCGCATCAAACCGGATTGTCCGCGGCGAAACGTTGAAAAGCGTGATGCCGTCAGTGGTATAAAGCGACATGTCGTTGTCGGCATTGGTCACGGCATTGACGCCAACAATCGAGGAAATCTGCTTGAGCAGCTTGTCGCGCTGGTCCAATTCGTTGTTGACGTCGCGTTCAAGCGCCGTCCCGGCACGGACCTTGTTGTTGATCACCTCGAACTGGTCGAGCAACTGGCGCAGGTCCTTGATGGAAAGTTCGATCTCCTGATCGATTTCGCCACGAACATCCTGGATTGCATTGGCTACGTTATTGATGGAATTGGCCACATCCTGCGCAGTCGAACCCACCGACGAGGCCAATGTGGCCTCGCCCGGTTTGGCTGCATAGGCCTGGAGTTCGTCGCGCAACTGGGCGATATAGGTCGAAGGCGCTGTTTCGTAATCATTGCCGCCCAGAAACGATTTGATCGTCTCCAGTTTTCCGTGAAAAACGGTTTGCGCATCCGCCTTGGAAATGGCGGCAAGGTTCAGCCGGAGCAGACCGTCATCCTGCGCCCTCTGGATGACCAGTTCCTGGCCGCCGCCAGGAGCAGCCGTGAGAACGCCGACACGGCGCGCATAATCAGGATTCGAAGCGTTGGCGATATTTTTCGATAGAGCGGACGTTTGCAGTCCGGTATTGGAAAATATGGATTGAGCGCTGTTGATTGCTGATGAAAGCGACATGTCGGTTTTCCGCTAACGGCTCCTATCGCTTCAGGTTGACGAGGATTTCCATCAGATCGGACCCCGTCTGGAACACTTTGGAATCGGCAGTGTAAGAACGCTGCGATTCAATCATCTTGGTCAGCTCCTCGGCGATGTCGACATTGGACATTTCCAAGGCCCCCGACAGAACCGAACCGAAGTTGCCAGAGCCTGCAAAGCCGATGGTGATGACGCCTGATTCAATGCCCTGGGCGTATACGTTGCCGGAGATGACCTGCAATTGATCCGGACTCTGCACGCTGGCCATTGCCAGACGATAGAGCGGGTTGAGGTCGCCATTTGCATATTGGGCATAGACGATGCCGTCGTCGGCAATTTTGATCCGCTCGATCTGGCTTGGAGAATTGCCGTTGACCGATGCGCTCTGCACGGTGAATTCATAGTCAAACTGCGTCATGCCGCCAAAGTCCAGATCCAGGCTGGTCACGCCAGGCATGCCGGTGATGGCAAATTTGGCGTCGGCATTGGTGACAAACCCGGTCAACGGGTCAAAGGTCAGCGTCTGCGATGACGCGCCGTCGAGATCAAGCGGGCCCGAAGTGTAGGGAAAACCGCCATTGGTGGCGTCGGCTGCATTGTAGACCGTGACTTCAAACTCGTCGTCAGCGGTTTTTGTGTAGTAGAAGTCCATCAGGACTTCGCCGCCCAGACTGTTATAAGCTTTCAGCGAACTCTTGTGGGTGTAGCCGTCAGGAATATCGCCGACCGCTGCCAGGGTGCCGGGCGTGGTGCCGGTCTGAATGGCTGCACCAGCATCGAGATTGGCCACGAATGTGCCCTGCGTCGACATTTTCGCGGTCAGCGCCCCGTTGCCCACAGTTACCGGCACGAGGCCGTCAAAGCCATTGACCACCGGCACTGGCGCCGTATCGGTAAAGGGATAGCCCAGCAGCTTGAAACCGGAGGCATTGACCAATTCACCGGTCGCATTCGGGATGAAGGAACCGGCGCGAGTCAAATAGGGAACCCCGCCCTTGTCCTGAACGACAAAAAACCCGTTGCCGTTGATGGCAAGATCGGTGTCGGACGAGGTGTATTGCAGTGTACCCTGCTGGGAAATTCCGTAGCGGATCTGCGTTGCGACCGCACCGGAATTGTATGATCCCGCCGTGGAGGGCAGCAGGAGTGAAGAAAACTCGGTGGTTGCCCTCTTGTAACCTGTCGTGTTGGCATTGGCGATATTGTCAGACACCGCGCCAAGTCGGCTCGCCTGGGCATTCATGCCGGACGCGCCGGTTCGCATCATTCCGAAAAGGCTCATGTTGGATCCTCGTTTCCGTAGTCATTACAGAGTAGGAGGCGGGCCTTGCGTGAAACTGTTTGTGGGCCGCTTGCAGCGCTGCCTGTTCATTTGAACAGGCAAGGAACGCTGCCATGCTTTGAAACAATGCATGTAGGTTATCGATCAAATGAACCCATTTGAACGCGACTTGCATTCATCACATTGATTGCCACATCGGCCTCATGCCGGGCACGCATTTTGCACATCATTGCCAGTCGATGCAGTATCCAAGAAAGCGCTTTGAATCGACCGGGTCGAAGCCCAGACGGTTGCGCAGCTTCTTGCGCAGTTTCGAGATGTGGCTTTCAACCACGTTTTCCTCGACGTCTTCGTCGAATATCCCGTAAATGGCATTGAAAATCTGGGATTTGGAAACCCTGCGACCGCGATTGGTCACCAGGTATTCCAGGATTCTGCGTTCGCGACGCGGCAGCGGAAATACTTCATTGAGTATTTCCGGATCACGGCCGTCAAAGAAAACCCTGATGGGACCGATTTCCGCATGATTGACAATCGTCTTGAAGCGTCGGCGAATGGCCGCAGCCCGCGCCAGGATTTCCCTGGGATGGACCGGTTTGCGCACGACATCATCGACGCCGCAATCAAAAAACGCCAGAGTCATCTCGAGGGAAGGTGAGTCGCTGACTGCAATGACTGGGGCCTGTGACCGGTCCCGAATCGCTTTTGGAAGAACCATGGCGTGATCGCCCTGGCCAATCAGGAAAGCTTCTACCGCGTCAATATCGGCATTAGCTGCTGTGTGAACCCATTCTCCAAATTCACCAGGATCAAATCCTGTCGATGGGACACCTTCACGACAGAATAGTGAAGTATATCCGTCTTTTACGAGCTCACGCTCATCTACCACTACGATCATTCAGCCGCCTCCGAATCAGTGTGGTGTTGCACTGCATAAGGAGTACGAATCGCGCGAATCAGCGACAACTAGTTAAACTCAATGATGGAAAATAACAGTTGATTAACTATTAGGTGCTGATTTGATCAATATATAGTGGGTGATGATTGCAAGAGGTACTATTTTTTTGTGGAGAAATTAACGTTTCGTTAAACACGATCAAGAATATTTTGACTTTCATATTGTTGCCACAAAGTATAATTTAAGCATATTAGAATATTCTCTTCTTGTTTTACTGACCGCAAAATGATCTGGCCTGATTTGTCCACTTTCCATATCCCGTAGCGACCAGGTTGGATATGACGCGACACACATATTCCTTTTGCGCCGGATTGTTGTTCGGGCCGGCATGGTATCGAGCAACCGCCATTGTCCAGGTAACGTGGCGCGCATGCAGCTCGGACAGAAAACGAGCCGCATATTCCACATTCCGGCGCGGGTTCAACATGTCCGCTGGCGAGGCAAATTCCGCTCCGTGATAATGATGGTTGATTTGCATGCAGCCCAGATCGATAAGTTTCTTGCCCTGACTTCGCGCCGCCTGGAAACGGCTTAACGCTTCTGTCGGCGTTCCGGCGAAAACGGCCTTGCCCTCGATGTTGAGCGCCCAAGGCTGCAGCGAGCCCTTGCGCCCGGTTTCGGCAAGTCCGACAGAGTAGAGTATGCCTGCCGGGACACCGTATTTTGCGGCAGCCGCTGTAATTTCTCCTTCACAAATTCCAGTGGAGGCCCGCGCTTCAGAGATAGACCTGGGAAGGCCGGGAAGTGCCAACAGCAGCGCCGGCAGGAATTTCAACAGTCGATTCATTGCCATGCGCCAAACCTTGATTGTCCAATGAAGGCCCGTTGCCACCGTCCCGCAGTCCGCCCCCGCTTCCGCCCTGCATTTGTTCACCAGGGCCGTTCCTGAAGCCCTGCTCGAAGCTCTGGCCCTGCGAGCCGTTCGGATTGGCGTTATTGCCGGCGGCCTGCGACGGCGCCAATTGGATGCTGACATGATCAACGGCAAATCCCTGGGCCCTGAGCGCCTTGACCAGGCCGTCATGATCCTGGGAGAGATGGCGATGGGCTTCGGCCGTCTCCACCATCACATCCACCGAAAGCACGTCGCCGCGCAGCCTCAGCGACGCGGTCATCGATCCCAGATTGTCCGGATTCATCTGCAGCTTGAGGGTGTGAACCGCCTGACCGGCGGCGCCTGTCTGTCCTTCCGGAGCCAGCGGGCCGCCGCTGCCGGCCAGGCCCAATTGTTCACCGATAGACTTTGCAAGCATATTGGCGTTGCTCTGTGGGCCGAGGCCCAGGAATTTGCGCGATTCCAGAACCGTGACGTCCTCGACCTTGGTCGCCAGCTTTTCGGCAATGTTCGCCGCGTCTTCGCCCTTGCCGGTGTTGAGTTGCATTTCCAAGCTCGCACCCTTGCCGCCTGCCCGGCTGAACCGGACAATGGTCTCGGTCGATGCTGCCTCGGGTTCATTACCAACGTCGAGATCGGCCTGTGCGCCATGCTGTCCCGCCTGGGCGCTGCTGCTGGACAGTTCGCGCAATGATTGCGCCAGAATGGCTGTGTCTGACGCCTGTTGGCCGGCTTGGGCGGACTTGCCCTCTTCCGGCCTTTTGACAGCGGCAGTTTCTTCGCCCACACCCGGCAATGTCGTCTTGCGTTCCGATTTCAGCAACTGGATGATGGAACCCAGGCCGTCTTCGATATCTTCTCCGGCCATTTCATCGGGAAAGGCTGCTTCCTCGCCGGTGATTTGATCGCCCGAGACGGCATTTTCATTGGTCCGCGCGGTCGCATCGCCGCCGCCGCTGAAGCCATTGGCCAATTTGCCCGCGTTTTTGACAGCAGCGGCCATGTCGAGAAATTCGGCCGCAGCAGCAATGCCGGTGTCGCGGACGCCGCCCAATTTCAGTTGATTGAGGCCGTCGCGAAGCGGCGTCGTTGACGGCTGGCCAGTATCATTTTCCAGCGGATTTGCGACCTTGCCGCCGGCTTCACCGGCATTTTCCGCTTCAACGAGATTGGTCTGCTGCTCGCCGTTGCCATTGCCGCGATTTCCATCATTGCGGGCCGCAATCTTGGAGATGACCGAGCCGAAATTGTTGGCCTGATCCGCACCGCTTTTTTCCTGAACCTTGGATTTTGAAGCACCATTGGCGGCGCCAACGGCATTTTGCGCACTGAGAATTGGGCTGTCGACCATTTTTATTTGCTTTCCGAAGTCAGCATGGCGTCTATTTCCTTGAGTTTCGATCGGCCGGCCGAGACAAAATTTTCCAAATCCGCGGTCGCTTTCGTACCGTCGGATTGCACGGTTGTCGTCGGCTGGACAAGCGGTTTGGCATTTCGAATGCGTTCAGCCATGCGGTCCCTGTATTCTTTTTCGACCATATCCCGCCTCACTTGCGTCAGGCTTTCTTCGCCCGGCGGCTTTGCGACTTCCTCTGCGACGATCCTTGCCGCATCTTTCAAGAAGCGGTCCTTGGGAGACAAGTCCTTGTCCTGTATGGCAGAAAACCGGACCAGAACCTTTTCGACCCCGTCGGTCGGGATATTGACGAGACCGGAATAAAGCTCTGCCAGCGCACGCTGGCTCCTGTCTTCCGGGCTTGAAAGCCGGGTCGCGTTGCGGGCGCTGAAATTGGCCAGTTCCCGATTGCCGTTGATAGCGGCCCGTCGCGCCAGGCGCAGATAGATCTCGCGCTGGCGGCCTTGCTCCATGAGCGCCAGCACTACTTCAATATCGTCCATGTGGACCAGATCGGTATGATCGATCGCCATCATGACAAAGATGTCGGCAAATTGGGACGCATAGGGCGACACCATGAAGCGACGGGCGTAGAGCTTGGCGTATAACAACGCTTTTTCAATATTACCGTTCTTCGACATCAAGGCCAGTGAACGCCTTATGGCTGCCTCCTCGATGATCGTGCCCGGCGATTCCAGCCGGGCCCAGTCGAAGAACCGGATGGCGACATCGGGTTGCTTGCCCATGACGGCATTGGCCCCGATCAATTCGATATAGGGGCCGATGGCCGTATTGCGATATTCGGGAACCACCGCCTGCAATTGCTCGATCACCGCCTCGCCTTGCCCCTTGAGATAGCGGCGGATGATGGAGGTCACGCGATTGTCGAAATTTCCAGAAACGTCGCGGTCAGCCAGCAAATCCAGTGTCTCGGGATTGCCCCCGCTCATGGCGTAGATCAGCGCGGCGTCGACATTGCGCGGATCTTCAAACACTTTCATGTCGATATTGCGCAAACGCTCGTCAATGGTCGTCAGCAAAAACCGCTGCATTTCGTTGGCGCTGCGATCGCCGGCAACCACCTGGTCCTGGATCAGTTGCAGCGCGCGCACCATCTTGTGGGGCGAGGACGTCTCAAACGCCTCCTTCTCGGCCGCCGCGACACCGACGCTTGCCATTGCTATGGCGGCCCCGGTCAACAGCGCGCGTGAGAACCACCCCATCGGCACTATCCCTGATCTGTCTTGATCAGGATTTCGATGCGGCGGTTCTGGTCATTCATCGGGTCGCCGGGAATTTTCAGCTGGCGGTCGGCAAAACCCGAGACTTCCCCGACTCTTCCCTCCGGCAAGCCGCCTTGCAAAAGCATGAAATAGGCGCTTTGGGCGCGCGCCGTCGAAAGACGCCAATTGTCGTATTCGCCCTTTTTGTATTGCCTGCCGTCGGTATGGCCGCGAATGACGATTGCTCCGCCATTGCCTTTCAGCACTATCCCGATTTTCTCCATTGCGAGAACCGTTTCGCGGCGCGGAACCGACGAACCGACATTGAACATCGGAGTCTGGACCTGGTCGGAAATGCTGACCAGCAAGCCGCCTTCGGTTGGAATGACAGTCAGCCCCTCTGCAAGCTTGCCGGCAGTGGCGCCGATTTCCTTGCGGATCTGCTGCTCAAGCTCCCTGGCCTGCATTTCAACCTTTGCAATCTTGGCAGCTTTTGCCGCCCTTTCCTGCTCTGCCGCTTTTTGTGCTGCGGAAAGCACTTTTTCGCCCTTCTTGGCGGCAGCGCCGGTCTGGCTGTCCTTGCCCTTGGCTTTGCCCGCCTGGCCGCCGGTTTCGGCAGTGTCGGTCTGCCCGTTCGTACCCTGCTTGCCGCCTTTGGGTATTTCGGCCTGCGACTTGTCGGTCTCGCCGTTGAAGGATTTGTCGGTCATGCCGTTCTTGTCGGTAAATCCTTCGCCGGATTTCATCTCGCCATCCAGCGCGGTCCCGCTTTTCTGGTCGCCCTCTTTCTGGTCGCCCGAAGCGCCCACTTCCGTGCCGGTTGTATTCTGGCTTGTCCCGTCGTCGGGCAGTCCGGCGCCATCCGGCTTGCCGGTTTGCGCATCCATGGATGCTGCGCTTGAGACTTCGATCTGCTGGGTCCAGAAATCCGGGTCGAACGGATCGCGATAGGCGTCTCCGCCATCGGCGCCGGTTGCCGGTCCGGAATCATTTGCGCCGCCCTCGCCTTTCGCGCTGATATTGGCCTGGGTGTTGGAATCCTTGGCAATTTCAGCCAGCACTGCATAAGGATTTTCGAAGTAATCGGCCTCCGAATATTTGACTTCCTGGCCAACCGTCGCACTCTTGTCCTTGCCGCTGTCGGCCGAACTGCCGGGAGATGTTTCCTCCCCCTTGTCCTTGGACTTGCTGGCTGTTGCTTCGCCTTCGGCATCCTTGGCCGGCTTTTGCAGGCCCTTTTGGGCAGGCTTTGAATCGGTCAGCTTGATCGGGTTGAAATAGGAGGCAACTGCCGCCTTGGTCTCTTCATTGGCGGCATTGACAAGCCACATGATCAGGAAGAAGGCCATCATCGCCGTCATGAAATCGGCATAAGCGATTTTCCAGGCGCCGCCATGGGCTCCTTCATGGCCGCCGCCATGGCGCTTGATGATGATGATCTCATTCTTGCCGTGATGGTGGCTTTCTTTATCGCTCATGACAAAACCTCGGCCAAACCGTCTTTCCATACGCCAAGGCGGCTGGCCAGCACGCTGCCGTCAACTTCCACGACAATATCCACGCCGTCATTTTCCTCGTGGCGGCATGTCACCCCGCCAGGCTCAAGTTTCCGCTGCAACGCTGTAAACAGCCGCAAAGGACCCTTGACGACCACTTCGGAAACGGCCTTGTCGGACACAGCGCGCGCTATGCTGGCGGAGAGTTCATCCACCGTCTTTTTGGCGATCTGCTCATCCAGCAGCGGCATCAGGATTTCCAGAACATTCTCAGACAGGCTGTCGCAGAGGGTTCGGGTCAACTTTTCAAACCGTTCATGGACCATGGAGGCGATCTGGCCTTCGAAAGTCGCCCGCAGTTCATCCAGCTCGCCGGCATGCATCGACATCAAAGTGGCGATTTCGGTTTCGTGGACCTTGCTCAATTCGGCGCTTGCCGCCTCATGGCCTTCCAGCCTGGCTGCCTCGCACAATTCTTCGACATCCACTTCCGGCTCGGCGGCTTCCGCCTCGTCAAAGCCAGGGAATTCGAGATCTCCCGCAATGCCAAAAAGATCTTCCGACGAGATCGGAACAGCTGGTTCCGGGACACTGAAATCCTTGAGATATTTTGCCAGCATGGCATTCATCGCCGATCCGCCTGTTCATGCTTTGCTTTCAGGGCATATTCGGAAACCGGATCCGGGATCGCACGCGCCAGCCTGCGATCCCGGATTGGCCCTGTCGCAGTCAGACCCTAGAAGTCCAATCTTGCGCGAAAATGAAGGCGTTGGGCCGCGTCAGGGCAATAACGCGGCCCAACCATTCCATCCGTTACCGATGACCGGCGGCACGGCGGAAAACTTTTGACTGGATTGGATCCTGTCGGATCAGGACACGGCTTGCCGAGGGACCGTCAACGCGACCCGGCCTGCTTTCATGTGTCCGTTTCAAGGTCTTACTTGAACAGCGACAAGATGTTTTGGGAGTTGGAATTGGCGATGGACAAGGATTGGATACCAAGCTGTTGCTGGACCTGCAGCGCCTTGAGCCTGGTCGATTCCTCGTTCATGTCCGCATCCACCAGGCGGCCGATGCCCTTGTCGATCACATCCATCAGGGTCGCAACGAAACTGTCTTGCATCTCGATGCGCTTGTTGATGGCGCCGAGAATGGAGGCGGAATTCGTCAGTGTCAGCAAAATGGCGTCAACGGCCGAGATCATGCCGTCCAGATTGTCGTCGCTTGTCGAAGTCGTCAGCGAGATCTGGGTGCCGGAAGCTGCCGTCGTGGAGGAAACATTCAACAGGAAGTAACTGGCCGTGGTCGTGGTCGTGCCGGATGGCAGCGTCACAACGAGCGCGGAGGTCAAGATGCCGTTGGCGGCGTTCTTGGTGTCGATGAGAACCGAAGTGGTTGTATCGAATTTCAGTGTTTCCACCGATACCGTGCCGTTGGAGGCGCGATTGAACGAACCAACCATTTCCACAGTGCCGGGCGCGGTGGTGGAGTCGTTGTACAGCCAGTTTTCGCCCGAAAAGGAAGCCGATTCAGATATTGACTGAAGCTGGTTCTTCAATTCCATCAATTCAGCATTAATCTTGAGTTTGTCGACGCCCGGTTCGCGCGCCGCCACAAGCTTGGATTTGATTTCGGTGATCACCTTCACCGAATTTTCCAGCCCCGTATAGGCAAGGTCGGTCTTGGCAGCGCCCAGGCCGAGAGCGTCCTGGACGGTTGAAAGCGCCGAATTGTCCGATCGCATTGTCGTTGCAATCGACCAATAGGCTGCATTGTCTGATGCCGTTCCGACCCGGTAGCCCGAAGAGATCCGGCCCTGGGTCGTTTCCATGCTTGCATCGATGGAACGAAGCGTTTGCAGCGCCGCCATGGCTGCCGCATTGGTCATGATACTGGTCATAGGATGTGCCCCATTGAGAGTTTCAGGGACATTCCGGAGTTGATTACCGGCAGCGACGGGAAAGCATCATGCACATCACACCTGTTTGCCCTGAGTGTGAGCCGCCGTTCTTGATCCAAGAATTGGCGTTATATGGTTAATGAAGGTTTAACGCAATTGCGAAATTGTTAACCGGTGTGAATGAAATGCTGAAAATTTACCTGTTCCGGGTGATTTTCCTACTATTATTATGCTTTATTACCAAAGAGTTAGGCTATAAATACCACCAATGTAAAAAAAGCCGCGCCTGACATTGCCAGGCGCGGCTTTTGGTATCGATATCCCCGTGGCGCAACCGCCAGCTTAAGGGATGCTACTGATTCGCGCTGCTTACCTGAACAGCGACAGGATGTTCTGTGAATCCGAATTGGCGATCGAGAGCGCCTGGATTCCGAGTTGCTGCTGTGTCTGCAACGCTTTCAGCTTGGTGGATTCTTCGTTCATGTCGGCATCGACCAGACGACCAACGCCCTTGTCGATCACGTCCATCAAATCCGCCACGAAGGCATTCTGCATCTGGATGCGCGAATTGGTCGAACCCAGCGTCGCCGCTGAATCGGTCATGCTGCTCAACATTGAATCGACAGCCGAGATCATGCCGTCAACCGCAAGATCGGAAGTCGAAGCAGTCAGGGAGATGACCGAACCTGACCCGGCAGTGCCGCCGGCATCGATCAGATAGTAAGTCGCAGTAGTGGTGGTCGTGCCTGAGGCTACGGTAACGCTGACATCCTTGGTCAACAGGCCGTTGGCCGCGTTTTTCGTGTCGATCAGCAGTGAAGAATCCGTATCGAAGGAGAGGCTCCCGACTGAGACTGTGCCGTCTGCGGCACGATTGAACGAACCGACCATCTTCACGGTGCCCAGTGTCGTGGTGGATTCGTTGTAGAGCCAATTCTGGCCGGAGAAGGAGGCCGATTCAGAAATTGACTGAAGCTGGTTCTTCAATTCGGTCAATTCCGCATTGATCTTGAGTTTGTCGACACCAGGCTCGCGGGCCGCAACCAGCTTCGCCTTGATTTCAGTCAACACATCGATCGAGGAATTCAACCCCATATAGGCCGTATCGGTTTTGGCGGCGCCCAGACCC
This sequence comes from Rhizobiaceae bacterium, assembly GCA_041742335.1. Classification (GTDB taxonomy): domain Bacteria; phylum Pseudomonadota; class Alphaproteobacteria; order Rhizobiales; family Rhizobiaceae; genus Rhizobium_E. Next base: position 14,682 of record JBGSIT010000077.1, read on the forward strand.
AACGCATCCTGAACGGTGCCGATGGCGGCATTGTCGGAACGCATGGTGGTGGCAATCGACCAATAAGCCGCATTGTCCGAAGCGGTTGCAACCTTATAGCCAGTTGAAATGCGACTTTGGGTCGTTTCCATGTCACTGGTAATAGAACGCAAAGTGCTGAGAGCGCCCATTGCGGCGCTGTTTGTCATAATACTAGTCATTTGGTACTGCCCCTTGGCTGACGGAGAATGGGAAGGGACATACCGGGATTACATAACCGGTAACGTTGGACGGGCTTCATGCCGATCAACCATTCATTCAGGTTAACCCAACGTTTCAATACGGCCAGATAACCATCGTTGTGGTTAAGAAATACTGAATGAGAAACAATCAATTCGGACGAAATTAAATAGTACCCGGCCTTTTGCGGATTTTGTGCAAAGTCGTCGGCGCTTGATGAATTTCGGTCGATTTTGCGGAATTTCGGGTCGCGCCCGCAACAAAAAAGGCCGCTTCGGTATGAAGCGGCCTCTTTGATGACAGCAAGCTGTCTGGTGTTCTCGTGAGGATTACCTGAACAGAGCAAGCATGTTCTGGGAGTCCGAGTTGGCGATCGAAAGCGCCTGGATACCAAGCTGTTGCTGGGTCTGCAGCGCCTTGAGCCTTGTGGATTCCTCGTTCATGTCGGCGTCCACCAGACGTCCCACACCCTTGTCGATCACATCCATCAGATCGGCGACGAAGGTGTTCTGCATGTCGATGCGGGAATTGGTGGCACCCAATGTCGCCGCTGCATCGGTCATGCCGCTCAGCATGGCGTCAACTGCGGAGATCATGCCGTCAACGGCTGTATCGGACGTGGAAGCGGACAGCGAGATGGCTGTACCGGATGCGCCTGTACCACCGGCATCAATCAGGTAGTATGTTGCAGTGGTTGTGGTCGTTCCGGAAGCGACAGTGACGCTTGTATCTTTTGTCAGTATGCCCTTGGTTGCATCCTTGGTATCGATCAAGGTCGATGTAGCAGTATCGAAAGACAATGTTCCGACAGATACGGTTCCATCGGAAGCGCGCTTGAAGGAGCCGACCATTTCGACTGTGCCGGCGGCTGTGGTAGAGTTGTTGTACAGCCAGTTTTGACCGGAGAAGGAAGCCGATTCGGAGATCGAAGTCAGCTGGTTTTTCAACTCGGTCAACTCGGCGTTGATCTTGGTCTTGTCAACGCCAGGCTCGCGGGCCGCAACCAGCTTTGCCTTGATTTCAGTCATAACCGAGATGGAGGCGTCAAGACCGGTATAAGCAGTATCAGTCTTTGCCGCAGCAAAACCCAGAGCGTCCTGAACCGTGCTCAGAGCCTTGTTGTCCGAACGCATGGTTGTGGCGATCGACCAGTAGGCAGCGTTGTCAGAAGCGTCGGCAACCCTGTAGCCCGTGGAAATCCGGTTCTGGGTGCTTTCCATGTCGGCGCTGATCGAGCGGAGTGTGCTCAGTGCGCCCATGGCGGCGCTGTTTGTCATAATACTAGTCATGGGATTGTCCCTGTTTACGAGTTACTTGGAGGGACATACCGGGTTTGCGAGTTCTATTACCGGTAATGACGTTACGGCATCATGCCACTCGGTTTTTCATATAAACCTTGCCCGTCATGTAGGCGTCATTATTGGTTTCAATCGTTTCACATTCCTTAATTTCGGGCTCTCGCGGCACGTCCTTCCTGCCCTATGTAAAATGAAAGGTTAACGCCGCCGCGCCGGTTTGGCGGGCAGCAATGAACCCCGGTTGAAATGATAATACCAATGTTCAATGATAATGACCCATGGCGCCGGGGCGAATTTGTCTGCCGGCTAGGAGAAACCCGGAAATGGACCCATAGGTCCATTGAGGATTTTCGACGACGCCGGCAGACAAATGCGCCCGGCCCTTCGGGTG
>JBGSIT010000078.1:0-28514 GCA_041742335.1 Rhizobiaceae bacterium
GTGATGTTTTGCGTCGATACCTCCGCTGCCGTTGAGGCGCGGATCCATGGGGAAGACGGCGTGTTGTCCGGCTTGCGCAAGGGCGCGGTGGCCATCGATTTCGGCACCTCGCTGCCGGCCTCGACCCGCAAGATCGGCGCAGCGCTCGCCAAAGTCGGCGCGCATTATATGGATGCGCCGCTGGGCCGCACCCCGAGCCATGGCCGCCAGGGAAAGCTCAATATCATGTGTGCGGGCGACGAGGCCGTTTTTGCGCGCATGCAACCGGTGCTGAATGATCTGGGCGAGAATGTATTCCATCTCGGTCCACTCGGTGCCGGCCATACGATCAAGCTTTTGAACAATTTCTACGCATTGACGACCGCAGCCGCCATGTCGGAAGCCTTTGCAATGGCCGATCTGACGGGCGTGTCGCGCCAGGCGCTTTATGACGTGCTGTCGGCCGGACCCAACAAATCGGGCATGATGGACTTCGTAAAAGCCTATGCGGTGGATGGCGATCCGCAACAACTGGCCTTCTCGATCCGGAACGCCAAAAAGGACGTCGGCTATTATGCCGCCATGACCGAGGAAGCCGGAGGCGTGTCGATCATGTCGGCATCCACCAAACTGGGGCTGGGCCTTGCTGCCGGCGGCGAATTCGGCGACCGACTTGTGCCGGAGCTTGTGGACTTTTTCTCCTCGCTTAAACGCCCGGAGAAATGATGTCCACTTACGGAGAGCATGAACATGCTTGGCACAGCCGCGCGACCCAACGAAGACCGGCCGATGCTTGGCATCATCCTGATGCTGCTGACCTATTTTTTCTTCTCCTGTGTTGATATCTCGGCCAAATGGCTCGCGCTGGCCGGTCTGCCGGCCTTTCAACTCGCTTTCATGCGCTACTTCGGACATTTCGTGATCTCGATGGGTCATATTGCCGGTAGCGGCATTTCAATATCGCGCTTCGGGACCAATCAAGTCGGCCTTGTGCTGCTGCGCGCCGCACTTCTTTCAATATCCACCATCTTCAACTTCATCGCCGTGCGCTACCTGTCGCTGACCTTGATTTCGACGATCATGTTTTCCGTGCCGATCATCATTTGTGCGCTGTCGGGACCGGTTCTCGGTGAAAAGGTCGGTATCTGGCGCTGGTCGGCGATCATGGTCGGTTTCATCGGCGTGGTGGTCGCCATCCGCCCTTTTGACGCCGATTTTCATTGGGCCGCTTTGCTGTCGATCGCCAATACCTTCATCTTTGCCGCCTATTCGCTGATTACCCGCAAACTTTCGGGCAAGGTATCGTCCGAAACCATGCAGCTTTACACCGGCCTGTTTGGAACAATCGCGCTTGCGCCCTTTGCCGCATGGAGCTGGCAGGACCCCGGCAGCATTCTGCATTGGGCGCTGCTTGTCGGGCTTGGAGTGTTTGGCTGGATAAGTCACGAAATGCTGACCCGGGCCCATGGCTTTGCCACTGCCAGCACGCTGACGCCCTTTTCCTATGTCTTCATCATCTATCTGGGCATTTGGACCTATTTCGTGTTTGGAAACCTGCCCGACGGCTGGACCGTTGCCGGAGCCTGTATCGTTTGCGCTTCCGGCCTTGCAATATGGCTGCGCGAGGGTTGGCTCATGCGGCGTCAACCCGGCCGGCTGGCTGCGCGGGGCGGGTTCGACCCGGGCTGAAATCAGCATCCATTTGATCGACGCAAACCCGTCGCAGCTCTTGACCGCACGGCTGAAGCAGCGTCATTTCAAATGGCCACTACTGACCCTGTTTGCTGAATCAATCCGACCCGCGGCAAGGAGCGCCAATCATGACCAGGTTTCTTTTTCCGCCTCCGCAGATCCGCGCCGTGCCTGTCCGCGGCATTGATGGGCTTTACCCTGTCAACCGGGTTTTCTGCGTTGGTCGCAACTATGGCGAACATGCCAGGGAAATGGGCCTGGTCGTGGACCGCGATGCGCCGTTTTATTTCACCAAATCCGTCGCCCATATCGCATTGTCCGGCGAGACGGCGCCCTATCCTCCGGCGACCGGCAATTTCCACCATGAAATCGAATTGGTGATCGCCATCGGCGCGCCGGCCTTCAAGATCGCCAAAGCCGATGCGGGCGCTGCCATCCTCGGCTTTGCCTGCGGTTTGGACATGACCCGGCGGGATTTGCAACAGGCGGCGCGCTCCAAGCAATTGCCATGGGACATCGGCAAGAATGTTGAACATTCAGCGGTTATCTCAACCATCACGCCGGCCGCCAAATTCGGACCAATCGGGCCGCAGGCAATCAGGCTTTCGGTCAACGGCGTCAGGCGGCAGAACGGTTTGCTGTCCGATCTCATCTGGAGTGTGGAAGACCTGGTCAGTCATCTGTCGGGTCTTTATCATCTTGCGCCGGGCGACCTGATCTATACAGGAACACCGGCAGGCGTCGGCGCTGTCGTTCCGGGAGACCGGATAGAAGGCAGCATTGACGGCCTTGATCCGGTCAGCCTTGTCATAGGCCCGCCTGTTTGATCGAAAATCCGGAGGGATTTCCCGGTCTGATGCGGTGTTTCGGCCTGGATGCAGTTCGGCGGCAGGATTGGAATCAATGCGCCTGTCGCTTTCTTCAAAAAACCGCTATGCCATCGTTGATTTTCGACGCTCGACACAACAAAGTCCGATGAAGACGTTGCAATCGACCTCCAGCACGCAAATTCGCCAAACAGCGTGTCGGCTGGCAGGCGCCGGATAATCAAACAACACTATGGGAGATCAAGATGAAAGCAGTTCGACTATTCGCCTCGGGTGACCTGCGCGCTGTCGACGTTGATGTTCCCGTGCCTGCAGCAGACGAGATTGTCGTGCGCGTCGAAGCTGCCGGAATTTGCGGAACAGACCGCCATCTCTTCAAGGGCGAGTTTCCCTGCACGCCGCCGGTAACGCTGGGTCACGAATTTTCCGGCATTGTCACGGCGCTGGGAAAAGACGTTGCGGGAATCAATCTGGGAATGCGGGTGACATGCGATCCCAACATTGCCTGCGGAACCTGTCCGCAATGCCTGAAGGGCCGGATCAATCTATGTCAGCGCCTGTCGGCAATCGGCATCCACCGCGATGGCGGATTTGCGGAAATGGCAGCCATCCCGGCCCATCGTGCATTTGCGCTTCCCGATACGCTGCATCCGCACCATGGCGCGCTGTGCGAACCGCTTGCCTGCTGCCTGCACGGCATCGACAAGGGTGCGCCCAAGGCCGGCGAACGGGTGATCATTCTGGGCGGCGGCGTCATAGGCCTGTTGGCCCTGCAACTGGCCCGCCTGGCCGGGGCCGATACGCTGCTGGTGACCCGTACGCCTTCCAAACGCAAGCTCGGCGAAGACCTTGGCGCAATAGCGACGGCGGCAACGCCTGAAGAAGCGCTGGCGATCTGGCCGGAAGGCGCCGATCTCACTGTGGAATGCGCAGGCGTTATCGATACCGTGGAGATGGCGCCCCGTCTGACGCGCAGCGGCGGTCGCATCGTGGTGCTGGGCGTGCTTGCGCCCAACGACAAGGTGGGCATCCATCCTTTCGATCTGCTGTTTCGCGAAATCGACTTGTTGCACGCCTTCATCAACCCCTTCACGCAGCGCCGCGCCGCCGATCTCATTGCCAGCGGCAAGATATTGGTCGCGCCGCTGATCACCAGGGTCATTGCCTTTTCCGAAGCCGTCCAAACCATCTCCAACCCGCCGCTTTCCGGTGATGTCAAGGTGGTGATCGTGCCGGATTGACCGGCAACCGAGCCTGCCGGGTCTGTCGAAAGGCAATGCTTGGCTTGCAAATGCGCGCAGCGGGCGCGAACTTCTGTTCTTTTCCAACGACAAATCCCATGCCATGGTGAAGTCGGAGACCCGGATTGAATTCCCATTCACTTTCAAGGAACAATGAATTGAACGACCAATCAGACCGTTTGCATTTTGCCATAGCGCTCGCTGAGCAAGCCGGCCAGCAGGCCCGCAAGGCATTTTTATCATTTGAGACCCTGGCAATTGAATCCAAAGGCCATCAGGATCTTGTTTCCAATGCGGATCGCGAGGTGGAGATTTTCATCCGCGGCGAAATCGCCCGCGCTTTTCCCGATGACGGCATCGTCGGCGAAGAAGGCAGCGATGTCGCCGGCACCAGCGGACACCACTGGGTCATCGATCCGATCGACGGCACCGCCAATTTCGTGCGCGGCATACCGGCATGGTGCGTTGTGCTCGCCTCAACCTTTCAGGGCCGCACGGAAGTGGGCGTGATTTGCGAGCCGTCTTCGGGCGAAACCTTCTGGGCGGCGCGTGGGCAGGGAACCTTCGTCAACGGCAAACCGGTGCGCACTGCCAGCACATCAAGCCTGACGGAGGGTTCAATCGGCACCGGCTTTTCAAATCGCGCCGAAGCGCAGAATATAATCCCGGTCATAACCGAGATCCTCAATCGCGGCGGCATCTTCTTTCGCAATGCCTCCGGCGCGCTGATGCTGGCCTATGTCGCCTCGGGCCGCCTGCTTGGTTATGTCGAGGAACACATGAATGCCTGGGATTGCGTGGCGGGCCTGCTGATGATCGAGGAAGCCGGCGGTCGTATCCACCAGCCCGACCCTGCCACCGTGCTTGCCGAGGGAACCCTGGTTCTGGCGGCAGGCGACGCCGTCTATGATGAAATCGAAGCGATCTGCGCCAGGGTCTTCACGATTTGACCAGGACCGGGCCGCGCCCGGGAAACTGCAATCCCACGGCCTGTCCGGCAACAATGCCGGCATCGACATCGCTGCAGGTGGCAAAGAGTTCGCCGACCTCGGTGTTTACGACGCATTCCAGATGACTTCCCGCATAGGTGACCTTGAGAAGCTTTGCAGGCAGGCTGTTGGGCGCATCGGCTGACGCTATCTCGATCCGGTCGGGCCGCACGGCAATGCGACCAGCGCCTGGCGCAAAGCCGCGTGCCGGCAATTGCAACTTCACCGGTCCCAGGCTGACGCTGGCGATCCGGTCGGTTACACTCTCGATGGTGCAGTCGACCAGGTTCGCCTCGCCGATGAAATCAGCCACGAAGGCGCTGGCCGGTTCATCATAAAGTTCGCGCGGTGTGCCTTCCTGCGCAATGATCGCCTTGTTCATGACGATGATGCGGTCCGACACCGCCAGCGCTTCTTCCTGATCGTGGGTGACATAGACCACGGTCAGGCCGAGTTTCTGCTGGATTTCACGGATTTCCTCGCGCACGCGGCGGCGCAGTTTGGCATCGAGATTTGACAGCGGCTCGTCGAACAGCAGGACCTGCGGCTCCAGCACAAGCGCGCGGGCCACTGCGACGCGTTGCTGCTGGCCGCCCGACAACTGGCTTGGAAGCCTGTCGCCGAAATCCGCCAGTCCCACCAATTCCAGTCCGGCGCGGGCGCGATCGCCGATTTCCTTTTTGGCAAAGCCCGAGAATTTGAGGCCGTATGAGACATTCTCATTGACGGTCATGTGCGGAAACAGCGCATAGGACTGGAACACCATCGATACGTCGCGATCTGTCGCCGGCAGGCCTGTAACATCCTTGCCGTCGATCAGGATCTGGCCTTCGGTTGCCATTTCAAGACCGGCAATCATTCGCAATGTCGTCGTCTTGCCGCAGCCGGAAGGGCCCAGCAACGTGACCAGTTCTCCGGGTTGAACGAATAGCGAGATTGAATCGACGGCGGCGGTCCGGGCGTTGCCATAGACCTTGCTCACCGATTTGAACTCGACGGAGGCAGCCTTTCCCCGGATTTCACTCATGTCTCAATCTCCTGCAAAGGTCTTGTTGCCGGTTCCGGTATCAGGCAGGCTGACATTCGACCGCCAGCCCAATGACTGGCCGCCCGCCTGCCTTCGTCCGATGTCGCGCCGTCCAACGGCAAGCTGCATCAGCGCAATCACCACCAGCATCACGAAAATCAGCATGGTCGCATAGGCTATGGCAATGCCGTATTCATTGTTTTCAACGCGACCGACAATATAGCTTGTGGCCATGTCATAACGGGCGCTGACCAGGAAGATCACCGCGCTGATCGCGGTCATGGACCGGACGAAGGAATAGACCAGCGCTGCCAGAATGGCCGGTCGCATCAGGGGAAGAATAACCTTGTAAAAGGTCTGGAACGAATTGGCCCCCAGGGTCAGCGAAGCTTCGTCAAGGCTCTTGTCCAGTTGTGACATCGAAGCGACGCCTGCCCGCACGCCGACCGGCATGTTTCTGAAGATGAAGGACAGGACGAGGATAACCCCGGTTCCGGTCAATTCGATCGGGGGCACGTTGAAAGCGATGATGTAGGATACCCCGATCACCGTGCCGGGAATGGCAAAGCTCAGCATCGTGCCGAACTCGAAGCCCTCCTTGGCGCGAAAGGTCTGCCTGACGAGGAGATAGGCCGTCAGCAGGCCGATGATCGCCGTCAACGGCGCCGATATCAGCGAGATCATGATCGTGGTGAAGAAGGAACTCCAGGCCGAACCCTTCCAGTGGATGCCGAATTCGTTCCAGCCGACGGCGAATGCCTGGACATAATGGTCAAATGACAGCGACATATCCACGCCCCAGATCTTGACGAAGCTGCCATAGACGATGGTGGCGTAGACAAGCACGGTAAAGGCGATCCACAGGCCGGCTATGCTGTAGATCACTGCGGTCAATGCGGTTGGCAGCGGCGGATGCACGCCTGCGTCGCCTTTGCCGGAAACGGTGGTGTAGGACTTGCTGCCGAGCCAAAAACGTTGCGCATAAAAGGCTGACAGCGTGAAGACCAGCAGAACCAGCGCCAGCACCGCTGCCTGCGCCTGATCGTTCTGGGCGCCGACAATGGCAAAGAATATCTCGGTTGAAAGCACATCATAATTGCCGCTCAGAACCAGCGGATTGCCAAAATCGGCCATGCTTTCGATGAAGCCAAGCAGAAACGCATTGGCCAGGCCCGGACGCATCAGCGGCAGGGTGACTGTCCAGAATGTCTGCCATTTGTTGGCGCGCAATGTCTGGGCGGCTTCTTCCATGGAAGGACTGACGCCTTCTACTACCCCGATCAGCACCAGAAAGGCAATCGGCGTGAAGGCCAGGGTCTGGGCGATCAGCAGGCCGGGAAGGCCGTAGACCCAGCGGGTCGGTTGAATGCCGAGGCTGGAGGCAACGGTTTGGGTCACAGCACCGGAAAGTCCGAACAGCAGGATGATCGCCAAGCCGATCACGAAGGGCGGCGTGATGATCGGCAATACGGTAAGCGCGCGCAACAGATTGCGGAAGCGCATGCTGGTGCGTGTCGCAATCAAGGCAAAGACCAGCCCGAGCAGGGTTGAAATCACGCCGACCAGCACGGCCAGCAGGAGCGAGTTCCAGGCCACGCCGCAGCGGCCATTGGCAAAGATGCAATTGAGGTCCCAGAGCTTGCCGCTCAAGAGTTTCGATGCGAACAACCCTGCCGAATAGCCGCCATCCGCGGTGATCATGGCATTGGCCAGCATCTGCAGGATCGGCATGAAGATGAAAAGCGAGACAATGGCGACGACGAAGGTGATGCAGCTGACGACGAAGACATCGCCGCCGACGGCGCCGCGCGCAGCAAAGCCGAGCGACAGCAGGAAGAGGAAGCTGCCGGCAACCAGCATGGCGCCGTAACCCATGCCGAATTGCCGGTCGGCCAACGGGCCGAAAAGTTCGTTCTGCCAAGCAAAGCGCCAGCCTCTCAGGCCAATGCCGAAGCCTTGCAGGAAAAACCAGAAAAGCCCGACCGCGCCGATGAGGATCAACAGCCGTCCGAGCAGCGGGTCGGTTTTCGGCCTGCGCCACAGCAGAAGCGGCGCAAGCAGGATCAGCGCCATCGGCGCGAGCCAGAGTTTCTTGGATTGCAATACCAGAAACAGCGCCGGAGCATTGTCGCTGTCAAAGGGGTAGCCTTTGAACAGCCAGCCGAGCGCAAAGAAATTATCCTCCAGCCCGTACCAGGGCAGGACGGCATAGCCGAACCACCCGACCGCCATCCACAGAATGACGGCCGGATGCAGGAGATGATCCTTGCGGGCGGGTCTCACGACTATTGCGGCAGGGTCGAGACCTCGTCATCCCATTTCTTGAGCAGGCGCTTGCGCTCGTCGCTCGAGCCATATTTCTTGAAATCGTAATCGATCAACTTGATGGTCGACAGATCAGGCGCCATTTCCGATTGTGTCGCACTCTTGTTGGACGGAACCTGGAAGGATTTCACATCCTTGGCGCGCGATTGCACGGCGGCAGTCAGCGCCCAGTCATAAAACTTCTTGGCTGCATCCATGTGACGCGCATCCTTGATGAGCGACATCGAGCCGATTTCGTAGCCCGTGCCTTCACAGGGTGCTACAGTGACGATGGGAAAGCCGCTGGCGGCTTGCGCCACGGCGTCATGCATGAAGACAATCCCGATGGTGTTTTCACCAAGACCCGCCGCCTTGATCGGTGCAGAGCCGGATTTGGTATATTGGTTGATGTTCTTGTGCAGCGCCTTCATGTAGTCAAAGCCGCCGTCCTCGCCGAACAGCTGAATCATCGTGGCAAGCGTTGTATAGGCTGTGCCGGAGGAATTCGGATTGGCGATCTGCACCTGGCCCTTGTATTCGGGCTTGATCAGATCCTTCCAGCAGGCTGGCACCGGCAGGCCCTTGGCCGCCAGCAGATCCTTGTTGTAGCCAAAGCCAAGCGCGCCGGAATAGATCCCGATCGTCCTGTTGCCCGATGATTCCGCCTGCCTGATGGCCAAATCATTCAATTCGTTGCGCATCGGCGAAACATATTCCTCCGTCAGGCCTTCTTCTGCCGCCTGCAGATGCGGGTCGCCGGTTCCACCCCACCAGACATCGCCCTTGGGGTTGGAAGCCTCGGCCTTGACCTGGGCAAAGGTCTCGCCGGAACTCTTCCGGGTCATGTCAACGGTAATGCCGGTTTCTTCTTCGAAACCGCGCGCCATCAACTGGCACCATGCCTCGTCGGCACTGCAATAAAGTGTCAGGCTTTCTGCCTGCGCGGCGCCCTGGCCCGCAATCCAGAACGTCGTCATTGTCGCAAATGCAAAAATAGCTTTTTTCATAAGATGTTCCTCCCTCACATTTTATCCTCCCGGATCGTTAAAGAGTGCAATCAAAATCTCACAATTGCAATCGGGATTTGCGCCAGCGTGATGGCAGGTTATTTTTGGCTCACCTCGGCAGTGTCAAAGCAAAGTCATGGGATAGCGCCGGGGCGTCAGACTTGCCTGAAACCAGCTGACAAATGTCTCGATTGAAAAGACCGGCAAACCGGTGGCGGCGCGGATGTCGGCCGCATAGGGAACCATATTGGTGCATTCCAGCACCAAAGCGCCCAGCTCCGGATGGGCGCGGCAGAAAGACAATGCCGCTTCGATATTGTCCTGGCGCGCCGCGTCCACATCCAGTTCCAGTTCGTTGCCGAGGATGGCGCGGGTAAATTCGCGTCCGCCTTCCGTCGTTCCAATCGGCGTGCCTGCCGGAACGCCGGCTTTTTCCAGATGGACCGGTGTCAGGGTGGATGCTGAAATCGTCAGGATGCCCGCCCGCTTGCCTTGCGGCAGAAGCGCATTGACCATGCCAACCTGCATCAGCGACGATGTCGCCACCGGCACCTGCACGGCTTCTGCAAGTTCGTTCTGGAACAGCGAAAGAAACCCGCAATTCGTGGTAATGCCGTCCGCGCCGTCTGCCACAAGATCGCGGGCGGCGGATATGAAGGCCGACAACAATCCCGGCGCGCCCTTGCGGACAACCAGATCCGGCGTCGCGCTGCGCACGACGCGATAAAGCACCGGAAACGGCCAGGTTGCGGCATTTCCCATATCGCCTGGAATTCTGGGAAAGCGGGCGTCCAGCATCAGGATTCCGATGGATGCGCCATAAATTGATTTGCCGCCGGTGACTTTCATTTCATTGCCCTTCCGTGGTGATGCGGCGCGCAAACAGTTCTTCCGGCCCGCTGACATACAGGCTGGAATAGCTTTCCTTCACCGCCGCGACCACCTGATCCATCCGCCTGACGATGTGTTGACGCATGAGCATTTCCGCCGCGTCGGCGTCGCGCGCCTCAATCGCAGCCATGATCTTCTTGTGTTCGCTTTTGGTGACCGTGACGCGCGCCGCCATGTCGATCCAGCGGATGAAACGGATCCGCTCATTGATCAGGCCCAGAAGACGGACAAACTCCGCATTGCCCGACAGCCTGGCAATGCCCAGATGGAACTCTTCGTCGAATGTCGTGACCTCAAGCACGGTCTTGCCCAGATAGGCCAAGCCGTTTGCATAGAGGCTTTCCCTCAAGTCGGAAATTTGCTCTTCAGTGGCGCGTTCACAAGCCCGCCGAACGGCCATGATCTCGATGGTCTCGCGCAATTCATAAAGATCGGCGATCGACCTGGCGTCAAGGACGCGGCAGAAAAAACCCTGTCCGGGCCGGAAATCGATCAATTGTTCAGCCGCCAACCGGTTCAGCGCTTCGCGCAGAGGCGTGCGGCTTGCGCCGAGTTGGCGCGAAAGCGCCACCTCGTTGAGGCGTTCGCCGGGACGAATGCCGAAATTGACGGTCATTTCCTTGAGGCGCGCATAGAGCGCGTCAACGCGACCCTTGCTCATCATGTCTGGCCCAGTTTGTCTCCATCCTTGTTGACATAGGGCGCTGCCCTTTGCAAGATACAGGCCTGCATACAGGCTTGTGTTCAGACTGGCCTGGTCTTGGGGGACATATTGGCCGACCTTTCCAATCAGATGACCGGCGCCGACGCGATGGTGCGCATGTTGCAGGCCAATGGGGTGACGCACATGTTCGGCCTGTGCGGCGACACGACGCTTCCATTTTACGATTCCATGGCGCGGCTTGACCATTCCATCACCCATTTCCTGACCCGCGATGAACGCCATGCCGCCTATATGGCCGACGCCTATGCGCGGGTTACCGGCAAGCCGGGCGTCTGCGAAGGACCTTCCGGAGGCGGCGCGACCTATATCCTGCCGGGCATTGTCGAAGCCAATGAAAGCTCGATACCGGTTCTCGCCATCACCACCGATGTTTCAACGACGTCTCGCGGACGCTATCCCTTGACAGAGCTTGACCAGACCGCATTGTTCCGGCCCTTGACCAAATGGAACGGCGCGCTGGACGACGCATCCCGCCTGCCGGCAATGGTGCGAACCGCCTTCCGCGCCATGACAACCGGTCGGCCGGGCGCTGTTCACCTCTCCTTTCCCTTCGATGCGCAGAAGGGCCATGTCGATCCTGCCGAGATCTGGGCTGATCCACGCCACAAATCCTATCCTTCGGAACGCGGCGGAGCGGACCCCGATGCAATTGTCGAGGCTGCAAGCCTGTTGGCCAATGCGACAAAGGCGGTGGCGATCTGCGGCGGCGGGCCAGTCATCGCGGGCGCTTTTTCATCCCTCAAGCGGCTCGCCGACTTGATCGACCTGCCCATTGCCACTTCGGTTTCCGGACAGGGCGCCATTGCTGAAACCGACCCACATGCCTTGGGCGTGGTGGGTTCAAATGGCGGCAATCCTGCAACGCGCGCTGTCATCGACGAGGCGGACGTCATCCTGTTCATTGGCTGTCGCGCCGGATCGGTCACCACAGAACGCTGGCGCTCGCCCCATCCGGGCAAGACGATCATCCACATTGACAGCGACCCGATGGTCATCAGCGCCAACTATCCCACCGCAGTCGCCATCTGCGCCGATGCCGGACTGGCGCTTTCGGCGCTGGCCGACGAAATTGAAAAACGGGATGCCAGGAAAAGCCAGTCGGGCGCTGCCAGGGCAAAGGCAGCCTGGGACAGCAAGCTTGCCGCCTTTTCGAAACTGGCCGTCAGCAACGAAACGCCGATCCGGCCTGAACGGGTGGTCGCAACTTTGGCCGGATTGCTTGATGACGACGCCATCATCGTTGCCGATCCCGGCACGCCGTGTCCCTATTTCTCGGCCCATTACCGCTGGCGAAGCGCCGGGCGCAACTTCATCACCAATCGCGCCCACGGCGCGCTGGGCTATGCGCTTGCCGCCTCCATGGGCGCCCATGCCGGCAGGCCTGATGTCAAGACGGTTGCGGTGATGGGCGACGGCTCTTTCGGCTTTTGCTGCGGCGAACTTGAAACCATCACCCGCTACCGCATGCCGATCACCTCCATCGTCTTTTCAAACGCAACCTTCGGCTGGATCAAGGCCGGCCAGAATTCCGGCTTTGGCAAGCGCTTCTACAATGTCGATTTTGGCCGCACCGACCATGCCGCCGTTGCCGCAGCCTTCGGCGTGAAGTCCTGGCGGGTGGAAGATCCGGCGCAACTGGAACCTGTGCTGCGCGAAGCGCTGGCCCATGATGGACCGACCCTCGTTGATATCATTTCCCAGCCGCTGCATGAAGCAGCGGCACCCGTTTCGGAGTGGGTCGCATGAGAGACAAGCCGAAGAAAGTTGCCATCATCGGCGCAGGCATTGTCGGCGTTTCGGCGGCAATTTGGCTGCAGCGGGCCGGCCATCAGGTCATCTTGATTGACGGCAAGGGTGCTGGTGAAGGCACGAGCCACGGCAATGGCGGCGTGCTGGCCTCCTGTTCGATTGTGCCGGTCACGGTGCCGGGATTGCTGAGGAAAGCACCCCGCATGCTCTTCGATCCCGATCAGCCGTTGTTTTTGAAATGGTCCTATCTGCCCCGGCTTATGCCGTGGCTGGTCAAATATCTCAGCCATGCCAATGTCGCCGATGTCAACCGGATTGCCGCCGCCATGTATCCCATTGTCGGTGACAGCCTTGCCGATCATCAGGCGCTTTCTGCCGGTACGGGTGCGGAAAAATGGCTGTCGCCGGCCGATTATCTCTTTCTCTACAATGACCGCGCCCATTTTCAGTCCGATAGCTTCGGATGGTCGATCCGCAAGGCCTACGGCTTCAAGTGGGACGAACTCGAAGGCAAGGCATTCACCGACTATGACCCGTCCTACGGGCCGGCGCTGAACTTTGCCGTACGCCTTGGCGACCATGGCCGGATTTCCGATCCGGGCCGCTATGTCAAGGATCTCGCAGCCCATGCCGTGGCAAATGGCGCGACCTTCATCAAGTCCAATGCCGAGGCTATCATCCGGCGTGACGGCGCGGTTGCCGGCGTGTCAGCCGGCGGACAGGCAGTCGATTGCGATACGGTCATCCTTGCGACCGGCGTCTGGTCCAAACCGCTGGCCGGACAATTGGGCGTCAACG
The DNA here is from genome assembly GCA_041742335.1 of Rhizobiaceae bacterium. Taxonomy (GTDB): domain Bacteria; phylum Pseudomonadota; class Alphaproteobacteria; order Rhizobiales; family Rhizobiaceae; genus Rhizobium_E. The sequence goes on from JBGSIT010000078.1 coordinate 13,229, forward strand.
TGCCGCTGGAAAGCGAGCGCGGTTATCACCTTGAACTATGGGAGCCCAACATCATGCCGCGCTCGCCGGTGATGGTGGCCTCGGGCAAGTTCGTCGCGACCCCGATGGATGGCCGGTTGAGGCTTGCCGGCATTGTCGAATTCGGCGGTCTCGACGCGCCGGCATCGCGTCCGCCATTCGATTTGCTTGAAAAGAATATCCGCGCCGCCATTCCTGGTATAGCGTGGAAGGAGAAGACGGAATGGATGGGCCATCGGCCGGCGCCGAGCGATTCCATTCCTGTGATCGGGGAGACGCCTGGAACCAAAGGTGCCTTCATGGGCTTTGGTCATCACCATGTCGGCCTGACAGGTGGACCGAAAACCGGGCGGATTCTCGCCCAACTCATTTCAGGCCAGGTGCCGAATATTGACCTTGCACCTTATAGCCCCTCACGTTTTCAATGAAGGGGCAAGAACGGGAACCGGAAAACGACCAAACAACAATGGGAGAATGACATGAAAAAAATTGCAAAACTTCTTGCCGCAACGGCTTTGACAGCCGCGACAAGCTCGGCGGCATTTGCCGAAAAATGGGATATGCCGATGGCCTATCCAGCCTCCAATTTCCATTCCGAAAACGGCGCCGCTTTCGCAAAATGCGTGACCGATGCGACAGGCGGAAGCCTGGAAATCGTAACCCATCCCGGCGGCTCGCTGTTTGCCGGCAATGATATCAAGCGGGCCGTGCAGACAGGGCAAGCGCCGATTGGCGAGCGTCTGATGTCGGCCCACGCCAATGAGAACCCGATCTTCGGCTTTGATTCCGTCCCCTTTCTGGCGACGTCCTTTGACGATTCCGACAAGCTCATGAAAGCAGCCCAGTCTACTTTCTCGGAAGCGCTGGCAGAACAGAATCTGATTTACGTCTATTCCGTTCCCTGGCCGCCGCAGGGCTTCTATTTCAAGAAGGAAGTCAATTCGGCAGCCGACATGAGCGGCGTCAAGTTCAGGGCCTATAATGCCGCCACAGCGCGCATTGCCGAACTTGCCGGCATGACGCCGGTCCAGATCGAGGCCGCCGAACTCAGCCAGGCGCTGGCCACCGGCGTTGCGGATTCTTTCATTTCTTCCGGCTCGACCGGGGTGGATTCCAAGGTCTGGGAAAGCCTGACGCATTTTTATGACGTTCAGGCCTGGTTGCCGCGCAACACGGTATTCGTCAACAAGGATGCCTATGACGCGCTGGATGACGCCGCCAAAAAGGCCATCATGGATTGCGGCGCGACAGCGGGAAAAGACGGCGAGGCAATGTCACGCTCACTGACCGCCGGATATCTCAAGACGCTTGCCGAGAATGGCATGACGGTGAGCGAACCCAGCGATCAGCTCAAATCCGATCTTCAGGGTTTTGGCACGACCATGACCGAGGAATGGATCAAGGAGGCAGGCGATAAGGGCAAGGCGATCGTCGATGCCTACAAGGCGATGTGATCCTTCAGGCCTGAACCGGACGCCCGGAATCCCGGGCGTCCGCTCAAATGGAAGGACAATGGGATGACGGACGACAGACCCCTGTTCCGCCGTGTTCTTGACGGTGTCTACAATGCCGGCGGCTATGTGGCCGCGCTCTGCCTGCTTGCCATTCTGGTGGTGATCGTGGCGCAAATGGTCACCCGGTGGATGAATGTCTCGGTGCCGGGACTATCGGAATATGCCGGTTATCTCATGGCTTCGGCATCTTTTCTTTCCTTCGCCCATGGCCTTAATCGCGGCGTGCATATCCGCGTCAGCCTGGCATTGACGGCATTGGGCGAAAGACGCTTCTGGGGCGAACTATGGTGCATGCTGATCGGCACGGCCGCATCATGCTATCTCGCCTGGTATGCCGTGCGGCTGGTCTATTGGTCGCGCAAGCTGGGCGATGTCAGCCAGGGGCAGGACGCGACGCCGCTCTGGATGGTCCAGACGCCGATGGCGGTGGGCGCCGTGCTTCTGGCCATCTGCTTCATCGACAATCTTGTCACGCTGGTGGTGACCAGACAGGACAATATCGGTTCTGACCTTGTTGATCAAAGTCACGCCGAATAGGGGGAACCATGGCCGAACTGGCGCCGATTGCCATCTTCTTGTTTGTCCTGTTCCTGCTTCTGGGTTCAGGCGTCTGGGTGGGCCTGGCCCTGCTAGGCGTTGCCTATGTCGGCATGGAGATCTTCACCATAAGACCTGCGGGCGATGCAATGATGACGACGATCTGGCGATCTGCCTCGTCATGGTCGCTGACTGCATTGCCGCTGTTTATCTGGATGGGCGAGATATTGTTTCGAACCCGGCTTTCAGAAGACATGTTCCGCGGATTGTCGCCCTGGATGGCGCGGTTGCCCGGCGGCTTGCTGCATACCAATGTGGTGGGCTGCACGGTGTTTGCTGCTGTTTCCGGTTCGTCGGCGGCAACGCTGACCACGGTCGGGAAAATGTCGATCCCGGAACTGCGCCGTCGCAACTATCCTGAATCGATGGTGATCGGCACCCTGGCGGGCGCAGCCACCCTCGGACTGATGATCCCGCCCTCGCTGACCCTGATCGTTTATGGCGTGACGATCAATGAATCCATCACCAAGCTGTTCATGGCCGGTATCGTTCCGGGGTTGATCCTGGCCGTCATGTTCATGGCCTTTGTCGGCCTCTATGCGCGGTTCTCAAACAATTACAAACCGGATGCCGAACCAATCATGTCGTTTCGTGAAAAAGTCGCCAATTCGCGATTCCTGATCCCGGTCCTGTTGCTCATTTTTTGTGTCATCGGCTCGATGTATCTCGGCTATGCGACGGCGACGGAAGCTGCTGCCATCGGTGTCCTCGGCTCGATGATCCTGGCTGCGGCGCAGGGCTCGCTCAATGCGGCGACATTTTCGCAAAGCCTGATGGGCGCAATGCGGACATCGGCGATGATCGCGCTCATTCTCAGCGGCGCATCCTTTCTCTCCCTTTCCATGGGCTTTACCGGCTTGCCGCGGGCCTTGGCCGAATGGATCGGATCCATGGGCCTGACGCGGTTTGAGCTTTTGATGGCGCTCTTGGTGTTTTACATCGTCATCGGCTGTTTTCTTGATGGCATCTCATCGGTGGTGCTGACCATTGCGGTGGTCGAGCCGATGATCCGCCAGGCCGGAATCGACATCATCTGGTTCGGGATATTCATCGTCGTCGTCGTCGAGATGGCGCAGATCACGCCGCCGATCGGCTTCAATCTCTTCGTGCTGCAGGGCATGACCGGCCATGAGATGAATTTCATTGCGCGCGCGGCCTTTCCGATGTTCCTGATCATGGTTGTCATGGTCTTTGTGCTGATCGCCTTTCCGGATCTGGCGACCTGGCTTCCCGAACATATCCGTCAGAGTCCGGGCGGATAGAATGATCGACCCTTTGGCGTTGCATGTCTTGTCGACACCCTGGTTGCTGGCGCCCGTTCTGGCGATCGTGTTTTTCGCGGCCATCGTCCAGTTCGGGCTCGGCATGGGTTTCGGGCTGACCGCCGCACCGCTGCTGGCGCTCCTGGATCCGGAACTGGTTCCCGCCTCCACCTTGTTTCTCGGGCTGGCAACGGCAAGCTGGGGGGCGTGGCACGAGCGGGATCATGTCGTTTGGCGTGAAGTCGGAATTGGAGCTGTCGGGCGGATTGCCGGCGTTGCGATGGCGACAGTCCTGCTGGCCGGCATGACCGACCGTCACACATTCATGCTGCTGTTCGGGCTGATGGTGGGCTTGGCGGTGCTGCTCTCGCTTTTCGGTTTCCGCATGCCGTTTTCCATTACAGGGCTGGGCGCCATGGCGGTTGTTTCAGGCATCATGGGCACCATCACATCAGTGGGCGCACCGCCTCTGGCCATTGTCTATCAGGATCGCCCAAGCAAAGTCGCGCGGCCCACGCTTGCTGCTTTTTTTGCCGTCGGTTGCGCCATTTCGCTGATCGGGCTCTACGCCACCGGCTGGGCGGGCCTCAAGGATTTCTACCTTGCCTTGATCATGGCGCCGGGCATGCTGGCCGGCCTTTACGCCGCCCGCAGGCTGCAGGGCCGCTTTGACAAGCGCTACCGCCCGGCCTTGCTGGCAATCAGCGGCACCGCCGCCGTGGTGCTGATCATCCGGGGCCTGTCTTGAGCATCATTGCCGCCCTTGGAGCCATTTCGCGGCACGGTCGCCTGATGCTGGTGGCCGGACTTGTCGCAGGCATTGCCCTGCCGGGCCTGGCTGCCGTCTTGCGCCCATGGCTGCAGGAAATGGTGATTTCGCTTCTGTTCATCGCCGCACTCAGGATCGGACCGCGACAGGCCCTGGGCGCGCTCAGGGATCTTCCCGTCACTGCGGCGCTGGCCATTGCCTATCAACTCGCCCTGCCTTTATCCGCCTTCGTGATTTTTCACGCCTTCGGTCTGATCGGCGGCAATCTGTCGACCGCCCTCATCCTGATGGCTTCAGCGCCGTCGATTGCCGGCAGTCCCAACCTGACGATCATGACCGGCCATGATCCCGCCCCGGCGCTCAGGCTGCTGATCCTCGGCACGGCCATTTTGCCGCTGACGGTGCTGCCGGTTTTCTGGCTGCTGCCGGAACTGGGCGATGTCACGGCAATATTGGCCGCCTCTGCACGTCTGTTTGCAGTCATCGCCGGCGCCACAGCCTGCGCGTTTGTCGTCCGGTCCCTGTTCTTCGCCAATCCGCTGCCCGAAACCACCGCCGCCATTGACGGCCTTTCGGCGATCGCCATGGCTGTTCTGGTGGTCGGGCTGATGTCGGCGGCAGGCCCGGCATTGCTGCAAACCCCCGGACGTTTCCTTGCCTGGCTGGCCGTCGCCTTCGCCGCCAATATCGGCCTGCAAATGGTCGCCGCCCTGATCTTTGGAAGAACCGCCCTTCGTGATGCCGCGACACCCTATGCTATCATTGCCGGCAACCGGAACATCGCCTTGTTTCTGGTGGCGCTGCCGGCTTCGGTAACCGAACCGCTCTTGTTGTTCATCGGCTGCTACCAGATCCCGATGTATCTGACGCCGCTCCTGCTGCGGCGGTTTTATGCCCGGATGCTTTGAGCAGACCTTCGATCTGCGGCTTTGACATGCCGCAGATGGAACCGGAACTTCAATCGGCCTGGGCCAACAGGCTGGCATTGCCGCCTGCCGCGGTCGTATCGATGCAAAGGTGGCGCTCGACGACATAGCGCGAGGGTGCAACGCTCTGGGTTTCCAGGGAAATGATGGCGCCGGGCCGTTTGGCAAGCGCAATCCGCAAGTCGCGCGTCCAATCCGAAGTCCCTGCTGCGGCCACTGCCGCCACCGATTCCAACGTCATCAATGTATCGGGGGCAACGGTGCCTTCAATGCTGCCGATCGGCGCGCCGGCTTCCACAAGCGGTCGAGTCAGTGCTGCCGATCCCGGTGCGACGATGACTGCCGCGCAGCCCGCCCCCATGGCCTGCAACGCTTGGGCGACAGCTATTTCCGCTGTCGGCCCGAGACAAAGCACCGTGCCCTTGGGATGAAAGCTCAAGCGGTTGCTTTCTCCGGTCGGGCCCGGCAGGGTTTGCGGATTCATGTCGAAGGCCGCCGTTTCCGACAGCGCCTTGCGGATGACGCCGCTCTTGCCGGCAAAGACTTTTCTCAAGACGGCGACCCTGTCGGGGCGTGCGGCCCAGTTGCGCGCATCCAGACGGTTGATCTCGTCCTGGATCCGTCCGGCCGGAACCAGCGGCCCGACCGGAGCAGCATGGCTTTCAGCCTTGCCGGTGCGCCGGAAACGGGTGACGTAAAGCGGCCCGCCGGCCTTTGGCCCGGTGCCCGAAAGCCCCTCGCCGCCGAAAGGCTGGGAGCCGACAATGGCGCCGATCTGGTTGCGGTTGACATAGGTGTTGCCGGCATGAATGCGCTCGACGACCTGCTGGACGCGATCATCGATGCGGGTATGCAGGCCGAAAGTCAGGCCGTAGCCGCGCGCATTGATATCATCGACCACCCGGTCGATATCGCGCGCCGTGAAGGAGGCCACGTGCAAGATAGGCCCGAAGATTTCCCGCTCCATGTCGTCGATGCCGCTGACCTTGACGACAGCCGGCGCAATGAAGGTGCCTTTTTGCGGCGCATCCAGAGCCTTGAGAACCTGGCCGGCCTTTTTGCGGGCTTCGACATAGGCGCCGATATCGGTCTTGGCCTCGGCGTCAATGACCGGGGAAACATCGGTATCGGCATTCCATGGATCGCCGATGACCAGCGTGTCCATCGCGCCATAAAGCATTTCCAGCAATCGGTTGCGGGCCTCTTCCTGCACATAGAGAATGCGCAAAGCCGAGCAACGTTGTCCGGCGGACTGGAAGGACGAGGCGAGAATGTCGCGCACGGCCTGCTCAGTCAGCGCGGTGCTGTCGACCACCATGGCGTTGAGCCCGCCGGTCTCGGCAATCAGAACGGCATCAGGACCGGCATTGCCGGCAAGCGCCCGGTGAATGATCTGGGCAACCTCTGTCGAACCGGTAAAGCAGACCCCGGCGATGCGGGGATCGGATGTCAGGGGTCCGCCCACGGTCGGTCCGTCGCCCGGCAGCAATTGAAGTGCCGCCTCGGGCAGGCCTGCCTGGCGCATCAATTCGACGGCGCGGGCGGCAATCAGCGGCGTCTGTTCGGCGGGCTTTGCCAGCACCGAATTGCCTGCGGCCAAAGCGGCGGCGATCTGGCCGCTGAAAATCGCCAGCGGAAAATTCCACGGACTGATGCAGACGAAAATGCCGCGCGGGCTTGCCGGTTCCTCTTCCTCAAGTCGCTCGGCCTCATTGGCGTAATAACGCAGGAAATCGACGGCTTCGCGGACCTCGGCGATCCCGTCAGGCACGGTCTTGCCGGCCTCGCGGGTCGCCAGCGCCGTCAGTTCGGCAATGTTGTCTTCATAAAGATCGGCGGCCTTGCGCAATATATCGGCGCGCTTGGCAACAGGCCAGGCCGACCATTGCTCAAAGCCTGCTTGCGCGCCATCCAGCGCCAGCGCCACCTCATCCGGCGTCGCCTCGAAAACGGTTCCGGCCAGCCGGTCGGGATCGGCCGGAGAAGCAGCCTTTCGCCCTTTGCCTTTGGGCTTGGGGTTTCCAACAATCATCGGGCCGGCCGTCCAGGTCTTGTCGGCAAACTTTTCACGCGCCTGAAGAAGCGGCGTTATGGATGCGGGTTCATTGACGCGGAAGCCGCGCGAATTCTTGCGTTCGGGCGCAAACAGGTCACCTGGAAGGCGTATGGTCGGATTGGCGATGGCATCCTGCAGCGCCTCTACTTCGTTCACCGGGTCGCGTGCTATTTCAGAAGACGGAATGTCCTCGTCGACGACCTGGTTGACGAAGGAGGAGTTTGCGCCGTTTTCAAGCAGGCGGCGGACCAGATAGGCCAACAGGTCGCGATGCGCGCCAACCGGCGCATAGATGCGGCAGCGTGTATTTTCGCTGGATTTGACGATGCCGTGCAGCGATTCACCCATTCCATGCAGGCGTTGGAATTCGAAACTCTGCTTGTCATTGCCGGCCATGGCCAGAACGGCCGCGCAGGTATGGGCATTGTGGGTGGCAAATTGCGGATAGATCCGGTCGCGGCGGTCCATCAGCATCTGCGCGCAGGCCATATAGCTGAGATCGGTATTGATCTTGCGGGTAAAGACAGGAAAGCCGGCAACCCCCAACTCCTGGGCAAGCTTGACCTCGGTATCCCAATAAGCGCCCTTGACGAGGCGGATCATGATCTTCCGATCCAGCCGTTCGGCCATGTCGTAGAGCGTTTCGATGACCGGTACGGCGCGTCTGCCATAGGCTTGGACGACAATGCCGAAACCGTCCCAGCCGGCCAGCGACGGGTCCGACAGGATCGCTTCAATGACATCCAGCGAAAGGTCCAGCCGGTCTTGCTCTTCGGCATCGATGTTAAAGCCGATCTGCGCCTTGGCCGCTTGCCTGGCGAGGCTCAGCGCGCGCGGCGCCAATTGGCTCATCACCGAGGCGCGATGGGTAAATTCATAGCGCGGATGCAGCGCGGAAAGCTTGACCGATATTCCGGGGCTGGAGCGGACATCGCCTTTTGATTGCTTGGCGATTGCGGCAATCGCCTTCTCATAGGCGGCATGATAGCGCACCGCGTCCTCATCGGTGCGCGCGGCTTCTCCCAGCATGTCATAGGAATAGGTGTAGCCCTTGGCCTCCAGATCGCGGGCATTGCGCATGCCTTCGTCGATTGTCTGGCCGAGCACGAATTGCCGGCCCAAGAGCTTCATCGACTGGGCCACGGCGGTTCGCACCACCGGCTCGCCCATGCGGCGGATCAGGCGGCGGAGCGCTGCGGCGGGCTTTTTCGGATCGTCGTCAAGCACCTTGCCGGTCAGCATCAGGGCCCAGGTCGAGGTGTTGACCAGCGGCGAAGACGAATTGCCCAGATGCGTGCCCCAGTTGGACGGCTCGATCTTGTCGCGGATCAGGTCGTCGATGGTCTCGGCGTCGGGCACGCGCAGCAAGGCCTCCGCAAGGCACATCAGACCGACGCCTTCATCGGTGGAAAGGCCGTATTCCGCCAGAAAGCTTTCCATCATCGAAGGCGACGTTTCCTTGCGGACACGATCGACGATCAAGGCGCCCTTGGCGGCAACCGCTTCACGTTCGCCGTCACTGAGCTTGATCCGTCGGAGCAGGTCGGCCACGACAGTCGCCTCATCGGCGACATAACGCTGGCGAATGGCGCTGCGGAAGGGGTTGATGCTGGTGCTCTGCTCGGTCGTAGTCATGAAACCCCTTGGATCGTTGCCCGGGATGGTAACCCGGTGGTTGCCGGCCATTATGGCATCTGACAGGCTTGTTGGGCCCATACCGCCATATCCGAAACATAACGGAATGCGGCCGCAACGAAAGCCTGAATTGTTGATTTTTTAGTCCGCGTTTTATGTCGCGGCTGCAAACGCATGGGTCGATATTCATTCGGCTTGAATGTTTCGCCCTATGCGTCAGACATATTTCCGCCAATTGTGGCTCTCGACAAAGCCAAGGACTTCGCGCGCCTTGCGGTTTGAAAGCGGCGCTTCGAACTCGCCCATCGGCCTTGTCAAAGGTACGTCGGGACAATGCAGCGCGAGGAATTCGGCGGTAGGCAGTTCGGCTGTGATGGTGTCGTTGACGGCGTTAAAAACCTGATAGCCAAGGCCGTCCTTCTCAAGGCAGAGATGGACGATCTCACCCAGGTCGCGGGCGTCGATATAGCTCCAGGCATTGCGCTTGCGCGATGGAGGATTGGCGAGATAGCCGGGAAATGCGTCATATTCGTGCGGCTCGATGACATTGCCGATCCTGAGCGCGTAGATATCGGACTTGTAACGGGCGGCAAAGGCGCGCGCCGTCTGCTCATTGACCAGCTTGGAAAGCCCATAGCTGTCCATCGGATCGATTTCATAATCCTCATCCAGCGGAAAGCTTTTATAATCCTTGTCTCCCTCGGCAAAACAAACGCCATAGGTGGTTTCGCTGGATGCGATGATGACCTTGCGCACGCCAAGCTTCATGGCGCTTTCAATGACATTGTAAGTGCTGGTGACATTGGCGGCAAAGGTCTTGTTGTCCGGTTCAAGCAGCACCGTTGGAATGGCCGCGAAATGGACGACCGCATCAGGGGCCGTCGGCGGATGGCCGTCATTAAAGCCGTCAAAACCGAAATGCGTGGTCAGCGCGTTGAAAACCTGACCGCTATCGGTCAGGTCGGCAAGCAGGGTGTTGACGCCTGGATGGTCAAGAGGCTTGAGATCGACATTGAGAATTTTATAGCCCTTGGAAAGCAGGTGGGGCACGGCATGCCTGCCGGCCTTTCCGGTGCCGCCGGTAAATACGATCCGCTTGGTCATTTTGGTCTCCATCCCGTTATTGTGACGCTGGTTACCGGCTGTTCTTCCGGCAAAACTTGCCAGACACCTAGTCTTCATCGGCGTGGCGCGTCAACCAAATTGAATGTCGGCATCAAGCGCTCTACAGCGACGCGCATTCAATCGAATGCGCAAAGGTCGCTGTACCTCTTTGAAATAATGCATGTACGTTATCGTTCAAATGAATACACTTGAACGCGACATGCATTACACTTTGCTTCTATTGATCCTGACGGAATGGAATATCATGGACATCACCAAGGGCATTTTCGAAGACAGGCCGAAGACTGCGGCAGAACTTGGAATCATGCAGGGCTTTCCGCCCATAGCCGAAGCGCGTCCAGGCCCTGACAATTGGGATCTGCCGCCATTTAACCGCTGGTCGTTTCAAAACATGCGCATGCTCTTTCCGACGGTCGCGGTTGCCAGCGGCGAAGCTGCCTTCGGTTTTGATCGCAAGGAGGCGGATTTTTCATCGCTCAGCTGCATCGACGACAGCGGAAAGGCCTGGTCCTTTGATGCCTTTCTGCGCGCCAGCTACACCGACGGATTGCTGATCTATTACAAGGACCGGATTCGCTATGAAGGTTATTTCAACGGCATGACGGTGGAAACGCTGCATCTGGCGCAATCCGTTTCAAAGACAGTCGTCGGCACGGTTGCGGGGATATTGGCAGGCCGCGGGCTGCTTGATCTCGCAGCGCCGGTTGCCAACTATATTCCGGAATTGTCAGGCAGCGGCTATGGCGACGCCATCCTTCGCCAGGTCCTCGACATGCAATCCGGCGTTCGCTTCACCGAAGATTATGACACGCCCGGCTCGGACATGACCCGGATCGACATCGCCTCCGGCTGGCGGCCCGTCCCGGCGGGCATGCGCTATGAGACAATCACCGATGTCATCAAGAGCCTGCCAAAGATCCGGCCGCATGGAAGCGTGTTTGACTATCGCTCCATCGAGACGGATATGCTGGCCTGGATATTGGAGCGCGTCACGGGCCAGTCGCTTGCCGAATTGGTCAGCACCGAGATCTGGAAAAAGATGGGCGCCGAGCACGATGCCAATTTTGTCGTTGATCGCGCCGGCACCGCGCTGGCCGACGGCGGCTTCAGCGCCAGTCTTCGTGATTTCGCCCGCTTCGGCCGGCTGTATCTCGACGCCGGGAAAGCCTTTGGTCCGGATATCGTTCCGATGGCCTGGATCAAGGATTGCCGGGCCGGTGATGCTGCCAAATTCGGGACGCCGCCGAGCGACGACGCACTCCACCGCGCCTATCGCAACAAATGGTGGATTCGCCATCTTGGGCGCGGTGACATCGTGGCGCGCGGCGTCTTCGGGCAGATGATCTATGTTGACCGGACAAGCGACCTGATGGTGGTGAAGCTTTCGACCTGGCCCGATTATACCAGCGTCACCCAGACCAAACTCGCCTACAGGATGATCGACGCCATCCGCGATCATCTTGAGCAACTTTGACTTGGCCACCGTTGGCTCTATTCGCGGAGATCCATCTGACGCAGCAAGGGCAGGACCTGATCGCAGAAGAACGGCAATTCGTGGGTATAATTGACAAAGGAAAGCGCGATTCCCGCATAGCCATGCCGTGATATGGCAAGCATGTCGGCAGCGATCTTTTCAGGCGTTCCAACCAGCGGGTAAGTCCCGGCGCCGCCGGCAAAGCGCTGGCGGTAGCGGTCATAGGCCTCGGCGTCATGGGATTGCGAAAATTCCTTCTTGCCGGCCATATGGGCGTCAACGGCGACATGATCGGCCATATCCACCGCGTAGCGGCGATAATAATCGTCAGCCTCTTTTTGAGTGGGGCGGCAGACGACATGGCATACCGTATAGACTCCGACATCCCGACCGGTTTTCAAAGCGCGCGAACTGATGTCGGCGACATGGTCGCCGGCCTTTTCAATATCCGTGAAGGTCGTAAACAGGAAGTCGCAGCGGCTGGAGGCAAAGTCACGGCCGGGATTGCCAAAGGCGGCATTCATGGTGACCGGGCGCGGTGATTGCAGGCTTGCCGGACGGCTGACGGCCTGCTTGAGATGATAGTAAACCCCGTCATAATCAAAAGGCTCTGCGGAGGCGTAAGCCTGTTCGACGATATCCAGCCATTCGGCTGCCTGGTCATAACCCTTGTCGACCAACGGTACGCCGAACATGCCGAATTCCTTGGGGTTCCACCCGCAGACAATGTTCAGCCCGGCGCGCCCGTCGCTGACATGGTCGACCGTCGCCATCGCCTTGGCGGCATAGAGCGGATGGACAAGCGGCACATGCACGGTCATGAACAGGCCGATATCCTGCGTGGCCGCCGCCAGCGCCGCAGCCCAGGTGAATGTTTCGAAAGACCATTCCCGCACATGGTTCTTGCCGCCAAATCCGGCCCATCGTGCAATCGGCAGGAAAAATTCGAGCCCGGCGCGATCAGCAATCTGGGCGGCGCTGAGATTGTCCTTCCAGCCTGCCTTCCAGCGTTCCGGAACATCGGTGATCGCCAGACCGCCATCGGCATTGGCCGAGAAGACGCCGAGTTTCAACCTGTTTGGACCCTTGAGCGGATGCAGCCTGATCATGTTTGCGCCCCTGTTTATTTTAAGCTTATAGGATCACAGGACGCGATGGCTTGCAACCGGCTCGAACAAAGTTCAGTCAGGCATGACGGCACGAAAAACGGGACACCCTTTCGGATATCCCGTTTCATCTCAATGGTCCTGATGCGAGATCAGGAAATCTTGGGAGCCAGCGAACCAGAGCGATAGCGCTTGGCCATTTCCGAAAGTGAAATCGGCTTGATCTTTTCGGCGTTGCCGGCAGTTCCGAACTGTTCGAAGCGCTCGGTGCACAGCTTGCGCATGGCGGCCATGGCCGGCACCAGATATTTGCGCGGATCGAATTCGGAGGGGTTTTCGGCCATCACCTTGCGGATTGCGCCGGTCAGCGCCATGCGGTTGTCCGTATCGATGTTGATCTTGCGAACGCCATGCTTGATGCCGCGCTGGATTTCTTCAACCGGGACACCCCAGGTCGGCTTCATCTGGCCGCCATATTTGTTGATGATGTCCTGCAGTTCTTCCGGCACGGAGGACGAACCATGCATGACCAGATGGGTATTCGGCAGGCGGCGATGGATTTCCTCGATCACGTTCATCGCCAGCACTGCGCCGTCGGGCTTGCGCGAGAATTTGTAGGCGCCGTGGCTGGTGCCCATGGCAACGGCCAGCGCATCAACCTGGGTTTCGCTGACGAACTGCGCGGCCTGAACCGGATCGGTCAGCAACTGGTCGTGGCTGAGTTTGCCTTCGGCGCCATGGCCGTCTTCCTGTTCGCCTTCGCCGCTTTCCAGCGAACCAAGCACGCCGATTTCGCCTTCGACCGAAACACCGCCCCAATGGGCCATTTCGGTGACGCGGCGGGTGATGCCGGCATTGTAGTCGTAATCAGCCGGCGTCTTGCCGTCTTCCTTCAGCGAACCGTCCATCATGACGGAGGTAAAGCCGTGCTGGATGGCGGTCACGCAGGTTGCTTCATTGTTGCCGTGGTCAAGATGCATGCAAACCGGAATATCGGGATGCATTTCCACCAGACCATCGATCAACTTGGCAAGAACGATGTCGTTGGCATAAGCGCGCGCGCCGCGGCTTGCCTGGATGATGACCGGCGAGCGGGTTGCCGCGGCGGCTTCCATGATGGCCAGGCCCTGTTCCATATTGTTGATGTTGAACGCCGGAACCCCGTAGCCGACTTCGGCTGCGTGATCGAGCAATTGTCTGAGTGTGATGCGTGCCATGGTTCCCCCACAATCTGTTGAAGAGATATCTGCCGAACACTCTAGGCTGCCGGCAGGCGATATGGCCAGAATGTTTATACAAGCCCATCAGGCCATTCAAGGCCAAGACCCAACGTTTCGGATCTTCAGGTTAATTCCGGTTTCATTTGTCGCACATGACACGATCGAAGCGCGCCCGGCCAAAGCGCGCGCGGATTTCGGGGCGTATATGCATCAGTGATTATGCCGGGGCAGTTTGCGCGAGATCTTCTGGAAATCCGGCGCATCCTTGATCACCGCGCCATCTGAAAGCTGCGTCACCGTTTGCCGGTAAAGCCGCTGCCACGGCGTCTGGTCTGCGGGCACGGGCGGAATTCCCTCCGTCTTGCGGCGCTCGATCTCGGCACCGTCCACCAGCATGTCGCAGCGGCCAAGATTGAAATCAATCCGGATCGTGTCCCCGGTCCTGAGCCATGCCAGCCCGCCGCCTGCCGCACTTTCGGGCGAAGCATTCAGGATCGAGGGGCTGTCGGCGGTTCCCGACTGACGGCCGTCGCCGATGGTGGGAAGGCTGTTGATGCCCTTTTTCAGCAAGGCGTCCGGCGGCTGCATATTGACCACCTCCGCCGAACCCGGCCAGCCAAGCGGACCTGCGCCGCGAATGGCCAGGATGGTGCGTTCATCGATCCCCAGAGATGGATCATTGATCCTGCGATGATAATCCTCCGAGCCGTCAAAGACCACGGCCCGGCCTTCGTAAATGCCCTCGCGACCAGGTTCCGAGAGATACCGGGCGCGGAAATCCTCCGAGACCACGCTCATTTTCATGATCGCGAAATCGAAGAGATTGCCCTTCAGGACAAGAAATCCAGCCTTTTCACGCAAAGGTTTGTCATAGGCGGCAATCACGTCGCGGTCCGAGGCCACGCGACCCTTGAGGTTTTCGGCAATCGTCAAACCGGTCACCGACCGGCAATCGCCGTCCAGTTTTCCATGGGCCAGGAGTTCGGCCATGACGGCGGGCACGCCGCCGGCGCGATGGAACCGCTCGCCAAGATAGGCGCCGGCCGGCTGGACATTGGCCAGCAGCGGAATGGCAAATCCATGATCCTGCCAGTCATCCGGATGCAGTTCGACGCCGGCATGCCGGGCCATCGCCGCCAGATGCGGCTGGGCATTGGTGGACCCGCCGATCGCCGAATTGACGCGGATGGCGTTGAGAAAGGCCTGCCGGGTCATGATGTCGGAAGGCTTGATGTCTTCCAGCACCAGGCCCACTGCCCGCTTGCCGGTACGATAGGCCATCTGGCCGCGTTCGCGGTAGGCTGCCGGAATCGCAGCGCAACCGGTCAGCGACATGCCGAGCGCTTCGGCCATGGCATTCATCGTTGAAGCCGTGCCCATTGTGTTGCAATGGCCGACCGAAGGCGCCGAGCCAAGGGCTGCGGCCAGAAAGCCTTCCTCGTCGATTTCGCCGGCGGCGAGCTTGCGGCGCGATTGCCAGATGACCATGCCGGAACCGGCCAGCTTGCCCTCATGCCAGCCATCCAGCATCGGCCCGCCGGAAAGCACGATCGCCGGGATATCCACCGTGCTGGCAGCCATGAT
>JBGSIT010000079.1:0-29252 GCA_041742335.1 Rhizobiaceae bacterium
TTGTGTCTGACCAACGCTTTTCGTAACGGAACTGGCCGCCGATCTTCAGGCAGGTTTCCGTGCCGGGGATGTAGAAGTAGCCCGTGCCGTATGCATCGCATACGCGGACATATTCCATTGGTTCCGGCTCAGCAGCGACAACAGCGTCGGCAGCCTGTGCACCGGAAACAACTGCCAGGGCAGCTGCGGAGCCGAGGAGAAGGCTCTTAATGTTCATTTCTGACCTCCAGTCAAAATAGTTTCGTCGGGTTTGGGCTTTTAGCTGAAGGACAGCATTCCCTGCCCCATTCCCATGTAGTCAAAGCAAATCGGGGTATTCCGTCTGCTTCGACATGAAAATAAACATGAAGACCTCAAGTGCAATCGAGATTTTAGAAGTTGAGCCGCTTCAAAAAGCTATTAAGGTGATTTTGTTACAGAAATGACACATTATTGCCCCTGAAAGTCCCATTTATTAATGGACTTATAACACGCTATAATTAGTATTTACTTATATATAAACCTATTTGGTGTTTTTCAAAATTTGATCTACTTATCGGTGCGCGACGCTAGATTCTCGTCTTTGTGCACAATTTCAATATGTTAACAAGAATTCGGGGAAATTATCTATATTAGCCACTCTTAATACCAGGCGAATCTCATTTTATCCCCCTGGCCTCAACCCGATTCCCGCCGCAACACACCAAAACATCCCATTGCCAGCCAAGCAAAGGGATGCGCAGTGTCCGGCAGATCGTCTGGAGCATCCACTTTGGGCGGGACCGGCAAGCCATTCCAAAGCCACTTGATCGCACCGGTTCCGACGCGATTTGTTTCTGCCGACCGATCAGCTCACCTTCCACCCGAATGGAATAAACGCCGCCAGCACCCGGATATCCGAAGCAGGAACTACTGTCGGTGAAAGCATGCTATAATTTCTCTCAGGGCTTTTGCGCGAGTTCAAGTGGGGCGCCTGTGCTTTCGCGGACGATCAACTGGAAACCGAGGTCGAATTGCAGCTGCTTGGGTCTTTTGCCGGTGCCGCGGATGATGTCGAGGATCATTTCCCCGGCAAGCCTTGCCATTCCATAGCGCGGCGTGGCAATTGAGCTTATCGATGGGCAGGCGCAATCCGAACCTTCGAGATCATTAAATCCAATGATCGAAAGATCGTCCGGAACGCGGATTCCGCGGCGCTGACATTCAAAAAGAGCCCCGAGCGCGAGATTGTCATTGCCGCAGAAGACCGCCGTAACCTCAGGCCATCGCCCCAGCAATTCAGTCAGCAAATGACCGCCAAGAGAAACTTTGGAAGGCAGGTCGACCGCAACCACCATCGGCGTGCAATCGAATTCGGCCAAGGCGGCATGGTACCCGTCAACGCGGGTTTGCGAACGGGAATCGATCGGGGCGGAAAGCTGCCCGATCCGGCGGTGGCCAAGATCCAGCAGATGGCGCGTCGCCGCATAGCCTGCGAGGCGTTGCGACAAACCGATATTGATATCGATTGGAGTATCCGTCAATTCCATCGTTTGCACCACCGGGATACCCGCTTGGCGCAAGGACCGCTTCGCCAGCGGGGTCTGCCCAACGCCCGCCAGGACGATGGCTTCCGGAAACTGGCCGAGTACATTGAGAATGGCCTTTTCTTCGCGCCCCGGCATGTATTGCGTGTTCATTACCAGCACCTGGATATCAGCCGGCACGAAAACGTCATGCAGTGCCCGCAGATATTCGTTGAAGACGCCATTGGTGAGGGACGGAACGATGACACCGATCCTTGCGGTTCTCGCTGATGCGAGCGCGCTCGCCAACTGATTGGGAATATAACCCAGCTGCTTGACGGCTGCCCTGACCCGGTCGCGAAGCTCTGGCGTCACCATTTCAGGCTTGCGAAGAACGCGGGAAACGGTCACCGCGCTCACTCCGGCCTGTGCTGCGACATCGTCCAATGTGATACGCCCGGCAATTCTCCCCAACGGTTTTGGCACTATCAGCTCCGTTCCCCTCGAATACAGGGCTCGATCCAACCAAGCCGGCATGTGATTCAGTGCGGATTTACCGAAACCGGACCATTGACAGCGCTTTCATCTACACATATGGTTCAATCTACCGATAATGTCCAGTATAAATTCCATTGTATTAATAGTGTTTTAGGACTGACAGTGTTTCTTAAATACAAATTTAGGTTTCACTGTAAAGAATACATCAAGAGTGAACTTCTGGGAGGAAGAATCATGAAATCAACGTCGATTAAACATGGATTTGTAAGTATAGGTGCGATTCTAGCGGCAAGTTTATCCTTGTCTATACCGGCGCGTGCCGAAGGTCCCGAAGTTGTTGCGGGACCGGCTGCCGATCCGGGCTGTTTCGCACCTTGGGCAGAAGACACGAAATTCTTGAAGTATCCGGCAAAGACTGGTCCCTATCGGATCGCACTCGCCAATGGCTATATCGCCAATACATGGCGCATCCAGATGATCCAGACGGCAAAGGCCTATGCGGCCCAGCCTGAAATCGCAGCCAAGCTGAAGGAGTTCAAAGTCGTCTCCACCGGCGAGGATGTGCCGGCGCAGATTTCGGCGATCAACAACTTCATTGATTCAGGCTATGACGCGATTGTCGTCAACGCACAAAACCCCACCGCATTCGGTCCGGTGATCAAACGCGCCAAGGCAGCCGGCGTCATATTGGTCGCCTTCGACAATATCCTGGATACCCAGGATGCGATCAACGTCAATGTCGACCAAAAAGGCCTGGGCATCCTGTGGGCCAATTGGCTCATCAAGAATGTCCCCAATGGCGGCAAGGTTCTGGAAGTCAAAGGCGTGGCCGGAACATCGGTCGATACTGATCGCCATAACGGCATCCACGAAACGCTCGACGCTTCAGGAATCAAGTGGGATGTTACCGAAGTCGTCGGCAAGTGGGACGATGGTGTCGCCCAAAAAGCTGCCGCTGATGCGATCGCAACCAATGGCCCGTTTGACGCCATAACCGCCCAGGGCGGCGATACCGGCGTCGTGCAGGCCATGATCGACGCAAAACATGCTTTCGTGCCATTCGGCGGGGAAACGGAAAACGGTTTCCGCAGGCTCTGTGCAGCCCATTCCGCCGAGGGCCTGAAATGCTCGTCTGCCGGATCCGGGCCGGCGCAGGTTGCAGTGGCGATCAAGACAGCCATTGCAGCGCTGGAAGGTGAAGTGGTGCCACAGGCTGTGAAATTGCCGTTGGCCATCGTCGAAGACCCGAACTTCAAAGAAGGCGAAGACTTCTTCCCTGACCAGTCGGACAATTTCTTTGTCGGCAATTCCTTCCCCACCTGCGGCATTAACTTCACTGCCCAGGAAATCATGGGCCAATCCAAAGAAAACCAGTAGTTAAGATTGTACTGGCCGCATGGGGCCGTGGCTTAAAAGCCGCGGCCCCAGCTTCTACCAAATGAGCATTTTTCGGGGGACATGGTGAACGCCACCACACCACTATTCAGCATGGAAGGCGTCTCCAAACGCTATGGCGGCGTCCGGGCGCTTGAAAAGGCCGATCTTGAAGTAGCCGGCGGCCAAATACATGCCATCCTCGGTGAAAATGGTGCTGGCAAATCGACACTGATCAAGATCATGGCCGGCGTTGTCTCACCTGATGAAGGCCGGATGATGCTGCGCGGCAAACCCGTTTCCTTCGCATCGCCTGCCGCGGCCAATGAGGCAGGGATTGTTTGCATCTTCCAGGAATTGTCGCTGATTCCCGATCTCAGCGTGGCCGACAACATCGTTATCAGCAATCCCCCAACCCGTTTCGGCATGATAGATCGCCGCAAGCAGCGAAAGATTGCAGAAGAAGCATTGGCCCGGGCCGGAGCCGCAGACATTCACCCGCAAACGCTTGTGAAGGATCTGCCGCTTTCGCGTCGCCAAATGGTCGAGATCGCCAAGGCGCTGGCCCGCAATCCGCGCATCCTCATACTCGACGAGGCGACCTCGGCGCTGACCGCTGCCGATGTGTCAAGAATTTTCGTGGTGCTGAAGCGCTTGCGCGATGATGGTCTGGCGCTGCTCTATATTTCCCATCGCATGCATGAAATTGCCGAACTTGCCGACGAATGTTCGATTTTCCGCAACGGCCAGAAAGTCGCGACCTACGCTGCCGGCGCCAAAACGGACAACGAGGTCATCGAATTGATGATCGGGCGCGAATATAAAAACGTCTTTCCGCCAAAGCCGGCTGATCCCGCGACCGCTCCGGTGGTTCTGGAAACCCGGAACCTGAGCTGGACCGATCGGCTGAAGGATATTTCCCTGTCCGTGCGGGCAGGCGAAATCATTGGCCTTGGCGGTCTGGACGGGCAAGGCCAGCGCGAACTTCTTCTGGCCCTGTTCGGTGTGTTGCGCGGCACTGCAGGCAAAGTGCTGGTGGACGGCAAGGAAATCAGGATTTCAAGCCCCACCATGGCCAAAGGTGCCGATATAGGCATGGCGCTGATACCTGAAGATCGCAAGACCGAGGGCCTGATGCTGCCAATGACGGTAAGGGAAAACCTGTCATTTGCGTCTCTGGACCGTATTTCAGACTGGGGCATTATCAACAACAAGACCGAGCAACAATTGATCGGTTCGATGGTCAGCCTGCTGGCGATCAAGACGGACGGCGTCGACATACAAGTCGGCGCATTGTCGGGCGGCAACCAGCAAAAAGTCGTGATCGCAAAGTGGTTGATGAACCAGCCTCGCATCATCTTGCTGAACGACCCCACGCGCGGAATCGATGTCGGCACCAAACAGGAAATCTATCTCCTGCTGCGCAAGCTTGCGGACGACGGCGCAGCCATTGTCTTTTATTCAACCGATTATGATGAACTGATCGGATGTTGCGACCGCGTGCTGGTTCTCTATGACGGCGCCGTCAAATCCGAACTTGCCGGCGAAGCGATTACCGAGAAAGCGCTGATTGCCAGCGCCCTCAATTTGGACATGAAGGAGGCAGGCGTGGAGCAGGCTGTATTGGCATGACGGAGTGGCGCTTCTGGGTGGCCTCGCAAAAAGGCACATTGCTTGCCATCGGCATTTTCCTGGTGATGTTTGTCATCTATTCTTCCAATCATCCGGCCGGCTTCACTGCCAATGTGGTGCAGACAGCATCCAACAAGGCCGTGCTGCTGGCTTTCGTGGCAATGGCCCAGGCGCTGGTCGTCATCACCTCAGGCATTGATCTTTCAGTCGGCATGACCTTCACGCTGACAAATTGCCTCGCATCCTGGATTGTCCGGGGCACGCCGACCGAAGTGGCAGCGGGAATCGTCGGCGTGTTGCTGGTTGGAGCGCTTTGCGGCGCCATCAACGGCGCCATTGTCATTTACGGCCGCCTGCAGCCGATCGTCACGACGATTGCGACTGGGGCCATTTATTTCGGGATTGCCTTGGCATTGCGGCCGTCACCTGGCGGCAGCGTGGACGAGACGGTTGCGGACATGCTGACTGGCAGGATTTTCGGGGTCATCCCCGCCAGCCTTGTCCTGCTGTTCGTCGTCGTCCTCTTGGTATGGCTGCCTTTCAGCCGCTCTGCAACGGGGCGCGCCGCCTATGCAACCGGATCCTCCGAAGCCGCCGCCTACATGTCAGGGCTGCCGATAAAGCGCGCCAAGATGGCGGCCTATACGCTGGCGGGTCTGCTGGCCGGAATCGGCGGGCTGTTCCTGACTTTCTTCACCTATACCGGCGATGCCGCTTATGCGAGCGGCAATGCCTATACGTTGTTTTCGATTGCCGCGGTCGTGCTGGGCGGTGTGGCCCTGTCTGGCGGGCGGGGTAGCGCGATCGGAGCGATCTTCGGTGCATTGGCCTTCCGCACCATCGGCGACTTGCTGTTTGTATTCGACTTCGACCCGCTATGGCAGCCGCTGTTTCAGGGCGTTGTGCTGTTATTCGCGGTCAGCCTCGGGGCATTCGCACTTTTTCGCATACGCAACCGTCTGGATTGGTTCGGATGAATAACAGAACAACGACCGGCAAATCGAATATCCTCCGGCGTCTTGATCCGGCAGTGACGACGGCATTCATCTGTATCGCAGTGCTGCTGCTTGTCGGCAGCATGTATTCGAGCAATTTCCTTTCACCGGAATATCTGCTTCAACAATTGAAGGTCGCAGCCTTTCTCGGCGTGATCGCCAGCGGAATGATGCTGGTGATCCTGCTCGGGCAGATCGACCTGTCACTCCCATGGGTCGTCACGGTTGGCGCAATGACTTCCAGCGCAATCGCCGGTTACGGCGAATTGGGCGCGTTTTTTGCCATACCCGTCGGTATTCTCTGCGGCGCGGCAATCGGTCTGGTCAATGGCATAGGCGTTGCTTATCTGCGCATCCCTTCAATGATCATAACGCTTGCGACCAACGCCGTGGCGCAGGGTTTGATGGTTGTTTACACCGGCGGCTTCTCGCCCAAGGATTCCGCCTCCCAAGCCATGCGGGAGCTGGCAACCGGATTTACAATCCCTGGCCTGCCCAATGCAGTTATCTGCTGGGTAGTGGTGGGGGCCGGAACTGTTTTCCTGTTGTCCAGGACCACATTCGGACGTTCAGTCTATGGTATCGGCAACCGGGAGCAAGCCGCTTATCTTTCGGGAATCGATACAAGACGGGTCGTCATGATCGTCTTTACCATTGCCGGCGCTATGTCGGCATTCGGAGGCGTGCTACTGGCCGGCTATGCGTCGAAGGCCGCCCAATCAATGGGCGACGCCTATCTTTTGCCGGCCATTGCGGCCGTCGTGCTGGGCGGCACTTCGATTCTGGGCGGTCGCGGAAACTACCTTGGCACAGTTGCCGGGGTGATGCTGATCACGCTTCTGCAGTCGATCCTTTCTGTCATGCAGATGCCTGAATTTGGTCGACAGATCATTTATGGAGTTGTCATCATCTGCATGCTGCTGCTGTATGGTCGCGAGCGCGCGCATCGATAATCTTCAGGCGTGGCCGCAATTGTCTGCCTGTTGATTTCCACCGAGAATTGACCCCGGGGATGCGGATAAAAACTTGGACTGATTTATACGTTGAGGCCGAGACTCATCCGATACTTGATCGGGCTGAGTGATCCAAGAGATATCTTTATGCGCTTTTCGTTGTACCATCTGATGTAGGCGTCCACCTCCCCGATGAACTGTTCGATTGTGATGGCCTTCCAGTCTCGCGGATAGAAAAGTTCCGTTTTCACCCGACCGAAGAAGCCTTCACAGGCCGCGTTATCTTGGGAACAGCCCTTGCGGGACATTGAACGAACCAGCTTTGCGTCGCTGATCCGGGTGAGCCAGCCGGGCCAGCGATAATGGGCTCCACGATCAGTATGGATATTTGTTCTTTCCTCGCCTTCGTTCGCTGTCTTTATGGCAGCGTCCAGCATTGTATTGACCAGTCCCGCATCTGGTTGCGTACCAATCGACCAACTGATGACCATGCCATCGAAGCAATCGACAATGGGCGAGAGATACACCTTGCCGGCAGGGATCCGGAACTCGGTGATATCCGTCAGCCATTTCTTGTCCGGAGCCTCAGAATACTTGGGCGCTCGAGCAACCGAACGGTCACGAAGGTCGCGATGCTGTTCGTACTCGCGATACCAGCCCCTCAAGGCATTCTTGGCGGGATAACCCGGCTGGCGAATAGTCGCCTTAACCCGCTTGTCGAGCTTGATGTAAGGCTCGACTGCTCGAAGTCAGTCTGCATAGGAAAACATGAACTACCTCCTGGTGGTCCAAGTTTTCGTCCGCATCCCCTATCCTTTGCTACCGGGTCAATTCGCAGTGGAAATCGACACCCCGTTCGCCACGAGGTTGTCACCTATGTCTTCTGTAAGGATTGTTACCTGTCTGTCCGGGTCGGACACAAAAATAATGGCGGAGAAGATGGGATTCGAACCCACGATACCCTTCCGGGTATACTCCCTTAGCAGGGGAGCGCCTTCGACCACTCGGCCACCTCTCCGTCCACGGGTCTGATAGACAAGCCCATCCTCAAGATCAAGCGAATTGTTGCTGATTTCGAATCCTGACAGCCTTTTATGGACGAATGGCCGTTTCTGAAGCGTGCGGATCGATGCAGGCCGGAATTGATTGCAGGTATCGAAAGGATTGTCTGCCTCATGGCCGGCAGCCCGATTCGTGTTCCAGCGACAATCATGCGGGTCTGACCAATCGCGTGAGATCTCCCCGCGTTTTCCACATCTCCAAATGGCTCAGGAGAAATATCCACGAACGCGGAGTTACTATTAGAATATAATAAAATGAAAAGATGAAAACAAAATATCCAATCGCCTTACTCTCTCATATTGGAAATATTTAATTGTATATAAGATTTTTATTACTCAACTAAATTAATAATTATTGGAGTATATGCTTAGAGATCTTGATTCAATACAAGTATCAAAGGTTGTATTCTGTGGCCATAACAATAAATATTCAGTTCGTCCATCAATGTGCAAAATTCGTGAATTTTTGCCAAAATATGTCGATTTATTTACGTTCTGTTAGGATTGAGGCGGCCAGAGCGGCGATTTGTGTCATTTTGACAACATAATTAAGGTACTGCTTATAAAATCATTGGTTTTATAGAAAACTGGATTGCGTGTTCGAACTGCTTTTGTATTTTCCAATCAGGAAGCGACGACCGGCTACGGCGGGTTTCCGGAATTGAAGGGTTTGGGGCTTGGCAGCCCGATCGGGCAAAGAGAACCAAATCCGTTTTGAAAACTTTGACTGGAGGTCAGAAATGAATATTAAGAGCCTTCTTCTCGGCTCCGCAGCTGCTCTGGCAGTTGTATCCGGTGCACAGGCTGCCGACGCTGTTGTCGCCGCCGAGCCGGAACCGATGGAATATGTTCGCGTTTGCGACGCTTATGGTACGGGTTTCTTCTATATCCCCGGCACCGAAACCTGCCTGAAGATCGGCGGCCAGTTCCGTTATGAAAAGCGTTGGAACAAAACAGGCGACGCCCATTCCACCTATGACAATTGGTCGCGTGGCCGCATTGAAATCACAGCCAAGAACGACAGTGAATGGGGAACGGTTTCCAGCTGGATCCGCCTGCAGGGTTCGCACTCCAACAATCGTGGAAACTATACAGGTCAAACGGCAACCGTAACCGTTGATCCAATCACCAATGATTCCACGACGACCTATTCCGACAATTATAATGGCGCCAATGTTGGCGTTTATTACACCTTCGGAATCGGCGGACTGGAATTCGGCTACTACGATTCGCAGTGGGCGCAGATGATCGGTTACGGCGGTCGGACGGATTACGGCGGGGACTATATCAACTGGGATTATGGCACACGCCAGTATATCTCCTACAAGGCCTCGTTTGACTCCATTACCGCAGTTCTCTCGGTCGAACATGATCGCAATGCAAATTTCGATCGTTCCACCGGTGACGGCAAGGACAAGATGTATATGCCTGACGTTGTCGGCGCACTCAGCACGACAATGGGTGACTATTCGTTGGCAGCAGTAGCGGCATATGACGAATCTGACAATTCGTTCGCAATCGCCAAAAAGGTAACTGCCGACATGGGCATGTTTGGCATTACCGTTGCTGGTTTCTATTCAAACAGCAACTTCAACAGCTATGTCAGCTACAAGGGCTTCAGCGGCTTGGTCGGCGTGTCTGCCAACGTCACCGACAACGTGTCAATTGCTGGCGATTTCCAAGTGTGGGATAACAGCGATTACTTGGCAATCGCTGATATCAACTGGAAGGTTACTACCGGCTTCTCCGTTTTGCTCGAAGGCACTTTCAAGCACAACGACGGCGCCACCCCGGATACCCGCGGCGCCATGCTGCGCTTCCAGCGTTCGTTCTAATACTGACCTGAGTGTTGGAGGCCGGATGCCATGTCCGGCCTCCTACCAACTTCAGCCCCGCTTTGGCGGGGTTTTTTGTTGCCATTTGAGGTGAGCGCTCCGTTAATGCAGATTTGAAGAGGAACGCCACGCCGCTGCGCGCTTTGGTGCTTTCACGGCCGCAAAGACGCCCTGCTGCATTATGTCCATTATCGGCGGATCTTTTGAAAAACGGCTTGTGTCGCCCGGCCGAACTGTTGGACAATGCCTCCCGTGATCTGAAACGAAACAGGCAATTCCATGCAGGATTTGCATGCGACGATATGATATCGAGGGTGAGAGGCAGGAGGACGCTTGCCGATGCCGCCCTGTTGCTGGTCAAATCATCGGAAAAAATGGGGACACTTAATCAATGGCTGAAAACCTGCTTTTTGACAAACTGCTCAAAGCGGCAACCAAGGCTCCCGAGCAGCACTTTGCCAGCCTGCCGGAAAGCGGGCGGGAATTTTCCTGTCGGGATGTGCTGGATATGACCGCCCGGTTTGCCAATGTGCTGGTTTCGCTCGGCGTTCAACCGGGTGATCGTGTCGCCGTGCAGGTCCCCAAGTCGATTGAAGCACTGATGCTTTACCTGGCGACGGTGCGAGCGGGCGCTGTCTTCCTGCCGCTCAATACCGGCTATACCGCGTCAGAGATTGAATATTTCCTTGAAAATGCCGGCCCTCGCCTCTTCATCTGCGATCCCGGGCAACGTGCGGACTATGTTGACCTGACCGCCAGGCTTGGCGTCAAGCTGGAGACTTTGGGCGTCTGGACAGCAACCGAGGCCAGCGCCGGCAGCTTCAGCGATGCCGGTCTTGCCGCATCAAGCCAGTTTGAAACCGTCAGCCAAAACGGCGATGACCTGGCGGCGATTCTGTATACGTCCGGCACTACGGGACGATCCAAAGGCGCCATGCTTTCGCATTCCAACCTGTTGTCGAATGCTGAAGCGCTGAAAGAATATTGGCATTTCAGCAATCAGGATGTGCTGTTGCATGCTTTGCCGATTTTCCACACCCACGGACTTTTCGTTGCCACCAATGTGGTCTTGCTGGCCGGGGCATCGATGATATTCCTGTCCGGCTTCAACACAGACCAGATCATCGCCAACCTGCCGGGGGCCACTTGCCTGATGGGGGTGCCGACCTTTTACACCCGTCTGCTAGACGACAGCCGGTTTAGCCGTGACCTGGTATCGCATATGCGGCTGTTTGTTTCCGGAAGCGCGCCCTTGCTGGCTGAAACGCACACACAATTTGAAGCGCGCACCGGGCATCGCATTCTCGAGCGCTACGGCATGACCGAAACAAACATGAATACCTCCAACCCCTATGATGGCGAGCGGCGGCCTGGAACTGTCGGCTTTCCGCTCCCGGGCGTCTCCTTGCGGATTGCCGAGCAGGAAACAGGCAGGGAGGTGGAGCGGGGTGAAGTCGGGGTCATTGAGGTCAAGGGGCCCAATGTCTTCTCCGGTTACTGGCAGATGCCGGAAAAGACCAAAGAGGAATTCCGCAGTGACGGGTTTTTCATCACCGGCGATCTCGGCAGGGTTGATCAAGACGGCTATGTCCACATTGTCGGGCGATCCAAGGACCTGATCATTTCCGGCGGCTACAATATCTACCGGAAGGAAATCGAACTGCTGCTTGATGATGAAGAAGGCGTGCTGGAGTCTGCCGTTATTGGCGTTCCGCACCCGGATTTCGGAGAAGGCGTGGTCGGCGTGCTGGTGCCGAAGGCCGGGGTCACGCTTGATGCCGACCGAATTCTTGAAAGCATCCGTCCTAAAATCGCCCGGTTCAAACAGCCCAAGCGATTGATCATTGTCGATGAGTTGCCGCGCAACACGATGGGCAAGGTGCAGAAAAACATGCTGCGCAACACCTATGGCTCGGTGCTGAGCGAATAGTTTGACCTCAGCTTGACCACATGCCGCGCATTTTCTCGCGAACATCGAACCTTTTTTGTGTTTGTCCAGAGCCGGCTTTCGCGTCGGCGCTCGCCAACGGCCATGCGCAGGATTCAAAAAACTGCAGCAAGGTCGCCGGTATGAATCGTGAGCGGCTGGCATAGACGTGACGGTCGCCCTGCGCACTCTGCCCATGGGTAAAGAAGCGGTGCGGCGCGATCAGGTGCAGGCTGTCCCTCGCCCGGGTCATGGCAACATAAAGCAGCCGGCGCTCTTCTTCGATCTCGGCTGTCGTACCCGTGCCAAGATCGGAGGGAATGCAGCCGTCGACGCAATTGAGCAGGAAAACCGCTTTCCACTCCTGCCCCTTTGCCGAGTGAATGGTCGACAGGATCAAATAATCCTCATCCAATGACGGCACGCCGGATTGGTCGCTGGTGGCGCTTGGCGGGTCAAGCGTCAACTCGGTCAGGAAGCGCTCGCGCGATGGATAACCGCTGGCGATCTGTTCCAGTTGCACCAGGTCGGCCTTGCGCATTTCATGATCTTCGTGGACCCTTTCCAGATGCGGCTCATACCAATGCCGAGCCTGTTCAATATCTGCCGGCCAGCCGCCGCCTTTGCTGTGAAGGCCTTGCAGCACATCGACAAAATCAGGCCAGTCCTGGCCGCTGCGCGGCGGCGCGGGAATTTCGCCCAGGCACATCAGCGGGTCCGGGTCTTCGGCCATCCGGTCGAGAATTCGGGCCGCTGTTTGCGAACCGATGCCGGGAAGTAGCTGCAAGAGCCGGAAGCCTGCGACCCGATCACGGGGATTTTGCGCAAAGCGCAGCAGCGCCAGCATATCTTTGACATGGGCGCTGTCGAGAAATTTGAGACCGCCAAATTTGACAAAGGGGATATTTCGCCGCGTCAATTCAATTTCCAGCGGCGCGCTGTGATGGGATGTCCTAAACAGCACCGCCTGCGCCTTCAGCGCAATGCCGGATTCCCGGTTTTCCAGCACCTTTTCGACTATATAGCGCGCCTGGTCGGCCTCGTCGCGCACCGTGACCAGTTGCGGGCGTTCTTCAGACTGGCGCTCCGTCCAGAGATTCTTGGTAAACCGCTCGCTGGCAAGATCGACTACGCCATTGGCGGCCTGGAGAATCGGCTGGGTGGAGCGGTAATTGCGATCCAGCGTGATGACGTCGGCGCCGGGCGTGAAGGCAGAAGGAAAATCGAGAATATTGCGGATCGTCGCGGCGCGGAAGGAATAGATCGACTGCGCATCGTCGCCGACCACCGTCAGGCCCTCGCCCGTCGGCTTCAGCGCCATCAGGATGGAGGCCTGCAGCCGGTTGGTATCCTGATATTCATCGACCATCACATGGTCAAACCGGCTGGCCACATCCTGAGCAAAGCCCGTATCCGACATGGCCTGGGCCCAATAGAGAAGCAGGTCATCGTAATCAAGCACATTCTGCGCCTGCTTGGCATCGACATAGGCGCCGAACAATTGCTTCAACGAGACCTCCCATGCCGAGCACCAGGGAAAATTGCCATGAAGCACATCAGCCAGCGCCGCCTCGGAATTGACGACCCGGGAATAGATTGCAAGGCAGGTGCCTTTGGTCGGGAACCTGTTTTCGGTCTTTGAGAATCCGAGATCGTGGCGGACGATATTCATCAGATCGGCGCTGTCCTCGCGATCATGAATCGTAAAATCCGGGTCGAGACCGATTTCCAGCGCATGATGGCGCAAAAGCCGTGCGCCGATTCCGTGAAATGTCCCAGCCCATGTCAGCGCATCGGTCATGGTCGCGGATTTTTCGCCCAGCACGCGGGCGCAAACGCGTTCGACGCGTCGCGCCATTTCGGTGGCTGCGCGGCGCGAAAAGGTGATCAGCAGAATGCGCCGCGGGTCGGCGCCGTTGACAATCAGATGGGCCACCCTGTGCGCCAAAGTATTGGTCTTTCCGGAACCGGCGCCGGCAATGATCAGCAGAGGATTGGTGCTAGCGCCCTCACCTGGCCCGACGCCATGCTCGACCGCGCGCCGCTGGGCTTCGTTCAGGGTCTGCAGATAGGCAGCGGTCATGGGGTCTCCGGGAAGGTCAGCATCAAGAGATTCGGAACGTTTAGCGAACGTACTAGGCTTTGCTCCCTATTGAAATAGCCGGATGACCGGCAGGGCCGAAAGAAATTGCCACCTTGCATGACCAGCAGTTTTTCAGGAATTGGATATTGCACCTGCCGTGTTCCCACCATGCCGCACCCTATGTGATGGCTCGCACAACCCTGTCGTCCCGCAGATCGGGCATCAAAGAACTTTCCCGCGCCTTTGCCAATATCGGGTTGCTGGACAAGTCCCCGCAGTCTAGGTTGGGCCGTCTCGTCGGATTGCACCGCTAACTGGTGCAGGCGATTGAGAAATCCGGACCGGCAGATGTTCGCAAGGCGCTGCTGGACATGATCGACGAGGATAAGCGCTTGGTCTGGTTGCAGGCGCCTGAAGGTGGAATGGAAAATGACCAACGATATTCAAGCCATCATCAATTTCTGGTTTGCCGAATCCGAACCCAAGCAATGGTATGTCAAGGATGCCGGATTTGACGAAACCATCAAGTCACGCTTTGGCGGTCTCGTCGAAGATGGACTTGCCGGAAAGCTGGACAATTGGGGCGAAACGCCGGCAGGCTGCATGGCGTTGATCCTGTTGCTCGACCAATTCACCCGCAATATCCACCGCGACAAGCCCAAGGCCTTTGCCGGAGACCCGCTTGCTTTGAAGATAAGCCAGAAATGTCGAGATCGAGGTTATCTTGACCAGGCAGACGCGCATTGGCGGCAATTCATGTTGATGCCCTTCATGCATAGTGAAGACATCCGTATCCACGATGAAGCACTGGCCCTGTTTGAGCAATATACCGCTCCCGGCATCCAGGAATATGAGGTGAAGCATCGTGATATCATCCTGAAATTCGGACGCTACCCGCATCGCAACGCCATTCTGGGACGCACCTCAACGCCGGCTGAAATCGAGTTTCTCAAAGGCCCTGACTCTTCGTTTTAAGGCTTTGCCATCATGGATGGAGACAGTCTGGATATTGACTTGGGTTTCTGGCGCAAAAAGGGAAAGGCGCATCGCCTTTCCCTTTTTTGCTGGTCCTTCACGGGTCAGCGCTTGCCGCCGCCGTCATCATTGCCTGCATGATCATGGCTTGTGTGGTCGGACCCTGTATCGTGACTGCCGCCTTCCTGACCTGAATCATTGCCGGATCGATCCTTGCCAGAGTCGGCGCCAGTGTCGTGGTTGGCGGCATCTTTGCCGCTCTTGTCGCCGATATCGCTTGAAGCGTTCTCGGAATGGCGGGAATTGTCGCTGTTGAGCAGTTCAAGCAGCGATTTGGGTGAAGCATTGGCCGCACCGGCGCCTGCGACTGCTGTCAAAAGGGCGATGGACACTGCGGTTGCAAGAATTTTCATGGTCGTATTCTCCTGTTGGGTTTGCTTGTTGGACAAACGCAGAATAGGAGATCGGCACTGATAGCGACCTGACGGTCGTGGTCAGCTTGCCGTAAGCCGGTCACAAAGCGACCGTTTCACGACATCACAACATTCTTTAATTTTGGAAGAACATGCTGAACGGTTTGGAATTTGGGGCGACCGGAGGGGTAATCCGGCAGGATTTGGCAGGACAACAGCTAAGCGCATACGCCATGAAGCAACGGCATGCGCCGGCTTTTCAGTTTTTCTGGCTTATGATGCTTTCGGGAAATTTAAAGCGTGGCTTCATCAACACCGATGATATGAAGAAATCGATCCTTCATTTGAAAAAGCGGCGTAATCGTTTGAAAATCTTCGACCATATAATAAACGCGGTCACCTTCGAGCGCCTCTATTGTGAGGCGGCGTCCGGTTCTCTTTGAACGATAATTCTGGCCAACCTCCAATTGAACAGGCGCTTTTGCCAAGCGCGGCCTCATATATTGAGGCGATATTTCCGGTTCTTTCAAGACATTCAATTCAAAAATTGTCATCTGGCGCCCTCCCCAACATTGATAACGTCCCTCGCCGTTCCGCCCAATCGTCCCAACAGCCATAACAAGCTAAATCGGCAGAAATTGGACATCTTCCGAACTACCCCAGTTCGAAGCGCGGCAATTGCACCCCATTCCATTTCAAGTCAGCACTGCTGCCTTGAGTCTTCATGTTGCCAGAGCAATCTTACGCAAGGATTAACATTTTTCGAATTTGCACCTTTTGTCGCCCAGTAAGCTGTGGATATCATGCGGTCCAGGGCCAATCCGGCGTCGTAATTTCCACAGTGCAGGTTTCAAGGTAAAAGGTCTTACGAAGTACATCCGGAATGGCTATAAGGAATTACGGAATCTTTCACTTGATGAAGTATAACCAGCCGGTACATATCCACTGCTGGATGCTGTCTCGGGATCAGGCACGCCCGGCTGGAAATTGAAGCGGTGGCAGGCACTGTAATCAGCGGCGATGTTTCTTACTTGGCAAGGCGGGGCGAATTTGACGACGCGAAAATCCTGGTGGTCCAGCTATAGTGTTTCCAGTTTGGTTCGCGTTGCACTCGGACTGATCGTCGGCGCCGGTTTCATCTATGTCGTCCTGCTCAATATCAAGCTTGACGAGGTGGCAAAGATCCTTGGCGGCGCCTCGATCGCGCCGCTGGTTTTCGCCTTCATTGTCTATGCAATCGATTTTTTGCTGAGGGCCGTGCGTTTCTGGATCATGTTGCTGACAACGGCAGACAGGCGCCTGCCGCTCGGGCCAACAATTTCACCTTATATTGCCAGTTTCGGCATAAGCGACATCCTGCCATTGCGGCTTGGCGACGGCTTTCGGATGGTATGGTTCAGCCGCCAGTTCAATATTTCGGCAGGCACGGTCATCGGCACGATGATTGTCGAGCGCATCCTTGATTTGGTGACCATAATAACCTTGGGATGCGTGGCGATGGCGCTGCTGGATGTGCCGGCCCCGCCGGTGCTCCTCAAGAATTTCCAGTTCATACTGGCCGTCGGCCTGGTCTGCGGCCTGGGATTGCTGTTTGCGCCCGCCTTGCTGCATCGCGTGCTGGGCGCGGTGGCAAACCGGGTCAATTTCAAGCCGCTGAGAATGATTGTCGACGCTTTGCGCGAAACCTCCAAGGCCGTGCTGCAGATCGGTTCCTTTGGCCGGTTGCTGGGGCTGACCTTGATGTCGCTTGCACTCTGGGTCCTGGAGAGCCTCGTCTTTGTCGGCGTCTGGATCAGCCTTGGCGGAACACTTGACACATCGATCAAGCCTTTTCTGGCTTTCGTTTTCAGCACGTTGGGGACGCTGGTGCCGAGCTTGCCCGGCCACTTTGGAACTTTCGAATATTTTGGGATCCAGGCTTTTGCCCTGACCAATGTGGATGCCACCACGGCTGCTGCAGTGGTTTTGCTCGCCCACCTCGTGCTCTGGGCGCCCATCGCGCTTTTCGGCGTGATCTGGCTTCTGGTCGGAATGGCGCCCGCAAAATCACGAAAGATCTGATTGCTGCCAACCTGTTGGCGTTGCGACATTGAATGGATCGGCCCGACAAGACTGCCTTCAGCCAAACCTGTTCTCAATGGCGATGGTGGCGTTTCGATGCGCCACGGCCATGACCGTCCCTTGCGGATTGACGGTCGTGGGTCCGCACAGCAATGAAGCGTCGGCGATGAAAAGCTTCTCCGCCCCGCGAACGGCTCCAAAGGAATTGGTTGCGCATAGCGCCTCATTCTCGCCCATCCGGCACGACGAAAAGACGTGAACGGACGATACGCTGCCATCGTTGCCGGCAAAAATATCAGGAAGCTTGCGGACATCATCCATGTTTCGCAAAACAGGCAGGCCGGCAACGCTGGGATAGATTGCTACCGCCCCGCCGGCCAGCAACGCCTCGGCAAGGCGCTTCAACCCCTCGGCCAGTTTCTTGAGATCATCAAGGGTCTCGTTCACCGTCACCAGCGGATCCTGGAAGAACGGCAAGTTCCGCACCTTCGCCATGCCGCTGGACGTCTGCACATAATAAATGCCCATGCGACGCCAATCGCTGTCCACCAATCCCAGATGCCCGGCATGGCTGGCCATCGCCATGCCCAGCAAAGGCCGGGTGCTGATCGAACATCCCATACCGAAATTCGGCTCAAATTCCCGGATCTGGTGGACCGGATCAAGGTCGCCGGGTTTGTTCACTTCATCGTCAAACAATGCGACAACCTTGACCATTGAGTGAAACTGCAGGGTATTGCCGATGTTTTCCGTGAATCCTGAACGGCGCAGCAGTGCCGGGGTCTGAACCGCGCCGCAGGCAATGAAAAGCGTATCGGCCGTAATCTCCACCTGTCGTTCCGGACCGCCCGCCGGGCGATACACAGCAGTCACATTCCACTCGCCGGCAATGCGCGCAACCCGCCTTGCCGAGACATCGGTAACCAGCCTGCCGCCAGCTTCCAGAAAACGCGGCACGAAGGTCTCGGACATTGACTGCTTGCGGCCAGGTTCATCGCCCTGGCCATAACGGAAAAGCCGCGGCGCTTCTATCGACTTCCATCCCAGATTGACCGCGCCGTCGTTCAGCCGCGTTGAAATCAGCGGTGCGGTACCCGGCAGATATTCAACCCTGGCCGTCTTCTCACAGGCCTCGAAATGCGGCGTCATGATTTCCAGCGAAATATCGCGGACACCGAAATCCTTGCTCCATTGCTCGAAAATATAACCTGGCGTGCGGTGGTACAGGCCGCGGTTGATCTCGCTGCCGCCGCCGACGCAACGCCCTTCGACATAGGATATCTTGGTGTCGCCCAAGGCCACGGTGACACCGGAATTCCGGTATTTCTGGAATATTTCTTTCTGCGAAAATGCCGGGGCGGATTGAAGCGTGAGATTCTGGCCTTCCTCGATCATCAGCACCGATTTGCCGGCTTCTGCGCACAATGTCGCTGTCACCGCGCCGCCGGGTCCCGATCCTATGACCAAAACTTCGGCGCTCATCTTGTCTGTGACCGGTTCAGTCCGGTTGTGTCGATGTGCCAAAGGCGTGATCCTGATTATAGATTTCGGAATAAAGCCCAAACGTCGCCAAGGTCCGGTAAAATCCGATCAACCCTTGCCTGAATTGCAGGCGGGACGATTTCCAGACCTCGATTTGCTTGCCGCGCCGCCCTATGTCCATTGCATGGAAAGGCTTTCCGGTGAATGGATAAGACCAGGCGTCGAAAGCAAGCGTTGCGATGCGAAAGGCCAGACGGAGATAGTCCGGCATGTTGGAATGCGTCGCCAGCAGGAATTCGGTGACATTGCCGACTTTGTCGGCATGGCGAGTGGAGTGCGCCTCCTGCCAGAGCACCGTCTCGGCTATGGCCGCAACGCATTTTTCAAAACTTGGCAACATTGATGTCCTGACGAATGTTGACACCATTTTTCAATTCACCGTCCCTTGCGGCCGGAGCACCCTGCTCCCGCAACAGCGGTTGAAAGACGGAATCGCTGTAGGACCGGAAAGTCGCTCCTCGCGAATCTGTTTTCCGCGAAAGGACCATGGACGGCATGCCGATCCGGTTGGCGGCCGCCCAGTCGCGGTCAAAGCGGTCACCGATCATTAAGGATCGCCCGGCCTTCATGCCTGTCGCCTCAAGGATTTTCACCAATCCAGCCGGATCCGGCTTCAATCTCAACACATCCGGATCCGTTGCGCTGACCACATGGTCAGCCTCAAGGCCCAGCGCTTTCAGCTTTTCGCGCGCCGGATAATCGGAAAATACCGCAATTGTCTTGCCCGCTTGCCGAAGGGCGTCAAAAACCGTGTGGACATCGGAAAACCGGTAGTTCGGCAGGTGGCGCAGCGGCCGGAACTCGATCCATTCCTCGACTGCCTTGCGAACGTCCGCCTCGCCGCATCCGCAGGATTTTGCGGTCTGTTCAAACTGCCGATCAACGAAATCCTCGGGGGAATCCTCGCCGAGCCTTTCCCTGCAGTGCCGAAATTCCCGCAGCAATTTCAGCGTCTTCAGATCCCTTGACAGCAGCGTATGACCCAACAGCTCCCTGGCCATGCGCAGCCGCAAGCGCCGCTGGTCATACAGGGTTCCATCGACGTCAAAGATCACAAGATCAGTATTGCTCCAAAGATCGGTTCGCATCGGCAGCTTCAATCCGAATGATCGACAGGCGTGAAACTGGCTTCGGAGATGTCATAGAGGAACGGCATGTCGACGAAGGAAGCGAAAATCAGAGCGATGATCGCGATGGAGAGCGAGGCGAGCAAACGTCGCGACCGAAACATTCTTTCCGGCCGTTGCGCAATGGAATCCTTCCTGAGCGATAACCAGAGATAAGAGGCAAACAGGACAGCAAGGAAGGGGAGCG
Source organism: Rhizobiaceae bacterium (assembly GCA_041742335.1). Lineage (GTDB taxonomy): Bacteria > Pseudomonadota > Alphaproteobacteria > Rhizobiales > Rhizobiaceae > Rhizobium_E. The sequence continues at coordinate 20,148 of JBGSIT010000079.1, forward strand.
CGACAATGTATTCCAACCGGTACTTGGTCAGAAACACTGCAATGAAGAAGGCGGACATCATCGCATAAAGAAAGCACGACACAGTCAGGTTTTCCGCGGTGTATTGGCGGAAAGACTTGCGGTAGAGATGCAGCGTTTCGACACCCTGACTGCTGGAAATGTCCCGGTATTCCGACAGGCGCTTGGCGCCCATGAGAAAAGCGCCAGCCGTCCAATAGGCCAGCATAAGACTGCTGGGAGGCAATGTCGTCGGGTCAATCATCGTCCAGCCAAGTGCGAGCCGGATCGGATTGTTGATCGATTCCGAGATCACATCGATATAGGGCCGATCCTTGGACCGGATCGGTTTGACATTGTAAATCAGCCCCGAAACCAGAAACAAAACTGACGTGAGGAAGAACGCCGTTCCGACCAGCCACGCCAGCACCAGCCCGAATACGGAGAGAGCCAGATATTCCAGATAGACAAGGCGCGGGGAAAGAGCCCATTGCACAGCGGCACGCCGGTGCTTCATCGGATGGAATTTGTCGGATTCGCGATCCAGCCATTCATTGATGACATAATTGGCCGACGCTATGGCAATTGCGCTGAGAAAGCCGAGGATCAGGGAAAATATGACATTATCCAACGGCGGTTCTCGCAGGGCATAAGCGAGTATAACGCCGGGGATGATGAACACATGCTTGGTGGCATGGTCCAATCGGGCGATTGCGACATACTCCTTCAGGGATGCCTTTTGCGGCGTGGCTTCTACGTATTCAGAGCCCTGCATGTCGTTTTACTCCTGACTTTTTTCTTCTTGTGAATAAAATGAGCTCTATTGAGCCGCTTTCGGCATTTCGTAAATCCGGCCATCCGGCGTTGCCTTGACCAGCACGAGACCCAATCTTTCTTTCAATTCGGCCTCAGTCGCCAGGTAAAACCGCCAATCGACATTGTCGAAGAACACGACATATGAGACCTGGGCCTCAAGGGCTGTCCGCATATTCTGCAATTCTGTTTCAAACGGCAGCGCCGGATCTTCAATGCCGGTTCGCAGTTCAAGATGTTGCGGAATGAAATGGGCCTTTCGCTTGAGCACATAGGCAATGGCATCCGCGCCATTGCTGTAAATCTCCGCATCCGCCGGCAGCTCTTTCAAGGCCAGCATGGTGGTGGATTGCATCCAGTCAAGACCCGCATAGCCAATGCCGTTTTGATAATCCGATTGCGACCTGACGGCCGTGCGCGCTATGTGGCTGGCGAGCACGATGACGCCAAAAGCGATCAAGCCGACCTGAACCCACTTGAAAAGTCCCGCCCTCACCGGTGTCGATGCCAGGACGATGGTCGCCAACATGAATGTTGTCACATAGATCGGAAAGGCATATCGGCCATTCAAAGCCAGATTTGCTTCAATGGAAGTCGCCAGAACCATGAACATCAGGTAGAAGACAAAAAACAGTGCGAACAGGGTCGGAAGCATCGCTTCCACGATTCTTGTCCCTTGCGGCTGGAATATTGTTCTGCGCGCATGGGCCACGGTCAGAGCGGCGATGGCCAGAAAGACAGCCAGGAAGATGATCGTTCTCAACGAGAACGGAATCTGGTCCGGCAATATCCAGGCCGTCAACGCCTCCAGGCTGGTCAGCCATTCCTTCGTGCCCATATTGCCGTGAAACCGCAATTCGCGACCGATGGAATGCCCGGCCGTTATTTGGCTGATTGCCGTCCAGACGAAAAAGATCGCTCCGCTGACGGCGCCAAAAAGGATTGCGTCCATGACGCGCCGGGAGAAATTAAAGCGCGGAAATACCAACAGGCACAGCGCTACGGCTGCCCCCATCGGCGGGGCGGTGAAACGCGTCAGCGCCGCCAGTCCGAGCGCGACAGCGCAGGCGACCAGCCATTGGCGGCTTTCAGTTTCCAGATACCACAACAGCGTGAGCGCCGTCAGCAGCAGGAGAAAGACAAAGGGCGCCTCGGACATGGCAACGGAATGCAGGGTAACGAATTGGGGTGCAAGGATGATCAATGCAGTCCCGATCGCCACATAGGCAATCTTGCCGGTGGCCCGCCACAGCAAATGCCAGATAATGGCCGTATTGGCGCCAACGATGATAAAGCCGAAGAACTTGGCGCCGCCTTCCAGTGTGAAGCCGCTCCAAACCAGAAGCCGAAGCAGGAACGGATAGACCGGCGCGTCATAGGGTCGATCATTGATCCCCATGTAACGGGTTGTGTCTGACATGATGCCAATTCCGTGACGCGTGTTGATCATGTAAATGATGATCGAAATCAACACGAAAAGGACAAGGCCACCCCAATTGAGCAGGCCTCTTGGAAACAATGCAGGCACATCGCTTTCGATCGCCCGTATGTTGCGGTCGTTCGCCATCAGCAGCATCCTACCCGAAAATCAAAATCAACTGAATACGTCAGGAGAAAACCCGCTTTATGTTTTTGACAACAAAGCGAACTGTCGCATCCGTCAGCCCACGCGTAAGTACATCATCCAGCGCTGCGAGCAGCTTGTCGATCTGTTGTTCCTGCACGATAAAGGGCGGCATGAAGTGCAGCAAATCACGCGCGCCGGGCTGGAAATGGACAAGAATGTTGTGCCGCTCATACAATTCACGGGTCAGCGCCCCGATCAGAACAGTCTGATACGTCAGAAACAGCGGGTTTTTGGAAATGTCGATCAGACTTGAGGCGAGCCCCTGCTGAAAATTCAGCTGTATCGCCTGAAACATTCCGCGTCCACGCACATCAAGCACCTGCTTGGGATGCTTGGCCTTGAGATCATGAAGCCCCTTGGACAGATATTCGCCCATCTTTTCGGCGCGCTCGATCAGCTTTTCATCCTGCAGGATATTGAGTGTCTCGATGCCGGCTGCGCAGGATTCGCCCAGCCCGCTGAAACTCGAACTGTGCAGGTTGCAATCGTTCTTGTTTCCATAGGCCTTGTCGAACAGCGCCTGTGATGTGACCATCGCCGCCACTTCCCGCTTGCCGCCGCCGAGCGTCTTGGCGAGCGTGACAATATCCGGGACAACATTTTCGAACTGGAAGGCGGCGAACCTGCCGCTGCGACCCATTCCGACCTTGATTTCATCGAAAATGGTGATGATGTCATTGGCTCGGCAAAGTTCGACGAGTTCAGTCATATATCCCGCAGGCGGTATCTCGCAGGTGGTCCCGTTTATCGTTTCCAGGATCACGGCAATGATGGCGTTGCCGCCGTCGGCTTTTTTCTCTTTGCTTATTGCTTCACGAACGGACCCGATGTCGGCATATTGGGCATAGACAATATTTTCTTCCGGCACGCCCATGATGAAGCCGGACCGGACATCGGTCGCCGTCGTCAATGAAAGCGGCCCATGGGTCTTGCCATGAAAGGCGCCCCGCATGCACAGAAACTTGGTCTTGCCCTTGGGCGTCTGGACCCGCTCGCTCAATTTCATCGCGGCTTCATTGGCCTCAGCGCCCGATACAGCCAGAAACGAGACATTCAACGGATCAGGAAGAAACAGGGAGATATTGTGGGCAAGCGCGCCCTGAAGCTTGTGCGGCGCAATCTTGATGCAATCTATGATTTTGCGCTCGTGACATTGGCGCTCCGCCTCGATGATGCGAGGATGATTGTGCCCCAAGCCGAGCACACCAAGGCCGGCGGAGAAATCAAGGAGGGTGCGGCCATCATTCAACCAGACTTCCAGCCCTTGGGCGCCCTTGATATCCATATCCTTGAAGCCTAGGATGTCGAATATCTGCAACATATATTTATTGAGGTGATCCGAATAATACTTATTCGCAGTTGCAATATCCAAGTCAAAACTCTGTTCCAGCGAAAGTAACGGAAGGATCTTCGCAGAGTCTTGGTTTGTTTCTTGAGACTTGGACATTAAATTCATCTCTATTTCTCCTGTCAGAGCTCTAAGCAAAAACTATAGTCAAAAAAGACAACTAATGAAACGGGCAATTTTCGCAAGCGAATATATGATTTATTATTAACATCGGCGAGAAAAACTCGGTTGTATATTTGTGACAATTAGTAAAAACCATAAATCCAGACATTCAGCGGAATTGGCATTGTTGAGATTCGCGTCACAAAATATGCTTGCATGGTAAGAATGGTTTTTGGAACCCCCATTCGTTCGCCACGATCAATGACGAACAGCGCAACCGGAAATCCGGAACTGTCCATGCATAGAAATAACATAATTCGACCTGCCAAACATAGTGCAAATGAGTGTTAATCCTGTCAAATTTGCCACGTCCAACAATACAGCACCACGAATTCGCGATAAGGAGCAAACATCGCTGTCGCACCTTGAGACAACGGATAGGGTTTGCTGCAGGAATGTATCGATTTGACCGCGACGCGCGTTCCATTCGGTCGAGCTGCTTGCATTTTGGTTACGGTTGCTGAAAATGAGTTCGTGTATTGCGGGGATGTTATGGACGCATCTGAGAACGCTTGGATTTCGGACGCGCAATAGCGGCTGCGGCCTGCGACGCCAGACACTGCTGGCTGCGGGCTGTTGCACATGACTGCGTCCGGAGGTGAAAGCGGAATGGTGAGATAGACTTAAGTACCAAACCTGCCACAACCAGGCCAAGGTAAATCTTGACGAGACTGCAATACACTTGACATGACGACCTAAACCCTGGCTCTGCGCCACTCAACCAGATGACGACAAACGCCTTCATTCGTGACTACCGGGAAACTTCATGCGTATCGTATTCATTCTGGCCAGCCTGGGCGCCGGCGGTGCTGAAAAAGTCATCAGCCTTGCTGCTGCCGACCGTTGCGGACGCGGCGACGAAATTCACATCGTCTATTTTGGCGATGCTGTCCAAAGTTTTTTCCCGCAGCATCCCGATGCTGTCATTCACAATATTCCTGACAGCAAAAAAGCCAGGATATTGCCTCGGGGCCTCACCCGGAGCCTCGGCCGTATTGTGCAATTGCGCCGGCTTCTCAAATCGCTGCAGCCGGACTTGGTGATTTCGTTTCTGACCAAAATCAATCTTCTCACACTGCAGGCGTGCCTGATGCTTCCATACAAAGTGCTGGTTTCGGAGCGCAACAACCCGGACGCCCAGGCCAAGCATGTGCTCTGGCGCGTCATTTCACCGATCCTGATGAGAAGAGCCAATGGCTTGGTCATGCAGACCGAGGCCATTGCAGCAACGCTGCCGGAAAATTTGCGCGCGCGCGCCGTGGTCATTGGCAATCCGTGCACGGCGGCGGGGGTGGCGGGAAACGAGGTCGCAGCCAAGCGCTCGGTTGTGGCAGTCGGCAGGCTTGAGCGGCAAAAGGGCTTTGACATGCTCATTGAAGCCTTCGCCGCCATTGCTGCTTCATATCCGCAATGGTCCTTGACGATATTTGGCGAAGGGCCTGAGCGGCAAAGGCTGGAAGCACAAATCCGGCTTCATGCGCTGGAAGCCCGGGTGGCCCTGCCCGGCGTCACCGCCGAACCGGGTTCATGGACCCGGAATGCCGGCATATTCGTCCTCAGTTCCCGATTTGAAGGGTTTCCAAACGTGCTTGTAGAGGCCATGGCGGCCGGCCTGCCTTCAATTGCGATGGATTGCGATTACGGCCCGCGGGAAATTATCGAGGACGGATTAACCGGTCTGCTGGTTGCCGACGAAGATGTTTCCGCCCTTGGCAAAGCGCTGTCGAAACTGATGGCCGACGATGTATTGCGGGCGATGATGTCAAAACAGGCACAGGCGGCTGCCGGCAGACATTCAATTCAAGCCGTCATGGAAAAATGGAACGCAGCCATTATGCGCTTCACAAAGGGTCCGGAGTCATCGAATGATGGATGAGAAACAAGAGTTTGCAGATGTGCTTTTGCACATTGGCTATCACAAGACCGGCTCCACCTGGTTGCAGGACAAATACTTTCAGCCTGAAAACGGCATGACGACCGCGATGGAAGGCAACCGCGCCCGCATTGTCGATGATTTCGTCACACCTGACAATTTTGCCTATGATGCGGCGGCGATCCGCAACATTTACCGCGGCTTCATCGCCCATGCACGCGCGGAAAATTGCCGTTTCGTGCTGAGCCATGAACGGCTGTCGGGCTATCCGCCAGCGGGCGGCTATGACCGCAAGTTGATCGCTGACCGGCTGGCCGACACCTTTCCCGGTGCGCGCATCCTGATCATCATACGGGAACAGCTTTCCCTTGTGCGTTCGATTTACAGCCAATCCATCACCGACGGCGGAGACCTGTCAATTGACGATTTTCTTACCTGGCCCGAACCCCGCTTGGGCAGAAGTCCATGCTTCAGACCGGAAGTCTATGAATTCCACCGCCTGATAGAATATTACCAAAACCTCTTCGGCAAGGAGCGCGTGCTGGTTCTGCCCTTCGAGATGATGGCCCGCGAGATCGGCGAATTTGCCAACCGGATTGCGGATTTCATGGAATTGCCATCGCCAAAATCCGTGTCGAATGAAGCGTCAAATATCCGCCGCCCGGCAACAATGCGCATCGCACAGCGCCTGGGCAACCGGTGGTTTTCCAACAATGAGGCAAGTCGCGGCGCGATATTGCATATAAAGCGCTTTCCCAGGCGATTTGCGACTTTCACGCCGCTGTTTCGCGCTTTGTCGCCAAGGTGGCTTGATCCTTGGCTTGATGGCCGGATCGAGAGGAAAATCCACGCTTCGCTCGCGGACAGCTATCGCCTCAGCAACGCCAAGACAGCCGAACTGACGGGATTGGATTTGGCAAAATGGGGATATAGCCTGCCGCAGCGCTGAAATGGCGCATTGCCATTATGAGGCCTGACTGGCCAAGAACTGCGGCCAGTGCGTCAGCGAACTTGACTGCCACGCGTCTAACCAGAATGCGAACCTGGCCTTCGGCCAAACGGCAACCGGGCGCTAAAATCCGGAGGAAGTGCTGTGACTCCCCCCGGTCGGTATTGCCAGCAAATCAGAATATGAAATCGCCTGCATCCAGAGTTCCGATCTTGACGCCGTCGATCGTGATTTCATGTGAACCCTTGATGTGAATGACGACATCGGAACCATCCTGGTCCATATGATTGTTTTTCAGATCATTGAAGTTTGTGATTTGCGAAACATGGCTCAGGTCGATCACATCATGTGCGCCGCCGGTCGCCTTGAAATCCACAATTTCATCCTTGCCGGAATTCTTGGCAAAAATGAAGACGTCGGAGTCACCGCCGCCCTTAAGCACATCATTTCCGCGTCCACCGGCAAGTGAATCTTCACCGCCGCTACCAATAAGCTTGTTATTGCCATTGTTGCCGGTAAGCGCGTTATCCGCTCCATTTCCGGTTCCCTTGATATTGCTGCTCCCTGTGAGCTGCAAATTTTCAATATTGCTTCCGAGCTTATAGGAGACTGAGGAAACCACCTTGTCGGTGCCCTCGTTGGACATTTCAATCGGCTTCACATTGGCGGCGTCAATCTTGTAAATATCATTGCCTCCACCACCATAAACATCGCCGTTCAAATTGCCGCCGCGATTGTCAAACACATCCTTTCCGCCGCCAAGAAGAACGTCGCCATTCAATTGGCCCTTGTTCAGGACCAGATCATTGGAAAGACCGCCCTCGAAGGCGTATTGCGAACCTGTGATCGTTCCCGCCGATGCATTGAAGAGCGCAAACCCCTGCCCTGAACTGGCGGCGGACTCCACTCCCACGGCAGCATTGATCACGCCGTAATTTTCGATCTCGCCACCTCTGCCGCTTACAAAAATACCTACATCATCTGAATTCAAAGTGCCTTTGTTTTTTGTGAAACTGGCATTGCCATCGATTTTGACTCCATAATCGACGGCATCGATTGTGCCACGGTTCACCACACCGGCCTCTGCCCCCCGCATCCAGATCGCAGTTCCGTCAGTCGTGACTGAGCCTGTGGTCCGGATTACGATGCTTGTCTTGTTTGCCTGCATATTGAATGCAAAATCCGGCGCGGCGCTTATAACCGAGCCATAAATATCAAACTTGTTCCCGGTAAAACTACTGCCGCCGAAGAATGCATCGTCAGCGGCTACATTTACCGTTACGCCGGCATCCACTATGTAGGTGTCGTTGTCATCGTTTGTATTCGTGCCGACATTTGTGTTAGAAGAGATGTTATATATTGCCACTGTCGTTGCCTCCATTGCCCTCTTACGCAAGCACAAAGCGACTGCCAGAGGTTTTGTTTCTGATTGATATTGGCAAGCAAAACATAATTGCAGACTATAGTAAATTAAAATTTCGATAATAATGCAAACATACCAAGATGACTCCGCACATTCTTGTGAATTAATATTCACTCATGAAGTAAAGATCATATTATTTCCTTAGAATGCCGATTTCGATGCTATTCATCATTATTACGACATATTTTTATTCTATGATTTCTTGGAAACTCTAGACCCCGACATATCAAGTTTTTACACTGGATATTATTTCCTATCCAAAGCGCAATGCTTGCTCCCGCATTTTTGAGCGAGCAATCGCCTCGAAATCGCCAGGGTCAATTTCGCAAAGTGGCGTGAGGCGCTCAGATGGTCATTGCCCACGTGCGCTAAAAATGAAGCACATTCTTCCAATCTATGACTGGAATGCTGTCCTGCTTGACGATCACAGGGATTGAATTTGCTCCATGATATCTGGTAACATTCCTGCGTAATCAATAATAACCAAGTAATATTGGAACATTAAATGCAGTTGCAAAATAAACTTCAAATCACTGATAGTATTTAACATATGTTTATTCTGTTGGAAATTTGATATAAATGATCCACTTCCATACGTAAAAATATTTAATAACAACAAAATCAGTAGATATTGATCTTCAATCGTGGATTTTTCGTCAAAACCAATATAAAGAAAATCAATCGGAATTGCTCATAATTCTAACTGTCAATGTTCGCATCGCGGTTAAAAAGCTTATTTTGGGGCATAGTTACTATGCTGCGAATGTAGGCCCTGTTGACAAAGTGGATTCCCAAATCATCTGAATTCTGATTCAAAGCTTCCTTTTGGGAGGCTGATATGGCTCGTGGTGACCTTACTGACGCTGAATGGAAGATTATCGGGACACTATTGCCGTCAGAGCGGGGCAGAAAG
>JBGSIT010000080.1:0-26915 GCA_041742335.1 Rhizobiaceae bacterium
GCCGCTTGGCTGCGTGCGCGCATCGCGGCGGGTCCATTCACGTCGCGGGGCCTGACGGCTGAGTTGGCCGCGCGCGGGATCAAGACGGACCGCCGGGCGGTGTGGACGTTCCTCAAGGCCGAGGGCCTGAGCTTTAAAAAATACCGTGCTGCCGACGGAACAATCACGCCCGGATATCGCCCGGAAACGGGAGCGCTGGAAAGCCCGTCAGGGCAAGATTGACCCCAAACGTCTCGTCTTCATCGACGAGACATGGGTCAAGACCAACATGGCCCCCTTGCGCGGCTGGGGGCCGCGCGGACAGCGGCTCGATGTGCGCTTGCCGCACGGGCACTGGAAAACCCTCACCTTCATCGGCGCCTTGCGTCATGACCGCATCGACGCCCCATGGGTGATCGACGGGCCGATCAACGGCGACATCTTCACAACTTATGTGCAAGAGGTTCTGGCCCCAACCTTGTCCAAGGGCGACATCGTCATCCTGGACAACCTCGGCTCCCACAAGGGCAAGGCCGCCCGAAAGACGATCCGCGCCGTTGGGGCGCATCTCATCTTCCTGCCCGCCTACAGCCCCGATCTCAATCCCATCGAACAGGTCTTCGCCAAGCTCAAGCACCTGATGCGAAACGCAGCACCGCGAACTGTCGAAGCCGCATGGCGAAAGGTCGGCGATCTCCTCGATCTCTTCGCCCCAGCCGAATGCGCAAACTACCTCAGAAACTCAGGGTCTGCTTCCGTGTGAAAACAGCGTACTCTAGACTGAGGACTCATTGAATGATCCAGAAGATAGCTGTCGCAGCAATTGCGGCGGCTGACAAGAATGTGGGCGCGGCGGTCATAGCGGGTGTGGATGCGCCGCCAGTCCTTGAGTTTGCCGAGCATATTCTCGATTTTGTAGCGTCTTTTATAGAGCGTCCTGTCGAAGGTGATTTCGGTCTTGCGATTGTATTTCGGCGGGATGCAGGGGTCGATGCCTCGCCCTCGCAGTGCCTGGCGAAACCAGTCCGCATCATAGCCCTTGTCGCCAAGAAGGGTTTTGGCTTCCGGAATAACCTGAAATATTACGCAACCTCATCTTCACTGAATTGCCATTGAGTAACATTCAATCTCTGGACGGTCGATTGCAGGAATAATTGAGCCTTCAATGATGACATCGTCATATCAATGTCATGTGAGTTCCAAACCATTTTCAGGGCAAAAGGCGGTCTATAGACTCCGCCGGGGGCCGGCGCAGACGGCTGCAATCGCCATGGCGCACCCGGGCGAGTCAAGGCCGGGTGGCGTCATCACTGGCAAGTACAGGTTTCATTGTTGAATTCGGCGAAACTCCGGAGCGGCGCAATTGGTCTGCGTGGCCAGGGCCGAAAACGCGGTCATAGCGGATTTGGCGGCATTGCCGATGGGCTTGAAGTTGCCTCATTCACACCGGGTTCGACTTGAGACCGATATCCGGCGCCATCGAGAACACCGCCTCATAAAGCCGGGTCAGGATGTCCTTGCGGTCGGCGATGGCGCTGAGATCGTCCCAATGGATGATATCGCCAATCCTGGTGTGGATGCCGCGGCCGGACAGGCGGCAGAATTCGGCCACCAGCAGGGAGAGGCGCAATGTCAGCGAAAAGCGGCTTACGGCGTGAAACAGCCAGCCGTTCTGGCCTTCGAAATAGACCGGAATGACGCTGGCTTTTGCGGACTGAATCAATTTGGCCGGAAACATTTTCCACGGCAGGTCTTCAGCCATGCCAAAGCCCCTGGGAGCAGTCGCCACGCCGCCGGCGGGAAAGACCACGATGGTTACGCCCTCTTTCAACAGCCTGACTGCCTCATTGCGCGTCGCCATGTTGAGCATCAAGGCCTCGCGGGTCTCCTCGAAGGATACCGGCAGCGAGAAGGGTTGCATCTCGGGCACCTTCAGCAACTGGTCATTGATGAGAGTGCGGAATGGGCGGCCAAGCTGCTCGGCCAGAGACAGGATGGCGATTCCGTCGCCGATTCCATAAGGGTGGTTGGCGATGATGACGACCGGCGTTTCCGGCAGGTTCTTTGGCGGCCATTCGCCGCGCACCGTCAGCGAGATGTCGATCAGCTCCAGCATCCGGCCAAAAACCCGCTCGCTCTTGCCTATCACATCGCGCCGCCATGTCTCGTACAGGCGCACATAGCGTTTGCGGCCCGACATGCCCTCCACCGTGCGGATGACCAACCGCTTGAACAGGGGATCGGAATTATTGGCATAGGAGAGTTCGTTGAGGTTCACGTTTTCCACCCGCTGCAAAGGTTCATGGAAATCGGCTTAGGGCATTTTTCTTGCAGTTTGATGACAGAAGCCCCGGAGTGCCAGGGCTTCTGCGCTATTCATCGTTGAAAATCAAGCCCGCTTGAGATCGGGCGGCGTGGCTTCCGCCACAAGCGCGGCGATTGCTTCTTCAAGCCCCATGGAAGTCTGGTTCTGCGAGCCGAGCCTGCGGATGTTGACGGTCTTTTCCTCCGCCTCGCGCATGCCGCAAACAATGATGACCGGCACCTTGGTCACCGAATGTTCGCGGACTTTGTAGTTGATCTTTTCATTGCGGAAATCGGTCTCCACCATCATGCCGGCCTTCTTGAGACGCGCCGCAACCATGCGCCCGTAATCATCGGCCTCGGATGTAATGGTCGCCACCACCACCTGCACAGGGGCGAACCACAGCGGCATATGGCCGGCGAAATTCTCGATCAGGATTCCGAGGAAGCGCTCCATCGAGCCGCAAATCGCCCGATGGATCATCACCGGTTGGGTCTTTTCGGAATTGTGATCGATATAAAAGGCGCCAAAGCGTTCCGGCAGGTTGAAATCAACCTGGGTCGTGCCGCATTGCCATTCGCGACCAATGGCGTCCTTCAGCGTATATTCGAATTTGGGGCCGTAAAAGGCTCCCTCGCCCGGCAAAATCCCGGTCTTGATCCGCCCGCCCGATTGCGCTTCGATGGTCTGGAGAACTTCCATCATCACCGCTTCGGCGCGATCCCACAATTCATCCGACCCGACCCGCTTTTCAGGACGCGTCGAGAGCTTGACGACGATCTCGGTGAAGCCGAAATCCTCATAGACCGACAAGATCAGATCATTGATCTTCAGGCATTCCTCGGTCATCTGCTCATCGGTGCAGAAGATATGCGCATCATCCTGCGTGAAGCCGCGCACCCGCATCAATCCATGCATGGCGCCAGAAGGTTCATAGCGGTGAACGACACCAAATTCCGCAAGTCTTACAGGAAGTTCGCGGTAAGATTTAAGACCATGCTTGAATATCTGCACATGGCCCGGACAGTTCATCGGCTTGAGTGCGAATACGCGCTCGTCTTCGGCATCCTCGTCGGCGCATTTCACCGCGAACATGTTTTCCTTGTACCAGTTCCAGTGTCCGGAAGTGACCCAAAGCGAGGAGTCCAGCACCTGCGGCGCGTTGACCTCTTGGTAGTCATCCGCCAGCCGGCGACGCATATAGCTGACCAGCGACTGGTACATCCGCCAGCCCTTGCCATGCCAGAACACAACGCCGGGTCCCTCCTCCTGGAAATGGAAAAGATCCATCTCGCGTCCGAGCTTGCGGTGGTCGCGTTTTTCCGCCTCGGCAAGCCGGTGCAGGTATTCATCCAGCTGGCCCTGTTCTGCCCAGGCGGTGCCATAGATGCGCGTCAGCATTGGATTGTCGCTGTCGCCGCGCCAATAGGCGCCGGCAACCTTCATCAGCTTGAAGGCATTGCCGATCTGGCCGGTCGAGGCCATATGCGGGCCGCGGCAGAGATCGAACCAGTCGCCCTGCGAATAGATTTTCAGGTCCTGGTCTTCGGGAATGGCATCGACCAGCTCGACCTTGAAGTTTTCGCCCTTGGCGGCAAAGACCTCACGCGCCTTGTTGCGCGGCCAGACCTGCTTGGTGAATGGCTTGTTGCGACCGATGATTTCCTTCATCTTCTTTTCGATTTTCGGCAGATCATCGGGCGTGAAAGGCTCGTTCTTGGCAAAGTCGTAATAAAAGCCGTTCTCGATCACCGGTCCGATCGTTACCTGGGTGCCAGGCCACAATTCCTGCACGGCCTCGGCCATCACATGGGCGGCATCGTGGCGAATGAGTTCAAGCGCACGCGGATCGTCGCGGGTGATGATGTCAATGCGGCCGTCGACCAGCGGGTCAGCGAGATCCTGCAGAGTGCCGTCCAGCGCAATGGCGACGGCCTTTTTTGCCAATGACTTTGAAATGGTTTCAGCAACTTCGCGCCCCGACGTGCCAGCCGGAAAATTGCGAAGGGAACCATCGGGAAATGTGAGGGAAACAGCGTCAGACATTCAATTCTCCTTGTCCAGTCCCGCCAACGAATGCGGGTGGTGATCGTCAAGCCGGTTTGACCGGCAAAATACGAAGCGGGTGATAACGGTTTTGGGCGGATGAGTAAAGAAGCCCTGCTCACGCGTGCCAGATGGTCGCAAGCGGCCCGGCAAGCCATGCGACCCCTTGCCGGAAAGCTGCAGGATCGGCATGTTTTTCAATACAGCTCACGACATCATCGACAATGGTTTCGGGAGGGATGTGATGCGGAGTGAGCCGCTTGACGACACTGGCGCTGAATTCTGCTTTGCTTGCCAATGACTTGGCGGGCACGGCGGCATTCCAGCCTTCCACGAAGATCGCCCTCGGAACGGCCGGCAAGCCCTGGCAAATACCGATCGCCTGCTCAAGCGAAAGATGATCACGGGTTTCATGCAAGACAGCGCGGGTCATGGCATAGACCTGATTGTGGGTCTGAAGCATGGCCTGCTGTTTCAAATCAGAAGCAAAATCCTCGTATTGCCGTGATGCATGGGTGATCTCTTGCGGCGCCGTCATTGTTGATTGTCCGTTGTTTTCAAGCGGAATGCCCGGGTGTAATGATCCAACAAGCTGCGCCTCAGCCGTTTCTTGCCCGTGAAAGGCGCCAGAAGCGCCATGGCGCCCACCAGACCAGATCAGGCGGCAGAGTTTCGGGGACAGGATCATAACCCCAGCTGCCGCCCGGTCCGCACCTTGCAACCCTGAACAGCGCCATGAAGCTCCCGGCCCATAATCCATGCCGGGCGACGGCCTCGTAGCCATATTCCGAACAGGTCGGCGAATGCCGGCAACCATTGCCGATCAACGAAGACAGGGTGATTTGGTAAAGCCGGATCAGGCCCGTGCCGATCAGTCGGCCCGGTGTTTTCCGAAAAGGTCCCGACCAGTTTCTGCCCAAGCTTGGCTTGCCGGATTTTCCGGCGGCAGTTTCAGGTTCATCGGCGTGTTGATCGCCATCATCCCCACCGTCATCGTGACGGTCTTCATTGTACCCGTCTTCATTGTGCTTGTCGCACATGTCAATTCCAATACTTCAAAGTGGCGTCCAGCAAACAGAAAGCCAGCGCCTCAGACCGCCTGCGCCAGTCTTTCGGCTTCAATCTGACCGATCGCGTCGACCACGGCGTCAAAGGTCAGCATGGTGGAGGCGTGGCGCGCCTTGTAGTCCTTGACGGGCTGCAAATAGCGCATGTCCTCAAACCGTCCCACCGGACCCGCACCGTCCTCCTTGAGCATTGACAGCATATCGAGCCGGGCCTGGCGAAGTTCCGCCGCGCTGGCGCCTATGACATGGCGCGCCATGATGGAAGACGAGGCCTGGCCGAGCGCACAGGCCTTGACGTCATGGGCAAAGCCGCAGACCGTGTCGCCGTCCATTTTTAGCCAGACCCTGACCTTGGATCCGCACAGCATGGAATGCGCCATTGCCGTTGCATCCGCATCCGGCAACGATCCGGTGAGCGGAATATTGCCGGCGAATTCCAGGATCCTGGAATTATATATGTCGTCCATGCTCATCTGCCATTTCCATTTTTTTAAAATGCACGCTGATCCGGGTCAGATTTTCTCCCGTAGACAAGAAAAATACAACAGGCCTCTTTCACTGTCAGTCCGCGTCATTATATGATATGTCGAGATGGGGTGAAAGCTTTTCAAGTGATCACCTGTTGTTTGGGAAACCGTGCTATCGGACCAGTCACTGAGAAGACAGGACCGACGGCCCCGGAGCCCGCCAACGGAACCCATGCCTGCAGGGTCAGGTGAATGGCCAGTGGCGAGTTGTCCGAATAGATAAACGTCAACGATCCTTGATGGATCAAGAGGCTGGTCAATGGACGCTGTAGTAACAAAACTTCCCCGCGTGGAAGATGATTCCCTCAGGCCTTCCCAAAAGGAAGCCGAAGAAGCCGTACGCACCCTTTTGCGCTGGATCGGAGACGATCCTGACCGCGAAGGCCTTGTCGATACGCCAAAGCGCGTCGTCAGGGCCTATAGGGAACTGTTTTCAGGCTATGATCTGGCCGCGGAAGATGTTCTCGGCCGCACATTTGAAGAAGTCGCAGGCTATGACGATATCGTTCTGGTCAAGGACATACCGTTTTATTCCCATTGCGAGCATCACATGGTGCCGATTATCGGCAAGGCGCATGTCGCCTACCTGCCTGACGGAAAGGTTCTTGGCCTGTCCAAGATGGCCCGTGTCGTTGAAATTTTCGGCCGTCGCCTGCAGACGCAGGAAACCATGACGGCCCAGATTTCCAAGGCCATTGATGACACGCTGCGGCCGCGTGGGGTTGCGGTGCTGATTGAAGCCGAGCATATGTGCATGGCGATGCGTGGCGTCAACAAGCAAGGGTCCACGACCTTGACGATGTCGTTTACCGGCGCGTTCAAGAGCGATCCTGCAGAACAGGCCAGGTTTATGACACTGGTTCGTGGCCGGGCATAACCCGGCCATCGCACAAGATTGCCTGCTGATGAGCACATTGTTTCCGGCCCCGTCCCAAGACAAGAAAATCCTTGAAGCAGGTTCGGACTTCACGCCGAAATTTGATGCCAATGGATTGGTGACCGCAGTGGTCACCGACATTGATGACGGCCACCTGCTGATGGTGGCTTTCATGAATGCAGAGGCGCTGGCCCTGACATTGCGGACCGGAATTGCACATTATTTCAGCCGGTCCCGCAACGCGCTCTGGAAAAAGGGCGAGACATCGGGAAATCTTCAGCAGGTCAGGGAAATCCTGACCGATTGCGACCAGGACGCGATCTGGCTCAAGGTCAGCGTGCAAGGTCACCATGCAACCTGCCACACGGGCCGCCGATCCTGCTTCTATCGCCAAATATTAACTCAAAATAATGAAATTCACCTTGAAATGGTCGATAATGACCTGCATTTTGATCCCGAGAAAAAATATTAAAAATTAGGCATGTGCGCCCATATAGGACAAAGCCGCCAATTATTTATGAATTGGAAACCTTCCTGTATGAAGCTATATCTAGAGGGCGGATTGCGCTCGAAGCCAACTCGGATTCGGTAAAACCCAAGGTGTTTAAAATTCGAAAGGCCCGCGCTGCGAAAGCAGGATCTGGAGCCGGTCAAATTACAAACATCACGGGAACTGCCAGACTGATGGCAGGGGACCTGGCTTGACGGCCAATTGCCCCGGGACAGGAAAGAGGCCGGATTCTTCGCATTTTGCGAATAAGCGAGGCTTCCGACCCGTCAAAAACGCAATCGGCCTGATTTTGTTCAGCCACAGAGGATTGCGTAGGATGCTGAACTGGAACATGAACAGAAATACGGAGCCCAGCGTTTCAATAGATAGCGGCGCACCGCCTGTCACCGCCATTCCAGGCATTAATCCGGCATTGCCGCCGCAAAAGGCAAAGATCGCGCTGGCGCTCGGCGGCGGAGCGGCGAGAGGCTGGGCGCATATCGGCGTACTGCGGGCACTGGATGAAGAAAAAATCGGTGTGTCGATGATAGCCGGCACCTCCATCGGCGCTTTGGTCGGCGGATGCTATCTGGCCGGAAAACTCGATGAACTGGAACAATTCGCGCGGTCTCTGACGATGCGGCGGATCGCTGCGCTGCTTGATCTCACCATTGGCGGCGGCGGACTGTTCGGCGGACTTCGCCTGACGCGGCGCATGCAGGAACATATCGAAGGCCTGAGCGTCGAAGGGCTGGGAAAGCGTTTTGTCGCCGTGGCGACTGAAATCAACACCGGTCATGAGGTCTGGATCGACAGCGGATCCTTGATCACCGCAATTCGCGCCTCCTACGCCCTGCCCGGCATTTTCGAACCCGTCCGCTGCAACAATCGCACGCTTGTGGACGGCGCTCTGGTCAATCCTGTTCCCGTCTCTGTCTGCCGTGCTTATGAACAACCGCTCGTGATTGCCGTCAATCTGCACTATGACCTTTACGGTCGCTCGGCGGTGGTCAAGCACAGCGCCACGGTGCAGCCAATCGAAGCCCATTTTCGCCGCGATGGAGACAAGAAGTCTCCGAGCCATCTCGGATTGACCGGTGTCATGGTCCAGGCTTTCAATATTATCCAGGATCGTATCTCGCGCGCCCGCCTTGCCGGCGACCCGCCTGATCTCGCACTGCAGCCCCGCCTGTCCGACATCGGCCTGTCGGAGTTTCACCGGGCATCGGAAGCCATTGATCGCGGCTATGCGGAAACCAAGGCCAAGATCGGCGAAATCAAGCGTATGCAGGACGCCGTCCTGGCAATTTGAGATTGCCGACACGGCAATCCGGGATCAGCCGGCGATATAGGCCTTGATATGTTCGGCCTCCGTCTTGATGTCGCGGATATGGGCTTTGACGACATCGCCGATTGAAATGATTCCAGCCAGTCTTCCATCCTTTTCCACCGGTATGTGCCGGGCGCGGTGGGTGCTCATCATCTGCATCAATTCCTCAACGCTCATGGATTCCGTGCAGCGATAGACCTTTTTCCACATGACCGAAGATACCGGCTTGTCGAGAAGTTCCGGACCCTTTGTGGCAATCGTTGCCACAATATCGCGCTCTGCCAGGATTCCGGCAATCTGATCATTGGCATCCAGGATGATGACTGCGCCGACATGGTGGTCGTGAAGCAGCTTTGCCGCTTCGCGCAGGGTTGCATGCAATCCCATTGTCAGGACATTGCGGCCTTTTTCCTCTAGAATTTGTGCGACTATCATGAAGCCCTCCCTTTGAAGTCACCAAATGCAATTCACCAGAAAAAATAAATGCAAATTGAGGCATACGAGGAGAAAAAGCGCTGGCGACATCTGTTCTTGGTCGGTTCAACGCCCCAATAAACCGGCCTGACTACGCGAAGAACACAAACCGGTCGCAAATAATTCTGGCTGTTGGAATTTTGCAGTTAAACCAAGGCGATTGCAAGGAAATTCAATCCCTGGGGCGAGCCGGATCGAAAAAGGCAAAAGCCAGATAGCCAAACAGGAAGCCGCCGATATGGGCTTGCCAGGCAACGGGCGCGCCGCCATCGCCCATGGTCATTCCAAGGCCGAGCAGAACGTTGGAAACCAGCCAGAAAGCAACGAAAGCCAGAACCGAGCGACGGCGCAGCGCGCCGAAAACCGACAGCCTCGGCGCGGTATGCACCAACCGGCCCGGTGCAAAGCCGGAGCGAGAGATTGCGAAACGGCAAACAGCCCCGGACGTCGCCGAGACAACGCCGGATGCGCCGATCAGGTAGGATGGCGCAAAGCCGGTCGCGAATGCGAAGAAGAATGCCGACGCCACTGCCGAGGTGATCCACAGCAAGATGAACCTGGCCGCACCGATGCGCCGCGCGACGGGCGTTGCGAAAACCGCCATCCAGAGGGTGTTGAAGACCAGATGCGTCGTGCTGCCATGCAGGAACGAATATGTGACGGGACCCAGCCACCAGCCTGAATCCTGATCTGCCAAAGGCACCGTATAGCGCGCGGCCTGAAAGGAGAACAAGGCATAAAGCCGGTCTTCCGCAGCGGCGCTTAAAAACAAGTATTGAATGAGAAAAACGGCAATCATCAACACGATAAACGCAAGCAGGACAGCGGGAATATTGAGAATGGGTTCTCTTGGAACCGGCGCAGTTTCGGTCGGCAGAGCGTCATCTTCCTGATTGTTCATCTTGCCGCCTTGATAGAATTTCATCGTGTCGAATGCTGGCCAAGGCTATAGCCGACAAAAAAATGGCCGTCCAGCAACGAAGTGGACGGCCTGACCGAATAGTTCAATCGGCACTTCAAATTTGGTGCAGGAGAAAAACTCACACGAACTGGCATTATTAATGCACCCCACCGACCAATCCTGCAAATGAAACCCTTTGTTAACCTTAATTTCCCGGACTGGCATGATTTTCGCTGCGCGATACTCAACGGCGAATAAAAGCTGGCAAATGCTTCATTACAGTACATTTCTGACTTCAGGAAACCTTCATGCGACACAAAACGACCCAGGCTATTTTTGACTATTGGGACAATTTGCGTCACGAACGCGAGGCGCCGCTGCGGTCGGAAATTGAGCCCTCCGATATAAGGTCGTCCCTGCCCGATCTTTTCATTATCGAACATGGAAGCGACGGCAGCCTTAATTTCCGGCTGGCAGGCACACGCATCTGCCTGTTGCTGGGCCGCGAAGTCACACGCCAAAGCTTCTCATCCCTTTGGGCGGAAGAAAGCGTCGCAACAAGCCAGAAAGTCGGCTACGCGGTTTTAGCGAAGAAATGCCCGGCGATCCTGACCCTGAACGGCCAGACGACCGAGGGCCAAACCATGGCGGTGGAGATGTTGCTGCTGCCGGTTTATTCGCGCGAAGACCATTGCGACCGTATTTTCGGCAGCATGGTCGGATTGTCGCGGGACGTGACCATCGGCACCGGCCTTGCCCAGCTGTCAATTGACGAGCTGAATTTTATCGGCCCGACAAACAGGTCGTCGATTCTGAAAAACCGGATTGAATTGACGTCGCATAAATCTGTCGCGCGAAGCGAAGGTTCTGCGCTTGGACAGATCTTTACCAAGATCATGCATTTGAAAGTCTTTGAAGGCGGCCGGCGGGATTGAAAATGGCCGGTCCCAGAGCGGGAACCGGCCATCGTCTTTACACTTTTTTAAAGCGCCTACGCCTTTGGCGATTTCGGCTTGATCGAGGGAACAGAGTTCTTCCTTGGCTTTGCAGCTTCGGCTGTGTTTTCCTGATCATCACCACCCGCCTTTTGCGGTGAAGGCGCGGCGACCAACGTTTCCAGTTTCGGTTTCCTGGCCTTGGGCTTCTTGGCTGTTGTCACGACTTCAGCTTCCGCTTTCGGCGCGACAGGAACATTGTCGGCGAAAGATTCCAGAATCAGGCCGGTCTTGCCATCTTCCTTCTTGCCGGTGGTCACCTTGACCACGCCGCCCTTTTTAAGCTTGCCGAACAGGATCTCGTCGGCGAGCTTTTTCTTGATGTTTTCCTGGATGACCCGCGCCAGCGGCCGCGCGCCCATCCTTTCGTCGTAACCCTTTTCCGCCAGCCAAGCGACAGCATCGGGCTGCAGGTCGAATGTGACATTACGTTCAGCCAACTGGCTTTCAAGCTGCATGACGAATTTCTGCACGACCTTGTGGACAACCGACATCGGCAGTGACGAGAAGGGAATGATCGCGTCGAGCCTGTTGCGGAATTCCGGAGTAAACAACCGGTTGATCGCCTCCGTGTCATCGCCTTCCCGCTTTGTCGAGCCAAATCCGATCGCTGCCTTGGCCATTTCCGATGCACCGGCATTGGTCGTCATGATCAGGATCACGTTGCGGAAATCGATCTTCTTGCCGTTGTGATCGGTCAGCGAACCATTGTCCATGACCTGCAGCAGAATATTGAAGATATCCGGATGGGCCTTTTCGATCTCGTCCAGCAGCAGCACCGAATAGGGATGCTGGTCTATCGCATCGGTCAGCAAGCCGCCCTGGTCAAACCCGACATAGCCGGGAGGCGCCCCAAGCAGACGCGACACGGTGTGGCGCTCCATATATTCGGACATGTCAAACCGCGTCAGTTCAACACCGAGCGACATGGCCAATTGCCGCGCAGCTTCCGTCTTGCCGACACCTGTGGGGCCGGAAAACAGGTAACTGCCGATCGGCTTGTTGGGTTCGCGCAAACCCGCGCGCGCCAGCTTGATGGCCGACGAAAGCGCTTCGATGGCCAACTCCTGGCCATAGACCACGGAGCGCAAATCGGCCTCGAGATTGGCAAGGACGGTTTCATCATCCTTGGTAATGCTCTTGGGAGGGATTCGAGCCATGGTGGCGATGGTTGCCTCGATTTCCTTGTCGGTGATCGTCTTGCGTCGACGCGACACCGGCAACAGCATCTGGGCTGCGCCTGTCTCGTCGATAACGTCAATTGCCTTGTCCGGCAGTTTGCGATCGGTGATATACCGCGCCGACAATTCCACCGCCGAGCGAATGGCCTCGTTGGTGTATTTGACCTTGTGGTAGTCTTCGAAATAGGGCTTGAGCCCTTTCATGATCGCAATGGCGTCATCGATATTGGGTTCGTTGACATCGATCTTCTGAAACCGGCGCACCAAAGCGCGGTCTTTTTCAAAAAACTGGCGATATTCCTTGTAGGTGGTCGAACCGATGCAGCGGATTGCGCCGCTCGACAGGGCCGGCTTGAGCAGGTTGGAGGCATCCATAGCGCCGCCCGACGTGGCCCCTGCCCCGATGACCGTGTGGATTTCATCGATGAACAGGACAGCGCCCGGAAACTCTTCCAGTTCCTTGACAACCTGCTTCAGGCGCTCCTCGAAATCGCCGCGATAGCGCGTACCGGCCAGCAGCGACCCCATGTCGAGCGAAAAGATCGTCGCATTCTGCAGCGCTTCGGGAACCTGCTTTTCAACGATACGCTTGGCCAGGCCTTCGGCAATCGCCGTCTTACCGACACCGGGATCACCGACGTAGAGCGGATTGTTCTTGGAACGACGGCAAAGGATCTGAATGGTCCTGTTGACCTCGGAGTGGCGGCCGATCAGCGGATCAATCTTGCCACCCTTGGCTTTTTCGTTGAGATTGACACAGTAAGCCTTCAGCGCTTCCTGCTGCTTTTTCTGGCCGTCTTCCTGCTCAGCGCCGCGATTTGCGTTGGCCGGCTTGCTCTCGGCTTCATTTTCCTCGGCGCCGCGCGGTGTGCGGGTTTCGGAATTGCCAGGACGTTTTGCAATGCCGTGGGAGATATAGTTGACCGCGTCATAGCGGGTCATCTCCTGCTCCTGCAGGAAATAGGCCGCATGGCTCTCGCGCTCGGCGAAAATCGCCACCAGCACGTTGGCGCCGGTCACTTCATCGCGGCCGGAGGATTGAACATGGATAACCGCCCGCTGGATCACCCGCTGGAAACCGGAGGTTGGCTTGGAATCTTCATCATAGCCGGTAATCAGGTTGGTCAATTCAGTGTCGACATAATCAGAAACGGTCTTGCGCAGGGAATCGATATCGACATTGCAGGCCTTCATCACCGCAGAGGCGTCTACATCCTCAATGAGGGACAAAAGAAGGTGTTCGAGGGTTGCATATTCGTGATGGCGCTCATTGGCGAGCGTCAGGGCCCTGTGCAGGGCCTTCTCAAGACTTGGGGAAAAAGTTGGCACGATCAAAACCTCATTTCTTTTCCATGACACATTGCAGCGGGTGCTGGTGCTGGCGGGCAAAATCCATCACCTGTGTCACTTTGGTTTCCGCGACTTCGTAGGTAAAGACGCCGCATTCGCCGACACCATGGTTGTGTACGTGAAGCATGATGCGGGTAGCGGCCTCGCGGTCCTTCTGGAAAAATACCTCCAGGATGTGGATCACGAATTCCATCGGCGTATAATCATCATTCAGCAACAGCACACGATAGAGACTGGGCTTTTTGACCTTCGGCTTGACTCGCGTAATAACGGAAGTGCCGCGACCATTCTGGTCGCCATCGCCGTCCCCGTTTTGCTGCATCCGGTGCTGCATTGCCATCATCAATTTTCATTCTCCAAGTCGACCACGCTGGTCAACTGTCCATTTACTTAGTGTACCACGACAGACATTTTAAGCTCCCTGCCACGGACTGCAATAATTATATTGCATTTCCATGCCTGCCCGAGCCTTGAGGCAAGGCGTCATCATCCGGATTATTGCATGAAACAGACTGGCCTGCCCGGCGCGCGCCACCCATTGCGGGTTATCGGGCACAGACAGCCCCAAACGCAAAAGGCCGGCTTCACCAGGAAGCCGGCCTTCGCAAATATTTGAAATCATGCGTCGATCAGGCGGCAGCGGCGTCGGCAGCCTTTTCAACAGTCGCCTTCACGGCAGCAGCAGCCTTGGCGACAGTGCCTTCATAAGGCTTGTAGCTTTCCTTGGCGAGATTGGAATACATGTCGCCAATCTTCGTTACTTCAGCGACAAGATCTTCAACGGCAGACTTGGCGAAGCTGGTCTGCAATTCTGCGGCGCTTTCAATGCTCTTCATGCTCATCAGTTTTTCGACATGGGCAACATTGGCTTCCATCGACTTCTTGGAGAAATCGGCAACTTCAGTGGCGATTGCCTGGAAGTTCTTTGAAGCTACCGTGTAGCTCTTCATCATCGAGTCCATGGCGTCCTTGTTGAACTTGTTGGCGTCTTCGAAATTGAACATTTTGTCCCGTCCTTCCGGTAATTCATGATGAACGGAATTTATATGCACTGCACAATAATGTCAACAATAATTGTGCGCTGCAAATAGAAATTTTTTTCGGAATTCGTTTCGGAGAAGCGGAGCGGGCTGTTTTATCCGGATGCAGGCTGAAAAAACTGAGCCCAAACAAAAACTCCACCCGAAGGTGGAGCCTGAATGGGACTATAGAATGGCCGGACTGATCAGAGATCGACCTCAAGAATCGCCATTGAGAAATTGTAGGACAGATCGCCGTCTTCGTCGTCGCGGTAAACCAGCCCCAAAAATTCATCGCCCATATAGACCTCAGCGGAATCATCCTTGCGAGGGCGCGCCTTGACAACCATCGTTGGACTGAACATCCGCTTGAAGTAGGTATCCAGTTTTTTCAGTTCATCGGGTTTCACGTTCATTTCTCCGTCAATGATAGCTTCGTGCAGCGCTTGTGGCATGCACTGCAAACCGAAGTAAACCCTGCGGGCAGATGATTTTAGGTTGCCGGCCCTGTTTGTGTGGTCGGGCCGAGCAACTGATCCATCGAACGCGACGGTTCCGAACATCCGGCTTCGCCGACCACCCGGGCCGGGACGCCGGCGACAGTCGTGCGCGCCGGTACCGGCTTCAATACCACCGAGCCTGCCGCAATCCGCGAGCAGCATCCAATCTCGATATTGCCAAGCACCTTGGCGCCGGCGCCGATCAAAACGCCATCGCCGATCTTCGGATGGCGATCGCCGCTTTCCTTGCCGGTGCCGCCAAGCGTGACGCCCTGAAGCATGGAAACATTGTCGCCGATCACGGCAGTCGAGCCGACCACAAGGCCAGTGGCATGGTCGAGGAAAATGCCCTTGCCGATCCGCGCCGCCGGATTGATGTCGGTCTGGAAGACGCTGGATGAACGGCTTTGCAGATAGAGCGCGAAATCATGACGGCCTCGCTTCCAAAGCCAATTTGCCAGCCGATAGGTCTGGATTGCGTGGAAGCCCTTGAAATAGAGAACCGGTTCGAGAAAACGGGTGCAAGCCGGATCGCGATCATAAAAGGCCTGTATGTCGACCCGCAGGATGCTGCCCCATTCGGGCCAGTCGGCCCGCATTTCGTCAAATGTCTGGCGCAGCAAGACCGCCTGCAGGTCAGGATGGTCAAGGCGCTCGCAGATCCGGTAAATGACGCAATCTTCAAGGGCTTTGTGATTGACGATCGTGGAAAAAAGAAACGCGGCAAGCACCGGATCGGATTCCGCAGATTGCCTGGCTTCCTTGTTCAATGCATCCCAGATCGGATCAACTGTCTTGATCTGATCGGCGTGCCTGATTTCATTTTTTGCGACCATTGTCGCCCTCCTCTTTGCCTGCAAACAGGCATGATTAGTAGGCTATTGCTTCATTATAGCCGGTTTGAACTACAAACATAAGTCAAATTCCGCCAACCGGCCAAAGCCGACCCCGAGCATGACTGCGAAGCGGGTGCCAATCCGGTTGAACTGGCATATGGTCAATGCCGCGCGTGTTCACAAGGCCTTGGGCAAGCGCTGTTCAGGCCGGGACTTCATCAAGGAATTCAAGCACTGCCTTCTTGAAGACCTTGTCGCCGACTGCGAGCATATGATCACGGTCGGGAATATCGACAAAGCGGGCATCGGCAATCAGATCGGCCAAAGCCTGGCCTGAACCGGCAATGTCGTCGCGTGTGCCAACACCGATCAGAACCGGTTGGACGATCCGGAAAACTGCAGCCTCGCTCAGCAGGACGCGATTGGAGGCAATGCAAGCCGCAAGCGCGAATCTGTCGCTTTTCGTCTTGTCGGCAAAAGCCCGGAACATCCTGCCGCGCGCGTCAACGACGTTGTCCGGCGATGGCGCCAGAAGAGCGTCTGCAATCGGATCCCAACCGCCGACGCCCGTGACCAGTCCGATTCCCAGTCCGCCAAGAACCAGCCTTCGAACGCGCTCCGGATGTTCAAGCGCCAGAAAGGCCGAAATCCGCGCGCCCATGGAATAGCCCATCAAATCAACCTGGCTGATGCCCAGATGATTAAGCAGGGCAACCGTATCGCCGACCATCAGCGAGGGGTGGTAGGCGGCCGGATCATGCGGCTTGGCGCTTTGTCCGTGGCCCCGGTTGTCGATGGCGATGACCCGCCTGCCCGCTTTTTCCAGCGTGTGCAGCCAGCCCGGCTGTATCCAGTTGACCAAAGCGGAGGATGCAAAACCATGCACCAGCATGACGGGCGCGCCATCGGCAACGCCAGCGTCAAAATATGAAAATTCGAGGCCTTGATGCTCGAATCGACTGAATTGCGGGCCTGTCAGATGCATGTCGGTTTCCTGGTGTTCATCGTTCGCCAGAACCAATGGAAGTTCAGCCAAAAACTGTCAATCACCCATATAAGCCATTGTACCAAAATCTGAAAAACTCCGATGTTGCTTGTGGCAGAAAGTCACTACACATTTCCGGCAAAGGCCTATATGGTCGCCCGAAATCCAACCTAGCGCATTCAACTTTGCAATCGGAGACTGACATGGCCGGACACTCAATTCCCCATTTCCAAAATGATGGCGGGCACAGTGTTATCGAGATCGGCGTGAAGGAATTCATGTGCACGGGGGCTTCCGTTCCGTTCGATCATCCCCATATATTCATCGATCTGGGCGACGATCTTGAAAAAGTTTGTTCTTATTGTTCGACGCTCTATCGCTACAACGGTTCGCTCAAGGCAACCGAGACCATTCCTCCCGGCTGCCTGTTCAGCGAAAAAGCGGCATAAGGCCGTGAGCGCGACTTGGACGCACTGAATGTCTGTTAAAACCGTTACCATCGTCGGCGCCGGAGTTGCCGGGCATGTTGCTGCGCTGTCTTTTGCAAAAAAGGGTGTGGCCGTCACGATTCTGGATCAGGTTTCGGCTTTGCAGGAAATCGGCGCAGGGCTGCAATTGTCTCCCAACGCGTCCCATGTCCTCGATAAACTGGGCGTTCTTGATGGATTAAGGGCAGTCTGGAACGAACCGGACGCAATTGAACTGGTTTCCGGCACCACTTTGCGGTCCATCGCCAATGTTCCCGCCGGGAAATTTGCCCGTGACCGATGGGGCGCGCCTTATGGCGGATTGCACCGGGCGACATTGCAGAAATATCTGCTGCAAGCGGTAAGCGCCGATTCCAGGATCAAACTTATCCTTGGCACGACAGTCGAGACGGACGCCGAGATCAATGCCGCCAGCGGCGGCAAGCCGGATCTGGTCATTGGCGCGGATGGCGTATGGTCCAAATTCCGCAAAACCATTGCAGGGTCAGGAACACCGGAATTCTCCGATATGGTTGCCTGGCGCTTCATCATACCCGAGCGCGATGTGCCGGCCTTTATCAATACCGGCAATGTCACTGCCTACCTCGGTCCATCGGCGCACTTTATAACTTATCCGCTGAAAGAGACCGGTTTCATGAATCTGGTGGCCCTTTCTGCCGGCAAGAATCCCGGAGAAACCTGGTCGGCGGACTGCGACCCGGCCCACAGGGCAGAGATGACCAGCCAGTTTTCATGCTGGCACAAGGATATCCGTGCCCTTTTGTCCTACGCGCCGAAACCGACATGGTGGCCGCTTTTCAAGGTCAAACCGGGTCGCTGGACTGATGGCGTCAACCGCGTTCTGATTGGTGATGCCGCCCATGCACTAACGCCCTTCGCAGCCCAGGGCGCCGCCATGGCGATTGAAGACGGCTATGAACTTGCGGGCATTGTGATGAGTACAGCCAATCTGGGCGAAGCATTGCTGACTTTCGAAAGCCGCCGTTCAGCCCGCATCGAGCGTGTCCGGGCCCGCGGCAATTTCAACAAATTCGCCTATCACGCGCGCGGGCCGGTCAGGATGTGCCGCGACTTCGTGCTTTCGATGCGCAAGCCGGAAAAAGTCGCGGCCGATCTTGACTGGCTCTACGGCTACAAGGCAGCGGGCTAAGGCGCCACCGCCGCTGCCGCCGCAAAGCCCGCCAACAGGTCTTTTTTCAGATCCACAACGTCCTCAAGCCCGATTTGCAGCCGGATGACCGGACCTTCCGTCGGCGCCTTGGCGACCACGCGATCATTCAGATTTGCCTGAACAGCCAGACTTTCATACCCGCCCCATGACCAGCCCAGCCCGAAGATCTTCAATGCATCGAGAAAGGCATGCGCCTTGGCGCGGAACTGTTGCGGACCATCGGCTTTCAGCACGAACGAGAAAAGCCCGCTCGCGCCTTTGAAATTGCGCTTCCAGATGTCATGGCCGGGAAAGCTTTCAAGCGCCGGGTAAAGCACACGCGCAACCGCATCATGGCCCTCCAGGAACCGGGCCAGAGCCAATGCGCTCTCATAGTGCCGGTCGAGCCGCAGGCGCATCGTCCGCAGCCCTCTCAATATCTGGTAGGAATCATCCGGCGAGCCGCACAATCCCATAAGGATGTTGGCTTCATGCAGCTTTGCCCAGCAAGCTTCGTTCGCCGACACAGTGCCCATCAGGATGTCCGAATGGCCGGAAGGGTATTTGGTCGCCGCATGGATGGAAATATCGGCGCCATGGTCGAGCGGCCTGAAGAAAAGCGGCGTAGCCCAGGTATTGTCCATGGTGACGATGCAACCATGCTGGCGGGCCACAGCCGAAATGGCTCCGATCTCCTGCATTTCCAAAGTGTTTGAACCCGGTGCTTCGGTATGGATCAGCTTCGTGTTCGGCTTGATCAGGGAAGCAATGCCGGCGCCGACCATTGGATCATAATAATCAACGGAAATACCCAGGCGCTTCAGCATGAGATTGCAGAAATTCCGGGTCGGCGAATAGACGGAATCGACAATCAGCGCGTGATCGCCAGCGGAGAGGAAGGCAAGGAACGGCAAAGCGACTGCGGTCAGTCCTGACGGCACCAGGACTGTCCCCGCCGAGCCCTCCATTTCGTCAATGGCCTCGCACAATGCATCCGTCGTCGGCGTGCCGCGGGTTCCATAGGTGTATTTCTGCGCCCGGCTTTCCATCGAAGCGGCGTTTTTAAACAATACGGTGGAAGCGTGGACGACGGGCGGGTTGATGAAGCCGTGAAAATCCCCAGGCGTGAAGCCGCTATGCGCCAGCTTGGTGTTTTCACCCATTCCCGTTAGATCAAGTTTGTTTTTTCCCATCGGATCATGTTCCATTGCCAATGATATTGCACCGACTTCTCGCGGCGAAATGTTTTCCGGTCAAGTGAAATGTCATGACGATCCTCTGGATGACGACACCTTACCGACCTCCTTGCGAATATATTATTCCCGAAGATAAACAGGTCACTTTTTAAGCATTCGGCCACATTTGCGCATGCCTGAAAGTCAATTTGCATAAATTCCCGGCAAGAAGGACGAATGATGAAGAATCTCTCAACTGGGACTTGACCATTTGAAAATTTCGCATGAGATAAAAATACCCCTTATTAGGGGGGTGTTTATCCAATGCCGATCGGAAATCGGGCGGCGGGGGAAACCAAAACCAGAAGAACCGATTTAAAAAGAAGGTTTAGACTGATGATAAAATCACTGACTACTGTCGCTCTCGGCGTGGGAATGGTTGCTGCAGGCGCAATCGCCGCGCAAGCAGGAACATTGGATGACGTAAAAGCAAAGGGCTTCGTCCAGTGCGGCGTGAATTCCGGTCTTGCCGGCTTTGGTTCACAGGATTCTGCAGGAAACTGGACCGGCCTCGACGTTGATCTGTGCAAGGCGGTTGCGGCCGCTATCTTCGGGGATGCCACCAAGGTCAAGTACACCCCGCTCTCCGCCAAGGACCGCTTCCCGGCCCTGCAATCGGGCGAAGTTGATCTTCTTGCCCGTAATACGACCTGGACATCCAGCCGCGATACGCAACTCGGCTTCAACTTCCGCGCCACCAACTACTATGATGGGCAGGGTTTCATGGTCCGCAAGTCGATCAACGTGAAGTCAGCACTCGAATTGTCCGGCGCTGCTGTCTGCGTCCAGACAGGCACCACCACCGAACTCAACCTTGCTGATTATTTCAAGTCCAACAAGCTGGATTACAATCCAGTGGTTTTTGAAAAGGTTGAAGAAGTCAACGCAGCCTATGATGCAGGCCGTTGCGACGTCTACACGACCGACCAGTCGGGTCTTTATTCAATCCGCCTGACACTGACCAATCCTGACGACCACATGGTCTTGCCGGAAATCATTTCCAAGGAGCCGCTCGGACCGGCCGTTCGCCAGGGTGACGACCAGTGGTTCGATATTGTTTCCTTCGCGCATTATGCCATGGTGACCGCTGAAGAATTCGGCATCACCCAGGCCAATGTCGAGGAAATGAAGGGTTCGGCCAATCCGGATATCAAGCGCTTCCTGGGGGCTGAAGCTGAATCTACCATCGGCAAGGATTTCGGCCTCGAAAACAATTGGGCGGCCAATATCATCACGGCCGTCGGCAATTACGGCGAATCCTTCGACCGCAATGTCGGCGCAGGCAGCCCGCTCAAGATCGAACGCGGCCTGAATGCACTTTGGAACAAGGGCGGCCTGCAATACGCACCGCCAATCCGCTAATCTGCCCATTGCTGACCGGAGAGGCAGGCAACTGCCTCTCCATCCGAAAAAGTGCCTGTATAAAGGCTCGCGGAAAAGGGGAACACTATGGCGATTGACGTTGATACGCGAAGTGGAGGCAGAAACTCTCTGACTTCATTGATCTATAATCCGGAATTGAGAAGTTACTTTTTCCAGGCACTGACGCTCGCACTTCTCGCTTATGCAATTTACAAGGTAACAAATAACGTAATTGATAACCTCAGCCGGGCGAACCTTACGACCGGGTTGGACTTTCTGAAAAGCCGCGCTGGTTTTGACCTTGGCCAATCCCTGATTGCCTATTCCAGCGATGCAAGTTTCTTTCGCGCTTTGCAGGTCGGCTTCCTCAATACGTTGCTGGTTGCCTTCTGCGGTATCATCACCGCCACCATCGTGGGCCTGCTGGTCGGGATAGGACGCCTTTCCTCCAATTGGCTGGTTGCCAAGCTTTGCACGGTCTATGTGGAAATTTTCCGCAATATTCCACCGCTGCTGGTGATCTTTTTCTGGTATCTGGGCGTGCTCAGCACGCTGCCGGATGTCAAGAATTCGGTCGCCCTGCCCTTTTCAAGTTTTCTCAACAATCGCGGCTTCTATTTCCCCAGGCCGATTTTTGAAGACGGATTTTCCGTGGTCGGCCTGGCCTTCCTGGCGTCCATCGTTCTGGCCGTGCTTTATGCGCGTTGGGCTAAGGCGCGACAAATGGCGACCGGACAACAATCTCCGGTTTTCCTCGTCAGCGCCGGCCTGATCGTCGGCATGACAGTGATCGCCTATGTGGTCATGGCCGCGCCGCTTTCCTTTGACTATCCGGTTGCCGGAAAGTTCAACCTGCAGGGCGGCAGCATTGTCGGGCCGGAATTCATGTCGCTCTATCTGGCGCTGTCCTTTTATACCGCCGCCTTCATTGCCGAAATCATCCGCGCCGGCATTATTGGCGTGGCCAAAGGCCAGACCGAGGCGGCATTCGCCCTCGGCTTGAGACAGGGCGTTACGACCCGGCTTGTCATCCTGCCGCAGGCCCTGCGCATCATCATCCCGCCTTTGACATCGCAATATCTCAACCTGACCAAGAACTCCTCGCTGGCGGTTGCGGTCGGTTATGCGGATCTCGTCGCGGTCGGCGGCACGATCCTCAACCAGACCGGCCACTCCATCGAAATCATCGCGATCTGGATGGTGGTCTATGTTTCGATCAGTCTTTTGACATCGCTGTTCATGAACTGGTTCAATGCCAAAATGGCCCTGGTGGAGCGCTGAGCATGAGCAACACAGACAATATCCACTATGTGCGCAATACCTTCCTGCAAGGTCAGAAAGCGCCCACCAATGATTCCAACCTGCTCGGATGGGCGCGAAAGAACCTCTTTGCAACCAAGCGCGATTCCATCCTGACGATTCTGGCCGGCCTCGTCCTCATCTGGTATGTGCCGGCCATTTTCAACTGGCTCTTTGTCCAGGCGGTCTGGACCGGCGGCGACCGCAGCGTCTGCGCCACAATCGGCCAGGGCGGCATCCAGCCGGATGGTTGGAGCGGCGCCTGCTGGGCCTTTGTCGGCGACAAGTTCCAGCAATTCATGTTCGGCAGCTACACCAACAGCGAACGCTGGCGGCCGCTGCTGGTTGGGGCCATGTTCATCGCATTGCTGACGCCGCTGCTCATTCCGCAGGCTCCACACAAATTGCTCAACGCCATCGCCTTGTTCTTTGTGCTGCCGGTCGTCTCCTTCTTCCTTCTGCTGGGCGGCTATTTCGGCCTTCCAGTGGTGGAAACGCCTTTGTGGGGCGGATTGATGGTGACCTTGATCATCTCCTTTGTCGGCATTGCGGTTTCGCTGCCGCTTGGCATTTTGCTGGCGCTGGGCAGGCGCTCGAAAATGCCGATCGTCAAGACCTTGTGCATTGTCTTCATCGAGTTGATCCGCGGCGTGCCGCTGATTACCGTGCTGTTCATGGCCAGCGTGCTGCTGCCGCTGTTTTTGGAACCGGGCAACAATATCGACAAATTCCTGCGCGCGCTTGTCGGGGTTTCGATCTTTGCCTC
The DNA here is from genome assembly GCA_041742335.1 of Rhizobiaceae bacterium. Taxonomy (GTDB): domain Bacteria; phylum Pseudomonadota; class Alphaproteobacteria; order Rhizobiales; family Rhizobiaceae; genus Rhizobium_E. The sequence goes on from JBGSIT010000080.1 coordinate 23,163, forward strand.
GGCCTATATGGCGGAAGTCATCCGCGGCGGCCTGCAGGCCATTCCCAAGGGCCAGTATGAGGCTGCGGACGCCCTGGGGCTGAACTTCACCCAGAAGACCTCATTGATTGTCATGCCGCAGGCCATCAAGCTGGTCATTCCGGGCATCGTCAACACCTTCATCGGCATGTTCAAGGATACGTCGCTGGTTTCGATCATCTCGATGTACGATCTTTTGGGGATCGTGAAGGCCGGTTTTGCCGATGCCACCTGGGCAACGGCGGTCACGCCCTTGACGGGGTTGATCTTTGCCGGATTCGTATTCTGGATTTTCTGCTTCGGCATGTCGCGATATTCTGGTTTTGTGGAGCGCCTGCTCGACACCGGCCACAAACGATAAAAAGGGGAAACTGAATGGCCCAAGAAGCCGCTGAAACTAAAATGACCATTTCCGATACCGATGTCGCCATCGATATCGTCAACATGAACAAATGGTACGGCGAATTCCACGTGCTGCGCGATATTGACCTGAGGGTCATGCGCGGCGAGCGGATCGTCATTGCCGGACCCTCCGGTTCAGGCAAATCCACGATGATCCGCTGCATCAACCGCCTGGAGGAGCACCAGAAGGGCAAGATCATCGTCGATGGCATTGAATTGACCAACGATCTGAAACGCATTGATGAAGTGCGCCGCGAAGTCGGCATGGTGTTCCAGCATTTCAATCTTTTCCCGCATCTGACGATTCTTGAAAATTGCACATTGGCGCCAATCTGGGTTCGCAAGATGCCCAAGAAGCAGGCCGAAGAAGTCGCCATGCATTTCCTTGATCGCGTCAAGATCCCCGAACAGGCCAACAAATATCCGGGCCAGCTTTCCGGCGGCCAGCAGCAGCGCGTGGCAATCGCCCGGTCGCTTTGCATGAATCCGCGCATCATGCTGTTTGATGAACCAACCTCGGCGCTTGACCCGGAAATGATCAAGGAAGTGCTCGACACCATGGTCAGCCTTGCCGAAGAAGGCATGACCATGCTGTGCGTGACCCACGAAATGGGCTTCGCCCGCCAGGTCGCCAACCGGGTGATCTTCATGGATCAGGGCCAGATCGTCGAACAGAACGCACCGGCGGAATTCTTCGACAATCCGCAGCATGAGCGGACCAAGCTGTTCCTGAGCCAGATATTGCATTGATTGCAGGCAATTCAATAAAGCTTTGGCCGGGCGAGAAATTGCCCGGCTTCTTTATGGTTTGTCAGGAGACTGTGCTGGCTGGAATGCATTTCTTACGGTGCGGCAAAGGCTCCATTCATGGCATTCAAGATTTCCTGGACCGCCATGCTTAATTCCTGCTCACCGGTCATGCATTCCCCGATTTGACCAAAGACCTCAAAAGATGATCGCCGGAACCCACCCTCATGATTGTCATACCAAATCGTCGTCTGACCGAAGAGCGCAACGACCCAATATTGATTGAGACCTCCCGCCTGCGGATAATGCGCATGCCAATTTTGCGGTATGATCCGGATAATATCCCACAAATGCTTTTGCCTGTTGGTCATCAGCGCCCTGGAATCATTCAATATTGACCAGATTTTCGCTTCATCCATCACGATAGCTCCAAAATGGGATGTTAAAGTAATTTTGTGGTTGTTGTTAATCGAAACAAAAATTTGGCGATCCCTGCAGGGCTCGAACCTGCGACAACCTGCTTAGAAGGCAGGTGCTCTATCCAGCTGAGCTAAGGGACCGTCTTGCCAGCCTGTGGCAGTAAAAATCAAATGAAGGCAATCAAGAATCAATGTGTCCAGGGCTGGGTTCTGGAATAGCGGAAATTGTCCGTATAGGAGAGTTGCTTGCGCGTGGCGTCCTTGGGCTCGATCACCCGGTAGGCGATGGAATTGCGCTCGGCATAGGCCACGGCCAGTTCCTTCGTCTCGAATGTCAGCCTGAGTTGCTGGCGCATGTCGCCGGAACCGGTATAGCCCATCACGGGCTCGATCTTGCGCGGTTCCTGCCGGTCAAACTCCAGCACCCAGATATTGGTCTTGGCAGTACCGGATTGCATGGCGGTTTTTGCGGGGCGGAAAATCTTTGCCGGCATTTTCGCACTTCTCCAAATTTCGTGGTGCGCGGCTTGCGGAAAACCCTTCCCGGCACCTGTATTGAGCTACCACAAAACCGGCGCCCTGAAAACGGCAAACGCCAAGTCATGGTCGGAGTGGAGAGATTCGAACTCCCGACCCTCTGGTCCCAAACCAGATGCGCTACCAGGCTGCGCTACACTCCGTATCCATTGACGTTGTGGCAGATACACGGTTGGCAGGGATATCGCAACAGCAAATTTCAACATTGTTGCAAGCATTTGCCTTCAGGCGCAGACTATCTGCATTCTACTGCTGCGAGGCCTTGATAATCTGCTCGCTGAGCGCCCGGTCACCCTTGGAAATGGACAGGCGGCGGACAGTGCCGCCAGCAACTTCCAGCACGAAGGCGACATCCTCGCCAGAATCAATGATGTCTTCCGAAAGCGGCAACGCGCTTTCCTTGATATTGACGATCACGCCATCCTTGCGGATGAACATCATGTCCAGCGGCAGAAAGGTGTTCTTCATCCACATATAAACGCGCCGCGAGCGGCCGAAATCGAACAACATGCCCTGGTCCGGGCCCAGTTCCTCGCGCTCCATAAGGCCGCGCTCGCGCTGGCTGTCAGTTTCGGCGATCTCAACGGTAAATGTCAGTCGATTGCCGCTGGCGGTCATGATATCGAGTTGTTCGGTGCGAAGCTCGCTTGCACCCTGCGCCAGCGCGGCGATCGCGCCAAACAAAAAAAGCGCCATTCCGGCGCTTGCAGCGATCTTCGACATGTAGCGCCGGGCCATTAATGCGACCGGTTGACAGTGCTGGCTATGTCGGGGTGGATCTCGGCTGCCATCAGGCCTTTGTCACCGTCGCCAAAGCGGATCAGCACGGATTGGCCGGGGCGCAACTCCGTCAAACCGAAGCGGCGCAGCGTTTCCATGTGAATGAAAATATCTTCGGTGCCCTCGCCGCGCGTCAAAAAGCCAAATCCCTTGGTCCGGTTGAACCACTTGACGATCACCCGTTCCAGCCCGCTGGTCGGGGTGACCTGGACATGGGTCCTGACCGGAGGCAGTTGCGAAGGATGCACGGCGGTCGACTGATCCATGGAAAGGATGCGAAACGCCTGGTAGCCCTTGTCGCGCTTCTGGATCAGCGCAACGATGCGGGTTCCCTCAAGAATGGTCGGAAAGCCGTCGCGGCGCAGACAGGTTACATGAAGCAACACGTCCTGCATGCCATTGTCAGGGATAATGAAACCGAAGCCCTTTGCGACGTCAAACCATTTGACGACACCTGTAATCTCAAGCAAATCAACCGGTTCGCCAGCAGATTCCTCAAACAGTGATGTTTCTTTGGAAGATATCCTGTCTGCCATCAATGTCAGCCCTTAAAATACGCGTCACGATCACGGTTCGTTGATTCTCGACATTCAGATTAACATCCGGGAAACTATTCCGCGCAAGCCCCCAAGGGGTTTATTCCCTAGATAGTTTTATCCGACACAAGGCTTGCGTGAAGCTGTTTTAATGTCCAAATACAAGACAACCGTTCTAGGGTCAGGACTCATTGATTGATCCAGAAGATGACAGTTGCAGCAATACAGATTGCCGACATGAATGTGTGTGCACATCGGTCATATCTGGTTGCTATGCGCCGCCAGTCTTTTAGCTTTGCAAACATGTTCTCCAC
>JBGSIT010000081.1:0-10318 GCA_041742335.1 Rhizobiaceae bacterium
CATCGAGCGCATGTTCAACAAACTCAAGCAGTTCCGCCGCATCGCAACCCGCTTCGACAAAACCGCCGCATCATTCGCCGCATTCCTGGCAATCGCTTCAACAAAGATTTGGCTGCCATACTTTGTCAACAGGGCCTAGTCTGTTCACGGCAGGTTTTCAGCTGGCAAGACGTCTTCGGCTTATCAGTTCAACCGGCCTTTGACGTCTTTGATCGCCGCATTGAAAAGCGCGGTCTGCGACTTGTCGTCGGAATTGGCGACAATCAACTTTTCTGCGGCAACCATGGCCAGGTCGACTGCGGCCGAGCGGACAGCATCAATGGCTTCGCTTTCGGCGCGCTTGATCTTCTGTTCGGAAAGCGCAGTCCGCCGCGCGATGAAATCTTCGCTCTTCTGCAGTGCTTCGGCGGCAAGTGCTTCCGCTTCACGCTGGGCGGAGGCCACGATCATGCCGGCTTCAGCTTCCGCCTCCTTGCGCTTTTTCTTGTATTCGACCAGCAAAGCCTCGGCTTCAAGCCGAAGCTGTTTGGCGGCGGCGAGATCTTCACGGATCTTGTCGGCCCTGCCATCCAGCCCCTTGGCAACCAAGGCCGGCACTTTCATGTAAATGGCGATGCCGAGAAATATGCACAGGGCTACCAATGCCCATATTGATGCCCAAGTTGTTGCATCCATGACGAAACCCTTTTACTTGGCCGTAGCGGCTTTGACAGCGGCAGCAACATCCGTTTTGGATACTTTGGTGCCGGTCAATTGTTCGACGATGGCAGTCGCGGCATCTTCGGCAATGCCGCCGACACCCGCCAGCGCCTTGGCCTTGATGGCTGCAATATCGGCCTCGGCAGCGGCAATTTTTTCTGCCAGGCTTGCTTCAGCGGTCCGGCGATCTGCATCGGCTTTGGCCTTGGCTTTGTCGCGGGCCTCGCTGGCTATGGCGCCAGCCTTGGCCTTTGCGTCTGCCAGGTCTTTTTCATAGGCGGCGATTGCGGCGTCGGCATCGCCCTTCATCCGGTTGGCATCGGCCAGGTCGGAAGCAATGGTCTGTTCACGAGCGGCAATGATGCCGCCGATGCGCGGCGCTATCATCTTCGACATCAGATAATAGAAAGCGCCGAAGCTGATGGCCAGCCACAGGATCTGGGACGGAAAATGGGTTGGGTCGAACGGCGGAAACGCAGCAGAATGCGCGCCCTCGTTCGGCATGCCGGTTTCGCTGTGAGTCGCGCCTTCGGCGGCCTCACCATGCACAGCCGGTTCTGTTGTCGTCGTTGCTGACTGGGCAAATGCCGTAGTCACAAACATGCCCACCTCCGGGGTAAGGACTGCAAGATACGCATGATACTGCAAATGCTCTGCCATATCATGCAGGAATGTACCAGTCACCGCCGATCAAGCCTTCCTTTCGGAAGAGTGCCGGCCGGGAAAGTCGGGCCACGGCCAATCAAGCCGCGGCCCGCAATTTCAGTCTCTGGCAGATATCAGCCGAAGAGAGCGAGCAGGGCTACCAGCAGCGAGAAGATGCCGAGAGCTTCTGTCACGGCGAAGCCGAACATCAGGCGGCCGAACTGGCCGTCAGCTGCCGATGGGTTGCGCAGGGCGCCGGCGAGATAGTTACCGAAAATGGTGCCCAGGCCAATGCCTGCGCCACCCATGCCAAGGCAAGCGATACCTGCGCCAATGTACTTTGCTGCTTCCGCGTCCATGAGGATTCTCCTTAGAAATGATCGTTGCGGCTATGATTAGACGCCGAACCTCGACGCCGGTTACTTTGATCCTTAGTGGCCCGGATGCAGGGCATCATTGAGGTACATGCAAGTCAGCACCGCAAAGACATATGCCTGCAGAAAGGCAACAAGAAATTCGAGACCTGTCAGCGCCACGGCCATGGCCAGCGGCAACACGGCGCCGCCGATGCCCAGCGCGCCCATGGCGCCCAGCGACACGACGAAGCCCGCAAACACTTTCAGCGTTATGTGGCCGGCCAGAAGGTTGGCGAAAAGACGAACCGAGAGGCTGATGGGACGAGACAGGAAGGAAATCACTTCAATCAGCGAGACAAGCGGCAAAAGCACGACCGGCACACCTGAAGGAACGAAGAGATTGAAAAAGTGAAAGCCGTTCTTGTAGATCCCGTAAATGACGACGGTCAGGATGACAAGCATGGCCAATGAGAAGGTCACGATAATGTGGCTGCCAACCGTGAAGAAGAACGGAAACATGCCGAGAAGGTTGGAAACCAGCACGAACATGAACAGCGAGAATACCAAGGGAAAGAACTTCATGCCCTGCGTTCCGGCACTGTCTTTCAGCATATTGGCGACAAATTCATAGGCCATTTCAGCCATCGCCTGGGCGCGGCCCGGAATGACTGAACGATTGGACGAAGCGAGGATAAGAAACAGGGCGGCCACGACTGTGGTGATCACCATGAACAGAGCGGAATTGGTGAAATCATAACCTGTACCACCAATATTGATCGGAAAGATCGTATTGATGTGAAACTGATGGATCGGATCTACCTTGTCGGCTGCCACGTCTGGTCTCTCTCGTTTAGGTCCGCTTGCGCGGGCTTCATAATGGAAAAAGCGGCTTCACTTTTCCTTGTTTTTGCTGTTCATCGTCCTGAGTTTGTCAACAGGATGCGGCGTCTTGACCACCCCTGCCGTTCTCAACACGTTCAGCACGCCTGCCACAAAACCCAGCATCAGAAAGACAACAAGTCCCCATGGCCACGTCCCGGCAAACTTGTCCAGGAGATAACCCAGAAGCGCGCCAACCACGACGGCCGAAATGAATTCAGAAGATATCTTGACTGCAGCGCGATAGCCGCTCCGGCTTTCCTCGCTTTGTCCGTCCCTGTTACCATCCCCGCCCGATCTTGCCGCCAAATCCGCGTCAAGCCGGTTCATGCGTTCTTCCAGACTTTCTTCCCGGTCTTCCATCCTGGTCACCTTTGCCAACCGATATGCATGTTTTTTATGCTAAAACAAGCAAAAGGCCAAGCAAACGACAACCGAGAGGCCCGTTTCGAAGTCGCCGCAACATAGTTTCAGCCTCGGCGATAGTCAAGGCATGAAAGGTGCATATTCATGTGCAATTTTATGTATTAATTTCAATTGCTTAATGCCATCGCCCACGGTTCGTCGAAATTAGCTGCGTTTTTTTCGCTTTTCGTCCGCCAGACTCGGCAATCAACGCAGAGCTGGCTGTGTCAGCTCCAGCCGCCGCCATAGGTACGATAAAACAGGTGCAATCCAATGCGGCCGACCTTTTTCATGGTGGGCGCCCAATCCGGATGCACATAGACGGCGTGATAGTGGGTGGCGGAACCGACCTCGGTCAGCCAGATCTTTCCGGCAGTGACAGCCAGCGCGATTTCACGCGCCATCTTGTAGTGGGACTTTGATGTGATCCGGTCACGGATATTGTCGCATGCAAAGGAGAACTGGCAACGGTTGCGCCAATTTTCATTCTGGTAGACGACGCCGCAAATCGTTGAAGGATAGGTGGGGTTTCGCACGCGGTTCAGCACAACCTGCGCCACGGCGGCCCGCCCCTTGAGCGGCTCGGTCGCAGCTTCAAAATAGATGGCCTCGGCCAGGCACTTCTGCTCGCGCTCGGAAAAGACTTCAGGCGGCAAGGCAGTCGCCGCCCAGGCATGATCCTGCCTGCCGATGACCGGAATGAACCGCCCACCCTTTTCCTTGTTGTTCAGGATCGCATCGAAGGGAGAGACCCGCGCATAATCGGGTTCGGGATTTGCATAAGCGGTCGCCAGAATATCGGCCTTGTCGTTGGTCACAAGGCTCGCAAGCATGGCGGGCACGCCGACATCGCGCTTGACGGGCATCTTCTTGTAAAAGGCGGCGGCGATCTCAAGTTCCTTGCCAACGATTTTCGGGCGCACGAAAGCAGTCTTGACCCTTTCATCCAAGGTCGGCTTGAGCAGGCTGGACGTCCGCTGAAGGATACTGCCGGCTGAAAAATCCTTGGGCGGCTGCATTGGCACAACGGCGATGATTCGATTCTTTTTCTGTTTGCGGGTGACCCGGTCTTCGTCATCGCTCCCTTCCAGCGGCTTTTCCTTGCCGCGGAACGCCATGCGGCTGCCGTCGGGCAACATTACGCCTGATCCCTCGGCAATGCTGCCGGTCACCTGCTGGTCGGCAAAAACAATTTCGGCTTGATGAATGGAGCCGGCGGCCGAAGTCACCAAGAAACTGCGCCAACTTTCAGAGACGGTCGCATTTCCGGAAATCATCTCCCTGATATCGGCTTCCGCTGCAATGGAAGGAAGGAGCATGAAACCGGCCAGCCCGAAAACCGCTGGTGTAAAGCATTTTCCGATCAAAGACCGGCATGCGGCCTGAAGTTTTCTAGGCTTGGACACGGATACGCAACCCCACTCGCAAAGCTACCAAAAGTACCTCCCAACAATGAAGCATTAACCTTGATGCTTGGTTAATGCTCCGGGCCAAAATGAAACGGGCGCCCGAGGCGCCCGTCAGTCACCTTGCCGTGGCTGGCCGTCAGACAGACACATGCGCCCCCAATTCCACCACGCGGTTGGCGGGCAGCCGGAAATAATCCGACGGGTCTGTCGCAGCCGATGCCAGCGCAATGAACAATCGATCCTGCCAGGCCGGCATTCCGGAATTGGCGTCCGGTATCAGTTTGCGTCTGCCCAGATAGAAAGAGGTGGACATAATGTCGAATTTCAGGCCGGCCTTGCGCATATGCGCCAGGGCATGGGAAACATTCTGCATTTCCATGAAGCCGAAATTGACTTCGAGCTTGATGAACTGATCGCTCATCCTTTCGTATTTTCCGCGCTCTTCCACCGGCACGCGCGGCTTGTTCTGTGTCTTGATGGTCAGGATGATGTTTTGCTGGTGCAAAACATGATTGTGCTTGAGGTTGTGCAACAATGCCGCAGGCGTCGATTCCGGATCGGAGGTCAGGAAGATCGCCGTTCCGCCGACCTCGATGGGTCCGTGCTCGCTCTTGCGCTCGATTGATTTGACGAAGGCTTCCAGCGGAATGTGGGTGCGCCTCGTCTTCTCATGCAGGATGCGGGTGCCGCGCCGCCAGGTCCACATGATCACCACGAAGGCGCTGGCAATCAGCACCGGCACATAACCGCCGTGGAAGAACTTGGTGAGGTTGGCGCTGAGGAAGACGATTTCGATGGAAATGAGCGGCACGACGATTGCCAGAGCCATGGGAATGCTCCATTTCCAGAAATAGCGGATGAAGATGAACAGCAAGACCGAGGAAACCACCATGTCGCCGGTCACCGCAATGCCGTAGGCGGCGGTCAGGGCTTCCGAACTCTTGAACATCAGCACCAGCACCATCACGCCGAAAAGAAGCAGCGTGTTGACTGCCGGCAGATAGATCTGGCCGGTATTGGATTCAGATGTATGGAAAATTTCCATACGCGGCAGGAAGCCCAGGTGAATGGCCTGGCGGGTGAGCGAAAACGCACCCGTTATCACCGCCTGGCTGGCGATGACGGTGGCGATGGTGGCCAGAATGACGATCGGAAAAAGCGCCCATTCCGGAAACATCAGGAAGAACGGATCGCTCCAGGCCTCCGGATGCTGAAGGACGAAAGCGCCCTGCCCCAGATAATTCAAGGTGAGCGACGGGAAGATCAGGCCGAACCAGGCAAGGCGGATCGGCCCGCGGCCGAAATGGCCGAGATCGGCGTAAAGCGCCTCCGCACCGGTGACGGCAAGGAAAACCGAACCCAGCACCACGAAGCCGAGAAAACCGCTCGATGTCAAAAAGGCGATCGCATAATAGGGGTTGAAGGCAGCCAGGATGCCGAAATCATCGGTGATGTGGTAAAGGCCGACCGCCGCCAGTGAAAGAAACCAGAGCGCGGTGATCGGGCCGAAAAAGATCGATACTGCGCCGGTGCCGCGGGACTGGACGGCAAAAAGCAGGACCAGGATGACAACCGAGATCGGGACAATCATGTCAGACAAGCCCGGCGCCACCAGTTTCAGGCCTTCGACCGCCGACATCACCGAAAGCGCGGGTGTGATCATCGCATCGCCCAAAAACAGCGACGCACCGATAATGCCGACGATGAACAGGACCGAAGCCCGCTTTTCCGAAACGGCCTTTGAGACGAGCGAAAGAAGCGCCAGAGTGCCGCCTTCGCCGTCATTGTCCGCTTTAAGCAGCAAGATCACATATTTGATGGTGACAATGACTGTCAGCGTCCACAAAAGCAGGGAAATCAACCCGATGATTTCAAAGCGACTGACGCCGTCGCCGGCGACCGGCCTGAGGGCTTCGCGAAATGCATAAAGAGGGCTGGTACCGATATCGCCATAGACGACGCCGACCGATCCAATGGAAAGGGTCAGCAACCGCTTCGGCGTCATGGGCTGTCCGTGTTCGTGGTGTTCTGAATTATCTGACATCAAGGTCTTTCCGGCTCTCAGAGCCAGCCTTTCCAGCGAAAGAAAAAGAACGGAATGACGGCGGAGACCAGCATGATGAGAAGTGCTGCCGGATAACCGTAACTCCAGTTCAGTTCAGGCATGAAGCGGAAATTCATGCCATACAGGGATGCGACGAGAGTAGGCGGCAAAAAAACCACCGAGGCGATGGAGAAAATCTTGATGATCGCATTTTGCTCGACACTGATGAGCCCAAGCGTTGCATCAAGAAGGAAGGCGATGTTGCCCGAAATGAAACTCGCATGTTCTGAAAGGGACTGGATGTCGCGTGAAACCGAACGGCACAATTCACGGGTTTCCTTGTCCGCTTGAATTGAAGGAAGCGCATACAGAAAGGTCATGACCCGCGCCAGCGAGGCAAGGCTGTCGCGTGTCTTGGAAACCAGCCGGTGATGGGTGGAAACATCGACCAGCAAATTCTCGAGATAGCGGGGCGGACGACGCGAACGGCGATCCTTGCCTTCAAAAATCTGGGTAAGCAACCCGTCGCCGCGCACTTCGGCGTTTTCAAGGATTTCGGCTGTACGGTCGATAATGGTTTCCATCAGCCGCGCCATGACCGCGCTGCCGGTCTTCATGCCGCCCGGCATGCGGCACATGGAAGCTGAAAAAAGCCGGAACGAACGCGGATCTTCATAGCGAACCGTCACCAGCCTCGGTCCGCACAGCACGAAGGCTATGTCGGTGAGAAGGGGAATGTCGGTATCTGCCCTGCACAGCAATGATCCGGTCATGTAGACGGCGTTTTCATCCTTGTAGAGGCGACTGGAGGGTTCAATGTCCTTGAGGTCGTCCCTTGTCGGAACCTGCATTCCCAGCAGTTGTTCAACATAGGAATCCTCGTCTTTGCCGGGAAGATACAAATCAAGCCAGACAATATCTTCCGGAAGCGCTTGCAGCCGGTTTTCAAGCGGCAGCACCAAGGCTTCACCGCTTGAACGGTAAGCGGTTATCATGAGTTCGCAACTCCGGCCAAGGCCACGATCGCCTCTCTGCTTGCATCACGCCGCCACCCCTCGGTGCTTGCGGTTACGATGCAGGTTGCGCACCCTGGACAAGCTTGCCGGGAGCGTGGGCGGTGATATTGCCCAAAACAGGCAGAGAATCAAGGGAAGAATATTGCAACGCAAAAAGCCCGTTGCCTTGACAATCGGGATTTCGGGTCGTCAGCGGGTTTGCGCAGGGGGTCGCATCATTCAAAAACGATGCTGGGAGCGGCTCTGCCGGACCCCAACCTTGATTCAACCTGATCCCACAGATTTGTGGCAATCTTGCGATAGGTCAAAGCGTGCGCGCTGTCAGGCGCACTCACCACAATGGGGGTTCCCGCATCGGAATGCTCGCGGATTTCCATCGTCAGCGGAATTTCTCCCAGGAATGGCACGCCAATACGCTCCGCCTCGCTGCGCGCGCCGCCGTGGCCGAATATATCATGCGACTTGCCGCAATCGGGGCAGATGAAATAACTCATGTTCTCGATGATACCGAGGACGGGAATTTCAACCTTGTTGAACATGTTGATGCCCTTGCGGGCGTCTATCAGCGCCAGGTCCTGCGGCGTGGACACGATAACCGCGCCTGCCAGCGGCACTTGCTGGGCCATCGTCAACTGGGCGTCGCCGGTGCCGGGCGGCATGTCGACGACCAGAATATCAAGATCGCCCCAGGCGACCTCGCGCAACATCTGGGTAATGGCGGACATGACCATCGGACCGCGCCAGATCATGGCGACGTCCTCATCGACCAGAAAGCCCATCGACATCACCTTGATGCCGTAATTTTCCATCGGCTTGATGATCCGCCCCTCAAGCTGTTGCGGGCGGCCGGTGATCTTGAGAAGGCGCGGCATCGACGGGCCATAGATGTCAGCATCGAGAATGCCGACCTTCAATCCGTTGGCTTTCAAGGCCAGCGCCAGATTGACGGCTGTCGTTGACTTGCCGACGCCGCCCTTGCCGGAGGCCACTGCGATTATGGATTTGACGCCGGGAATATCGGCCTTGGCCGGTTGCCTGTTCGCATGGCCGTGGCCTGCATGACCTTGGGCGGTGGCCGGAGCGCCTGGCGCCATTGGCGATGGCCGCTGCGCCGATGTATCTTGCGCGCCCGGCGCCATTTTCTTGTCGGCCGTCAAGGCGACTACGGCGCCCTTCATCCCGGGCATTTCCTTGACAACCCGTTCGGCTGCCGCCCGCATCGGTTCCAGCTGCTTGGCCTTTTCCGCAGGAACGGTAATTGAAAAATAGGCCTTGCCGTCTGCTATGAAAACATCGGAAACCATGCCGAGATCGACGATATTGCCTTCCATTTCCGGCCCGCGAACTGTTTTCAGTTTTTCGAGCACCTGCTGTTTGGTCACGTCGGTCATGAAAGCCTCTCAAGTAATGATAGGCGTTAGATAGTAGATAGGCAGGCATCCGCCAACACTTTTTCAAAAAGAGTTTTTAGTGCAGAACAAAATGCATTTGGTGGATCGTTGCAATCGGGATCAGTCAGGAAGCAATCACCGGTCCAGGCCGCTACCCTCTTTGGGGGCATGGCAGGACCTGGACCGGCGATATTGCGCGGGCGCGTGAACCGCACCTCGACGGGGGTCCCCTCTGGACCTGCCGACAAGAATGCAGAAATCGTGCCAGCCCGAATGCACCGCAAACCCGCTGGCCAGGAAACGGACCGACGGCAAATCAGGCAAGCTTATGCCTAAAAGCACGGCGATGCCGGAAAAATGGGCAGCGAATTTTGGTGGTGATGCAATGCCTGCATCGGGTCACAGCAGGCCGCGCTACCGGATAACGCCGGAACGCAAAGCTTTGGCTACCGCCTGGGTTCGGTTGACGGTTCCCAGTTTCTTGGCTGCGCGATTGAGGTAGTGGTTGATGGTATGTTCGGACAGGGTCAGGATTTCCGCAATTTCCGTGCTGGTTTTACCTTCCGCAGTCCAGGTCAGGCAATCGATTTCCCGTTCGGTCAAATCTTCATAAGCCCTGGGGTCCTTCATCTTAATCTGAAAAAGGCGGTCATAGACATGGGTTGCTATCAAATGCAGTTGCATCATTTCATTCAGCGTGAAAGGCGCCCGGTCGCCAGAAAGAATGATGACGCCGCGTTCGCCGCCGATATTACTGGTGGGGAAGATGCCCCCACGTCCGAAACCGAACTGGAGAAAAACCTCGCGGGCGGCGACTGAACGTTCGTCGGTCAATGACGCGTAAAGTTTTTCAACATCATAGGCGAAGGGAACCACGCTTTTCAGGACCTGCATCAAGGCCGGACTCTTGCTCAGCAGGGCGCGACTGTCATATTTGGCAACCAGTTCCGGGGGCCAATTGGTGATGACAGACGAATTACCAAGTTCCGGTCCTGGGGCGCTTGGCACCTTCATGACAATGAAGCCGCGGGCGTCAAAAATGCCGACCAAACGTTTCATATAACGAAAGACCTCAAATTGCGATTCGAGAGTGGATATTTCACCTATCAGTTCAGGCAGTTCCAAAACGATTGTCTCCGGGTCATCGCATTCAGTTTTGGTCTCTGTTCAACGTAATTGCGGTGCAAACAGGAAAATCTCCAGATTGACAAATCACAATTGTCGATGAATCGATCAACAACTAGCACTAATCGGTCTCAGCAAATACACGCCGTCGCAACTTTAAAATGAAATATGACTAAAAGCCAAAGAAGGAACTAAAAAACAGTCATCAAACTAGGCCCTGTTGACAAAGTATGGCAGCCAAATCTTTGTTGAAGCGATTGCCAGGAATGCGGCGAATGATGCGGCGGTTTTGTCGAAGCGGGTTGCGATGCGGCGGAACTGCTTGAGTTTGTTGAACATGCGCTCGATG
>JBGSIT010000082.1:0-30467 GCA_041742335.1 Rhizobiaceae bacterium
CTTCGGGTGGGCCGGATGCCACGCGCCGGGGGTGTCGCAATCCTCGACCGCAGCTTTGGCTGCGCTCTGCGGAGTGCTCCTACCCGGACGCCCGTCTCCGGTCCCACGCCATGGGTCATTATCATTGAACATTGGTATAAGACGCGGTTTCCAGCGACTGGCAGACATCAATCCATTCCGCACCGGCCAGTTGCGCCATGCGGTCCGGATTGATGCGCAGGGCGGCGTTGATTGCACCCGCCGCCGGCACGACTTCGCCAAAGGCCCTGAGGGATATATCGCAATAGACCTGCAGCGGGTGGACAAGCCCGAAGGGGCAGACGCCGCCCACCGGATGGCCGGTCTCGGCCTCCACCTCGTCCAGTCCCAGCATGCGGGGCTTGGTTGAAAAAATCGCCTTGAACTTCTTGTTGTCCAATCGTGCGTCGCCGCGGGTGACCAGCAGGATGACCTTGCCGTCAACGCGCAAGGCCAGGGTCTTGGCGATCTGGCCATGCTCGACGCCATGGCCACGCGCTGCTAATTCGACCGTTGCCGTGCTTTCGCTCAGTTCCAGGACTTCGATATCGGGGGCATGCTCGGAGAAAAAGGATTTGACGGATGCCAGGCTCATGGTTGTTCTGTCCGACCCGATTACGCTTGCCTGATCACGCTTGCTTGACGATCTTGATCAGAACGAGAACGATAACCGCGCCGATGGTTGCGTGAACGATCGAGATCAGGAACCCGCCGCCAAATCCCAGTCCGAGACGCGGGAGAATAAAGCCCGCCACGAAGGCGCCGACAATGCCGATGACAATATTGCCGATCAGGCCGAAGCCGAATCCCTTGACGATCAATCCCGCCAGCCAGCCTGCAACGGCGCCGACAATCAGGAATATGATGATGCTGTCTATTCCCATGGGTCTTCTCCGGTTTGAAGTTGCAACGCAAATCTAACCGCAAGTTAGGGTGCTGTCGAGCGGCAAGATTGGCCAAGTGGTCACAAACATTGCTGTTTCCGGTCGCGGTCCATTTGCCGGACTCAGACGATGCCGCCGCCGGTTCCTGATGCGACCGGGCGCTCTTGCGCGACCGTGGCGCGATAACCGGAAGCGCGGAAGGTGGAAACCGGGCGGATCGCGCCGCCCTTTTCCATTCGCGCCATGGCAAGGATAGGCTCGACATCGGTGCGGAAGGCCTGCTTCAGGGTCTCATAGGCCATCAGCGCATCATTATCGTCCTGATAGCCTGACAGCGCCTTGCGGTCGACGATCAGCGCCTGGGCATAGGCGCGCTGGACTTCCATCGCGCTGGTCATCAGGCTCTCGATCGGGTCGGTGACATTGTGCGACTGGTCGAGCATGTGGGCGGGGTTGAAACCCTTTGCGCCGGACAATTCCGCATCGGCCAGTTCATTGAAGATCAGGAACAGCCGGTAGGGATCAATCGAGCCGGCATCCAGATCATCATCGCCATATTTGGAATCGTTGAAGTGAAAGCCGCCGAGCTTGCCGAACTGGATGAGCCGGGCGACGATCATTTCGATATTCACATTGGGGGCGTGATGGCCGAGATCGACAAGGCATTGGGCCTTGGGGCCGAGTTCGGTCGCGATGATGTAATTTGTGCCCCAGTCCTGGACAACGGTAGAATAAAAAGCGGGCTCATACATCTTGTGTTCGGAAAACAGCCGCCAGTCATCGGGCAATTCCTTGTAGATTTCGCGCATGGATTCCAGATAGCGCTCGAAGGCGCGGGTCATGTTGGACTGGCCGGGAAAGTTCGAACCGTCGCCAAGCCAGACGGTCAGCGCCTTGGAGCCGAGACCCTCGCCGATGCGGATACATTCGATATTATGCTCGATGGCCTGCTGGCGCGCGGCCTTGCTGGTGTTGGTCAGCGATCCGAAGCGATAGGAGATATCCTGACCGGACTGGTCCTGGAACGTGTTGGAATTCATCGCGTCAAAGCCAAGGCCAAGCGCATGCCCGGTCTGGCGAAGTCCGGCAATGTCGTCGACCTTGTCCCAGGGTATGTGCAGCGAAACCGTTGGTGTCGCCCGTGTCAGTTGCTGGATGACGGCGCAATCATTGAGCTTGTCGAAGATGTGGCGCGGTTCGCCCTTGCCGGGAAAGCGGGCAAAGCGCGTGCCGCCCGTGCCCACGCCCCAGGAGGGAACCGCAACGCCGAATGCGCCTATTTTGGCCTTGATGGAATCGATATCGACGCCGCGCCGCGCAAGCACCACTGCCAATGCGTCATAGTCACTTTTCAACGCGCCCTCTGCCTTGGCATTGGCGGCGCTGACGAGGTCGGCGGAAATCATCTCGGTCGTCATTTTCTCTCTCCCGGGCGACCGGCCAGGCCGACGCGCCCCGCCCGTATGAAGGCCTATCGCGTAAAGGACATGGCGTTGCCGCCATCGACATTGATGATGTTGCCGGTCGATTTGGCGCTCATGTCGGAGGCCAGGAAGAATACCGCTTCGGCAATATCCTGCGGAAAAACGCTGCGCTTGAGCAGCGAGCGTTTGCGATAGTGTTCTTCCAATTCGTCCGGGCTCATATTATAGGCTGCCGCACGCTGCTCGCGCCATTCGCCTGTCCAGATCTTCGAGCCGCGCAACACCGCATCGGGATTGACGACATTGACGCGGATCTGGAATTCAGCGCCTTCCAGCGCCACGCAGCGGGCGAGGTGGATCTCGGCGGCTTTCGCAGTGCAATAGGCCGATGCATTCTGCGAGGCGGCAAGGCCGTTCTTGGAGGCGATGAACACCATTTCGCCGCCGATTTTCTGGGTCTTCATCAGGCGGAATCCCTGGCGGGAAACCAGGAAATAGCCCTTGGAGAGAATATCCATGTTGCGGTCCCACATCGACAATTCGGTTTCGTCAAAGGGGGCTGCGGAAGAAATGCCGGCATTGGAAACCAGAATATCAAGCCCGCCATATTCGACGGCGGTAAAGGCGAAGGAGGAAACGACTTCATCCTCCCTGGTCACGTCCAGCTTGACCGTGCGCACCATGTCGCTGCCATAAAGGCCGCAGAGCTCGCTATCGGCCAGTTCGAGCGCATTGGTATCAATATCGGCCAGCACAACACAGGCGCCATCATGCAGCAGGCGCAATGCGGTGGCCTTGCCAATGCCGCCGCCGCCGCCGGTGATGAAGGCCACCCTGCCGGCAAGCGCCTTGGGCTTGGGCATGCGGCTCAGCTTGGCTTCCTCAAGCAACCAATATTCAATGTCGAAGGCTTCCTGCTCGGGCAATCCCTGATAAGTGGAAACCGAGGAGGCTCCGCGCATCACATTGATGGCGTTGACGTAGAATTCGCTGGAAATGCGGGCTGTGGCCTTGTCGCGGGCAAAGCTGATCATGCCGACGCCGGGCACCAGGTAAATCACCGCATTGGGATCGCGCATGGCCGGGCTGTCAGGGTGCTTGCAGCGCTCGTAATAGGCCTTGTAGCCGTCGCGATAGGCGGCCACCGCCGTGTCAAGACCGGCAATCGTTGCGTCGATATCCGGATTGGCGGGGTCAAAATCGACTACCATCGGGCAAATCTTGGTCCGGAGAAAATGATCCGGGCAGGATGTGCCGAGAGCGGCGAGGGGAACAAGATTGTTCGAGCAGACAAATTCCAGCACCGGCGCGCTGTCGTCGAAATGGCCGACCTTGCGTTCGGCGCCGCTGATTGCGCCGCGAAGGACCGGCATCAGGCGCTCGGCAATGGCGCGGCGCTGTTCGGCATCAAGGGCCTTGACGTGCGGGCCGCCGAAGGCCGGGCCGGAAGACTGGCTTTCAAACCAGTCCATGGCCCGGGAGATGATTTCGATGGTGGTTGCATAGCATTCCTCAGGCGTGTCGCCCCAGGTAAACAAGCCGTGGCTTTCCAGCACGACTCCACGCGCTGCAGGGTTTTCAAGGCAATATTTCTCAAGCCACAGCCCCAGCTCAAAACCGGGACGCTTCCAGGGCAGCCAACCGATTTCACCACCGAATATTTTGGCCGTCAGATCCTTTGAATTGGTCGAGGCTGCAATGGCGATGATGGCGTCGGGGTGCATGTGGTCGACATATTTGCGCGGCACATAGGCATGCAGCGGTGTGTCGATGGAGGCGGCGCGCGGATTGAGATTGAACCTGCAATGGGGCAGGTAGCCCACCATTTCATCTTCGAATTCCGGCCCGCGATAGAGTTTTTTAAGCGCTTCCAGCTTGTCCATGTAAAGGGTGGAAAATCCGTCGAGCCTGATCGTGGCGACATCGCCGCCCGAACCCTTGACCCAAAGCACCTCCACATCCTTGCCGGTGAGCAGGTCTTTTTCAATGATCTTGGAAGAGGTGTTGCCGCCGCCGAAATTGGTGATCCTTTTGTCCGAGCCAAGCAGGTTGGAACGATAGACCAGACGCTCCGCTTCACTCATGGAGGCCGCCTTGGCGCGATCCCACAGATTTGCCAATGGTTTGGCATTGTTTGCTTGCGACATGGCGAATTATTCCTCCCGGCCATTCTATCCGCGCCGCGAAAAGGCGCAGTTATTTGGTCGATAACTCACACGGAACGGCGGCCATTGTCAATCAGTAACGATCAAAAACAATCATATTGCGGCGCACAATGAAGAATTATGATCAATTGTGATTGACATTGCATGTTTATGATGGAACCATGCCGTCATTGGGGGAGCCATGCACGAGAAAGAACGCCACAGGATCATTCTGTCCGCCGTCCAGGAAAAGCCTGTCGCGACGGTCGTTGAACTTGTCGAATTGACGGACAGTTCGGAGGCGACGATCAGGCGTGATATTGCGGCCCTGCATGTCCAGAAAAAACTCAGGCGCGTTCGCGGCGGAGCGGAAGCGCTGCACCCGCCGCAATTCGTAGGTCTGGCCGGCCGGCCGTTTTCGGTCAATCAATCCATCAACAGCCGCCAGAAGCAAGCCATCGCGAAAGAGGCCGTCGCCTTGTGCGAAGACGGCGACCCGATCATCATCAATGGCGGCACCACGACATTCCAGATGGTGCATTTCCTGGCCAACCGCCGGCTTCAGGTCTTTACCAATTCATTCCCGATCGCCGAGCATCTGTTGAAGAACTCCAAGAACACCATCATGCTGTCCGGCGGCACGATCTACCGCGAACAAAACATCATCCTCAGCCCTTTCGACAATGACGTGACGCGCAATTTTTATGCGCGGCGGATGTTCATGGGCGCACAAGGCTTGAGCCCGCTGGGTCTGATGGAAGCCGATCCGCTGCTGATCCAGGCCGAGCAGAAGCTGATCGACCAGGCCGACGAATTGATCGTGCTGGTCGATTCATCAAAATTTTCCAAGCGCTCAAGCCTCATTTTGTGCGGGTTGAAGCGCATTACCACCGTCATTACCGATTCCGGCATCGAAGACCGACATGCCGCGATGCTTGAAGCTGCGGGCGTCAATCTGATTGTCGCCGGAGTGCAGGAGATGAATTCAAACCGTTCTGTCACGCTGGAATGAAAACCAGCGGTCCGAAATCTGTTCAAAACCCCAAGGGAGGAAACTATGGGAATGATCAAGAAAATACTTTTTACGGCCGCCATTTCGACGGCTCTGATCGCCAATGTCGCCCATGCCGAAAACAAGAAGATCGCCATCGTCGTCAAGGCGCTTGGCATCGGCTTTTTTGACGCCGCCAACAAGGGCGCCCAGGAAGCCGCCAAGGAACTCGGCGATGTCGATATCATCTATACCGGCCCGACCGATACGACGGCCGAGGGCCAGATTGAAGTCATCAATGCGCTTGTGGCCCAGAAGGTCGATGCCATCGCCATTTCGGCCAATGACAAGGATGCTCTCGTTCCGGCGCTGAAAAAGGCGATGGATCGCGGCATCAAGGTCATTTCATGGGATTCGGGCGTAGCGCCTGAAGGCCGCATGCTCCACCTCAATCCTTCATCCAATGCGCTGATCGGCAATATGTGCGTCAAGATGGCCGCCGACAACCTGCCGGACGGCGGCGATGTCGCCATTCTGTCGGCGACCGCCACGGCCACCAACCAGAATATCTGGATTGAGGAAATGAAGAAGGTGCTGCCGAACTATCCGAACATCAACATCGTCACCACAGTCTATGGCGATGACAAGACCGACAAGTCCTATACCGAAACTCAGGGACTGATGAAGGCCTATCCGAACCTCAAGGCGATCATCGCGCCAACGTCAGTGGGAATCGTTGCCGCAGCCCAGGCTGTTGAAGATGCGGGCATGGCCGGCAAGATCAATGTCACCGGCCTTGGCCTTCCGTCTGAAATGGCAGGCCACGTCAAGGCTGGTTCCACCAAGTCCTTCGCCATCTGGAACCCGATCGACCTGGGGTACGCCGCCACCATGCTGTCCTACAATCTGGTGACCGGCACTGCCGAAGCAAAGCCGGGCGCAGAACTGTCCATGGGCCGCATGGGCATGGTCAAGCTTGACGACAACAACGAAGGCGCCATGGCCGATCCTTTCGTCTATGACGCATCCAATGTCGAAGAATTTGCCAAGATCTTCTGATCCGGCAGACCGACAGGCCGGCCGTCTGAAAGGGCGGCCGGTTTTCAAATCAGGACAACGCCGGAAATGTCATGCATAGTTGCAATCGTGATTGCAGCGACGGCAGAGCCTGCGTGGCGCCGGATGGCCAAAATCCCTTAACGGAATGATGATGAGCCGTGGATCAGAAAATCAACCCATCGCCTGAGCCGACCATTACGCTGAAGGGTATCTCCAAGAGCTTTCCGGGCGTACGCGCGCTCAGCGATGTGGAACTGGCGCTCTATCCGGGCACTGTTACTGCGCTGGTCGGTGAAAATGGCGCGGGAAAATCCACTTTGGTCAAGATATTGACCGGGATCTACCAACCCGATGAAGGCGTCATTTCCGTCGATGGCGCCCCGACGCGCTTTCCCGATGCCGTATCCGCCGCCCATGCCGGCGTTACCGCCATTCACCAGGAAACGGTGCTTTTCGATGAATTGTCGGTTGCCGAAAATATCTTCATCGGCCATGCGCCGCGCAATCGCTTCGGCCTGATCGACTGGCAGGCGATGAACGCGATGGCGGCCAAATTGCTCGCCAGGGTCGGCGCCAATATCGATCCAGCCATGCGTCTGCGCGACCTCGGCATTGCCAACAGGCATCTGGTGGCAATTTCGCGCGCTTTGTCGGTCGATGCCAAGGTGGTCATCATGGATGAGCCGACGGCGGCGCTGTCGCATAAGGAAATCGGCGAATTGTACGAGCTTGTGAACCGGCTGAAATCCGACGGCAAGGCGATCCTGTTCATCAGCCACAAATTCGACGAGGTCTTCCGGATCGCCGATCGTTACACCGTCTTTCGCGATGGCCAGATGGTGGGTCAGGGGCTGATGGCCGATACCCATCAGGATGAGCTTGTCCGCCTGATGGTCGGTCGCGATGTCGGCCAGATTTTTCCCAAGACCAAAGTGGAGATCGGCGAACCGGTTCTGACGGTTTCCGGCTACAGCCACCCAACCGAGTTCGAGGATATCGGTTTTGAATTGCGCCGCGGCGAGATCCTCGGATTTTACGGCCTGATCGGGGCGGGACGCTCGGAAGTCATGCAGGCCATTTTCGGAATGACGCGGCCCTCCAAAGGCGCGGTTCGCATTGACGGCGAGGTCGCAGTCATCCGCACGGCAACCGAAGCCATCAAGCGGGGCATAGTCTATGTCCCGGAAGACCGTGGCAGCCAGGGCGCCATCACCGGCCTGCCGATATACCAGAACATCACCTTGCCGTCGCTCAACCAGACCTCGCGCAACGGCTTTCTGCGGCTGGCCGAAGAGTTCAGGCTGGCGCGGGAATATACCGCGCGGCTGGATCTTCGGGCTGCTTCTCTTGACCAGAATGTCGGCACGCTTTCAGGCGGCAACCAGCAAAAGGTGGTGATCGCCAAATGGCTGGCGACGAAGCCGAAGGTCATCATTCTCGATGAGCCGACAAAGGGCATCGACATCGGTTCCAAGGCCGCCGTGCATGAATTCATGAACGAATTGGTAAGCCAGGGACTGAGCGTCATCATGGTTTCATCTGAAATTCCGGAAATCATGGGCATGTCGGACCGGGTCATCGTCATGCGCGAAGGCCGGATCGTCGATGAATATGACCGGGAAGGATTGACCGCAGAGGCGCTGGTCCGCAGCGCCGCCGGCATTGGGGAAGCGGCATGACCAGACTTTTCAAATATCGCGAGATGCAGCTTGTCATCGCCATGGTGGTTCTCGTCACGCTGATTGCGCTGCGGTTTCCCTCCTTTGTCAGCATTGCGAGCCTTGCCAATGTGTTCAATGACACATCGATCCTGATCATCCTGGCGCTCGGCCAGATGGCGGTCATCCTGACCAAGTGCATTGACCTTTCCACGGCCGCCAATCTTGCGCTTTCCGGCATGGTCGTGGCCATGATCAACCATCTCTATCCGGATGTGCCGGTGGTGGCTCTGGTCGTCATCGCAATCCTGACCGGTCTGGCGCTGGGGGCGGTCAACGGACTGCTGGTCTGGAAACTCGACATGCCGCCCATCGTGGTGACCCTGGGCACGATGACCATCTATCGCGGCAGCATCTTCGTCATTTCCGGCGGCAAGTGGATCAATGCCCATGAAATGACCGACAGCTTCAAGGCGCTGCCGCGTTTCGTCATGCTGGGAATGCCGGTTCTGAGTTGGCTGGCGGTGGCGGTGATTGTCATCATGTATGTCGTCATTACCCGCAGCCAGACGGGCAGGGCATTTTTCGCCGTCGGCGGCAATCCCCATGCCGCCGTCTATACCGGCATCAATGTCGGACGGTCGCGGTTTTACGCTTTCTCCATTTCCGGAGCGCTTTCCGGTCTGGCAGGCTATCTGTGGATTTCGCGCTATGCGGTGGCCTATGTCGATATTGCACTCGGCTTCGAGCTTGAGGTCGTTGCGGCCTGCGTGATCGGCGGCGTATCCATTGCCGGCGGCATCGGGTCGGTGTCGGGCGCCGTGCTGGGCGCGCTGTTTTTGGGCGTCATCAAGAATGCGCTGCCGGTGATCAATGTTTCGCCCTTCTGGCAATTGGCGATTTCGGGAACCGTCATCATCATCGCCATAGCCTTCAATGCCCGCTCCGAGCGCCGCAAGGGCAGGGTGATCCTCAAGAAAGCGGAAGCAGTGGCATGAACAAAACCGGGCAAGTCGACCGCTTCGTCAAGGATCGCCTGCAGGGCCGTTCGCAGCGGGTTCTCAAAAGCTGGGAAAACCTGCTGGTGCTGGTTGCCATCGCGATCTTCATCATCAACATCTTCTCCTCTCCCTATTTCCTTGATCCGTGGAACCTTTCTGACGCCACCTATAATTTCACCGAAAAGGCGCTGATCGCATTCGCCATGGCGCTGGTGATCATTTCGGGCGAAATAGACCTTTCAGTCGCCTCGATCATCGCCATTGCCTCGACGCTGATGGGATTTGCCTTCCAGCATGGGGCGGGAACCGGGGAAATCGTGGTTGTCGGCCTGGTCGTCGGTCTGGTCTGCGGGGCGGTCAACGGCTATCTGGTCACCGGCCTCGGCCTTCCTTCAATCGTCGTGACCATCGGCACGATGAGCCTATTCCGCGGCATTGCCTACATCATCCTTGGAGACAAGGCCTATACCGGCTATCCGGCTTCCTTTGCATGGTTCGGCCAAGGCTATGTCTGGTGGGTGATCACTGTGGAGATGGTAATTTTTGTCATCGCCGCCATCGCATTCGGCATCCTGCTGCACAAGACCAATTTCGGGCGCATGGTCTATGCCATCGGCAACAACCCTGTGGCTGCGCAATTTTCCGGCATCCGGGTGCAGCGGGTCAAGTTCATCCTGTTCCTGCTGACCGGCGTGATGTCCGGCCTTGCCGCCGTCTGCCTGACCTCGCGCCTCGGCTCGACGCGACCTTCCATTGCCACCGGATGGGAACTGGAGGCAGTGACGATGGTGGTATTGGGCGGCGTCAATATTCTCGGCGGATCGGGGACCATTCCCGGCGTGGTGCTCGCAGCCCTGATCATGGGCATGGTGACCTTCGGTTTCGGCCTGCTCAACGTGCCGGGAATCGTCATGTCGATCTTCATCGGCCTGCTGCTGATATCGGTCATCGCCGTCCCGGTCCTGATTGGCAGATTGCGCACCGGCAAGGGACATTGAGACGCCATGGCGCGGCATGATGCAGGACCGTTTCGAAAGATAGCCGTGATTGATATCGGCAAGACCAATGCCAAGCTGGCCCTGGTCGATCTGACCGGGAAGCGTGAAATCGCGGTGCTGTCCATGCCGAACAATGTGCTGGCGGCCCCACCCTATCCGCATTTTGATATTGAACGTCTGTGGCGCTTCATCTTGGCGTCGCTAAGCGAGCTTTATGCCGCCCACGGCTTTGACGCCATTTCGATAACCACCCATGGGGCAACGCTGGCCGTGCTCGACCGGGACGGACATCTGGCCTTGCCGGTCATCGATTACGAATTCGAATATCCGCCTGCAATTACCGACGCCTATGGGTTGATACGGCCGCCATTTGATGAAACCGGTAGCCCCCGCCTGCCGGGCGGATTGAATGCGGGCGCACAATTGCACTACCAGCAGACCTGCTTTCCTGATGACTTCGCCCGGATCGCCGCGATTGTGCCCTATCCTCAATATTGGGCGCGGCGGCTGACCGGCGTCGTGGCGAGCGAAACTACCTCGCTGGGAACCCACACCGATCTGTGGGACCCGAACAAGCGGAGGTTTTCGTCACTGGTTGAAAAGTGCGGGTGGCGGCATCTGATGCCGGAGATCAAGCCGCCTTTCGCCATATTGGGGCCGGTCCTGCCTGAAATCGCAGCACGCGCAAACCTGCCTGCCGATCTTCCGGTCTTTTGCGGCATTCATGATTCCAATGCCTCGCTGCTTCCCTATATCCTGTCCGGCAAGCCGCCTTTCTCGGTTGTCTCGACTGGAACATGGGTCATATGCATGGCTGTCGGCGGAAAAAGGACAGCGCTTTGCGAGCAAAGGGATACGCTGATCAATGTCAATGCGCTGGGTGATCCGGTGCCATCGGGACGGTTCATGGGCGGGCGCGCCTTCAGCCAATTGGCCGGCAAGGGGGAAAGCCCAATCCGTCCGGCAGATCGCAATCAGGTGCTGGCCGAACAGATCATGTACCTGCCGTCGCTGCCGCATGGTTCCGGCCCTTTTCCGGACAAGATCGGCCGATGGAGCGGCGATCCGTCGGTGCTTTCGGATGGCGGGCGATTGTTTGCGGTATCGCTTTATCTCGGCATGATGACGGCCACGTCGCTTCAGCTGATCGGCGCCGACGGGCCGACCATGGTGGAGGGGCCCTTTGCGGCCAATCCGGCCTATCTGGAAATGCTTGCATCCATGACCGGACGGCCGGTTTGTGCGGGAGGGTCAGGCCTGACGGGCACAAGCCTCGGTGCGGCCTGCCTTGCCATGCAGAGAGGCTCGAAACTGGATTTGACCCCTGTGGTGCAGGATTTTGCACCCGACCCGGCCTTGGACGGCTACTGGCGCGAATGGCTTGTCAGGGTCGAAGCCTGACATTGCTTGGCAATCAAGCATGGGGGTGAAATGCGCCAATTGTGACGTCAGCGCATTTCCGCGATACAGGATACTGGCCGCATTCGGTGTCGGTTCTTTCAAAACCGATGCGGAAGATCCATGAGCGCCTTGCGCATTCCGTCCACAGGCAGCGATGCCGGCAGAGTGCTTTTTGATCGTCATTTACAGTGAAGATCAGAAGACAGGTCCGGCAGTCTTATTCCGTCCAACGTCAAGATCAAGAAGAAGGGAAATTGCGGCCATGGTAGAAAATGCGATAATAACTGCGCTCAGTGCCAGAACAATCATTGCTCATACTCCAAATGACATCATTGTCATCATACATGGCTGATATAGAAATCAAGGCTTGCCTCTAGCTTACCAGAATCTGAGGATATAAGCACTTTCTAATATTAAATTATTCCCGATTTAACCGCCAAAAATAGTGCCGCGAGTCGTCGTCGATCTGCATAGAAAAATTGAAGCCGCTACGGCCGGATACCGCGGTGCGGCGAAACGTTCGCGCAAGTTTCGAACCCTACCGTGCCAATCAGGTTCCGACGGTTCCTTAAACTTGGCAGAAAGCGGCGCGAGAACAGAATGAATCTGTTAAACCAACTTACGGCGATCCTCCGCAATCTTGCGGGATTGGGCACCGGCAAACTCGTGGCGCTGGGTACGGTGGGCTTTTTGACCGTCGCGCTGGTCCTCGGTGGCACCCTTTACGTCAACAAGCCTGGCTACGAGACGCTTTATGTCGGCCTTGACAGCGGCGACCTGAACCAGATCAGCATTGCGTTGACGGAAGCCGGCGTGCAAATCCAGAATGGCGCGGACGGGGCAAGCGTGTCTGTTCCTGTCGGCATGTCATCCAAGGCAAGGCTGCTTCTGGCGGAGCGCGGACTGCCCAATTCCACCAATGCTGGCTACGAGCTTTTCGACAATGTCGGCTCGCTCGGCCTGACCTCCTTCATGCAGGAAGTCACGCGGGTTCGCGCTTTGGAAGGCGAGATCGGCCGCACCATCCAGACGATCAACGGCATTGCGGCTGCCCGCGTCCACATCGTGATGTCCGACAGGGGCAGCTTTCGCAAGACCGAACAGAAACCGACAGCCTCGGTGATGATCCGCGCTTCGGCGACCGCCGGGCGCAATTCCGCCTCTGCCATCCGCCACCTTGTCGCCTCGGCCGTGCCGGGGCTTTCCATCGATGATGTCACCATTCTTGATTCAGCCGGCCAGCTGCTGGCCTCAGGCGACGATCCGTCCAATTCGCAGCTCAACCGTTCGCTCAACATCGTCCAGAATGTCCAGGGCGAACTCGAAGACAATATCGACAAGGCCTTGTCGCCATTTCTGGGCATGGACAATTTCCGCGCCTCGGTGACTGCGAAACTGAACACCGACAGCCAGCAGATCCAGGAAACGGTGTTTGATCCGGAATCCCGCGTCGAACGCTCCGTCCGCGTGACAAAGGAGGCCCAGACCTCCAAGCAGATATCAGGCGACCAGGCCGCAACCGTCGAGCAGAATGTTCCCCAAGGCGGCCCCAAGGACGGCGCGACGCCGCAATCCTCCGAAGAGGGTGAAAAGAAAGAAGAGCAGACAAACTACGAAATCAATTCCAAGACAGTGGCCACGATCCGCAACAATTACACGGTCGACAAGCTTTCCGTCGCAGTGGTTCTCAACAAGGGTCGGGTGACCAAATTGCTGGGTGAGCCCTTCGACCAGGCCAAGTATGACGCCTTTCTCGCCCAGATGCAGACCATCGTCACTTCGGCTGCAGGCATTGATACCGAGCGCGGTGATGTCGTCAGCGTGACGGCCATGGACTTCCTGGAAAGCCAATTGCTGGAAGATGCGCCTTCAGGTCCGTCGATCATGGAAGTGCTGACCAGAAATCTCGGCGGCATCATCAATGCGCTGGCCTTTGTCGGCGTCGCCTTCCTGATCGTCTGGATGGGCTTCAGGCCGCTGGTCAAGTCGATTGGCGGACCGGAACTGGCGACCGCTTCGGCAGGCCCTGCAGGTCTGCCCATGGGCGAGGCTGCAGGCCTTGAACTGCCCGACTTCGCACCATCGGGCTCACAGGCGCCAGGCGGCGCATTGATGGACGGCTTCGGTGCCGATTTCGGCTTTGACTCGGCTGACGATTTGCTGACCATGGATGATGACACGTCATCGCCCTTTGCCAAACGCGTCAAGGAAGGTCCTGAGCGGCGGCTGTCGAGAATGGTCGATATCAGCGAAGAGCGTGCAGCCAAGATCCTGCGCAAATGGGCCGCCAACAAGGCAGCGTAATGGAGCCGCAGGTCAGATCAGCCAGATCGCCGCAGACCGCGCCGAGGCGCTGAAATTGTTGCGCGTCAGTATTGGACGGCTCTGAAGTTATCCACAGGAGGGATCAATCGAGACGTGCATGTGGTTGAAGAAACCGCACGATACATGCCGTTTCGTGCCGTTTTGCGCAACGCTCCGGCATCCGGTTTGTCGCAAAGCAATGTCTGCGGCGCGTGGCTTCCCAAGTAAGTAACTGGATAACAACATAAAAACATAGCAGACTATCGATGTCTGCAATCAGGTGTCGCCCGGATTGTTTGCCATGGCAATTACATATGTGCATTAGAAAAATTCAATATTGCACAATGTCAAATAGCCGAATTGATAATAATGTTAAAAACCGTTGAAATAACGCCCGCTTGCAATAGTCTTGTCGCAAGCTTTCGAATCATTTCACCGATTTGCAACCGGCTGGATCGAAGCGCGTAGGTTTTACCGTATCGCGGGATTGCCGCGTTGAGGGGGAATGGCAGGGTGCCGGGCAGACCGGAGGCAAAAGGATAGCTGTAGATGGATTCGATATGGAGATATTGAAATCCGAGCGAACGAGATTTGATTTTGCGATGTCCGGTGAGTGCCAGCTTTCGCGTGAGCAACTTGTCGGGAAACTCAGGCAGTTTTGCGAGGCCAAGGAAGCAGGATCCGGTTTCCAGCATTTGACCGATTATGTCGGTGCGCTCAACTACCTGCTTGCCCGCTGCGATCTGAACAATGAAGCTGGCCTTGACTATGTGGTGACGTCGAATTGGCCGTTTGATCTTGTCCGCCGTCTCGGCGCCGATTTGATCCGCGACATGACCAAGCAAACCGAGCTTGACCGCTGCCTGTCCGTGCTGCAACCCAGTTTCGCCATGCTGCCCGATGATATTGAGCTTGCACCGGATGTCAGCCGGCAATTCTGCTCGATCTCCTTCAATGTCGGGGCAAATCGCTATATGCTGATGCTTCTATGCCCCGATGACGTCATTCTCTCACAACAGAAATTGCGCGAAGTGGCGGTGCTGGCGAGTTACTTCGTCAGCGCGATTTACCGCCAGCAGGCCCAGCCAGAACGAGAGATGGATCTGACGGAGCGGGAGCTGGAATGCCTGTTCTGGATTTCGGAAGGCAAGACGAGCGACGAAATTGCAACGATATTGGGCATTTCGCGCAACACGATCAATAACTATATCACCAGCGTCATGCGCAAGACGGCGACCCGGACCCGATCGGAGGCGATAGCCTTTGCAGTCAGGCATAACCTGGTCTGAGAAAGGGATGTGATGTCAGAGATCAGGTTGCCGGAGGAAAGTCGCGGCGGGCGGCCTTACAGGGCGGTTTCCAAATCGGATTTTTTTCCGAAGCTGATTGCGCTGCAGAAACTGGGGCAGGCCCGCAGTTCGGCGATTTTGAAGATCCGCACCTCCGGCTTGCCCAACCAGCGCAAACTTTACTCGGTGCTTGACAGTTTTCCGACCGAAAGCCCTGAAGCGGTTTTGCAGATTCTGGAAACTTACGGCAAGGCCATGATGGACCACATCGAGCATTCAACCCTGCCGCTGATGTTCAACGGGGTGGGGGAGGACCAGTCTGCCGAGACGGCCGATTTTTCGTTGTTCGTGGTGCGCCTGAAAGGCTTGATCCTGCCGTTTTCGGGCGTAGCCTTCCCGGTCCGGCTTGGCAGCATGGGTAACGGCTACATGGTTTTTACAGCCAAATATTTCGACTTGAATTCCGATGCGATCATCGACATTCACCAGCGCTGCCACCAGCTGATGAAGGATCTGCTCAGCCTGGACGAGCGCCGCTCAACGCCCAGCGAAGTGCTCAGCATCCGCGAAATCGCCTGTCTGCAAATGGCCGGCGACGGCATGATCAGCGAAGGCATTGCCGCCAAGCTCGGCCTGTCGGTGCATACCGTCAACGCCTATCTGTCCACCGCCACCACGAAACTCGACTCCGTCAACCGGATACAGGCAATCGCCAAGGCGATCCGGCTGGGCTTCATTGCCTGAGAATTGTGGATAGCGCCGGTTTCAGGCGGCCTGCTCCTGGTCGCGCATGTTCACCTTGAAACGGGCTTCCTGCAGACTTCTGGCCAGGAATTCGGTGTTTTCTGCTGCGGTGGAAGAGGGCCTTTCAAAAGCGATATGATTGATTTCGATGCCGGCCTGGTTTTCACCAAGCGCCAGCTGGGCATAAATGGTCACGCCTTGCGGCTTGATTTCCAGATCAAGGGTGATTTCCGGCGTGCGGCCCCAGTCCAGCTGGTAGTCGCCGCCGGTGCCGAAATTGACGGTGCCCGGCAGAAAATACAGCTCGGCAGCACTTGCCACCAGGTCTGACAGGTTTCCATGCCGCTCGAAACGCAGCAGGGAAATCAGGTCGGCCGCATCCAGCAGCCGCAATTCACTGGCAACCGGGCACAAGGCCTCTGCCACAATCTTCTCTCTTTCAAGGGAACAATCGGTTTTTTTCATATGGTTTGCTATGCCCGTCTGGAGGGTGGTTTTTTGGCGGCGTAGACACGTTGGATCAATTCTGCGACGGCCTTGTAGAAGACCGGCGGGATCACACTATCTATCGAGACTTGCGCAAACATTGAGCGGGCAAGCGGCGGATCTTCAAAAACCGGTATCCCTTTTCCTTCGGCGATTTCGCGGATCTTCAGCGCCACCAGATCGGTGCCCATGGCAACGACGACAGGCGCGATATTTTCTTCGCGGATGTAACGCAAGGCAACCGCATAGTGGGTCGGATTGGCAATCACCAAGGTGGCGCGCGGCACAGCCGCGATCATCCGCTTGCGCGCCCGGTCACGCGCAATCGAGCGCTGGCGGGCCTTGACGATCGGGTCGCCCTCCGACTGCTTGTGCTCTTCCTTGACTTCCTGCTTGGTCATCTTCAACTCGGTGTACCAATGGTGATTGGTCCAGAAATAGTCGATGATGCCGATCAGGGCTGCAGCCGCCAGCACGATGATGATGACGGTCTCGGAATTGTCGAGCATCTTGGCAACCAGAAAGGCGGGATCTGAAAACATCCCGTCCAGGGCCACGTAGAACTCGCTTTTCAAGGTCAGGATGACGACCACCGAAACAAGGATGACCTTGATCAGGGCCTTGCCGAATTCGACCATTCCCTGGGGTCCGAAAATGCGGGTGAAACCGGATTTCGGGTTCAGCCGCGACACTTTCGGCGCGATCCGGTTCAGAACGAAGCTCGGCATGTTTTGCAGCACCGATGAGCCCAGTCCAAACGCCATCATCAAGATGAAGGCCGGCAGGACCAGAACACCGGCTTCCCAACCGAGGCGCACAAAAAGCGCGACAACGTCGGGTGAGGTTTCAAAATGCCATTGTTCGGGATGCTCGAAAATGTCGCGCAGCACTTCCGTGACGTGGCTGACGCCGGATGGCAGGTAGAAAATCAGATAGACATAGATCGCCATGGTGGAGGCAAAAACCGTGATTTCGCGGGAAAAAGGGACGTTGCCCTTCTCGGCGGCGTCGGTAAAGCGCTTCTGGGTCGGCGCCTCGGTTTTGCTGTCCTTGTCGTCGCCTTCCGCCATCATTGTCCCCTGGTTCTGAGATCGGGCGCAGAATCATCCGTGTTGCAGGTGTATCATCGGGACATGAGAGGGGACACGGAAAGCTTTTACTGCGCACAGCAGATATCAATCCTGTCAGGCGGCCTTGGCTTCTTCGCTTTCGGGTTCCTTGAGCTCGATCTGCCCGCTTGTCGCCAGGCGTATCGCTTCCTGGGCGATGGAACGGCGCGCCACCGCAATATCCTTGGGATTGACACCGGCCGTTCCGGTTCCCAGATCGGATTCGATCATGCGCCTCTGGCGGGCGCCGATTGCCGACAGCACGGATTCGACGATCGCCGGCGCAGCCCCGCGCAGCCCCATGGTGATGACATCGGCGGAAATGTCGTTGAACAGCGCGACACGGCTTCTTTGCGGCATGGCCAGAATATCTTCGAACAGGAAGACTTTCGGACGGACCTTCTTGGCGGAATCCTGGCTGAGCGCTTCAAGCGAGCTGAGAAGGCTTTCCACCTCGGGCTTGTCAAGCTGGTTCATCATTTCGGCAACCTTGACGCTGCCGGCCGAATTGCCTTCGGTTTCCATCTCGCGGACGATTTCCACCACACGGCTTTCAATCACCGCCGCAGCCTTGGGGCTGACATCCTTCATGTTGACCGTGCGGTTGATGATGTCGGCACGGCGGCTTTCGGCCAGTTGCATCAGCACCTTGGCGCCGGCATTGGCCGGAACCATCGACAAGATGTAAGCGATGGTCTGCGGATGCTCGTCCATCAACGCCTTGGCGACCAGGGCCGGGTCGACTTCCTGCAGACGGTCCCAGATTGTTGCTTCAAATGCCTGGAACTCCGTGCGGCGGCCCAACAGGCCGTCGACTTCATCTGCCGTCAGTCCTTCTTCGAGAATATCCTCGATGGCCTTTGCATTGTCCATCAGGCCGGTGCCTTCGGAAAACAGGTCTTCAAATTCGTTGATCAGGTCCAGAAGTTCATGCGGCGGAACGGGTCGCAGTTTCTGGGCGGACTGGATGATGGCCTGCAGTTCGGACTGGGTGAAATATTTCAAAAGCTTGCCGGCGACACCGCGCCCCATGGCCAACAAAACCGCTGCAGCCTTTTCAGCAGGCGAAAGGGCCTTGTCGCTGGGGGTGTCTTCATAGCTTTCAAAATCAATCAATGGATCATCTCCGGAGAAGCTGGACCATCATGGTCAAGCCTTGGGCTTGCTCTTGACTTCGATGAGTTTTACGCCAAAACGCGTTTCATCATTTTCGAGGACTGTAATTTCGCCGCGGGCAATCAGGCGGCCATTGACGACTATGTCGACCGGTTCGCCGATCTTGCGGTCTAGCGCGATTGTTGCGCCTTCGGTCAGGTTCATCAGGCTGGAGACCTGCATGCGGCTTGAGCCGAGGATGATCTGCAGTTCGATCGGAATATCCATGATCAGATCAAGATTGGCATTCAGCGCGCTGCCTGCTTTGCCTGCGGAGGTGGCAATCTGGCCGCCGAAAGCGGGAGCGCCAAAATCGGAAACGTGATCACCGCCAAGAAGGTCGTCGCCGCTTTCTTCAAAGGGGTCGCCGCCAAGGTCCGCACCCATTTCGAAGCCGGTTTCGGGCAGGCCGCCTTCCTGGTCGGATTTCAGTACGCCGCGCAGGCTGTCGATCGCCTGATCGAGAGCTTCGTCGCTTTCTGCGGCCACAATCGGTTCAATATCGTCGGTGAGTGATTTGTTCGCTGCCATGAGGTCGACTATTCCAGTTGAAACTTGCGCCAAACCGGACATGACCTGATTCAGGTCCGATACAACGCAAAAGGTCTTTATGACCGGCTGTTTACGTTAACCCATCAGGTGCTTGAGCAGGTCGTCTTCCGAACCATGCGTATCCTTCACCCGGACCATATATTGTTCGCCCGACCGGCCAAACTCGCACTGGTAAAGGTCCCTGCCATTGGCGTTGACCTGAGCGGTAACGTCGCGGCTGTCGAAGAAGGGGATGACGTCGCCGGCCTGCAGGCGGGAAATGGCGCCGAGGCTGAGCGTCTCCAAGCGAATTCTGGCTTCCAGCGTCACATCCGAGCGACGGACCTGATCGCTGATCTGTTCTGTGAATTCATTGGCTGGCTTGTTGGCGGTGCCCTTCATCTTCGGATTCTTCACCCGCGTCTTCAAAAGGGCGCTCTGCGGAATGATGATGGAAAGCTGGGTCTCTATCGAGCCGTAAGCCACATCGATCTTGATTTCGGTTGCATAGATGTCCGGCGCATCGGCTTCAGGTTTGGCGCGGCTCTCGGTATTTTCCGGTTTGGTCAGCACCACATCCTGATTGCCGGCAAGATCGATGGCCTGGCGCAGCCCGGCGGCGATCTTGTCAAACAGCATGGGGCTCATTTTCAGCTCAACCTTGGAAGCGGCGCGCGGCACAGGCTCAAGGGCGGCGTTGCCGCCGCCGCCGAGCAAGGTTTCCACCAAAGCGGTAATGACCAGCGAAGGGCAGGCAATGACAAATCCGCCGCACCAGCCCCTCAGGCCGGCATCGCAAAGCACCATGAATTCATCAAGATCGCCGATCAACTGGTTCTGCATGCCCGACGATGTGCCGGCATAGGAAAATGCAAGTTTCAGCCCGGTCTCGCCGGCAATCATGTCCGGCAGAAGCGAGGCGATCGCGGAGCCAAGGTCAAGACATACCTTGTTGATCTGCTGGGCATTGCCCATTTCGCCGGTCAGCAGGGCGACCAGTCTGCGATCAATTTGCGGTATTGTCCTGGGGTCCTGGCCTTCGCTCATGGGATCAAGCCGCCTTTTCGCCGCCGCCGCCAGGATTCATCATTTCCTGCTCGACGGCGTCAATGGAGGGACGCTCATAGGATGAGATTGTCTTGCGGCCATATTCGAGGGCCACCTGCGGCACGGAACCGTTCATATAGGCAATCAACGTCTGCTTGACGATGATATAGACCCTGTGCTGCTTGGTGCGTACGGACTTGATCATGGAGATCAGCGGATTCATGATGCAATAAGACAGAAGAATACCGGCAAAGGTGCCCACAAGCGCTGCGCCGATCAGGTGACCCAGCACTTCCGGCGGTTCGGTGATTGATCCCATGGCGTGGATAACGCCCAAAACGGCCGCGACAATGCCGATGGCCGGGAAGGAATCGCCCATGCCCTGCAGCGCATGGTAGGATTTCATCTTGTCATGCGAAATGGTCTCGATTTCCTCGTCCATCAGGGCTTCTATTTCGTGCGACCGGGCGTTGCCGATGATGATCAGGCGAACATAATCGCAGATGAACGAAGTCAGGTCCTTGTTCTTCAGAACGGTGGGCGATTGCTGGAAAATCGCCGATTCTTCCGGATTGTCGATATGGGCCTCGATCTCGCTTCTGGACTTGGTGCGAAGATCGCGCATCAGCGCATAAAGCACGCCCAGCGTGTCAAGATAATTGCGTTCCTTCGGAATTTTGTTGGCAAAAGCCTCGCCCAGCGCCTTGCCGGAATCCTTGATGACTTTCATCGGGTTGCCGGCAATGAACGCGCCTACGCCGGCGCCGATGATGACGATATATTCGTAAGGCTGCCAAAGAACGCCGACATGCCCGCCGCCAGCTATGAAGCTCCCGAGTATGCAGCCGAAAACAACGACAAGTCCGATAATGATATTCATATGCGTAAGCCTGCTCGAAACGGGTTGAGCCTGGTCCTTGGGATACGGTTTCAGGCTTGTGTGAGGCTGTCCGGCATGGACGATTCGACCATCCCGACCGACAGCCTCGCGCAAGCAAATTTGGCCACATTCGCGTTAACAAATAACTGCATCGATCAAAAATGATCGCTGTGGGATGAGTTTGTCGCACCCTTGCGCGGGTTGCGACGCCACTTTCAGACGACGGCCGAAAATGAGTTTCGGTTCACCCCAAAGGGAAAGCCACCATGCAATCAGGCCTCTATGTCGCCTTGTCATCACAAATAGCACTCGAACGGCGACTGACCACGATTGCCGACAACATAGCCAATATCAACACCGTCGGCTTCCGCGCCACAGAGGTGAAATTCAACGATGTGCTGACCAACTCGGAAGGCGTCAAAGTTGAATATGTCTCGCAGGGCGAAGAGTTCCTGTCGCCCAACAAGGGCGGCATTATCCAGACCGGCAATCCGCTCGATTTCGCCATCAAGGGCGATGCATGGTTTTCGATTGATTCCCCGGCCGGTCCGGCCTTGACCCGCGATGGCCGGTTCTCGATCACCGATTCCGGCAATCTGGTTTCCATCGAGGGATATCCCGTGCTGGATTCCGGCGGCGGACCGATTCAGCTCAGCGGCGCCAATGGTGCGCCCGATGTCGGGGCGGATGGCGTGATTTACCAAAACGGCAACCCGGTCGCCAAACTGGGAATTTTCGAAGCCAAGACCGACACCGGATTTGTCCGGGTCGGCAATACCGCCATCATCCCGCAAAGCGCGCCGCAAGCCATCGTCGACCGGATCGATGCCGGCGTCGTCCAGGGCTATGTCGAGCAATCCAATGTCAACGGCGTTTCCGAGATCACCCGGATGATGATGGTTTCCCGCGCCTTCGAGAATGTCACGCAGTTGATGCGCGAAAGCGAAAGCAGCATGACCGACGCCATCAAGACTCTTGGCGGGGTGGGTTGATGACCCGGCTGTTGCATGGCTGAAAGAAACTTCCAAACCAACGGCGAACGCAAGCTCAGCCGAATTGCCGCCCTTGTCCGGCGGCATTGCGATCCTGAAGTGGCAATCGCCCATGGCGGTCATGTCGAGACGATTTCAGCCGGCCACTATACCGTGACCGGCCTTTCGCGCCATGTCCGGCTGGGCGACTTTGTCGCCCACAAGAGCAAGACCGGAATTCACCTGGGCGAAGTGGTGCGGGTGGAGCCCGACATTGCGTTTGTCTGCCCGATTGAACCCGGTGAGCCCATCGGCATCGGCGACACGATTCTGCGGCGCGGCGCATTCCGGCTGGCGCCATCTGAAGCCTGGTGCGGACGCACCATCAATTCATTGGGCGAACCCATCGATGACAAGGGCCCGTTGGCGCAGGGAACAATCAAGCGCCCGATCAACAATGCCGCACCGCCGTCAATGAGCCGTCAACGCGTGCAGACGGGCTTTCGGACAGGGGTGAAGGCGATCGATATCTTTTCGCCGCTTTGCCTTGGCCAGCGGCTGGGTATTTTTGCAGGTTCAGGCGTCGGCAAGTCGACATTGCTGTCGATGCTGGCCCGGGCCGATGCCTTTGACAAGGTCGTTATCGCCCTTGTCGGGGAACGGGGCAGGGAAGTCCGGGAATTCATCGAGGACACATTGGGCCCGAACTTGGCCAAGGCCGTCGCCGTGGTCGCCACCAGCGACGAAAGCCCGATGGTGCGCAAGATGGCGCCGCTTTCGGCCATGACAATTGCCGAACACTTTCGCGACCAGGGCGACAATGTCCTGATGATCGTCGACAGCGTCACCCGCTTTGCCCATGCCATCCGCGAGGTGGCCACCGCCTCGGGCGAACCGCCGGTCGCCCGCGGCTATCCGGCGTCGGTCTTCACCGAACTGCCACGCCTGCTGGAGCGCGCCGGTCCCGGCCCTGAAGGCACAGGAACCATTACCGCCATCA
Source organism: Rhizobiaceae bacterium (assembly GCA_041742335.1). Taxonomy (GTDB): domain Bacteria; phylum Pseudomonadota; class Alphaproteobacteria; order Rhizobiales; family Rhizobiaceae; genus Rhizobium_E. The sequence continues at coordinate 23,095 of JBGSIT010000082.1, forward strand.
TCTCGATCCTGGTGGATGGCGACAATCACAATGACCCGATTGCCGATTCAACCCGCGGCATTCTCGACGGCCATATCGTCATGGACCGGACACTTGCCGATGAAGGCCGCTATCCCCCGATCAACCCGCTGGCCTCCATTTCCCGACTGGCCCGAAAAGCCTGGAATGGTGACGAGGAGAAGCTGGTCTCGCGGCTCAAGGCGCTGATCCATCGCTATGAGGAAACCCGCGATCTCCGGCTGATCGGCGGCTACCGGCAGGGCGCCGATCCGGAACTCGACATGGCGATCAAGCAGGTTCCGGTGATCTACGAAGTGCTCAAGCAATCGCCTGGCGACCTGCCTGCGGTCGACGCCTTTGCTGATCTGGCTGGCGCGCTCAGGGCGGCGGCCGGGCAAAACCAACCCCAAACGCTTCCTCCAAGGCCAAGATGACATGACCGACTTTGATGCAGATGAGAAAGTCTTGCCGCTGGAACCGCGCCGGATTCCCTTCGGTCTCCGGTCCGATCACCTCCTGTCGGCTGCCGGCGTGCTGCTGGCGTTGGGCGCAGCCTTTTTTCCCTGGTACGCCTTTGTCAATCCTGAACGTTTCGGCTACCACGTCGAAAGCGTGGTCCTGTCGCGCGACCTGCCGGAACTGCCGTCGCGGGCCATCGTCAGCGCTTCGCCCGCCGCAATTCCCGACAGCGACGCCGCCTATACGCAAAGTCTGGTTCCCGACAACATCCAGACCGGCACAGTGCCGGAAGAGCAGACCCAGGAGCACAAGAGGGTGGACACCAGCCGGCCTGTGGAAGATCCGGTCCTGCCCAACAAGGCGTTCCGGCTGCTGCATGTCGCCAACGGCCAGGCGATGATCGAAAATTCAAGCGGCATATTTCTCGTCAAGACCGGCTCGGCGCTGCCCGATGACAGCCATCTGGCGACAATCGAGAAACGCTCCGGCCAATGGGTCATTGTGACCGATACCGGCAAGGTCATCTCCGCAGGCGACGTTTCAGCGCCCGCAAAGTAGTTCCGGCATCCCATTCATCGGCAGAATGGATACATCCGGGCTTTTCATGACCCCGGAACCGCCCGGCAGGCGCAACGGCAAGCCTGACGCAAGACTGTCTGCCTACCGTAAAATCCAACGTGACCGGAGACTATCATGCAACCCATTCAGTTATTTGAACTGGCGACCAAGCAGGCCCAATGGCTGACGGCCCGTCAGGGCGTGGTGACGGGAAATGTTGCCAATGCCAATACGCCGGGCTTCCGGGCCAAGGATGTGACGCCGTTTTCCGCCGTGCTCGACAACACCAACATGCCGATGACACGGACCAATCCCGGCCATTTCATCGATAGCTCAAGCAGCGAATTGGGCATTCAGACCCAAGTCGACCAGGCGGCCAAGCCGCTGATTTCCGGCAACTCCGTCGAGCTTGCCGACCAGTTGATGAAGGAAGGCGAAATCAAGCGGGACTATGACCTCAACACCGGCATCGTCAAGGCATTCAACCGCATGATCCTTGCCACAGTGAGGAGATAAAAATGGACCCGCTCACAGCCGCCCTCAAGATTTCGGCTTCAGGCCTGTCAGCACAATCGGCCCGTCTCAGGGTTGTTTCCGAAAATCTTGCCAATGCGCGATCGACCGGCGATGTGCCTGGCGCCGATCCCTACAGGCGCAAGACGATCAGCTTCATTTCCCAACTCGACCGGGCCTCCGGCGTGTCCAAGGTTGAGGTCAAGCGGATCGGCGTGGACCGCACCGGCTTCAACACCGAATATGATCCGGGAAACCCGGCCGCCGACGCCAAGGGCATGGTCAAGTTTCCGAATGTCAATATCCTGGTGGAAATGTCGGACATGCGCGAGGCCAACCGGTCTTACGAGGCCAATCTGCAATCGGTCCGCCAGACGCGCGATATGATCTCTTCGACAATCGACCTTCTGAGGACACCGCAATGATAGCTCCAGTACAGGGCCTCGGCGCCACCCCGTTTGCGGCTTCGCTCGACAAGGTCGGCTCAAAGGCGACGAGCGGCTTGCAGCCGACGGCCGAAAGCTTCGCCGATGTCATGAGCTCAATGGCGACCGGAATGGTCGGAAACCTGAAAAATGCCGAAACCACCTCGACGGACGGCATCATGGGCAAGGCCAGCGCCCGCGAAGTGGTCGATGCGGTCATGACGGCCGACCAGACGCTACAAACCGCGATAGCTTTCCGCGACAAGATCGTTTCGGCCTATCTCGAAGTCATCAAGATGCCAATCTGAGGAAATGCCATGAGAGCACTTGCCATCGCCGCTACCGGAATGGACGCCCAACAAACCAATCTTGAAGTGATCGCCAATAACATCGCCAATATCAACACCACCGGGTTCAAGCGCTCCCGGGCCGAATTCTCCGATCTGCTGTACCAGACCGACCGGACCGGCGGCGTGCCGAATGCAGGCAACCAGGCCGTGGTTCCCGAAGGCGTCAATATCGGCCTCGGCGTCAAGACGGCAGCGGTGCGCAACCTGCACATGCAGGGCGAATTGGCCCAGACCGGCAACAATCTCGACGTCGCCCTGGTCGGACGCGGCTGGTTCCAGATCGAAAGCACCGACGGCTCCACCCTTTATACAAGAGACGGCGCCTTCAACACCAATGCCAATGGCGAGCTGGTGACCATTGACGGCTACCGCGTCCAGCCAAACATCACGATTCCGCAGGACGCTTCGGAAATCACCATCAACCGTTCGGGCCAGGTCTTTGCACGGATTGCCGGCGACGCCCAGTTGACGGAACTCGGCCAGTTGACCATCGCCAATTTCGTCAATGAAGCCGGCCTGCAGGAACTCGGCGGCAACCTTTTCCAGGAAACGGCAGCTTCCGGTTCGCCGATTGTCGCTGCCCCCGATGATCCGGGCTACGGCCACATGCAGCAGGGCTTTCTTGAAGGTTCCAATGTCGATCCGGTGCGCGAAATCACCGAATTGATATCAGCCCAGCGCGCCTATGAAATGAACTCCAAGGTGATAACCACTGCCGACGAAATGGCAGCGACTGTCAGCAAAAACATGAGGTAACGGAAGGCAGGCAAACATGACGTTTCGCTGCATCATCGCTAAAAGGCTGGCTCTGGCAATTCTGGCCGGAACATCGGCAATCACCGTCCCGGCCTTTGCCGGCGAACTCGGTGACGCCGTGGTTCCGACCCAGATCATCTATCCAGGCGAGGAAATCGACCCGACCAAGGTCGAGGTCGTGGAAGTCACCAACCCTGATTTGACGGGCGGATACGCCCATGAGGTCAGCCAGGTGGCAGGCATGATCACGACCCGCACGCTTCTGCCCGGGCGGACAATCACGGTTGCGCATTTGCGATTGCCTTTCGCAGTCAAGCGCGGCGCCAATGTTCGGCTCATCTATGACCAGGGCGGATTGAAGATTACCGCCTCCGGCTCACCGTTGCAGGATGCATCGGTAGGCGAACTCATTCGCGTTCGCAATTCGGATTCCGGCCTGATCATCTCCGGCACTGTCATGCAGGACGGCACGATCCTGGTGGTGAAGAAATGATGCCTGTCCTTCGGTTGGTTCTTGCGTTCGCGCTGGTTTTGACGGCGGCGTTGCCGTCCAACGCCTCTTCCATCGCCCGGATCAAGGACATTGCCTCGCTGCAGGCGGGCCGCGACAATCAGTTGATCGGCTACGGCCTTGTCGTGGGCCTGCAGGGCACCGGCGACGGGCTGAGGACATCGCCCTTCACCGAGCAATCGCTGCGCGCCATGCTGCAAAACCTCGGAATTTCAACGCAAGGCGGCGATTCCCGTTCCAAGAACATCGCCGCCGTCATGGTCACCGCAAACCTGCCGCCCTTTGCCAGCCCCGGCAGCCGCATCGATGTGTCGGTAAGCTCGCTGGGTGACGCAAGTTCGCTGCGCGGCGGCACTTTGGTGATGACATCGCTGAGCGGCGCAGACGGCCAGATCTATGGCGTGGCACAGGGGCCCATCATCGTTTCCGGCTTTTCGGCCTCGGGCGACGCCGCCACCCTGACGCAGGGCGTGACCACGGCCGGCAGGGTGCCAAACGGCGCAATTGTCGAACGGCCGCTGCCGTCGCGCTTCAAGGATGCGGTCAATCTTGTCCTGCAATTGCGCAATCCGGATTTTTCGACTGCGGTGCGCATGGCCGACGTGATCAACCAATATGCCACCAAAACCTATGGCGCCCCGATTGCCGAAATCAACGATTCCCAGGAGGTCGTGGTTTCCAAGCCGCGCTCTGCCGATCTCGCACGCCTGATGGCCGATGTGGAAAATCTGGTGGTGGAAGCGGATTCGCCCGCCAAGGTGATCGTCAATGAGCGTACCGGCACGATCGTCATCGGCGCCGATGTCCGGATCTCCGAAGTGGCGGTTTCTTATGGCGCGCTGACGGTGAGCGTGACTGAAAATCCCACCGTGGTGCAGCCGGAGCCTTTTTCCGACGGCGTGACCGCCGTCCAGCCGCAGACCGATATCGTGGTCAACCAGCCAGGCGGGCAGGTCGCCATCCTGCGGGGTCCGAACCTGAAGACACTGGTCACCGGCCTCAATTCGATCGGCGTAAAGCCTGACGGCATCATCGCCATCCTGCAAGGCATCAAGTCGGCAGGGGCATTGCATGCGGAGCTTGTCCTGCAATGAAAAATCACCGTGTATTATCCCGCAACCTGGTCAATTTCGCAGCCCTCACCGGCCTTGGGGTGATGATGGCCTTCATTCCCGGCGCCTATGCCGAAAACAAGCCGACCGGGGAAATCAAGACGGCAAGGGATGAAATCAAGGCCTTTTGCGGCAACATCGCCGATGCGGCGCGCGACCAGCGCTACCTGCTGCAGAAGGAAGAACTCTCCAAGCTCCAGTCTGACGTCGACGAGCGCATTGCGCTGCTCGAAAAGCGAAAAGGCGAATATGAAGAGTGGCTGAAGAAGCGCAATGATTTTCTCGAGCGCGCCGATGCCGGTCTGATCAGCATTTTCAAGACCATGAAGCCGGACGCCGCCGCAGCGCAACTGCAACTGGTCGATCCGAACATCGCCTCCGCCATCATCATGAAACTGGCTGCCCGCCAATCCAGCCTGATCCTCGCCGAAATGGACAAGGACAAGGCTGCGAAACTGACAATGATCATCTCAGCCGCCGTTACCCGGTAGAATTCAAAGGACCCAAAATGAACAAGGTACTTCCGGCAATTGCGGCAATGGCGTTTCTGTCTGCCTGTTCGACGCAATCGATCCAGGAAATTGGCCGGGCGCCGGCCATGAGTCCGATCGGCAGTGGTCTGAACTATGCCCAGACGCCGCAGATGGCGCTTTATCCCAAGCAGCCTTTGAATGTGGCGACCGGTTATTCCCTGTGGAACGACAATCGCGCCGCTCTCTTCAAGGATTCCCGCGCGCTGAATATCGGCGACATCCTGACGGTGGTCATCAAGATCGATGACAAGGCGTCGTTTGACAACAATACCGACAGGTCCAGGACCAGCGCCTCCGGGCTGAACGGTTCGGTCACGGGCACGGATTCCACAAACAGCGTCGGCGTCAACGGCAAGGCGGCGGTCGGCTCCAACACATCGACGGTCGGCAAGGGCAAGATCCAGCGCTCCGAAAAGCTGGAACTGCTAGTGGCGGCCGTGGTGACAGGCGTCCTTGAAAACAACAACCTGCTGATCAGCGGCTCGCAAGAGGTTCGGGTCAACCAGGAAATACGCATTCTCAACGTTGCCGGCATCGTCAGGCCGCAAGACGTTGATGCCAAGAACCAGGTCTCATACGACAAAATCGCCGAAGCCCGCATTTCCTACGGCGGCCGGGGTCGCTTGTCGGAAGTCCAGAACGCCCCGATAGGACAACAGCTTGTTGACCTGTTCACGCCTTTCTGAGCACAGGCGAACAAGGAAACCGCCCCATGGCTGAAGACCCTCCTGCCGAAGGTGAACCGGCACCGAAAAAGAAAACCGCCATGATGATGACGGTTGTCGCCGTGGGGGTGCTGACTCTGGTTGGCGCCGGCGGCGGATGGGTGGTCGGCGGCATGCTGGCGCCGGATTTGAAGGCGTCCGCAGATGCGGCGAAGGAGCAGGCCGGAAAAGAGGCCGCTCCCGCCCATGCGGCCGCCAACAACACTGACGAGGAAGGCCTGCCGCACATTTCCACCGAGGAAAACGGCGTCGTTCGACTCGAACCGATCACCTCCAATCTCGCTTTTCCGACAGATCGCTGGATACGACTTGAAGTAGCATTGCTGTTCAAGGGCAAGGCCGACGTGGTGCTGGCCGAAGACATCCATCAGGACATCATGAAATACCTCAGAACCGTCACCATGCAGCAGATCGAAGGCCCGCGCGGATTTCTCTATCTGAAGGAAGATCTTCAGGAGCGGGCGGACCTCATTTCCGAGGGCAAGGTGGCGCGTATCATGTTCAGGACATTTGTGATCGAATGAAAGCCGTCAACATCCTTTTGCTGAGCCTTTTGATGATCCTCGGGCTGGCTTTGCCTGCAGGCGCCCAGCAAACAGCGGCCGATATCCTCAACCAGCCGATCAACGGTTCGGTGGCAAGCTGGATCATCCGGACATTCGGCCTGTTGACGATCCTGTCGGTGGCGCCCGGCATCCTTGTCATGGTCACCAGCTTTCCGCGATTCATCATCGCCTTCTCCATCCTGCGTTCGGGCATGGGGTTGGCCACAACCCCATCCAACATGATCCTGACCAGCCTGGCGCTGTTCATGACCTTCTATGTCATGGCGCCGACCTTCGACCGGGCCTGGACGGACGGCGCGCAACCGCTGCTCAACAGCCAGATTACCGAGCTGGAAGCGGTGGGCAAAATCGCCGAGCCCTTCCGTGATTTCATGGCCGCCAATACCCGTGACAAGGACATCAAGCTGTTTGTCGACATTGCCGAGGAGCGCGGCCAGACCGTGGTGACAGACGACAAGGTCGACCTCAGGGTTCTGGTTCCGGCTTTCATGATTTCCGAGATCCGCCGCGGCTTTGAGATCGGCTTTCTGATCGTGCTGCCGTTTCTGGTCATCGACCTGATCGTGGCCACCATCACCATGGCCATGGGCATGATGATGCTGCCGCCAACCGCCATCTCGCTGCCGTTCAAGATCCTGTTTTTCGTGCTGATCGACGGCTGGAACCTGCTTGTCGGCAGCCTGGTGCGTTCGTTTACCTGAGCCGCCGCCCGGCCAGCCGCGGCCTTATACCAATGTTCAATGATAATGACCCATGGCGTGGGACCGGAGACGGGCGTCCGGGTAGGAGCACTCCGCAGAGCGCAGCCAAAGCTGCGGTCGAGGATTGCGACACCCCCGGCGCGTGGCATCCGGCCCACCCGAAG
>JBGSIT010000083.1:0-34502 GCA_041742335.1 Rhizobiaceae bacterium
CTCCAAGCGAATTTGCCGACACCTTCGCAACGCGCCGGGCTTTGGCGCTGCGCAATGTGGATAACTCCGCACCAAAGCCCGTCACATCAAACGCCGGAAACGAACTCAAAACTGGATAAAACTTGGGGGCAAGGTCACTGGATGATCGTCAAGGGCGCCGAGACGAATCCTTGCGTTTACTCGTGGCTCGATTATGTCTCCTCGGCCAAGGCGCAGGCACTGGCACATGCCGTCACTGGTTTCGGCTATCCCAATACCAAGATGACCGAAAATCTCGACGACAAAGCCAAGGCGACCTATGCGGAGCTCGGCATGTCGGATCCGGCGACGCTGGAGAACATTGATTGGTGGCAGCCGGTGACCCGTCGCGCGAAATACCTCGAAATCTGGAACCAGGTGAAGGCTTCCAACTGAGTTGCTGCCGGCCGGACGCCGCATTGGCGAGTCCGGCCGGCGCTTGCTGGAAAGAACCGAAAAAACCAAGAAGACGGCTGGAACGATGGCGACTGGGATTGAACTGAAGAACCTGCGCAAGCACTATGACGGACACGGGCAAGGTGCCTGGGCGGTAGATGGCGTCGACATGACCATCGGCAGCGGCAAATTCGTCACGCTGCTCGGCCCGTCGGGTTGCGGCAAGACGACCACATTGCGGATGATCGCCGGGCTGGAAATCCCGACCTCAGGGCAAATTATGCGCGACGGGATCGACATCACCGACCAGCCGGTGACAGACCGCGACATGCGTATGGTGTTCCAGGACTTCGCCCTGTTCCCTAATATGACGGTGGCTGAAAACGTCGCCTTCGGCCTTCGCGTCCGACGCATGAAGGGCCGCTATTCCGAAACGGAGATCGGCAAACGGGTGGGCGAGTTTCTCGACCTGGTCCACCTCGCCGATCATGCCCCGAAGAAGCCGCACCAACTATCGGGCGGCCAGAAGCAACGTGTCTCGCTCGCCCGCGCGCTGGTCACCGATCCGGAAGTTGTGCTTTTCGACGAGCCGCTGGGTTCGCTGGACGCCAATCTGCGAAAGATCATGCAGATCGAACTGATCCGCCTGCACCGCGAACTTGGCAAGACGTTCATCTATGTCACGCATGATCAGGACGAGGCGATGGCAATGAGCGACGCGATTGCGGTGATGCGCGGCGGCAAGGTCATGCAGTTCGGCACGCCGCGCGAAATCTACGACCGTCCTGCCAATAGCTATGTCGCCTCTTTCATCGGTCATGCCCACATCATCGATGCAAAGGTGGAGGGTCGCGAGGACAACGGTCTGGTGTTGCGACTTGGCAATGGCGAGCTGGTGAAGCTGGCGCATGCAGATACCGCCGCCGCGCCGGGCAGCGCCGTGGGGCTGATGCTGCGGGCCGAGGACCTGGAGTTTGCCGATGCCGGTGACGATGCGATCGGGGGGCAGGTGGCCGACAGCCTCTACCGCGGCGAATATGTCGAATATGTCGTCGAGCTTAATGGCGACGCCGGAATCCTGCACGTCCATGTGCGTACCGACGTGCCTCAGATCAGTCGCGGCACCCCGGTGGCGTTGCGGGTCAATCCCCACAAGGCCCATGTGTTGGTGAATTGAAATGACAGCGTTGGTACACACTCCTTCCAATCCGGTCCCGACTGAGGCGCGCAGCGCCCGCAGCATCGAACGCCGCCGCATGCTTTTCTGGCTGGTTCCGCCGATTGCATGGTTTTCGATCTTCATGTTGCTGCCTTATTCGATGCTGCTTTACACCAGTCTCGGCCATGTCGATGACATGCGTTTCATACCGGATGTATCGCTCGACAATTTCATCCGCGTGTTCACCGCCGAGCCCTATCTCGGGGTTATCCTCAAATCGGCCCGGATCGGCTTGATGACCGCAGTGCTGTCGGCGATCGTTGCCTATCCCCTTTCATTCTATCTCGCCTTCCATATCCGTTCGCAGCGGATGAAGTTCTTCCTCTATCTATTGGTTATCGTGCCATGGTGGGCCAGCTACTTGGTCAAGGCCTATGCATGGAAGACGATTCTAGGCACCGGCGGCATCCTCAACGCAGCGCTGCAAGGTCTCGGGCTCACCGACGAGCCAGTGCGGGTCTTCCTCTACAACGAGTTCAGCGTCGTCATCACGCTTACCTATATCTTCACGCCCTTTGCTGTACTGTCTATCTATGCGCAGCTTGAGCGCATCCCGACTTCGCTGATCGAGGCGGCCCGTAATCTCGGGGCTGGCGGATGGATGATATTCTGGCGGATCATCCTGCCGATCAGCGTACCTGGCGTCATTGCCGGCAGCGTGATCACTTTTTCACTCGCCTTCGGCGACTTCGTCGCGCCCGTCCTGGTTGGCGGACCAGATTCTGTGATGATCTCCAACGTCGTCATCAATCTTCTGGGCGTGGCCTTCGACTGGCCAATGGCGGCGGCGATCGGCCTTGTCATCATCACCCTTGGCCTCCTGCTCATCTCCGCCTCGGGCTGGCTCGAGGAAAAGACCCAAACCAGGTTCTGAGGTATTCCATGCGCGCTTTCGGCAACCGCCCCCTTGTGCTGACATCGGCCATATCCGTGCTGGCGTTTCTCTATGCACCGATTTTTGTGCTGATGCTGTTCTCGTTCAACGATAGCCAATATACCGGACTGCCGTTCAACGGCTTCACGCTGCACTGGTATGGCGAGCTTTTCGCCGACAAACGGATGCTGTTGTCGATCTGGAACAGTGTTTACGTGGCGTTGGGAGTGGTGGTCATCAGTGTGCTTTTCGGCCTGCCTGCCGCCATAGCGCTTGATCGCTATGAGTTCCCTGGCAAGGGTATCTTCCGGCGCATCGTGATGCTGCCGATCGTTCTGCCGGGCATCATCACCGGCGTGGCGCTGCTAAGTTTCTACCTGACCCTTCACCTGCGCCTTTCGCTGCACACCATCATGCTCGGCCAGGGCACCGCGTTGATGTGCATTACCATTACTGAAGTCTATGCCAGGCTGCAGCAGATCGGCCGCAGCCAGACGGAAGCCGCAGTCAATCTCGGCGCAAATGAATGGGAAGTGTTTCGCCATGTGACACTTCCGGGCATCCGTTCAGCCCTGATTGGCGCGATGCTGATCGCCTTTTCGATTTCGTTCGACGAGATCGCGGTCACCTTCCTGTTGACTGGTCGCGATAATACCCTGCCGATGACGCTTTGGTCGCTCCTGCGCCGCGAGGTCACGCCTGAAGTCAACGCGGTCGCCACGCTGGTGGTTCTGATGTCGATCATCCTGATCGCGATCGGCATGTATGCCTCGCGCGGCCAAGTCTCCAGTCACAAGGAAAATTGAAATGCAGATGGATGAAATCCGCCGGATCATCGCCGATAACAATGTCCGCACTGTCATCGTTGCAGGAACCGATCCCGCCGGCGTTCTGCGCGGCAAGCGGTTGACAATACCCTATTTCTACCATGCCGCCGAAGACGGCGTAAACTTCGCCTCCTATATTTTGGGGACCACCACGATGGACGAGGTCTTGCCCGGTCTTTTTGACACCGGTATTCCTGACGTGCGTGGCGTGCTCGACCTCGCAACTTTTCGATTGGCGCCGTGGGAAGCCAACACGGCAATCGTGTTCATGGACTGGCAGACTGCAGACGGCGATCCGCATCCTCTTTGCCCGCGCTCCATACTGAAGCGCAAGGTCGCCGAGGCTGCCGCGATGGGCTTTCGCGAAAGCGCCAGTCTTGAATTGGAATTCTTTCTCCTGCCGGTGCCGCTCACAGAAGTGCGGTTGGGCCGCTGGGCCGGCATAGAGCCGGGCTCCAAGGATATCCATTGCTACTCGATCCTGGAAGGACACTTCTGGGAACCGGTGATCGGCAGCCTGCGGGAATGCTTTCCCGAGGAGATCGAAGCCTGCCTGCCGGAATGGGGTCAGGGCCAATTCGAAGTCAATCTCTACCGCTCGGATGCGGTAAAGATGGCCGACACTTCGGTCATGCTGAAGCTTGCGACAAAGCAACTGGCATCAAAAGCCGGCGCGACGGCCACCTTCATGGCCAAGTGGCGCGAAGACATGTCCGGCAGTTCCGGCCACATTCACCTCAGCCTGCACGACATCGCCTCCGGCAAGCCGGCTTTTTACGATGCCGAAAGGCCGCTCAAACTCAGCTCCACTTTCGAGAGTTTCGTCGCCGGCAATCTGGATGTATTCGCTTCGTCGGTTCTGTTTTATGCGCCGAACGTCAATTCATACAAGCGCATGCAGGCGATGAGTTTTGCCGGCACCACGCGCAACTGGGGCATCGACAACCGCACAACCGGTTTTCGCGCCATCAACCAGAGCGCCAGCAAGGCCCGTCTCGAGATCCGCATCGGCGGCGCCGATCTCAATCCCTATCTCGCCATAGCAACCGGCATCGGCGCCGGCTTGCGCGGCATCCGTCTCGGCTTAACGCCACCGCCTGCGGCGACCGGCAATGCCTATGAGGATGATGTTGAAAGGGTGCCCGCCACACTTGCTGCAGCCGTCGCCGCCACTGAGAGCGACGCGGCGATCAGCGAGGTCCTGTCACCCGAGATCGTCGACAACGCGCTCAGGATCGCCAGGTTCGAACTCGGCGTGTTTCAAAACACAGTGACCGATATCGAGCGCCGCCGCTATATGGAAACCGTCTGATCCAACTGAAAACTGTAAGGTTGACACGCATGCCAATGCTTTCACAAACGGCCGCCGAACCCGCCGGCACCATCCCGTATTTTGATGTGATCATTGTGGGCGCCGGGATTTCCGGCCTCGGCAGCGCCTGGTACATGAACCGTGATTGTCCGGACATGAGCTACGTCGTCCTCGAGACGCAGGAAACCTTCGGGGGAACCTGGCATACCCATCGCTATCCGGGGATACGCTCCGATAGCGACCTTTATACGTTTGGCTACAGCTTTCGGCCCTGGACAGAGGCGCCGGTGGCGACCGGCGAGCGGATCCTCACCTATCTTGATGCCGTAATCGAGGAGAACGATCTCGCTCAGCATATTCGCTATCGCCACCGCATTATCGCCGCAAGCTGGGACAGCGCGCTAAAGCGCTGGAGCCTCGAAGTGCGGCGGGAGGACACCGGCGAAGACCTGCGATTCGAAACCGGTTTTCTCTGGATGTGCCAAGGCTATTACAACCACGACACCGGCTACACACCGGAATGGCCAGGCATGGAGAACTTCTGCGGCCAAATCGTGCATCCGCAGACCTGGCCCGAGAATCTCGACTATCCCGACAAGAAGGTGGTGGTGATCGGTTCGGGCGCCACGGCGGCCACGCTATTGCCGGCCATGGCCGAAAAGGCACGTCACATCACGCTTCTGCAGCGCTCGCCGACCTTCTTCAACCCCGGCACCAATGCCGATCCGCTTGCTGACCAATTGCGCGCGCTGGAAATCGACGAGACCTGGATCCACGCCATTATCCGCAAGAAACTGCTCGGCGAACAGGCCGAACGGTTGCGCAGAGCCAAGGAGGAGCCCGAAACGGTGGCACAGGAAATGATTGCCGCGGTGAAGGAGCATCTCGGTCCCGATGTCGATATCGAAACCCATTTCTCGCCGCGTTATCGTCCCTGGCAGCAGCGTGTTGCTTTCATACCCGAGGGAGATTTCTTCAAGCCGTTTCGCGACGGCAAGGCATCAGTGGTTACCGACCGGATCTCCAGCTTCACGCCCAATGGCATCCGGCTTGAATCCGGTGAAGTGCTCGAGGCCGATATTATCGTCACTGCCACCGGATTCAGCCTCAGCGTGCTTGGCGGCATTCAGTTTACGGTTGATGGCACGCCACTTGATGTCTCCAAAACGGTGACCTATCACGGCATGATGTTTACGGACGTGCCGAACCTCGTCTGGGTGTTCGGTTATTTCCGCTCCAGCTGGACGCTCCGGGTGGAACTGATTGCGGATTTCGTCTGCCGTTTGCTCAACCATATGCGCGACATCGACAAAGGCAAGGTAACGGTTGCACTGGGCCCTGAAGATCTCGAAACACCGCAATTGCCGTGGATGGATCCCGATAACTTCAACCCCGGCTACCTGATGCGCGACATCCATCGAATGCCGCGGCGCCTCGACAAGCCGGAATGGCAACATACGCAGGACTATTTCTCCGAGCGTGAACGCCTCCCGGCCATTCAGTTTGACGACCCGGCCTTCCGATTCTCTTGAGCCAGCGCCCCGTTCCAGGCTCAATCGTCTTTCCTCTGGCCTCTCGCCCCAATCCGCTCATACTTTTGCCAACCGATAAGCAATGATCGAGTCGCCGGCCTTTGTGTTTGTGGAACCGTGTCCACCAGCTACGACTATGAGATATTGCTTTCCGTCCGCACCAAGATAGGTTGAGGGAGTCGCCTGGCCGCCGGCCGGCAACCGATCGCGCCAGATTTCCGCGCCGGTTTTGAGATCATAGGCACGAATGTAATAATCCATCGTGCCACTGAGAAAGGCCAGACCACCCTTGGTGATGATCGGACCGCCGATTCCCGGGACACCCATTTTGAAGGGGAGAGGAACGAGTGACAGATCCCTTACGGTTCCGTTCACGTGTTGGTAAATCTTCTTGCCTGTCGTCAGGTCCACGCCTGCCACATATCCCCATGGTGGTTGCTGGCAGGGCAAACCCAGGGGCGAGAGAAAGGGCCCCATTTTCGCAGCATAGGGCGCACCGAAGTTTTCGTTGAAGACATCATCGCCTTGCTTGGAAATGACGCGCGCATATTCGTCATGTCGCGGAACCAGCTTTGACGTGAACGCGAGATAGACTGGCATCGCGAACATGACTTGCCTGTTGGGATCAACGGCAACCGCGCCCCAGTTAAAGGCCCCGAAATTGCCGGGATATATGATCGATCCCTTCTCGGTAGGCGGTGTGTAGCGCCCATCATAATCAAGTTCGCGAAACTCGATACGGCAGGCCAGTTGATCAACCAGGCTCAAGCCCCACATGTCGCTTTCGCGAAGTGCATCAGGCTTGAACGAAATTTTCGACACCGGTTGTGTCGGCGCCGTGAAGTCTCCCTTCACAGCGCCGGAAGGCGCAGCTTCCTCTGTGACAGGAAGTACAGGCTGCCCCGTCTTGCGGTTCAGGACATAGACTTCCCCCTGTTTGGTTGGGGCGACAAGCGCAGGCACCGTTTTTCCATCAATCTGCAGGTCCAGCAAACTGGGTTGCGCTGGAACGTCCATATCCCAAAGATCGTGGTGAACCGTCTGAAAAGCCCATGCTACTTTGCCTGTATTGGCATCGAGCGCCAGGATCGACGAAGAAAATTTCTCAACTGCGGCGCTGCGGTTGGCGCCATACTGGTCAGGCGATTGATTGCCCATCGGCAGGTAGATCAGCCCGAGATCCGGATCATAACTTGAGACGCTCCAGGAATTGGGAGCATTTTCGCTATAGAGTTGGCCGTTGTCGATCGGAGCGGTGTCTTCAAGCTTCTTTGAATCGAAATTCCAGACGAGCTCGCCGGTGTTGACATCGAATGCACGGATGACGCCGGAGGGCGAAGTTGTCGAAACGTTGTCGTTGACAGATCCACCGACAATGACCAGATGATCGGTGACCACCGGCGGAGAAGTCGAATAGATGGAACCCGGCGTTATATTGGGCATGTTTGCCCAAAGATTGACAGTGCCGTCGTCGCCGCCAAAACCCGGGCAAATCCGGCCATTTTCAGCGCTGATTGAAATCAGCCGCCCATCGGAGGTCGGTGCAAAAAGCCGTTTAACGCAAGACGGATCGATTGCTGTCTTGGCAGTATCCGGCGCCTTTCGCAGAACGACCGGATTGGGATTATTGCGCTTGGCCTGCCCGGTGACAACATTCTGAGGCACGCCTGCCGCCTCGGTGGTCACTTCTGAAGCGCTGTCAGCAATGCGCTGGCCATCGCTGGCTGCCGCGCCGACCGGGGTGGACGTTTCAAGGCCGGACGATTGGGAGTTGGGATCTGCATTTGCGGTGGAACCGTCAAAGTAGGATACACCGCGACATGTGAGGTGCTGCGTTGTCTGCTTGGCAGTTTGTTTCAAATGCGGATCAAAACGCCACTCTTCTTTCCCGGAGACTGCGTCCAACGCAATGACGATGCTATGCGGCGTGCAAATATACACCGTATTGTCGATCATCAGCGGTGTGACTTCGTAAGTGGCTTCCCCCGGATCATCCGGACCGCGGATATCGCCCGTGTTAAAAGTCCAGGCCACCTTGAGTTCGTTGACATTTTCCGGGGTGATATTGGCGAGAGGCGAATAGCGACGCCCGGCAGCGGTGCGTCCATAAGCCTGCCATTCGCCATCCGGAATTCTGTTTTGCACCTCCGATGTGGCAGCCATTCGGGCATCACTGAACGCCCCTGCCTTGTCATGAGGGCTGGCAAGCATCGCGTAGATCCCGACGAAAGACGAAAACAGCAGACAGAGTGCGAGGGCGCCGCTTTCCGCGCCATAGCGGCGCCATTTGCCATTGGTCGATGGCTGCGAGCGGGCAACGGGCAGAAGCAACAAGAGCGCTCCAATGACAATTAAAAGAGTCCCGCGAGCCGAAAGCGCCCACCAGTCCAAGCCAACTTCCCAAAGCGACCATCCCACCGTTGCCAGCAATATGGCCCCGTAAAGTACAAGTGCAATTTCCTTACCCAGGAAAAGCAGGCCCCCGCAGGCGACGAGTGCAAGACTCAATGCGGCGAAATAGACAGAGCCTCCAAGGTAAGCCAGCCAGACACCGCCGCCGAACAAGACAGCGCCGACCAACCCGATGAAAATGGAAATGATCGTTCTGAACATGATATCTGCTCCTGGTATCCGGGTGTGGCTGCGCAATCGTTTGAAACAACTGCCCGCGGCAACGCGGTAGGGCAGTCATATTGACCGCGCTTTCTGTTAAACTCACTGAGCGGGAAAAAGTTCCGTTCCTCAGAGCGCAGCGCATTCAATTGAATGCACCGCGCTGTAACACTTCGAAATGATGCATAAACGTCATCGCTCACGTGAGCCCATTTGAAGGCGGGGGTCGGGCAATAGCAAACTCAGCGCAAGACCACGAGCAGCCAATTTTCCTGCTCGTTTACCGAAGAATTTTTAACATCCAGAAGCGCTCGCAGATTCTATTGCGCCGCATTTTGAAGGGTTTTGGGCGGCATCTATTTTCCTAAAAGCTGGCCTTGATTGCCGTCAACGGGGCGTGGTCCGGCTTTTATGCCTCTTTGGTCCTTGACATTTCGCAGTTACAGCGGGCAGCGGACATCTTCTCAGCCAAGCGGATCATTTCGGGGCTGGTTTGAAAAAGCAGAAGGATTCCGCCTGATCATCCCGCGAAACTACGCATCTCCGTTGACAGGCGCCCCGAAATCATTGTGTTTGGAAAATCGAGCAAATGAAGAACTCGACAGGACGGGACAGAAACTCGCCTGGCGCTTCGTTGCCCGCAACGAGAAACCGGAAAAACCGCTGCATTTTCCTTACCGTCATGTCCGGTTGACACTGCCGAGCCTTCGGGAGGGAAATGTCCGCGGTCCAAAATGGTTCCATGTCGAACTCAGTAATTTTCCGCAAAACATCTATTTCCACAGGGGTGTTTCGCTGACCATTTCCCGGCGAGAAGAAATGACGCAGCACCCGGGTGTTCCCCTGCTCGGCACCGATCATGGCCGCCTTATGGGAAGCTGATCTGCAACTGTGGCGATTTGGAAGCCGTAGGCCCGAAGTCTTTGCATGATGCCTAAACAGTGCAAAGTTCTGGTCGCATCGGTTTCGACCCGGCTGCATTTGCAAATCCTGCTTGCGCGCTCGGCTTGAACGGAAGTTTTCCTCAAGCATCTCCTGCAAAACATCCGTCGGACATAGAAGCTGGTGACAGCCCATGTTACGCTTTGCTGATCGCATTCTATGCGGGTTCCACCGCCAATGATGTGCGCCCCGTAAAGAACAAGCGTCCCGCCGAGCCCAGACCTATGCCGTGGACTTGCGCCGGTAACCAATGCTACCTGGTCCGTCAAATCGATGCATAGTCCCAGTTTCACTCACTTACCTCCAAGATTTCGTTTGAAGTCCCCTGTCAAATCATCATGCGACGCGGATCTGCAAGAAGGCGAGTCAGGTAGTTCATGAATCGCGCTGCATCGGCACCGTTGATGACACGATGATCATAAGACAGGTCAAGAGGCGTCATTGGCACAGGTTTCCAGCTCTCTTCTTCCCATACTGGAACGATCTGGGTGCGCGTAATGCCGAGAATCGCCAGTTCGGGCGGATTGACAATCGGCGTGAATGCAATGCCGCCTATGCCGCCGAGATTGGAGATAGAGAGCGAGGCGCCACCCATCTCATCGGGCCTGATCTTTCGCTGTTGTGCCCGTCCCGCCAGATCGGCAATGTCGTTGGCTATCTGCCAAAGCCCCTTTCGGTCCACATCACGGATGACGGGAACCATCAAGCCGTGCGGCGTGTCGACAGCAATGCCAATATGGCAATAGTGTTTCAGCACCAACGTGTCTCCAGCAGATGTCAGTGAAGCATTGAAACGCGGAAACTCACCAAGACACACTGCCAGGGCCTTGACGTAAAAGGCCAACGCAGTGAGACGGACGTTGCGCGCGGCGGCTTCTGATTTGAGATGTGCGCGGAAAGCATCGACCGCCCGCATGTCGGCGCGATCATGATGGGTGACCTGCGGTATGGTGCGATTGGCTGCCGAAAGGTTTTCCGCTGCTAAGCGGGCGAAACGCGAAAGCGGTTCCTCGGAAACCGGACCATAAGCCGAATGATCTACATCCCAATATCGGCAGTCATCCATATTCACATTTTGGACAGGCGATGGAGCACCGCCGCCTTTCAAATGATTTTCGACATCCTCGCGAGCAATATGGGTGCGTCCCGATTTGCGCGCGATGTCAGCCAAGTCGATGCCCATCCGACCGGCCAGGGCGGTGACTGAGGGACTTGCGAAATATTTTGTTGTGTTCATTCTACCATTCCGCCGAAATGTACTGCGTTTCCATGAATTCCAACATGCCTTCATGGCCACCCTCACGCCCAAGGCCGGATTGCTTGACGCCTCCGAATGGCGCTGCCGGATCGGAGACCAGTCCGCGATTGAGCCCGACCATGCCATATTCCAGGCGCTCGCAGACCTGGATGGCACGCTTGAAGTTCTCAGAGAATACATAAGCGACCAAGCCGTATTCGGTGCTATTGGCGCGGTTGATGACGTCTTCCTGGTCTGTGAAGGACTGGATGGCAGCGACCGGTCCAAAAATCTCGTCATTCACGCAATCGGCTGTTTCCGGCACATTCGACAGAACTGTCGGCGGATAGAAAAAACCCTTTCCATTGGGCAAGGTGCCACCCAGTTCGACTTTCGCCCCCTTGGTGACGGCATCGTCCACAAAAGCAGCAACCTTGTCGCGCGTGGCAGCATTGACCAGTGGTCCGACATCGATCCCGTGCTGGAGACCATTGCCCATCTTCAATGCGCCCATTGCAGCGGTGAACTTGGTTAAGAATTGTTCGCTGATAGCTTCATGCACATAGAAACGGTTGGCGGCGGTGCAGGCTTCTCCGAGGTTGCGCATCTTGGCGAGCATGGCGCCGGCGACGGCCTTGTCGATGTCTGCATCCTCGAAGACGATGAGTGGTGCATTGCCGCCAAGTTCCATTGCCGGTTTCAAAACCTGGTCTGCTGCCAAATGCAGCAATTTGCGTCCGACTTCAGTAGAGCCGGTAAACGAGATAACACGCACCCTCGGATCATGCAGCATATGGTCAACCAGTTTGCCAGAGTGCTTTGACGGCAGCACATTGACGAGCCCTTTCGGCACGCCGGCTTCCTCCAGAAGCGGCATCAGCGCCAGCATGGTGAGCGGTGTTTCCGATGCCGGCTTGACGATAACCGGGCAACCTGCGGCAAGCGCGGGCGCAATCTTGCGTGTGCCCATTGCAGCCGGATAGTTCCACGGCGTGACGAGGACGGCAATTCCAGCCGGCTTGTGCTGGACA
Source organism: Rhizobiaceae bacterium (assembly GCA_041742335.1). GTDB lineage: Bacteria > Pseudomonadota > Alphaproteobacteria > Rhizobiales > Rhizobiaceae > Rhizobium_E. Next base: position 12,002 of record JBGSIT010000083.1, read on the forward strand.
AGGATGCGCGCACCTGACGATGGCGCATGTGTGAGCAGGCCATCGGCGCGGACTGCTTCCTCGGCAAACCAGCGGAAGAATTCCGCGGCATATTTAGCCTCGCCCATGGCATCGGTATGCGCTTTTCCATTTTCCAAAGTGATCAGGCGGGCAAAATCGTCCAGACGCGCGGTCATGAGCTCCCAGGCCCTGCGAAGGATTTCCGATCGTTCGCGCGGCATCTTCGCCGCCCACAAGCCGAAAGCGGCCTCAGCAGCATCAAGTGCCGCATCCGCGTCGGCAATATCAGCTGACGCAACCGAGGCGATGACCTCTTCAGTCGCCGGATTGATGACATCAAACCGTTCGCCGCTTTTGGCGTTGCGCCATTGGCCGTCGATGTAGAGATTGGTGTGTTCCATGAGTTCTTCTCCGGTCAGAGGAGGTGGCGCAGTGGCTCGCCCAGGCGATCCGCAAAGCTGGTTACAAGGTCAATCCCCGCGGTTTCGGTGAGTTGGTCGGCGCGGTAGTCGAGCGAGATCAAGTAATCGTCTCGCTCACGGCCAATGGTCAGTTGTGGAGAGTTAGCCAATATTGCGGTGGTCGAAATGATTGGCGAAGCGGTAAGGTCACGCAGGACAAGGGCGGGCGCTTGCTCACTCCTGTCGTCAACTGGTTTGGACAATCTGGACCTGTCGGCATCCACGAAGCGACCGGCAACCTGGCGAACTTGCCGTATTTCCACGACAAGCGAATCGTTGTCTCGTGAAGTCGCCAGCCGTAGGGCGGCGGTCGCAAAACGCAGCCAGAGCAAGCGAGGTTGAAGGTGAATGTCGCCGTCATCGGCCATCCACGCGATGAAAGCATCGCATCCACTAGCCGGTATGCGGGCAGCAATATGCATTTGATTTGTTGGAAAAGCCGCAGCTTGCGCGGTCGTTTCGGATTGTAGTGCCGAAGCATGGCCAAGTGCTCTTAATGCAGCGAGATCAGAGACATGGTAGGGCTCCGGTACGCCGCGTTCGGCAAGGAGTGCAAGATCAAGTCCCTGCTCCATCGCCAGACGACGCGCCTTGGGCGAGGCGAGAACGCGGCCGCCGGTTTTTGACGAAAGTGCACCTTGTTTGGTTGCCGATGGGGCGGTCGGTTGCGCTGCAAGAGCCGACTCCGTGCTTTGCCGGGCCGTATTGGCGTTGGTTGGCGAGACGATAGGCGGCGGATCCATGCTGCGTGAAATGGCCTTCTCCGGTTTGACAGCGGAGATGATAGCAATGGCCAATCCCACCGGCACCGCCTGCCGGGCATCTGCCAACAGGGCCGCAACATAGCCATCATGTCCGGCCTCTACCTCCATGACGGATTTGTCGGTTTCCACTTCCAAAAGGATATCGCTTGCAGCAACCGCGTCTCCGGGACTTTTGCGCCAGGCGACGATCAGCCCGGTGTCTTGCGCCATGCCAAGTGCCGGCATGATGATTTCCTTGCCATCCGGCAGGCCGTCCTGCACTTTAGCCGGCGAAAAAGTGACTTTTTGTGGCGTGGCTGCAGTTGCAGTCGGGGCCTCTGCTGTTTCAGAAATAATGGCAACGACCTGGCCAACCGGGACATGATCTCCTGCTGCAGCCTTGACACCCGTCAGAAAGCCATCGGCTTGCGCCTCAACTTCCATGACCGCCTTGTCGGTCTCCACTTCCATCAGCGCGTCGCCGGTCTTGACGGAATCTCCAGGTTTTTTAAGCCAGGAGACAATTAGGCCAGTATCTTGCGCCATGCCGAGTGCCGGCATGATAACATCATGCGGCATGGATCATCTCCCCGGCAACAAGTCTTCGCGCATTGGCGGCAACACCTTCCGGTGTAGGCACGGTCAAATCCTCAAGCGCCGGGCTGAACGGCACGGGCACGTCCATCGCGCCCATACGCAGCACGGGGGCGTCGAGATGGTAGAATGCCTTTTCGTTCAGCCGGGAAGCAATTTCGGATGTGACGCCGTAGCTCTGGTGGCCCTCATCGATAACGATGGCGCGCGCGGTTTTCCTGACAGAGTTGAGAAGTGTTTCCTCATCTAGCGGGACGATGGTGCGCGGGTCGATGACCTCGGCGCTGATACCCTCGGCGGCCAAGATTTGGGCAGCTTTCTCGGCGACCTGAACCATCGATGACGTGGCGATCAGGGTAATGTCGGTGCCTTCGCGCTTTATATTCGCTTGCCCGAAAGGGATCAGATATTCCTCCTCCGGGACAGGCGCTTTTTCCTGGTACATTAACTTGTCTTCGAAAATGACGACCGGGTTGTTGTCGCGGATTGCGGTCTTCATCAGTCCCTTGGCTTCATAAGCGGATGAGGGCAGGGCAACCTTTAGGCCTGGAATATGGGCGACCAGAGCATGCAAGGACTGGGAGTGCTGCGCAGCAGAGCGGCGGGTTGCCCCGAGATTGGTCCGCAGGACCAGGGGCACATTCAATTTTCCGCCAGACATGTAATGCGTCTTTGCTGCCTGATTGCAAAGTTGGTCCATGATCAGAAAGATGAAGTCGCCAAACATCAGATCCACGACGGGACGTGTTCCGGTCATGGCAGCGCCGACGGCAATCCCCATGAATCCGGGTTCTGCAATCGGCGTATCCACCACTCGAGCGGTGCCAAATTCTTCGACCAATCCGGACAACACTTTGAAAGGCGTTCCGGCCTCGGCCACGTCTTCGCCGATGATGAAGACGGTCTCGTCGCGTCGCATCTCTTCAGCGATTGCTTCGTTGACGGCTTGGGACAGGGTTATCTCACGCATTTGTTTCTCCTCACGCCGCAAAGACGTGCATGTCGACTTCGGACGCATCGGGGTATTTTGCCAGCAGCGCGTATTCGACAGCAGCGCTCGCCTCGAGCTTGATTTCAGTCGTCATCGCGTCCAATTCCGCAGACGATGCAATGCCTTCCTGCATCAGGAAGCGACTAAAATTTTTGATGGGGTCCTTGTTTTCGCGCCAATCTTTTTCTTCGTCTTTTGACCTGTAATATTCGCGGTTGATGTCGCCAACATGGTGGCCATGATAGCGATAGGTCTTCAACTCGATGAAGAAGGGGCCTTCGCCTTTGCGGCAGCGCTCCACCAGTCCTTTGGACAGTGCATTGACAGCAAGCACGTCCTGTCCATCAACCTTGTGCGCTTCGATTCCAAAGGCTTCTGCGCGAGCGGTGATTGAGCCGGCTGCAATCTCTTCTGTACGGGTATATTCAGAATAGCCATTGTTTTCGCAGGCATAGATGACCGGCAGGTGCCACAAAGCGGCCATGTTCATGACCTCGTACATCAGGCCCTGAGCTGTGGCGCCATCTCCGAAGAAACAGACGGTAACGTCATTATTGCCGAGCAGTTTCGCCGTAAAGGCAGCACCTGTGGCAATGCCCATGGAGCCACCAACGATGGCGTTGGCCCCAAGGTTGCCATTGGACTGATCCGCGATGTGCATGGAGCCGCCCTTACCGCGGCAATAGCCTTCCTCTTTGCCGAGAAGTTCGCAAAACATCTCCTTGAAGTTGGCGCCCTTGGCGACACAGTGACCGTGGCCGCGGTGAGTTGAGGTGACCTTGTCCGTAACCTTCAGCGCCTCGCAGATGCCCACTGCCACAGCTTCCTCACCGGAATACATGTGGGTAAGGCCAGGCATCTTGGCAGAAAGGTAAAGCTGGTTGGCGTTGTCCTCAAATGTGCGGATACGCACCATCTGGCGGTACATGCGCAGGTAGTCCTCGGTGTTGTGCTTGGCGTTCCTGGAATTCTTGGAAGTATTCATTTTCATGGTCCCGGTCTGCTGGTCCGACCCGACGGCGAATGTGCCAACCGGGCCTGCAAGGAAAAATCAGTAGCGGTTTGCGATTGGAAGCTCCTGAGCCGGGAACAGCGAGATGACCTCACAACCCTTGTCAGTCACGACAACTTCTTCCTCAATCCGTGCGGCAGAATAGCCGTCGGTGGCGGGACAATAGGTTTCCAGCGCAAACACCATGCCGGTCTTGATCTCCATGGGATTTTCGAGGCTTACCGCGCGGCTGATGATCGGGCGTTCGTGCAGGGCAAGGCCGAGACCATGTCCGAACTGGAGACCGAAGGCCGACAACTCGTCTGGGAATCCGAATTCTTCGGCCTTTGGCCAAAGCTTGGCGACTTGATCCGTCGTCACGCCGGGCTTGATTGCCTGGATCGAAGCATCGATCCACTCGCGTGCCTTCACATAGGCGTCGCGCTGCGAAGGCGTAGACATACCGATGTTGAAGGTCCTGTAATAACAAGTGCGATAGCCCTGATAACTCTGCAGGATGTCAAAGAAAGCCTGGTCACCCGGGCGGAACTGGCGGTCAGTGAAATTGTGCGGATGCGGATTGCAGCGCTCGCCGGAAATCGCATTAATCGCTTCAACGTCATCCGACCCCATTTCGTAAAGCATCTTGTTGGAAAGAGCGACAATATCGTTTTCCCGAATGCCGGGCTTCAATTTCTCGTAGATCATGTGATAGACTCCATCGACCATGGAAGCAGCTTGGGTCAGCAATTGTATTTCGTCCCAGTTCTTGATCTCGCGGGCCGACAGCATGATCTGCTGTCCGTCAATTACATTGATTCCAGCTTCCTTGAGTGCGAAGAACATCGCAGTCTCCGCATAATCCACACCAACGGGCATGTCGATCATGCCGGCATCGCGGATCAGGCCGGCAATCTCCTCGGCATATTTCTTCATTAGGCCAAAGGACGGGGGAATGGTGCCGCGCATGCCGACGACGCCAGCGCGGCAATGATCTGGCACCAGCCAGTCAGAATATTTCTTGTGATGTATGGCGGCAGAACCAAAATCCCACACATAAGGGGCGTCGTCGCCCGTCAGCAGGCAGAACCGGCACATCTTGTCACGTTCCCATTCACCGATCTTTGTGGCGGATACATAGCGAATGTTGTTGACATCGAAGAGCAGAAGGGAACCAGCGTCGCTCTTCTTCAGTGCTTCGGTCGTACGGGAAAGGCGATAGCGCCGCAGGCGGTCGTGATCGATGCGGCGTTCAAAATCTACCGATGAATGACCCCAGGCCGGAAGTCGGCCTTCCCATTTCCAATTAGGCTCAAGGTCCTGAGGGGTCAGGATGTTTGGTGTCAAAGCGCGGTTCATGTCGAATCTCCCAAGGCTGAGGTACCTGTCATTTGAAAAAAGCAAACCTCACCGCCACACCTTCTGATGTGGCTTTAAAACAAAGGCAGGCGGGCTAAGTTTGTTACTGCATGATCATGCCGCCATCGATCATGATGAGTTGGCCTGTCATGTAGTCACTCTCGTCAGAGCAAAGGAACGCAGCGGTGCCCTTCACATCATCCGGAAAAGAGTATTTTTTCATTGTTATCATCGTGGCCGCGAGGTGATCCATGGACTGGCCCTGTTCCTTGAACATGCCTATTTCGACGAGATCCTTGTCCAGCTGTTCCCATAGTTCCGTGCGCACAACGCCAGGACCGTAGCCGTTGACAGTGATTTTGTGCTCCCACAGTGCTTTTGCGCCGCCGATGATCATGGCGAGAACAGCGTATTTGGAACAAGAATAGGGAATCACGTCCAGAAACGCAGTGCGCGAGACGATCGAGCCGACCGGAATAATCTTGTAGGGGTGATCCTCCATCGGGCCCTGCGCGATCATTTGGCGTGCCGCTTCCTGCATGCCTAACAACACGCCTTTGGCATTGATGTTCATGATCATGTCCCAGTTGTCTTCGTCGATGTCCATGAACATGCGGGGCTTGTTGACGCCGGCATTCAGCAAAGCGATGTTGATCGAACCAAATGCATCAACGCAGGCCTTCACGGCTGCTGCATTGTCCTGGCGGCTTGTCACATTCAATTTCACCGCTACCGCCGTGCCGTTTCCTGCGGCATTGATGCGCTCTGCGACCTTTTTGACTCCGTCGACGTTAATATCACCGATACAGACATTTGCACCTTGGGCAGCGAAATACTCTGCGTTTGCAGCACCCATTCCTTGGGCGGCGCCTGTAATGAGTATGTTTTTGCCATTGAGCCGATTGGGATCCATCTTGTCCTCCATCCTTAGGTTGATCTTTGCTCTCGCATGGCTTGGTCTGCCCGTCTCTGGGCGTTCTGCAATGCGATTTTTGGCGGGACAGTCCCGCGAAGCATGTCGTGGAATTCTTCGCCGCAGATCTGGAAAATCTTGCCGATTTCCGGGATCGGCGGTCGGGGCCAGAATTGTAGTTCATCTCGCCACGACATCCCGTCGACTGCTTCGAATATCGATGAAGTCCGCCGGACTTCCGGGTCCGAGCCGACCGAATATCGAGGGTTGGTTCTGCTGCCATTCTGGATGTAAAGTTTTTGCGCTTCCGGCGATGTAAACACGATCAATGCCTCAGCTGCTGCTTCGACACGATCCGGCGCAAGATTTCGCGGAATGCCCAATACATAGCCACCAACCGGGGCTACAGGCGAGGCGCGGGGGCCAGCCGGATGCGGCAGGTAGCCTGTCTGTCCATGAGCGGGCGAGGTCGGGTTGAGTTCAAAATAAGGTGCCAGCAGCGTATAACCATAGGCCATTGCAACATCACCCGCGGCAAAGGGCCGGATACGCTCATACCAAGACATCGAAAGGATGTAGGGAGGCGAGTATTTCAGTAGTTCCATGAGATATTCGGCTGCCGCCATGCCTGCTTCACAGTCTATGATGGGACGGTGAGTGCCTTGATCCAATTGGTCAGTCATGAAGCCGCCGGCCGCTGCTTGCAAATCTATGACCGGCTGCCCGAAATCAGCGAGCGTCATCAGAAATGTGTGGCCAAGGGCAGTGCCTCGTGCGGCGTTCCATGCGATGCCATAAAAACCGTGCGTCGGGTCATGCAATTTGCGCGCGGCCTTGATGATATCAACCGTGGTTGCAGGCGCCTCGAGACCTGCCTCGGCAAACAAGTCCTTGCGAAAGAAAAGGAGCTCGGGCGTGGTCTGAGCGGGAACACCAAAAGGCCGACCGCCCCAATGGGCGGCTTTCCAACCTGCGGTGTGGAAATCCGCTGGATCAAGCCGGGCAATGTCGAGGGCCTCATCCAGAGGCATCAGGACACCCTTTTCCACAAATTCACCAATCCAAGGCAAGTCAACGGCGACTATGTCGTAACGGCTAGATTTGCGTTCAGCGTTTTTCAACGCCTCCTGATGGAGTCTGTCTATCGAGAATGCTCGCTGATGAATTTCGGTACCAATGACCTGCTCGAATTGCCGTTTCAGATTGCTCATCACCATGAAGGTCGGGTCGCCATGCACCAGAACACGCAACCCCCCCGGAACTCTCAGTGGTTCCTGCAAGACCTGCAGTGGCGGAATGGACTGCGCCGACATATATGACCCGCCATAATAGTATTCGCGATTTTTGGAGCCGGGGTTTGTTTTGCCGAACCGGTTTTCTGCCAACCGCTGAAGTCGCCCGGTCAGTTGCATCCATGACTCAAGCAGTTTCTCACTGGGATGCATTGAAAATGTCTTGCCGCTACGGGTGCGCGAGCGTTGATCAATCAGGCCGTTCTCGATCATTTCCTTGACCCGTCGCGTAGCCGTGGCATAGGGAACACCCGATGCGCCAATGAGTGAGGTCGGTGTGACGATCTTCGCTTCGAGGTGGCTTCGAATGAGGTGCAACGCCATGCGGAAAGAGGGGTTCGGCTCAAAAATATCGATCGCATCCTCGAGTTCCTCTCCGAACTCCTCGAGAAATGCCACAACATTGAGGAGCGCGGTATTCTCGATGCGCGAGACAAGCGGTTTTCCCGCATCTGATACTGCCTGGTTGATCGCAAGCATCATTCTCGCTCCCGTCCTTGCGTCGTTGTCATCTGAAATAAGATATTGATGATCGGCACCGGACTGCTTTTTAATCTTATTCACTGCGTCCTCCTAAAGAATGTTCATTTTTGAGATCTCAGAATATCCATAAAATATCCAAAATGGACATTAAAAAATTCAATATGGATAAAAATTGGACTACCCTCGCAGGAGGGAAATGGCACTTTGATCAGGTGTTTCGCAAATTGCGGGTTGGAGCCCGCTTCTGGCCGTGGTGCTTATTCGATAGCCGGAATGCGGGACAAATATCTCAATAAGAGCTTCAATTCGGGAGGAACCCAAATGAAACTTCGTACAATTCTTGCAGTTTCGACGGCTATTGTAGGCCTGTCATTGGCCAGTTCGGCTTCTGCGGCCAAATACAAGATTGGCATCACTCAGAACAATGTTGGTGTCGATAGCTACCAAACGACCTACGACAAGGCTTTTAAAGAGGCAGCATCCGCAAACGCTGACGTCGAAGCTGTTGTGCTCGATGCTGGCGGCGACGTTGCTCGTCAAATTGCCCAGATCGAGGATCTGATTCAGCAGAAGGTCGATGCCATCATCATCTGGCCGACAAATGGCGAAGCCGTCATACCGGCAGTTCGCAAAGCCAAGAATGCCGGCATTCCCGTCATCGTGACCAACTCCAACATTGCTGAAGCCGGCTTCGAATTCGTCAAGTCCTTCTCTGGTCCGGACAACATCACCCAGGGCTTACGTTCGGCCGAAATCATGTGTGACAAATTCAAAGCCATGGGTATCGAAACGACCGCGCAGGTAGTCCAGATTTCCGGTCAGCCAGGCTATACCACGGCGATCGAACGTCAGAAGGGTTTCGATGATCGCCTTCCCGAAGTTTGCCCGGATGTCAAAGTGGTCGAAACGCAGCCTGGTGACTGGAACCGCGAAAAATCACAAAAGGTCATGGAAGCTTTCCTCGTCAAATATGACAAAATCGATGGCGTCTATGCCGGTGATGACAACATGGGCGTTGGTGCATTGAATGCGGCAAAGGCAGCAGGACGTGAAGGCATCATCTTTGTCGGTGCTACAAACTTCGCCGTTGGGTATGAAGCAATGGAAAAGGGTGACTATTGGGGTTCGATTTACCAGTCGCCTGTTGACGACGCCAAGGCAGCGCTGAAAACTGCGATCGATGTTCTTGACGGCAAGGAAGTGCCGTTCCTGAATTATTTCGATACGCCGAAGATCACCCAGGACAATATGAAGGATTACACCAAGCCGGTCTTTTAAGACCTCCGGAATCTGCTTCGGGTGCGGCAGCAAAAGTCGCACCCGAAAGAACAGTCGCGAAATACATTTTTTAGGGGGAGACCATGGGTCGAGTTTCTGGTCGGTCCTGCATCGTAACCGGTGCAGCGCAGGGCATTGGCCGCGCCATCGGCGAGGCTTTGTTAGACGAAGGTGCAGATGTTTGCTTTGCCGATATCGATTCTGCCAAAGTAGCGATGGTTGCAGAACAGAACGTCGACCGCGCCAAAGCAGCCGGTGGCAAAGTCACTCACGCGACGGTGGATGTCACCAAACGCTCCCAGGTGCGTGCTATGATCGCGCATACGGTGGATGTCTTCGGCAAGCTCGATGTCAAGTTCAACAATGCCGGCGTCAACAAGCCGATGAATTTCCTCGACGTGACTGATGAGAACTGGAACTTCATCATGGGTGTCAATGGGTTGGGTTGCCTGATCGGCATCCAAGAGGCGGCCCGTCAGATGATCGCGCAGGGCAAAGGCGGCAAGATCGTCAATACCGCGTCGATTGCCAGTCGCCAGGGTTTTGATAATGTCGCTCCGTATTGTGCCAGCAAATGGGCGGTCGTCTCGTTGACGCAATCGGGCGCGAGGGATCTCGCCAAACACAATATTTCGGTCACCGGCTTTGCGCCTGGAGTCGTGGCAACTGAAATGTGGGAACAGGTCGATAAGGACTTGATGAGCATTGGCGCGGCAGAACGACCGGGGCAGGCAATGGAGGCGTTTGCGGCAGAAATTCTCAAGGGCCGGGTGGCAACTCCGGGGGACATCACCGGCACGACGACTTTTTTGGCATCTCCAGACAGTGATTATATGACGGGTCAGATAGTCATGATCGACGGCGGCATGACGCTGGTCTGATTGTGATTGAGGCGGGGCTTTTCTTGACATGATTGCCGATGATTGACGTGCATGCATTCATTTTACATGGAGGAAGACATGGCAGGTTTATCCAGAACCGATATTGGGAGTTTTCTCGCCAAGCAGGGCATAATTGTTGCATTCATCGTCTTCATGATCGGTTTCACGATCGCCAATGAACGCTTTGTCTCTCCAGAAAATATCATGGGTGTGGTCCGCTCCTCCGCCATACTGGGTGTCATGGCGCTTGGCGTAACCTTTGTGGTGATCAGCGGCAATCTCGACCTGTCGGTGGGTTCGATGATGTCGTTCTCGACGATTGTCATACTCGACCTGCACGACAAGATCGGTCCCGCGCTTGCCATTCCGGCCATGTTCGCAATGACAATGTGTCTCGGTGCATTCATAGGTTTCCTCGTTGGATACCTGAAGCTCAATTCGCTGATCGTCACACTTGGCATGCTGTCGGCAATCCACGGGCTGACGCTGACCTATTCAGGCGGCAAGAACATGGACATCGCTGACAAGGGCGGGACCTGGTTCAGCGTCTTTGGACAGGGAGATGCGCTAGGCATCCCCGTTCCGATTCTCATCTTTGGACTCCTTGCGGCCCTGCTCGGCATTGTGCTTGCCAAGACACCCTTTGGGCGAAAGGTCTATGCGGTCGGCGGCAACGGGGTTGCAGCAACATTTTCGGGCATACGCAGGCCCAGGGTTGTCTTTGCCTGCTATCTGCTTTCGTCTTTCTGCGTAGCAACTGCCGGCCTGATTCAGGCCAGCCGTAGCCTGGGCAGCCAGAATACGGTTGGCCAGGGGCTGGAGCTGGAAGTGCTCGCCGCCGTTATATTAGGCGGAGCATCCCTGCTTGGCGGCTCAGGGACTATTTTCAAGACCATTATCGGGGTGCTGATCCTGGGCTTTATTCAGAACGGGCTGCTTCTGGTCGGGCTGCAGTTCTATGTCCAATATGTTGTAACCTGGATCATAATCATCCTGGCTGTCTGGCTGGATATCTCGGCCAAGCGCGGCCGGCTCCTGTCACCCATTGCGTGAGGGCGGAATGATGCAGAACGAAACAAAATCCCGCCTGCTGAAACAGGGTGCCATCTGGGGATTTATTGTCTTTGAACTTGTTTTCTTTTCCATAGCGGGAAAATATCTGTCTTTGTCAGAAGGCGCTTTCATGGATTTCGACAACATGCTGCTTTTGTTCAAGCAGTCTGCTCCGATCGGAATTATCGCGCTTGGCATGACAATCATTATGATCAATGGCAATATCGACTTGAGCGTCGGCGCAACTTATGCCTTGTCGGCAATCGTATTGCTCAACAGCATGACGTGGCCTGCCTTCGCCAGCATCGGGGACTGGGTCATTCCCATATCCTGGACGCTGGCACTTCTAACAGGCGCCTTGCTGGGAGCGCTGAATGGATTTATCGTTTGGAAAACCGGTGTTGACGCCTTCATCGTGACGCTGGGTTCGATGCTCGGATTCCGGGGGCTAGTTTTCATGTATAACGGAGAACAGCCAACGTCGAACCTCAACTGGACGCTGGTCGATTTTGCCGAAGCGCAATTTCTCGGTTTACACACGGCGACTTGGTTTTTGCTGGGAGTGGCAGCCACGCTCTGGTTCCTGATGAACAAGACTGTGCATGGGCGCAACGCATACGCAATCGGCGACAATCGTGAGGCGGCGGTGAATGCGGGTATCCGTGTGGGGCCGCATATGATGATAAATTTCGTGCTTATCGGCTTCTTGGCATCGCTTTCGGCAGCCGTTTTCTATTCGGAAAGCGGCTCGGTCAATCCAAATGACGGTGAGCTCTTCGAACTTTGGGCCATTACGGCGGTCGTGCTCGGCGGCACCAAACTGACCGGCGGTGCTGGCTCGATCTTCTCGACGCTCGGCGGTGTCATCGCGATCCAGCTGCTACGTAAGGGGTTGGGGTATATTGGTGCCGGAACAGAGACCGTCAATCTCGTGATCGGTCTGATCCTGATCGCCGTCCTTTTTCTGGATCGGCAGTTGAATGTGAAAGCCAAAGGGGAGTTGAAAGCATGAATATTCAGGCACCCGCGCTTCGGCTGGAAAACATAGTCAAGACTTTCCCCGGGGTCCGCGCGCTTGATGGCGTATCCTTTTCTGTGATGACCGGAGAAGTGCATGCGCTGATGGGTGAGAACGGCGCCGGCAAATCAACGCTGATGAAGGTGCTAGGAGGCATCTATCAGCCGAATGAGGGTCGGGTCTTCGTCAACGAAAAACCGGTGGTCATGGCCTCGCCGTTGGGGGCCAAGCATAAAGGTATCGTCTTCATTCACCAGGAACTCAGCTTGGCAAAGGAACTTTCAGTCGCAGAGAACATCTACCTCGGCGAACTGCCTCGCAATCGCTTCGGGCTCGTGCAATGGGACCAACTCTACGCGCGCACCGAGGCCATCCTGCAGCGATTGAACGTCCGCTTTGGCGCTAAGACCAAGGTTGGTGATCTTTCAATTGCCAATCAGCAAATGGTGGAAATCGCCCGCGCTCTGACCCACGAGGCCAAGGCCGTCATATTCGACGAGCCGACCGCCTCGCTGACGGACGCTGAAAAGAGTGTGCTTTTCGAGGTGATCGACGATCTTAAATCACACGGCGTGGGCATAATTTACATTTCACATCGAATGGAAGAGATATTCCGCATAACCGATCGCATTTCCGTTCTGCGCGACGGGCAATATCGCGGCACGCTTCAGACGGCGGAGACTTCGGAGGAGGAAGTCACGCAGTTGATGATCGGACGCAAGCTCGACTTGACACGCAACGTCAAGAGCACTGAATTCGGCGGAGTTGCCCTGGAAGTCCGTGGTCTCTCCTGCGGCAAGCTGTATGACAATGTCAATTTCAAGGTGCATAGCGGCGAAGTGGTCGGCTTCTATGGGCTGATCGGCGCTGGCCGCACTGAGATCGCAGAAACCCTGTTTGGCTTAAGAACGCCCACTGCTGGCAAGATCCTGCTGGATGGCCAGGAAGTCAAAATAGATTCTCCTGTTGACGCCATCAAAAACGGAATCTCGCTGGTCCCGGAAGACCGGAAAGAACAAGGACTTGTTCTTGGCATGAACTGCCGGGACAATATGACGTTGCCCCAAGTCGGCGATCTCACGGCGGGTCCTTTTGTTTCCGATGGCGCTGAGATTGCGATATTCGATCAGTATCGTGACAAGCTGGAAATCAAGACCCCAAGCTGGAAGCAAATGGTCGGCAATCTGTCCGGCGGCAACCAGCAAAAGATCGTGATCGCCAAGTGGCTTTCGATGCGACCGAAGGTTCTTATCGTCGACGAACCGACGCGCGGGATCGACGTCGGATCGAAATCGGAGATCCACAATCTCATCCGCGATTTGGCTTCCCAAGGCTATGCTATCATCGTTGTCTCTTCGGAGATGCCGGAAGTCCTGCATGTGTCCGACCGGATCATCGCCATGTACAGCGGGCGCATCATGCGGGAATTCAGTTCTGCAGAAGTGAACGAAGACAGCCTCATCCAGGCGATTTCCGGCATTGGTGAAAGCAACGGGAAAGCGGCATGACATACGAATTGTTCGGTGAACTAGCCATTGCAACTGCCGGTTCCCTGGCCGGGTTGTCTGCAGAGATTGATATCGTCTTGATTATGCTTGCCAACGATCAATATTCACAGTTGCCAACAACAACACTGAGACAAACTGACTTGGATTTTTGAAACAGGGTGGTAAGTAAACATGTGGATGCGATCCCACCTTTGTATCCACTGAACCCGGAGTTAGCAGCTTGATGTATCAAGCTTTGGGTGCGGGTAAGTCGCTGCTGCGACTTCAGCGGCAGTGAATTATCTCGGTATCATCAGATTAGCCGGGGTAGGCCGAATTAAGGCCGCTGGCAACCCCATTTAGATCGCGAACTGGCGCCTTTCGTCCCAGACCATTGCGCGTTTGATTTTGAAGTTTTCTCGGTTGAGGAGACGGCGGTCTTGATAAAAATGGCTATGGGCAGACGAATGGACCGACTTGTATTTCTGAAAAATTCGCATTTGCCGAAAGCCCACCACGGCCGTGCTCGTTGACGGAACGGCAGGTGCGAATTCTCCGCCCTATTGTTGAACCAGCGCCCCGTTTCATGTCGATCGGCATTGCCTATAATTTTCATCGCAGTGCCAAATGATCTCGGTTTATCCGTTACGATGATTTCCGGATTGCCAAAGTGTTTCATTGATTTTCTAAGGAATTTCAATGCCACTTTGCGATCTAGGCGTTTGGTGACGTAGGATTCCAGGATCTCGCCTTCGTGATCAATAGCCCGACACAAGTAGTGAGTCTCGCCATTGATTTTCACGAGCGCAATCTTTGATGTTGGCAGATGAGGAAAGCAGTTTATCAAAAGCCGGCCGTCTTCCGACGACCGGCATCTGTTGCACGTCAGAGCGCCTACATCGCAGGCAGCATCACCTTGTCGATCACGTGGATGACGCCATTGTCGGCAGCGATATCGGCTGTCACGACGGTCGCGTTGTCGACCATGACGCCGTTATCGAGATCGACCTTGATTTCACCGCCCTGAACAGTCTTGGCCATCATGTCGTCTGACAGATCGGTAGACATCACTTTTCCCGCTACGACATGATAGGTGAGGACGGCGACGAGCTTGTCCTTGTTTTCAGGCTTCAACAGATCATCGACAGTTCCAGCCGGCAATGCAGCGAATGCCTCGTCGGTAGGGGCAAATACAGTGAATGGGCCATCACCCTTGAGCGTGTCAACAAGATCGGCTGCCTGAACCGCGGCAACCAGCGTCTTGAACGAACCCGCTTCGATTGCGGTGTCGACGATGTCGGCAGCCTTGGCGGGCAATGCCATGGAGGCGGCGATGATTCCTGCTGCGAGGTATTTTGCGAAGTACATTTTAAACTCCTTGGGTTGACAAGGCTCCGTTTGGAACCAATGACCCATCTACGGGGCTGCCCTCGAGGGAGATTAACGCAGCCAGACTTTTGCTGATCACGTTAATTTCATCGCGAATTGATCTACCCTGAGTGATCCAAGATTTTGCTGGCGTAGGCTTGGAGAGGACCTTGCCTTCGTAATCAAAAGCCCGTCATACGTAGTGCGTCTCGTCACTAATCTTGATGATAACTTCGTCCAGATGCCACTGCCAATGGGACAAGGCGTTCAGTTTCCGGACTCGGTTCTTTCTGATCTCGGCAGCAAAAATGGGTCCGGACGGGTTCCACCAAAATCTGGCTGTCTCGTGGCTGATCTCAATGCCCCGCTCCTGGAGCAGGTCTTCGAAATTTCGTAGTGACAGCGGAAAGCGGATATACATCATTACCGCCAGGCGGATGATTTCGGGACTGGTTTTGAAATAGCGAAAGGGGCTACGTTGAGTCATCTTCCAAAACAATATCTCCACCTTGCCAGGCTCAATAGTTTTTCCTCTGACATCTCCGGCCATCTTACAGAATCTTGATGGAGAGGATAAGATCACGCCCATGGATGTCTCATCCCTCACTAGGCGCTCTGCGCGCATGCGGCTATAAACAAAAGGTTGATGAAATGGCGATCAAAGGCATAACACGCCTGAATGCAAATGGTCACCCGGTCTATGGCATGTCAGCATGGACCGATTTGTCGCTGGTGGGTTCCGCTGCATCCAATACGGCTCCGAAAGAACGCTTCTTTCGCGCTTTCGACGCGGTTATCAATGCACCTGTAAACGTGCGAGCAGGCGTATGGGAAGCAACAGCCTATGCCGAAAAAGTAGCCGACTACCCTCTTAACGAGATCGTCTTCGTGATCGAGGGTTCGATGTCACTGCTGAGCAATGACGGATTTGAAGAGCGCTTTGGGCCTGGTGATTGTTTCTTTCTGGAAAAAGGGTTCTGCGGCGAATGGCGGCAGCATGAAACACTGAAGATTTTCCATATGACAGTCGATCCAGGTACATAACAACACGGCAGAGAGGAGCAACACAGTGAGATTTGCTGAGAAAGTCGCGATTGTTACCGGCGGCAATTCCGGGATAGGAAGAGGGATTGCCAAGCGGTTTGCTTCAGAAGGCGCTTTGGTCGTGATCGTTGCCCGCAATGAGGAGCGCGGCGCGAAGGTCGTCGAGGAAATTGCTGAGGCCGACGGCAAAAGTTTCTTCCTCAAGGCCGACATATCGGATGACGGCATTGTAATAGCCATGATTGAGGAGGTGATCAAGCGATTTGGCCGGCTGGATATTGTTGTCAACAATGCGGGGGTCGGCAGTCAGCTGTGCGGAATCGAACCCGAGGATCCACCTGGGGCGCGATGGGAATTGTTCCGCAAGATGAACCTGGATTCTACCTATTTTGTCAGCGCACACGCTCTACCTTATCTGGCGAAAAATGCCGGAAGCACGATCATAAATATCTCGTCCACCGCCACATTCCATGGAAACTGGGGCCTATATGGCGTCGCGAAAACGGGTGTTGACGGGATGACGAGATCGTTTGCTGCCGAAGCGGCGCCCTACGGTATTCGTGTGAACGCGATCAGCCCCGGTTGGATCGAAACTAGTCAGGAACAAACTGCAGCAGCTGCAGGCAATGATGGCGGGAACTGGGATTTACCGCCGTCACTACTGAACCGGATGGGAACCCCGGAGGAAATAGCTGCAACGGCAGCGTTCCTGGCCTCCGGAGAATCCTCTTTCATCACAGGCCAGACACTTGTCGTGGATGGTGGACTGATGATCATGGATTATCCTTCAATGCCCTCCCTTGAAAAAGTTGGACACAGGGTGTTTTCCCACTCAGCCGGGATAAACAAGAATTGGGGTAAGTAACCCCGATTATCCGACTGACACACGAGGCGGGAAACCGTTTTTCGGCGCCTTTCTCCTCCGGTTCCGGCTGGACGGCCGAAAGGTCCGCTGCCGCCTGGACGTTGGCAAAGTTGTTGCCCTATTTGGTTCCAGCGTATTGGCTCTTCCCAATAAAGTTCAACCGCCATGGCCATGGTTATGGCTTGTAGAGGGGCAACTTCCCTATTCCGGCCTGTTCTCAGGCAGCGTCGGCCCAACCTATATTTGGACGGTAAAGAGACGCGGCGTAACGGTTGCGCCGCCGAAAGGCGCATTGCCCTCTGGCACGGTCACTTAAGAACAGAATTTCATGCAGGTATTTTGCACCAACAGCACGGTGCCTTCAATTTATTGCTCGCACCGGGCGCAGTTACAATCATGCCTAGCCGCATGGCCGAATTGCGGCCGCCACCTCTCAGCCACGGGATTGGCAAGTAATGTCTCCGACATTTCGACCTTGAGGTGATGCAAGTCAGCTATTGACAATAAGCATACGCTTATTGCCCGGTCCAATGGGTAGCGGATCAGTGCCCCGTAAACCTGCGCATGTGACATCCGCCAAAAAAGCCTATGTGCGGCAGTTGTTGTTGTTTTAGAGCAGTGAATTCTCAATTTGAGCGGAGTTGGTGAGATAAACCACATCGCTATTCATCACGCGCCTTTGTTCCGCTCCCGTTACCCTGAGCGTTACCCCAAAGAGAATTAAAAGTCGGCGCTATGCAGAGATCTAAAGCAAAGTCATTGAAATAATGGCGCACCCGGAGCGATTCGAACGCCCGACCCCCAGATTCGTAGTCTGGTGCTCTATCCAGCTGAGCTACGGGTGCATGCCGTGCAGTAGCGCGTTGCTGCCTGCGAGGCGATCTCCTAAATCGTTGCACGGGGGAAAGCAAGGGCAAATCGGAAAAAAAGCGCCCGGTCGGCGAGGAAAGCTTCAGTTGGCGGCGGCGTGTTGTTCAATTGCGGGAATGGTTGCGCGCGGCGGAAATGGAAACAGGGCGGTCGGGGATTTCGAAGCGGAACAAGGTGCCTCGGCTGGCCTTTTCCACCAGCGCGATTGTGCCGCCATGGGCCAGCACCAGTTCGCGCGCTATGGCAAGGCCGAGACCGGTGCCCCCTGAACGGGCGGAGCCCTGGAAGGGCCTGAACAGGTTTTCCCGCGCCGTCTTGGGCATGCCGGGGCCGTTGTCGTCGATGGAGACCGTCACGACGCTGCCGGAGCGATGGGCCGAGAGCACAATCCGGCATTGTGATTCCTCGTTTTTATCGCCGCCCGTTCTTTCCTGGGCCAATGCCTGCATCGCATTGCGGCATATATTGTAGATGACGCGGAACAGCTGTTCGGGATCAGCATCGATTTCCAGGTCGCTTGAAATTTGAATGGACAGTTCGATGTCGGTCTCGCGGCCAAGCCCCAATATATCGGCCACGTCTTCTGCAATGGTGCTGAGCGGGTGCAGGCAGCGCCTCGGCTCTGCCTCGCTGGCCCGGCCATAGGCCAGGACCTCGCTTGTATAGCCAATGGCGCGATCCAGCGTGCGCAGCAGCTTGGGTGCAAACCCCTTGACCATCGGATCGTCGATATCGGCCAGCCGGTCCGACAACAATTGCGCGGATGACAGGATATTGCGCATGTCGTGGTTGATCTTGGAGACGGCAAGGCCGAGATCGGCCAGGTTCTTTTGCTGGCGCAAGGTTTTTTGCAACTGGCTCTGCATGGAGGCAAGATGCTGGCCGGCAATGGCCAGTTCATCATGGCCCGCTTGAGCCTGCATGATATTGGCCGGATTGTCAGGGTCGGTGGCGAAATCCTGCATGCTTTTCGTCATGCGCCTGATCGGGCGAATAAGGATGCGGTTGATGGCCAGGAAAATCAGCGTCGCGGTAATCAGCGCGATGACTATCGAAATCAGGAAGATGTTGCGCGCATAGGCCAGCATGGCGGAGGCCAGACTGGCGTCTTCCATGACCACCTCGATGGTCATGTCGCTGTCGCCAATCGGGCCGGTAACGGAAAGGATTCGCCCGCCGCCCCACAGCAATTCTTCGAAGGCGTCGCGAATCGCGGCCAATGTTCCGGTCTCGGCGAGATTGAAGGTGGCGTTGACCATCGGCGGCATTTCCGAAATCACGATCATCCGCGTCATATCCGGCTTGTGCAGCACAATCGCCTTGGTGCCGGTCGCCATCAACATGTCATCCTGCACGGAGCGCGGCAGTTCAAGCTTTGGCAGCCCGTCAATGACGATGCTGGCAACGGCGGCGGTGTTGAGTCGGTCGCGCAGCCAGGCCAGCCGCATATTGGCCACCGAAGGCACGAAGATCAGCACCTCGGCCAGCATCACGAAAATGATCGTCAAAAACAGGATCTTGCCCGACAGGCCGCCAAAAAACCCCGCCATGGCTGGCGGATCGCGGGATTGTTGACCTGTTTCGTCTTCGTCCAGCATTTTGGTTTTGTTCCACGGAGCCGCAGCCCGCTTTCGGGTTCAAATCAATCCGGTTTATCCTTCATCCACCGAATGATGGGCTACCTTATGACAATCCCGCGAGAAAACCAACCGCCGGCAGGAACCTGGCGCGGCGATGCCGGCCCGCCCAAGCCCCTGTCATTCCGCGACAAATCAGCCTGCCGGAAGAGGCGGGAGCGATAATCGGCGCGATGCTTGGTATGGCGCTCTCTTCACAAGGTCAAAGCGGGGCTCCGGCAATTGACTTTTGCTCCGTTTTCACCCTATAAGCCGCCCACGTTTGGGCTTCGGCTTTGCAATCGCTGCCGATGCATGCCCGGGCGAATAAGAAAACACTCCTTGCAGTCTCTGCAAAATCAAGAAGGGCCGCACACCGCGGTATTAAAATAAATGTCTACGAAGCGTACCTACCAACCATCCAAGCTTGTTCGCAAGCGCCGCCACGGGTTCCGTTCCCGCATGGCCACAAAGGGCGGCCGCAAGGTCCTCGTTGCCCGTCGTGCACGTGGGCGCAAGCGCCTGTCAGCTTGAGGCCGGCCTTGCCCGTTGAGAAAATCCATGGGCAAATGACTGTTGAAAAGCCCGAAAAAACTGCCGGGCGGCTGAAAAGCCGGCCGCAGTTTCTTGCCGTGCGTGAAGGCGAGAGGCGCAAGGGGCCCTATTTCCTCCTTGAGGTTCTCGACCGGAAGGCGCCGGAAAGCAGGCCGCGTGTCGGCTTCACGGTGACCAAAAAGCAGGGAAATGCCGTGGCGAGAAACCGGATGCGTCGCCGTTTGCGCGAAGCAGTCCGTCTTTCCGGGCAATTTGCAATGCTGGACGGTCACGACTATGTGATTGTCGCGCGGCGGGACACGTTGAAAGCGCCTTTTGCGCAATTGCAGGCGGCGCTGAACGGACGGATTTCCGCAAGGCATAAAACAAGTGGCCAAAACCCGGCCGGTTCCAGGAAAGAATGATGGAAAACACCCGCAATTATTTCGTGGCGATCGCCCTTTCAGTCATCGTGGTTTTTGGCTGGCAATTCTTCTATATGACGCCAAAGCTCAATGAGCAGCAAAAGATCGAGGATGCCCGCCAGGCCGAACTGAAGAAGCAGCAGGCGGCATCCAAGACGCCTGCGACCGGCGATGCCCAGACTTCGGCTGCAGGCGATGCGGCGACGCCCGCAGCTTCCGATCTCAGTGTGCCTGGCACTGTCGACACGGCCGGCACGGTGCTGGATCGGCAGGACGCGCTGAAGAAATCGCCGCGCATCCTGATTGATACGCCTTCGCTGTCGGGTTCGATCAACCTGACCGGCGCGCGCATTGATGATGTCAAGCTGAAGGGCTATCGCGAGACGATCGACAAGAACAGCCCGACCATTGCGCTGCTCAACCCGGCCAATACCAAGGACGGCTACTTTGTCGAACTCGGCTTTCTGGGCGGCAACGAGGCTTCACCCTTTCCGGTCGCGACAACTGTCTGGACTGTCCAGAGCGGCGACAAGCTGACTCCCGAAAGCCCGCTGGTGCTTACTTATACCAATCCTGTCGGCGTGACATTTACGCGAACCTTCAAGATTGACGGCAAATACATGTTTGACGTCACCGACAAGGTGACCAATGCCTCAGGACAGGATGTGTCGGTTTCGCCTTATGGCCGCGTGACGCGAAAGAACAAGCCGTCGGTGGCTTCAGCCTATGTTCTGCACGAAGGCTTTGTCGGAGTTTTGGGCGGCAGCCTGAAGGAATCAAAGTATTCCGCCATTGAAAGCGAAGCCGCCAAATATCCCGACAATGATGCCGGCTGGTTCGGTATTACCGACAAATATTGGGCTGCGGCCATCGTTCCGACGCAGGGCCACAAATTCACGACCGAATTCCAGTTCCGCACAAGCACGACCCAGGAGCACCTTTACGAGGCGACATTCCTGCAGGCTGAAGACAAGATTGCCGCTGGCGGTTCGCAGGAATACCATTCGCTGGTCTTTGCCGGCGCCAAGGAAGTTCCTGTCATCGATGCCTATGAGGCCAAGGACAAGATTCCCGAGTTCAACCGGTTGATTGACTGGGGCTGGTTCAAGTTCCTGACCAAGCCGATGTTCTCGCTGATGGATTTCCTCAACCGGTATTTTGGCAATTTCGGCCTGGCGATTCTCGGAACCACCGTCGTCGTCAAGCTGTTGTTCTTCCCGATTGCAAACCGTCAATATGCTTCCATGGCGAAGATGAAGATGGTTCAGCCGAAAATGGAAGAGCTGAAGGCCAAATTCACCGACGACCGGATGGGTCTGCAGACGGCGATGATGGAGCTGTACAAGCAGGAGAAAATCAATCCGCTGGCCGGTTGCTGGCCGATCTTCCTGCAGATCCCGGTGTTCTTCGCGCTCTACAAGGTCATCTACATCACCATCGAAATGCGCCATGCGCCGTTCTTCGGCTGGATTCATGATCTTTCAGCGCCCGATCCCACCAACATCTTCACCCTCTTCGGTCTTTTGCCCTATACGCCGCCGACACTCTTGATGCTGGGTATCTGGCCGCTGATCATGGGTGTGACGATGTTCCTGCAGATGCGCATGAACCCGACCCCGCCCGATCCGACGCAGGCGATGATGTTTACCTGGATGCCGGTGATCTTCACCTTCATGCTGGGAAGCTTCCCGGCCGGTCTGGTCATCTACTGGGCTTGGAACAATACGCTTTCCATTATCCAGCAGGGCTACATCATGCGCCGCAACGGCGCCAAGATCGAACTGATCGACAATCTGAAAAAGCTGTTCAAGCGAGGGTCCTCTCCCGCCTGACGACCAGGTTGCACGAACGACGGGCAGGCTTGACCGCGAAGGTCATTCCTGCCCGTTTCTTGTTTTAGGAGCCGAAATTTCTCCCGATCACACAGATTTCAGCATCCGGAAGCGTTTTTGATTGCCGATGTCGCGTTCAGATGCTGGAATTCCGGTAGAATTCTTGTAAAGACATCCAATCGGCGCTGCGAACCAGACGGCCGAAACGCTTGGGCCGGGGCGCGATCCTGCCTGCCAACTTTAAGGCTGACATGGCACAGGTAGTGACCTTGCCCCCAAGTTTTATCCAGTTTTGAGTTCGTTTCCGGCGTTTGATGTGACGGGCTTTGGTGCGGAGTTATCCACATTGCGCAGCGCCAAAGCCCGGCGCGTTGCGAAGGTGTCGGCAAATTCGCTTGGAGTC
>JBGSIT010000084.1:0-67907 GCA_041742335.1 Rhizobiaceae bacterium
CGGCAATGACGTGCTCTATATCGATGCCCAAGACATGACGCTGAACGGCGGCAAGGGCCATATCGATGCCGGCGCAGGTTATGACGTCATCAAGGTCAATTCGGCCGCAGGCGTGAAGATCGATCTGCACGATGTCAACGCCGAGGCGTTTTTCGGCAATGACGGAAATGATGTTGTGACCGCCAAGAACGATGTCAACGGCGTCATCATGTCGGGTGACAAGGGTAACGATACGCTTACCGGCGGCGATGGCGGCGACCTGCTGATCGGCGGCGAGGGCAATGACAAGCTTGTCGGCGGCAAGGGCAATGACCAACTGATCGGCGGCGAAGGCGTCGATACCATGGATGGCGGGGCCGGAGACGATGTGATCTCGGCCGATGAATTGGATGATTTCAGCAAGATTTCCGGCGGCAGCGGTTTTGACGTCCTGACCATTGATGACAGCCTGGATGGGTCAAAGGACTTCAGCTTCGGCGGCGCGCTCGATCTTCAGGCCATGGGCTTTGAAGCGGCTGTCGGCGGCGACGGCGATGACACATTCATCGTCAACAAGGTCGAGGAAAACACCTTCCTGTTCGGCATGAAGGGCGATGACAAGCTTACTGCGGGCTTTGGCGACGATCTCCTGGCCGGCGGCAAGGGCGACGACACATTGAACGGCAATGGCGGCTCGGACACCTATCTGTTCGGCCGCGGCGACGGCAAGGATACGATCAAGGAAAATATCAACCTGCCCGCCGAGGGCCAGGGCGGGCTGGACGCCATCGCCTTTGGCAAGGATATTGACGCTGCCGACCTGGAATTCGTGGTCGAGGATAATGGCAGCCTGGTCATTTCGCTGCGCAAGGAGAACAACGCCGCTTTGTCCGGTGAAACCGTCACCATCAAAGACTGGACCACGAATATCAACCAGATTGAAATCCTGTCCTTTTCCGACGGCACGGTATTGGATATTGCAGGGGCCGGATTTACCAATCTGGACAGCGGCAATAATTCAAATGCTTCTTCCAAGGGCGGCGTCTGGAAGCGCGACAATGTCGGCGCCAGCAACAGGCTGGATGTGATCGACGCCGGTAACGGCAATGACAATATCAATGCCTGGGATGGCAATGACATTGTCTATGGTCGCGGCGGCGATGACTATCTGAAGGGCGGCGACGGTCATGATTATCTCAATGGCGGTGCTGGCGCCGACAGGCTGTGGGGCGGGGCGGATGACGACACGCTGATCGGCGGCAATGGCAATGATGATTTGCGCGGCCACACCGGCGACGATTACCTCGACGGCGGCAGTGGCAATGACAGCCTCGAGGGCGGCAATGGCCAGGACCAGCTTTTCGGCGGCAGCGGCAATGACCGGCTGGATGGCGGCAATGGCGACGATGTGCTGGTCGGCGGCAAGGGCAATGACCGGCTGGTCGGCGGCACGGGCGACGATATCTACCTGATCGGCCGCGACCAGGGTGCCGACACGATCGTCGACAGCGGTTCCGATGACGATTTCAAACTGGTGAAAACCAGCCAGAAGCCGGACGTCAGCCTTTCGCAAGATGCTATTGGCGGGTTGGGCTATACAGTGGGTTCTTCCCAACCCGCCTACGATAAGGTCGATAACGGAAACACCAAAAAAATCTACGATGAAAAGAACGCCGATACCCGTTACGGCGACCGTATAGCCTTCGGTTTTGATATTGATCTCACGGATCTTGCCTTCGACATGAAGGACGGTGACTTGATCATCGGCATCACGCGGAACGGTTCGCTCGACAAAAACCCGATCAACATGGATGACCATGTTGTGGTGAAGAACTGGGACAAGGAGGACAACCGCATCGAACGGTTGAACTTCTACGACGGTTCGGAACTCCATGTCGAGGAGATTGACGGCGCCCATTCCGGCGACAATGCCGCCAACAACCATGACGATGGCGGCAGCAAGGCCAGCCTGCTGACCGGCGGCAACGGCAATGACAAGATCAAGGGCCATGGCGGCGACGATGTCATTATCGGCGGCAATGGCAATGACAGTTTGGAGGGACAATCCGGCGCCGATATCATTTTCGGCGGCAACGGAAATGATGTCTTGAGAGGCGACGCCGGCAACGACCGGCTGTTCGGCGGCGACGGCAATGATGTGATCTACGGCAACGGGGCGGGACCCGGACACGGCAATGGCGGCAACCAGGATTATATAGTCGGCGGAGCAGGCAATGACAAATTGCATGGCGCCAGTGGCGCCGACACCTATGTTTTCGGCTTTGGCGACGGCAACGACATCATCACCGAATCGAAAAAGAATTCGGCTACTGCCGAAAACATCATTGCCTTCAGTGAAGGCGTCTGGCTCTCCGACATCAAGGTCGGGTTGGAAGAAGGCATGTTGAAGATTGCGCTTCTGCCGCTCAACCGGCCAACCGAGGAAAAAACTACAATCCTGGTCGAGAAAAAGGTGATTGGCGAGTTGGACTTCATCAACGGCTACAAAACCGATTTTTCCCAGGTCGGCAATGGCAAGTGGGGCGGCTACGGCGCGGATGTGTTCGATTTCTCCAAAAACGAAAAAACAGCGGTCTGGCTTTCCGGCAATGACGGCAATGACCTTCTGAAGGGGGGCGATGCGCGCGACTATCTGGTGGGCGGCAAAAATGATGATAACATGTGGGGCGGCAATGAGTCCGACTACTATGTCTTTAATTTTGGCGACGGCAAGGAAGTCATCAATGAAAGCGGTGTCGGCAAGAACGGCATTATCGGCGGAACCGCTGATACGATCGTTTTCGGCCCTGGGATTTCGCTTTATGACCTTGCAATTAAATCGGATGGCGCCGATCTGGTGATCGCGCTGCGCAACGACAATATGCAGGATTTCAATCCGGTCTATGCCGAAGACCAAATCCGCATCAAGAACTGGAATATCAATGACAAGCGCGTCGAATGGCTGGACTTTGCCGATGGCGGATCATTCGAAATTGGAAATATCGGAAGTGCCGAGTTTCTTGCCTTCGGAGCCGACCGCTACATAGGCAAGGAGCGGTCCCAATGGATAGAAGGCGGCACCGGAAATGACGCCATTGACGGCAAAGGCGGCGACGACATCATCTTTGGCCGGGACGGAAATGATATTCTCAGCGGCGACGAGGGCGACGATCAGATTTATGGTGAGGACGGCAATGACCGGCTCGCGGGGGGAGATGGCAGCGATTATCTCTATGGTGGCCAAGGTGATGACAAGCTTTACGGCGAGGCCGGCTCAGACAGGCTGTTCGGCTTTGACGGGAACGATTTTTTGAGTGCAGGTTCCGGCAGCAATCTTCTGAATGGCGGCCAGGGCGATGACGTCATCTATCGGGGCGGTTATCTTCAGGTTGCCTATTACAACGCCTCGCCGCAAACCAAGGACAACCCGCACCCTGAAAAGATTGCGTCATTTGATATTGAAAAGGAGAGCCCTGTTCGCATGACGGGCATGGGGACTGCCGTTACCGTGGTTGAATTCATGCGGGGTGATGGCCAGGATACGCTTTATGTATCCTTTGCCGATAGCAAGGTTGGCACCGGCAGAAATGATCACATCGACCTCTACGGTATTGTCCCGGAAGAGGTTTGGTTTCAAAAGACTGGCAACGATCTTGTCTTGAAGATTCTTGGCACCGAAGACCAGATGACCTTTGTCGACTATTACAAGGGCGCCGGCTACAAATTTGACCAAATCAATGCAGGCGGCGAGATGTTGGATTATTCCGATATCAATGCCTTGGTGCAGGCGATGGCGGGGCACACGCCGAGCAATGGAGACAGCGGCTACGGTATCTCCGCTTCGGAATTGCCCGATAATATTGCCAACCTCATTCGACAAAAATGGCATGACTATGAGCCAGAATACTCGGAAAACGTTGGCTTATTTGGTGATTATGATATCGCTGCTTGAAGGTGGCCCGTTGACGTAAATCTGATGCGTCACTAAACCGTCGTCCGCGCGCTTTTGGATCCGAGAGGAGAGTTCCCCGTTTCTTACCGCGCGGACCGGTCCGGCATGCTATCGGGCCTTTGCGAGGCAATCGAGTTGCGAAATTGCCAATTGCAATTTTCAAGCATAATTTTCTGCTCTGCAATGGCTGCAATGGCTGCAAGACAAAAGTGGAAGAAGTCCGTTGGCAACGCTGCATGGTTCATTTCTATCGCACTGTATTTTCCCAGTCCCGTCCACGAAGGTGCGTGAGGTGAGCCACATGCTCAAGGCCATCCATGCGCAGGAGAACCGCAGAACGGCGGAAGAGAAAGCAGCCAGCGTCATTGCTGAACTCACCGGCCAACGTTTGACCCGGGCCGCAGAGCTGCTCGTCGAGCATATCGGGGAAACGTTGACCTGCTATGCTTTCCCGGATGGTCACTGGATCAAGATCCTGACCAACAACCCGTTGGAACTGATCATGAAAGAGATCCGGCGACGAACCCGGGTGGCGGGAGCATTCCCCGACGGACAGTCATGCCTGAACCTGGCTGCAGCGCGGCTGTGCCATATCGCTGGCACGCAATGGTCAACGCGAAAATACATGGACATGAAGCCGATCTTTCAAGAGCGGGAAACTCAAACCAAGGCCGTCGCATGACAAATGTGCGAAAGATTCTGGACACTACCCGCAAGAAGGGCGGTCCGGGCGCAAGCCGTTCTTTAGATTGCCTGCACTCGGGAGGCTATCTCCGCGTTGCAGCGACATTCATATAACGTAAATTTTTCCGCAATACGGCCTGCCGGTCCGGTCCGGGCTTGAGACCCGCTATGCAAACGGCATCTAAGTCACGACCTGAGGCTGCCCACATTCGATCTGAAGGATATTCCTGGGCTTGGGATCCGGAATCCATTCGCATTTCAAGGAGATCGGATGGTGGGCGTGACAGGGATCGAACCTGTGACCCCTACGATGTCAACGTAGTGCTCTCCCGCTGAGCTACACGCCCATCCGATGGGCCGCATACATCACAAACCATTGGGAGGGTCAATAGCTATTTTGAATCTGCTGCATATTTTTGCCCGCATCCCTCTTATGCGGCCGGACAGCGCGAAGGCCCGCCGGGCAATCCGCGCCGGGCCGGGTGGTTCCTGTCAGGCAAACAGCCTGATTGGTCCTGCATGATCAGGCAGCAAGCATCTTGTTGACTTCATCGACCAGGTCGCGAAGATGGAAGGGCTTGGACAGGACCTTGGCATCCTTTGGCGCGCGGCTGTCCGGATTGAGCGCGACCGCGGCAAAGCCGGTGATGAACATCACCTTGAGATCCGGATCCAGTTCGGTGGCCCGGCGCGCAAGCTCGATTCCGTCCATTTCGGGCATGACGATGTCGGTCAGCAGCAGGGAGAAGGGTTCTTCCCGGAGTCTGTCATAGGCGCTGGCGCCATTGTCATAGGAAATCACGCTGTAACCTGCTTTTTCCAGCGCCTTGACCAGAAACCGGCGCATGTCGTTATCGTCTTCAGCGAGAAGGATTTTCTGACTCATTTGATTGACTATCGCCCTGCTTTGAATTCTCGGTTGGAATAATGGAGTACCATAGGCATTCTACGGTAAACATTGCGTGAATGAAGCCGGAGATGAATTAGGTTTACCACAGTATGGACTTGCAGGCCATCTGCTGGCAACATGGCCGAAGCAGTAACATGAAAACAAGGTAAAGGGGTCCGATGGACTGGGAAAGAGCGGAGGAGCGCCTCTTTGAGGTTTTGGAACCGGGTTCCCAAAGAATTCCTTTTGTTTTCAACTCGCCTCATAGCGGCCGTCACTACCCTGAATGCTTTCTCAGACAGTCCCGGCTTGACCAGTTGGCCATTCGACGGTCAGAAGATCCTTACGTAGATGAATTGTTCGGCTCCGCCGTTGCTTTGGGCGCTCCATTGCTCAGGGCGCATTTCCCCCGCGCCTTCGTGGATGTCAATCGTGAACCCTATGAGCTGGACCCGCGGATGTTTGACGGCCCCCTGCCGCCCTTTGCCAATATCGGCTCGGTGCGCGTTGCCGGCGGCCTGGGCACCGTGCCGCGCATCGTGGCGGAAAACATGGATATCTATCACGGCCGCCTGCCCGTCGAGGAGGCTCTCAATCGCGTGGATTTCATTTACAAGCCCTACCACGCCACACTTCGCCGGCTTATCGCCCGCACCCATGTGCAGTTTGGCACGGCGATATTGATCGATTGTCATTCCATGCCGGGCAACATTCGCGTTTCAGGCAGCGGCACGCGACCGGATTTCATCATCGGCGACCGTTATGGAACCTCCGCATCGGCGGATCTGTCCAAGGTTGCCCTGCGGCTTCTTGAAGACATGGGCTTCAATGCGGTGCGCAACAAGCCCTACGCTGGCGGTTTCATCACCGAGCATTACGGCCGACCGGGCCGCGGCTTGCATGCGCTGCAAATTGAAGTCAACCGGAGCCTTTATATCGATGAGGCAACGCTGCACAAAAAGCAGTCCTTCGGCGCGCTCACCATGGCCATCGAAAGCTTTTTGCGCGGTCTTTGCGATCATGTCGGCAGGAAGACCGACCTGCTGTCGCTGGCCGCTGAATAATCAACCCGATTCCATCAAAGTCATTTTCCGCAGCCAAGCGCAGGCGCGGCGAAAGAAATCTGTGTGCGGCGGCCCCGGAAGCCTAAAAAAAACCGCGCTCGAAGCGCGGTCAAATCTAGGGAGGAAACACCCGTAAAGGGCGTTGCAGCCAAAGCTGCAAATCAAAAGTACTGCTGCACTGCAATAATGTCAACGAAAATGTTTGCGGTGCCGGATAGCTGGATCGGGTTAGCCCACAATGCGCCAGAAGGCGAGGAGTTTCAATGAAGGTTATTACTTAAAATATTTAAATTCAATTACATAGAGAGTCTATTATAACGTTGGTCATGCCCCCTAAGAAGTGGCTGGTGGTATTTTTTCCGGGGGAAGATCCACGACGAACAATGTTGCAATGCAAAAAATGACAAATGGGATGACGCTTCCCTTTCAAAAAGAATGACTTTGATTTGCTTTTTTGAACAAAACAATTCAGATGAAATGCGTGTTTCCGGCGTCGCGACCTTGGCCGCAAGGGCGGGCGGCGGGATATGACCACCCCCGGTCGACCCATGTTTCTGCCGCCGCGCGGCGCGCGGTTTTCGATTAATCCAGGCATTTTCCTGCCGCTGTCTGTTTGAGGATCTGATGCTTCCCGATCGTGATTTTTTCAACCGCCTGGCTGATGCGGCCCGCGCTGAAACCCTGCCGCGGTTCCGTAGCGGCCTTGACGTCAACAACAAGGAAAAATCCGGCTACGACCCGGTGACCGAGGGCGACCGGGCGGCGGAAATGGCGATCAGGGCGATGATCGAAAAGGATTTTCCTGATCACGGCATCCTGGGCGAGGAATTCGGCAATATGGGGCTGGATCGAGATCATGTCTGGGTCATTGACCCGATTGACGGGACGCGGGCCTTCATATCCGGCGTCCCGGTTTGGGGCACCCTGATCGGGCTATACCACAAGGGTCGGGCAATCATGGGGATGATTGACCAGCCTTTCACCGGCGAGCGCTATTTTGCCGACGGCAGGACATCTTTTTATCGCGGGCCCGACGGCGAGCGCCAGCTCAAGACGCGAAACTGCAAATCGCTTGCCGACGCCATCCTGTTTACCACCTCGCCGCACATTTTCGATGCGACTGAAGCGCCGAAATACCGGCAGGTGGAAAGCAGTGTCAAATTGTTCCGCTATGGCATTGATTGCTATGCCTATGCGCTGCTGGCCGCCGGCCATGTCGATCTGGTGGTGGAAAGCAGCCTGAAGCCCTATGATGTCGGCGGCATCATCCCGGTCATCGAGCAAGCCGGCGGCATCATCACCACCTGGGATGGCGGACGGCCTGAAATGGGCGGAACCATTCTGGCGGCTGGCTCCAGGGCAGTTCATGAGCAGGCAATGGCGCTATTGAAGTCCGCGCCGCAGGATCAGGCGTGACCGATCACGACTGGCGCCTCAATCGGTGTCCAGCACCAGCGGTTCGGCGTCGCTTCCAGGAATGAAGGCTTCAATGGCCGCCAGCGCCTGGTTTCGAAACAGGTCGCGTTCCTGAAGAATTTCATGGCGGGCGCCATGCACGGTGAGCAGTTTTCCGGCCCTGAATTTCTGGCTCAACTCTTCCATCGCCGCATAGGGGACGATGCCATCCAGCGTCGGCGCCAGGATCAGTGTCGGCACCATGATCTTGCCGAGATGGTCCATGCTGCGCACACGGTCTATCGCCTTGACCATTTCATGGATCCATCTCGCCGTCGGCGGTCCGATGCCGAGTTCCGGATGGGTACGGTATATGGACTGGTTGCGTGCAAACCGTTGGGGATCTGAGGTCAGCACATTGTCCTTGAAAGGCCGAACCCGGATGTCGCTGGCAAATTGAATCCATCCCAGGCCGGCGATCGTTGCCAGCCAGGACATGAACCGGATGCGCCGCATTTTTGGTCCCTGACCGGAAATGCCGACAAAGGGCGCGACCAGCACGATCCGGTCAATCCGGTTGGCCAGCCGCGGTGCGTTTGACAAGGTGATCAATCCGCCCATGGAATGGGCCAGCAGGAAAAACGGCAGCTTCGCGTCGGGCAGGACGATCTGCTCGAGAAAGGCTTCCAGGTCGCGCTCATGGTCGTGGAAATGGTGCAGATGGCCGCGGCGAGGATTGGCAAGCAGTCGAGGCGACCCGCCCTGGCCGCGCCAGTCGAAGGTCGCCACCCAAAGGCCCATGGCATTGAGATCGCGAATGGTCTCGAAATATTTTTCAATGCATTCATTGCGGCCCTGGTGAATGACCACCGTGCCGCGCGGCACTCTCTGGCCCGAGCGAAAAATCGCATAGCGCAGATCCAGCCCGTCATGGCTCTTGAAGGTGCCTGTGACATGGTTGTCCGGGACTGGATTGTCTGGGCTGGCGTGAAGCATGGAGTCCATGACCTGGAATGCCGGAGCGTTTCGAAATGAAAAATATCCCAGTCGCGTCGTTACCATGATTCGCGGGCTTGGCAGGCATTGCTGATGACAAAAAGGCCGGAACCCGCACCTCAACTCAAAACAACGGTGCGGTTCCGGCGAAAGCTGACCGTTGCGGAAGGGACTTAACGCAGCGGTCTTCAGGAAGTTTCGTTCCCAATGATGCCTTGTTAGCGTTCGGTGACTGAACGATTGCCTAACACCACATTCATCTTCAGTTCATTTTGAAACATCACGCCGGTGTGAATTGTGATGACGAAAATACTCTTGAAAAAGCAAAAACCATTTCCCATCTCAGTGTCACGGGGCGCCACAAAGGGCTCCGTATCGGAACCGGCAACGCCTTTTGAAGGGTACCGGTCCGCAAATCGCAAACCACGTTGCTCTCAAGGAGGACACTATGCGTCACGTTGATTTTTCTCCCCTCTATCGATCCACGGTCGGCTTTGACCGGCTTTTCTCGCTTCTCGACGGTGCAGGCACCGCTGAACAGGCCCCGACCTACCCGCCCTACAATATCGAGCGGACTGGCGACAATGCCTATCGCATCACCATGGCCGTCGCAGGCTTTGATGAAAGCGAACTGTCCATCGAAATTCGTGAACATCTTTTGACAATCAAGGGTGAAAAGAGCGAAGCGGAATCACAAGCCGAGTCGGTCCTGTACCAGGGCATAGCCAAGCGCGCCTTTGAGCGCCGCTTTCAGCTTGCCGATCATGTTGAAGTGCGCGAAGCCGAGTTGAAAAACGGCCTGCTGCATCTCAATCTGGTTCGTGAAATCCCTGAAGCGATGAAAGCGCGCCGAATCGCGATTTCAAGCGATTCCAAGGCCCAGCCAAAGGCCATCGAAGCCCAGGTTGCCGCTTGATGCATGACGTCAAGGCTACAGCGCGGCGCATCCAACTGAATGCGCAAAGGCTGCTGTAGCCCATTGAAACAATGCATGAGGCTGGTTGTGGATACAATAGAAATGGCCGCGCTTGCCGAGAGGCAGCGCGGCCATTTTGCATGAAGCATGGTGCTTAATAGCGACGGCGCATGAACCGGCGGGCCAGAAATCCGTCAATTGAAAGCATTCCGGGTCCCTTCAACACCAGGATGACCAGAACAAAAAGCCACAGGCTGCGCTGGTCGGCAATGACGCTGTCAGGGAAGCGGTCAAACAATGCGCCGATCGTGGAGGCGTCGACCTTGTGGATGGTGATGTCGACCAGGGTCTGGACTGCGACAAAACCGATCATGCCGATGGCGGCGACCCGGGTGAACAGCCCGATCACAATCAGCGCCGGCAGGATGAATTCCGCATAGGTTCCCGCATAGACCATCAGCCCATAGGGAAAAAACGCGATGGCGTCGACATCGCCCAGCGCGGCGTCCACCGCTTGCGGGGCTATCTGGAAATAGGCGGATGGCTGGACATGCAAAAAGCCGAAGATGCCGTCGCCGATCTTGGTGAGAGCGGAATTCAGAAAATAGAGATAAAGCACCGCCAGAAAAACCAGCCGGCCGAGCAGGCCTGGAAGCCAGTTCGCGGTCAGGCCGTCAAGACTTCGGAAAAAGCGGCCATGCAATTCGGCGATATACAACAGGAAGCGCATTTTAGGGTTCCTAAATTGATGGGTTAATCAGAAAGTGCGGTGAAGCATCCGGCTTGCAGCATGGTCTGGATGGCCGCCGGCAGATCGAGTTCCGGATTGGCCTCGATTGCGGCAGTCGCAGCATCTCCCAGACAATGTCCATCGCGCAGCATGCCAAGAAACAGAGCGCCTCCGGCCGGTAAATATCGCAATTCAACGTCATGGTGCGGCCGGGTCAGCAGACCGTCCTCGGCCTTGACGGGGTCCAGACCCTCAAGCGATTGGCCGGAACGATCACGCGACAGGATGGAAACCGCTGCGTGGCCAGACTGGAAAATCCGCATGGCGGGGTGAGCCGTGAATTTCAACAGCGGCAATTTTTCAGGGTCGATCTGAGCCAGCACACCGGCATCAAGCGGCGGGCAGTCCGCCTCATGGAAAACATCCAGCCAAAGGCGTTCCAGCCTTGCGACATCGGCCAGGAATGTCAGATGGCGCGCAGGCTCGAATGCGGCAATG
Organism: Rhizobiaceae bacterium; assembly: GCA_041742335.1. Lineage (GTDB taxonomy): Bacteria > Pseudomonadota > Alphaproteobacteria > Rhizobiales > Rhizobiaceae > Rhizobium_E. The sequence goes on from JBGSIT010000084.1 coordinate 11,104, forward strand.
AAATTGGCAAAGCCTTGCCCATATTCAAACAGCAGCGGTGAGGCAGGCTGTTCCTGGATGACATGCAGGCGTGCCATTGCCCGGAAATAATCCTCGCCCACCAGCCGCTGCACAGTGGGAAAAATATCGGCCAATGCGGTCACGAGGCTGGAGACGACATTATTCCGGTAGACGGCGAAACGCTTGTCGGCGCGCTTGCCGTTAGGTCCGGTTAAACCTGCGGGGGCAGGTTGGTCGGGGTCGAGCAAGGCATGGACAAAGCTCGACTGTCCCGCAGCCTTGGCTGTGGCCGGATCAGCCATGGCGGGCACCCAGCAGATAGCTTTTTGAATGGCGATCCAGAATGTCTTCAGCCAGCTGTGCTTCATGCTTGAGCACAGGCCATTCAGGAACATCATTGTCCCACTCGATCAGGGTCGGAATCGGGCCGGTCTGGGCGATGACGAGGTCATATAGCGACCAGACGACATCGGCCACCGGCCGGTCGTGGGCGTCAATCAGCAAGGTGTCGCCTTCGTCATCAGCACTTTCCGCATGGCCGGCGAGGTGGATCTCCTCGACCAGATGCAGCGGGAATTCACCAAGATAGCGAATGGCGCCAAAGCCGTGATTGACCGCGGATACATGGACATTGTTAACATCCAGCAGCAATCCGCAACCGCTTCGCGCCGCGATTTCTGAAATGAAATCGGTCTCGCTCATGGCTGAATGCTGATAGGCGACGTAGGTGGACGGATTTTCCAGCAGGATCTTGCGCTGAAGGTGGCTTTGCACCGTATCGATATGTTCCACGACCCGGTCGAGGGTTCGCCGGTCATAGGGAACGGGAAGCAGATCATTGTAATAGGTGGTGTCATGGGTGGACCAGGCCAGATGCTCGCTCACCAGTGCCGGCTCATAGCGGTCGATCACCTTCTTGAGGCGGGCAAGATGGTCCTGGTCGAGACCGGATTCTGCGCCGATGGAAAGCCCGACACCATGAACAGAAAGCGGAAAATCTTCACGCATGCGGGTCAGAATCCGGTGTGGATGCCCGCCGAGGCCCATATAATTTTCGGCATGCACCTCGAGAAAGCCGATCCTGTAGCTGTCTTCAAGTATCGCGTCTGCGTGGTTTGTCTTGAAACCCGCGCCGGCGCGGCCGGGAAGGGGCAATGCGGGGAAACGGGAGTGCCGAACATGGTCTGTCGCCAAATTGCTGTTGATCATGACCTCACTCCCGTATTCCGTTGAACCTGATTAAGCAGGTATGTCGCGGGTCAGCGCTTCAAGCGAACCGGCGCGGTCGCCAGGCAGCATCATTGTCGTGCAGGTGCCTGCTTCGACATATTTCCAGGAATTGCCCTGATAATCGACTTTGGACGTGCCGGCGCAAGTGGTTCCGGCGCCTGCAGCGCAATCATTCTTGCCGGCCATGGCGACACCGAAGCACTTTTCCTTTTCGGCGGCAACTGCCTGGCTTGACGACGGGACGAATGCGGCGCCCGAAAGAGCAATGGCGACTGCGCCTGCCAGGGCCGAGAGGCCAAGCGTTTTCTTTTCTACCATGTTATTTCTCCTCTGAAAGATTGAAACCGCCTTGTTGATTTGCGGACCGGCTCGTTTCGATCCGGTGAGCACAACTTGCCCTTTTTCAGGATCAATTGGAAATCAACGAAGTGTCAATGGCAGTCACCTTTAAGTCAGTCATATTCAAGCACAGGTGACAACTCCGTGAACCGCCGTGATCAGCCGGCCATACGGCAGAACTGGTCAATATCGGTCTTCTGCGTCGAATAGCAGGTCACCATCCGGTAGATGCCTTCATCGGGCATGATATCCAGCGCAAGATCATCCGGAATGCTGGCCGGGTGAAAATGTGCGCCCGCAGCCCAAAGGGCTTCTGCCTTTTGCGTCTTCATGACAACGAAGATCTGGTTTGCCGAAGTCTGCCAGGCCAGTCGCATATGGGCGCTTGCGGCTATGCCTGCCCGCAATTGGTCGGCCATGTGGTTGGCGTGGCGGGCCAGATCGAGCCAAAGGTCATTGTCCAGCCATGCATCGAATTGTGCGGCAACAAACCGGTTTTTGGAAAACAGGTGGCCGCCGCGCTTGCGCAGATAGGGCAAGATGCCTGCTTTGTCCGGGTCCATCACGACAATGGCCTCCGCGCACCAGCATCCATTCTTGGTGCCGCCCAGCGCCAGAATATCTATGCCTGCCTTCCAGGTCATTTCAGCGGGGCTGACATTCAATGCCACAAGCGAATTGGAAAAGCGTGCTCCATCCATATGCACAGGCAGGCCATTGGCATGGGCAATCCCGGCAAGGTGCGAAATTTCCTCAAGGCTGTGAAAGGTGCCGGCTTCGGTCGACTGGCTGATCGACACCGCCATCTTCTGTCCGATCTGGAGGTCGGACGCCGGATAGCGGTCGATCGCGTCCTGCAGTCTGTCAGGGTCCATTTTCCCTGGCTGCCGGCCGTTTCCATGAACGCCGATCAGTTTTGCGCCCGATGTCATATGTTCAACCGCGCCGCCTTCATGCTCGATGATATGGGCATGGGCGTGACAAAAGATCAGCCCGGCGATCTTGCCGACGCTGGCGAGCGCCAGGGAATTGGCCGCAGTGCCGGTCGCAACGCAGAAAACAGCCACCCTTCGGTCAAAAATTTCCGAAATTTTTTTCTCGAGCTTGCGGTCCAGCGCGCTTTCCGCGTAAGGCACTGCATAACCTTCAGATTCCTGCAAAAGCCTTTGGGCGATCGCTGGATGGGCTCCGGCCCAATTGTCTGACGCAAAAAACACCTGAATTCTCCTGTTTTTGACAATTTGCCGCTGCAAATCCATGACAAATCGCCTTCGGGCGGCGCATGCAGTGACGTTGTGGCCGGGCTTGGGCGATTTTGCAAGGATTTCAAAGTTGGGTTATGGTTTGCGTCAAGGCGCCCCATCATGCTCCGATCTTCAGTCAGAACCGGTCGCAGAACTGCAAATTGCCGCTTGCGGCCTTGCACAGCCCGGATTTTTCTGGCATGAATATGTCAAATAGGACAGCTATATTGACCTATTTTTTGATTTGACCAAGCGCTCCGCTTATGCCGGAATGCCTTGATTTATCCGGGTTTGCGAAGAAAATCGGGATTTTGGATAATCGTCTCCTGACGCCGGGTTTTGGTGAAAACCAGCCTTTGAGTGTCATGCAACAGTTACGCAGCGGACCTATTTGTCGGCTGATGTATTTGACGAAAACGCCCTATGGGCAGGCAAGGGATTGTAACGATGACGAAGATGACGCCGTCTGGAAAAAGTGCGCCGACCGGTTTTTCGAGCCTGGCGCCCGATTATCGTGCTGTCGATTCCGCCGGTTTCCCGAAGCGTCAGGGCCTTTATAATCCGCGAAACGAGCATGATGCCTGCGGTGTCGGCTTCGTCGCCCATATGAAGGGCGAAAAATCCCACCAGATCGTCCGCGACGGGCTTTCCATGCTCGAAAACCTGACCCATCGCGGCGCGGTTGGCGCTGACCCGCTGATGGGCGACGGCGCAGGCATTCTTGTCCAGATTCCCGACGCGTTTTTCCGCGAGGAAATGGCGGCCCGGAACGTGGTGTTGCCAAAAGCCGAAGAATATGCTGTGGGCGCTTTGTTCATGCCGCAGGATGTTGCGGCGCGCGAGCATATCAAGGACATCATCGCCACTGCCGTTGCCGAGGAAGGCCAGGTTTTGCTTGGCTATCGTGACGTGCCGGTTGACAATTCCTCTTTGTCCCAGGCCCCGCATATCGCCGCCACCGAACCCTACCATGTGCAAATTTTCATCGGCGCAGGCCGCAACGCAGCCACCAACGCCGAGTTCGAGCGCCGCCTGTTTACATTGCGCAAGGTGATTTCGAACCGCATTTTCGCGGAGACCGGCGGGCGTGACAACGGCTTTTATTTCGTCTCGCTGTCAACGACCACCATTGTCTACAAGGGCATGTTCCTCGCCTATCAGGTCAGCAAATATTACAAGGACCTCGCCGATCCGCGTTTTCAGTCGGCGGTCGCCTTGGTGCATCAGCGCTTTTCCACCAATACATTCCCGTCCTGGAAGCTCGCCCATCCTTACCGGATGGTCGCCCATAACGGTGAAATCAACACGCTGCGCGGCAATGTCAACTGGATGGCGGCGCGCCAGGCGTCGGTGTCGTCACCGCTGTTTGGCGACGACATTTCCAAGTTGTGGCCGATTTCCTATGAGGGCCAGTCGGATACGGCCTGCTTTGACAACGCGCTGGAGTTTTTGACCCGCGGCGGTTATTCGCTCGCCCATGCCGTCATGATGCTGATCCCCGAGGCCTGGGCCGGCAACCAGTTGATGGCGGATGACCGAAAGGCCTTCTACGAATATCACGCGGCCCTGATGGAGCCATGGGACGGACCCGCTGCCGTCGCCTTCACCGATGGCCGCCAGATCGGTGCGACGCTGGATCGCAACGGGCTTCGTCCGGCGCGTTATATCGTGACCAGCGATGATCGCATCATCATGGCCTCCGAGGCCGGCGTGCTGCCGGTCGATGAAGAGCTGATCGTCTCCAAATGGCGTTTGCAGCCCGGCAAGATGCTGCTGATCGACATGGAAAAAGGCAGGATCATCTCCGACCAGGAAATCAAGTCGCAGCTTGCCAATGCTCATCCCTATCAGGTCTGGCTGGACCGCACACAGCTGATTCTCGAAGATCTCAACACGGTGGAGCCGCGCGCGCTGCGTCGCGATGTGTCGCTGCTCGACCGCCAGCAGGCCTTCGGCTATACCAGCGAAGATACCCGGCTGCTGATGTCGCCAATGGCCACCACCGGCCAGGAAGCCATCGGATCGATGGGCACGGATACACCGATTTCGGCGATGTCGGACAAGCCCAAGCTGCTTTATACCTATTTCAAGCAGAACTTCGCCCAGGTGACCAACCCGCCGATTGATCCGATCCGCGAAGAGCTGGTCATGAGCCTGGTGTCCTTCATCGGGCCGCGGCCGAACCTGCTTGATCACGCCGGTGCTTCGCAGGCCAAGAGGCTGGAAGTCCGTCAACCGATCCTGACCAATGGCGATCTGGAAAAGATCCGCTCGATCGGCCATACCGAAGAACTGTTCGACACCAAGACGCTTGATGTCACCTACGACGTGTCGCGCGGTGCGGAAGGCATGCCGGAAATGATCGACCGGCTGTGCGAACGCGCCGAGGCTGCGGTGCGCGGCGGCTACAACATCATCGTTCTGTCGGACCGCCAGGTCGGCCCGGACCGGGTCGCCATTCCGGCCTTGCTGGCAACCGCTGCGGTTCACCATCACCTGATCCGCAAGGGCCTGCGCACCTCCGTGGGGCTGGTGGTTGAATCGGGCGAGCCCCGCGAAGTCCATCAATTCTGCTGCCTTGCCGGCTACGGCGCGGAAGCCATTAACCCCTATCTGGCCTTCGATACCCTGATCGACATGCACAAGCGCGGAGAATTCCCCAAGGAAGTTTCCGAGGACGAAGTCGTCTATCGTTACATCAAGGCCGTCGGCAAGGGCATCCTCAAGGTGATGTCGAAGATGGGCATTTCGACCTATCAATCCTATTGCGGCGCGCAAATCTTTGACGCCATCGGATTGTCATCAGCCTTCATCGACAAGTTCTTCTTCGGCACCGCCAGCACGATTGAAGGCGTCGGGCTGGAAGAGATTTCGCGTGAGACGATCAACCGCCATAGCGCCGCTTTCGGACGTGATCCGGTGCTTGCCAGTTCACTGGACATTGGCGGCGAATATGCTTTCCGGATGCGCGGCGAAAGCCATTCCTGGACACCTGATGCCGTGGCCGCCCTTCAGCATGCCGTGCGCGGCAACGCCGAAGACCGGTTCCGGGAATTCTCCAGCCTGGTCGACACATCGACCATCCGGATGAATTCCATTCGCGGCTTGTTCTCGATTTCCATGGCCGAAGCCAGGGGCCGCAAGCCGGTTGATATCAGCGAGGTTGAGCCTGCGGTCGATATTGTCAAGCGCTTTTCAACCGGGGCCATGTCCTTCGGCTCGATCAGCCGCGAGGCCCATACGACGCTGGCGATTGCCATGAACAGCATCGGCGGCAAATCCAATACCGGCGAGGGCGGCGAGGAATCGGAGCGCTATTTGCCGAAGCCGGACGGAACCATTCCGCTGGAACGGTCCGCCATCAAGCAGGTCGCATCAGGCCGCTTTGGCGTGACGACGGAATATCTTGTCAATGCCGACATGCTGCAGATCAAGGTCGCCCAGGGCGCAAAGCCGGGCGAAGGCGGGCAATTGCCCGGCCACAAGGTGGATGCGACCATTGCCAAGACCCGGCATTCCACGCCCGGCGTCGGGCTGATTTCGCCGCCGCCGCACCACGATATCTATTCGATCGAAGACCTTGCGCAACTGATCTACGATCTCAAGAACGTCAATCCGGAAGCCGATGTTTCCGTCAAGCTGGTTTCCGAAGTCGGCGTTGGCACCGTTGCCGCAGGCGTCGCCAAGGCGCGTGCCGACCACATTACCATTTCCGGCTATGACGGCGGGACAGGCGCATCGCCGCTGACCTCGCTCAAGCATGCCGGCAGTCCCTGGGAAATCGGCCTGGCCGAAACCCAGCAGACCCTGGTGCTCAACGGGCTTCGCTCGCGCGTCGCCCTTCAGGTCGATGGCGGACTGAAAACCGGTCGCGACGTGATGATCGGCGCATTGTTGGGCGCTGATGAATTTGGCTTCTCGACTGCGCCCTTGATTTCGGCCGGTTGCATCATGATGCGCAAATGCCATCTCAATACCTGCCCGGTCGGCGTTGCCACGCAGGACCCCGTGTTGCGCAAGCGCTTCAAGGGCCAGCCCGAACATGTCATCAACTACTTCTTCTTCGTCGCCAACGAAGTCCGGGAAATCCTGGCGGCCATGGGCTTTACCAAGCTGGACCAGGTGATCGGCCATTCCGAATTTCTGGAAAAGGACGCGGCGATTTCGCATTGGAAGGCGCAGGGGCTGGATTTCTCCAATATCTTCCACAAGGTCGAAGCGGAAGACAAGGCGACCCGCTGGACCGAGCGGCAGCGTCATCCGATCGACGATATTCTTGACCGCAAGCTGATTGCTGCCGCCATGCCGGCGCTCGAGAGCAAGACCCCTGTGACCATCGACATGCCGATCCGCAACGTCGATCGTTCCGCCGGTGCGATGCTGTCGGGCGAAGTCGCCAAGCGCTACGGCCACAAGGGCTTGAAGGACAACACCATCACCGTGCGTCTCAAGGGCACGGCCGGTCAATCCTTCGGCGCGTTTCTGGCGCGGGGCGTGACGTTCGAGCTGTCAGGCGATGGCAATGATTATGTCGGCAAGGGCCTGTCGGGCGGTCGCATTCTCGTCCGTCCGCCGGAAAACTCGCGCGTCGTCGCCGAAAAATCGATCATCGTGGGCAATACGGTGCTTTACGGCGCCATTGCCGGGGAATGCTATTTCCGCGGCGTTGCCGGCGAGCGCTTTGCCGTGCGCAATTCCGGCGCCATTGCGGTTGTCGAAGGCGTCGGCGACCACGGCTGTGAATATATGACCGGCGGCGTTGTCGTGGTTCTGGGCGAAACCGGCCGCAATTTTGCAGCCGGCATGTCGGGCGGCGTCGCCTATGTGCTGGATGAAAGCGGCGAGTTCTCCAAGCGTTGCAACATGGCGATGGTGGAGTTGCAGCCGGTTCCGGAAGAAGACGAACTTCTTGAAAAACTGCACCACCATGGCGGCGATATCGCCCACAAGGGCATGGTGGATGTTTCCGGCGACATGACCCGGCATGACGAGGAACGCCTCTATCAGCTGATATCCAACCACCTGCATTATACCGGTTCCAACCGGGCCAAGGAAATCCTCGACAACTGGACAAGTTTCCGCCCCAAATTCCGCAAAGTGATGCCGGTCGAATATCGCCGCGCGCTTGAGGATATGGAGCGCATACAATTGGCGGATGCGGCGGAATAGCTGTCAAATCCAGGCAGCATATTTCACAGCCCCGATATTCGGGACTGTGGCAAAAACCAGCTTGCCAAAGGACGCTTGGCCTAAGGCTGCAGTGACTTTGAAATTTAGGACAAGGGCTACACAATGGGTAAGGTTACAGGGTTCATGGAGATCGATCGGCAGGTTGCCAAATATCAGCCGGCCTCCGACCGTATCAGGCATTTTCGCGAATTCACCATTCCGATGTCAGACCCCGAAGTGCAGAAGCAGGCCGCCCGCTGCATGGATTGCGGAATTCCCTTTTGCCATGGTCCAACCGGTTGCCCGATCCATAACCAGATCCCCGACTGGAACGATCTCGTCTATAACGACAAATGGGACGAGGCGATCCGCAACATGCACTCGACGAACAACTTTCCGGAATTTACCGGCAGGGTTTGTCCGGCGCCCTGCGAGGAAGCCTGCACGCTCAACCTTGAAGACGCGCCGGTTTCCATCAAGACCGTCGAACAGGCCATCGCCGACCGCGCTTATGAAATGGGATATATCGTTCCCCAACCGGCCACAGTGAAAACCGGCAAGCGCGTCGCGGTTATCGGTTCAGGTCCTTCCGGCATGGCGGCGGCCCAGCAATTGGCGCGTGCAGGCCACGAAGTCACCGTCTATGAACGCGAAAGCCGTCCCGGCGGGTTGATGCGCTACGGCATTCCCGATTTCAAGATGGAAAAGAATTTCATCGACAGGCGCGTCGAGCAGATGACCGGCGAAGGCGTGACCTTCCGCTGCGGCGTCAATATCGGTGTCGATATTTCAGTCGACCAATTGACCGCCGATTATGACGCGGTACTTTATTGCGGCGGATCGGAAACGCCCCGCGATGCCGGAATTCCCGGCGGCGAATTCTTTGGCGTCCACGACGCCATGCCGTTTCTGGTCCAGCAAAACCGCCGCGTCGGCCGCGAGAATATCGACAGCGTCGCCTGGCCGTCCGCTCCCATTCTTGCCGGCGGCAAGCATGTTGTGGTGGTCGGCGGCGGCGATACGGCTTCCGACTGCGTCGGTACTGCCTTTCGCCAGGGCGCGGTCCGCGTGACCCAACTCGACATACGCCCGCAACCGCCTGAGAAGGAAGACAAGCTGGCCGTCTGGCCGTTCTGGGCCACCAAGATGCGGGTCTCCAGCTCGCAGGCCGAAGGCGCGGTTCGCGAATTCCAGATTGGAACGATTGAATTTGTCGGTGAAGACGGCGTGCTGACGGGCGTCAAATGCTGCAAGGTCGATGAGCGTCGCAGGCCGATCGCCGGCACCGAATTCATCATCAAGGCGGATCTGGTCTTTATCGCCATCGGCTTCCGCGGACCGATCAAGGACAGCGTGGTCAAGGATCTGGGCGAGCGGCTGGCAATCAATGTCGACAAGCGCGGCTCTGCCAATGTTGTGGCCAATGATGATGACTACAAGACGTCGGTGGACAAAATGTGGGTGGCGGGCGATGTGCGTCGCGGCCAGTCGCTGGTGGTTTGGGCGATCCGTGAAGGCCGTCAGGCGGCCCGCGCCATAGATGAAACCCTGATGGGAACAACCACCCTTCCGCGATAGGCTGTCCTGAACCGAAAATCCCGTCAGCGCACCAGCGGCGCCTTGTCGATCTTGTAATCGTCAATGCGTCCGGCTGGCGCCTGTCCCGTCTCTCCCTTTTCAATCAGGAGATCACGCGGGGTTTGGCCCGAACCAGACAGAACCGGCGACGCGCTCAACAGCACGTCCGATCCGTCAAAGGCCGGATCGGACAGATTGACCGGCGGCATGGAAACGATATTGACCACTTCCGGCTTGTCCTGTCCCAAAGTGTAGATGCTCGGCGTATCCAATCGGAGTGCGGAGGAAAGATCGGGCGCGCCGATCAAATGGCGGATCGGCTTTTCGAGATAAAAGGCGATCTTGCGCCTGCCGGCCTTGGTCAGGCTTAATCCGTCCGAACCCCTGAGGCGGGCTGACTGGCCATTGACGTCCGAACCGGTGGTTATGAACTTGCCGTTTTCATCGACAAAACCTTCCCAGATATCAACAAACTCACCACCGGCTTTTTGCGCCTGATTGCGGTAGGCGCCATTGAGAATGACTGCGTCGGCGCTCATGGAAGGCGAACTGAAGGGCGTCAATCCAACCCAAAGCAGCGGCAATTTCCTGTCAGTAACGATCTTGGCCAGTCTGAGGACACGTTTTTCATATTCGCTGTGCCATTGTTCGCTCTGGAACTTTTCCCGGCTGCCATTGAAGATCAGTTGCTGGCGGTCATTGGCGCCGATCATCACGACAACGACAGAGGGTTTGTTCTCATCAATGAGAATGGGCAATTGCGCAGCCCAGTCATAATAATCGTCGCGAACCAGACCCGATGAGCCGTTTGCCTTGGCGATCACCTCGATATCGGCGGATGTTTCAAAGGCGGTTGTCAGTCCATCACCCAGTGCTGAAGCCATGAAGTCGCCGACCACCAGAATTTTCCGGGCATCCGTCATCTTGACGACGACCTGCGCATCGTCCTGCGTCAAACCGTTGACCAGGCTGTCGGTGGGCTCTGCGCGCTTCGCCTTGCGCTTTTTTGCTGGCTTGCGCGCCTCCGGTTCCGGTGCGGCCTTGGGCTTCTTGAAAAACAGGTTGAGTATCGAGCGGCCGCCGAAAATGGTTTCCTGGGCCCGCGCTGCATCTTGACCGGCAAACCCGGCCGCACCGGTCATCAGGATCGCAGCTATGAAAATAAAAGCGAGCCGGCGCGACAAAGGTCTGACGTCTGATACGGCAATTGGGTCGGCCATGTTCTTTCCCGCGCCATTCCTCTTGAAATTCGATGCGTCTTGTCGCCCGCATCCTGACAACAGCGCACAAAACTAACGCGCGCCGGTCGCCACCGCAATCAACAATTAAACGCCGATTGCGGTGAGGTTGCGACCAAAGGCAGGGACCGGGCTGCTATTTCTGCAAGGCCCGCAGCAAGCGTTCTGACGGTTCGCCATCAGGGTTCAATCCAAGCTGGGATTGAACAGCGGTTATGGCCGCCTTGGACCCCGAGCCGAAATTGCCGTCGACTTCGCCGTCATAGTAGCCCAGTTCCTTGAGGCGCGACTGAAGGGCGAATTTCTGCTTGATGTCCAGCGTGCCGGCCGGGCGCGGCCAGCCCTGCTGCATGCCGCCATAATTGGCAATTTCATCGGCCAGCAAGCCGACGCACAGCGCATAGGAATCGGCGGCATTATAGCGCTTGATGACGAAGAAATTCTTGGTCATCAGAAAGCCGGGGCCATTGCTGCCGGCGAACAATTTGAGAACTGCCCGATCAGACAGGTTGCTGAAACCCTTGCCATTGGGTCGCTTGAAGCCAAGCTTGGCCCATTCGGCGAGTGTCTTGGTCTTGCCGTTCAGCGCATTGGCGCCGCCGGGAACCGCAACTTCATAGCCCCAGGTCTTTGAATTCTGCCAGCCGTTTTTCTTCAAAAGGTTGGCCGAGGTGGCCAGGGCATCGGGAATCGAGTTCCAGATGTCGCGCTTGCCATTGCCGTCGGCGTCAAAGCCGTACAGCAGATAGGAGGTGGGAATGAACTGGGTATGTCCCATGGCGCCGGCCCAGGAGCCGGTCAGGTCCTTGGCCGAAACATCGCCGTTTTGGAGAATCTTGAGCGCGGCGATCAACTGGGTGCGGGCGAATTTGGCCCGGCTCTTGTCGTAATAGGCGAGAGTCGCCAATGCACGCGGCACATTGTGAAGGCGGTCCGGCTTTTCGAGGACTGCGCCATAATTGCTCTCCATCGACCAGATGGCCAACAGCACATATTTGTCGACCCCGAAATGGCGCTCAATGGCGGCCAATGTCTTGCCATGGCGCGAAAGCATGTCGCGACCGATGCCGATCGTATAGGGATTGACCCGGCTATCGGTATAGTCCCAGATCTTGTGCTTGAATTCGGGCTGGTAGTTGGCCTTTTCAAGAACTGTGGCGTCGGGCGAAGTCACGCCGGCGAAAGCCTTCTGGTAAGTCGACCGGCTGATGCCGCTTTTCTGCGCGACGGAATAGAAACTGCTGATCCAGTTTTCAAAGCCCTGGTCTGCGTGCGATGATGCCGGTGCCAGCAAGCAAATGGCTGCCAGCAATGGTCCGGCGCATTTTTTGAAAAATGTACTTTTAAATTGGGTCATGGCAATAATCCGCTTCATGCTGGTTTTCGTTACCCGCCGTTAACCCGACGGAATGCAGAGCGTACCGAAACGAAGTCAACAAAGTCTTTACCATAGATGGGTGTGAGCGTCATCTTTTGCAAAAAAATAGGGATTACAGATTACCACTGCCAATGATCGAAGTGTTTACAATCTGTGTCATGACGCCACAGAGCAGAAAAAGGAAAGCAAAGTGACAAATAGCAAAGTGAAAAAGGCTGTATTTCCGGTTGCAGGTTTGGGCACACGGTTCCTGCCTGCCACAAAGGCGGTGCCGAAGGAAATGCTGACAGTCGTCGATCGTCCGGTCATCCAGTATGTCGTCGATGAGGCGATGGAAGCCGGCATCGAGCATTTTGTTTTTGTCACCGGCCGTTCCAAGGCCGTTATCGAAGATTATTTCGATATCCAGTTCGAGCTTGAGCATACATTGAAGCAGCGCAACAAGAATGCCGAACTGACCCTGCTGCACTCGCTGCTGCCGATGGCAGGCACGACCAGCTTCACCCGTCAGCAGGAGCCACTCGGCCTCGGACATGCCGTCTGGTGCGCCCGCACCATTGTCGGCAATGATCCCTTCGCATTGCTTTTGCCTGACATGATCATGAAGTCGGACGTCAGTTGCATGAAGGGCATGGTCGAACTTTATGACGAGTGCGGCGGCAACATCATCGCGGTGGAGGAATGCGCGCCTGAAGAAGCCCATAAATACGGTATTGTCGGCGTCGGCGATGCGGTGGGCGGCGGCTTCAGAATCACCCAGATGGTTGAAAAGCCGCCGAAAGGCACGCAGCCGTCAAATTTCTTCATCAATGGACGCTACATCCTGCAGCCGGAAATATTCTCCATCCTGGCAAAGCAGGAGCGCGGCGCGGGCAATGAAATCCAGTTGACGGACGGCATGATCAAGCTCGCCGATCAGCAGCCCTTCGCGGCCTACAAATATCACGGCGAGACCTATGATTGCGGAACCAAGGAAGGCTTCATCCTGGCCAATGTGGCGTTTTCGCTCTCCCGTCCCGATATTCGCGGCTCCGTGGAAGATGGTTTGAAAGCCCTGGTCAAGGCGCTGAAATGATCAGCGCTTCAAGGCAAGACCGAAGGTCGCCTTGAAGATATCGCTTTGCGGCGCGCCAGACTGGCGGGTGACCTCATAACTGGCGTCACCCGTAAGGTCCAGATAGCGGCTCAATCCCCAAGTAAATCCGGCGCCGGTGGCAAGCACGCGCTGGTCCGACACGATGGTGTTGTCATCGTAATTGCGCCACGTCCGGGACAAATTGATCCGCGCCGTCAGATCCGTCAAAATCACCTGAGCCACTTCACCGCGCAATGTGTAGGTGGCCGCGCCGCTGACGCCGGCGGTTGTCGAAGGCTCGATGCCGGTCGTCAAACCCAAAGTGACATCGGTGCCGCGTTGCGGCGACCAGGTCGCATTGCCGTCAATCGTCAGGGCTGCAATATCGGCCAGGCGGGAATCTTCAAAACGCTCGAGGCTGTAGCCGCCGGATAATTCGCCGCGCAGCTTTTCGCCCAGATCAACTTCCGTACCGGCCTTTGCCGCCCACGCTTGCGCATTTCGCCGATAGCCGAAATTGTCGATCCGCATGTCGCGCTGCGTCCGGCCATAGGTGGCTTCGATGAAGGGCGTGAGGGCCGGCGAAAGTTCATAACCGATCCGCCCGCGCAGCGTCGCCGTCGTCGAATCGCGATCAGCCTGGGAAACAATCGTGCCATTGTCGAGCATTGCGCTGCCGTAAATGCTGCGCTGCAGCGCCAGGCCGAGTGTCGTGCGGATAGGCCCGAAATCATGAATGACATCTGCGCCGGCTGAATATTGGTCGACATTGGCCTGCAGGCTGGCATTCTGGATGGCGTTTGCAGCTGACGCCGCCTCGCGGGCATGGGTGAAAGCGGCGGTGATATTGGCGGTGGTGTCGCGGGTTACATCCAGCCGCAGCAGACCATCCAGCTTGAATTCCGGCGAATCGTCCTTCTGGCCGGCGAAGGTTCTTTGCCAGGTGCCTTCGCCATTGATGGTCAATTGGTGGCTCGACCAATCGGAGGTCAGCGCTCCCTTCAGTCCCGTCTGGCTGAAGGTGCGGGCGCTTTTCGACAGGCCGTCATTGGTGCGTTCCGTTCCGAAAGACTGGCTGAGCGTTGGACGCAGCGTGAATGCGCCAACCGGCACGCCGGACGCCTCGTTGCGACCGGGATTGTTGTTCACGCTGATCCCGTCAACCGTCGAGATGCGGGGATTGACCCGGCCTAAATCGGGGCCTGTCGAAATTTCCTCTTTCGCTGAATCGGAAGTATCAGTTTTTGGCAGGTTAATCGGATCGTCGGAAACGGGCACTTCAGGACTGGCAATGGCAGGCTCTTCTACGGTCTGACCGAGAACAATCGATGGCAATGAAAAAAAGCTGCAAGTCATCAGCGCCGCAACATAATATGCGGACGTGCTGATATAACCGCCTTTTCTTGCTACTATTTTCTTTGCCATATGTGATGAACCTGAAGGGGATCAATAAGATTACCCATTTGTAAACAGATAGGGTTAATCATTCGTTGAAATACTTGCGGATTTCATTGCAATTTCCGGTCACAATCGAGCCTTTGTTGTTTGTTATCAAACGGTAATATAACAAACTCACTTTCATGGATTGCGAAGTTGAAACGCATTGCAAAGGCACTCCTTCATACGGTCCTCACCGCGGTCGCGGCGCTTGTCCTGATCAGCCTTGTCACCCTGCGCCATAGTGATCCGGCACTCTATCCGTCCGCCAATGGTGAGGAGACCTTTGTCGTCAGCGTCGCGGATCATGGCGTGCATGCCGGCTTGATCATCCGCCTTGCCGATATCGACGCCATTGCAAGACAGACCGATGATCCGGTGCTGCAAGCCGTGCTGACCCGCTTTGACGCCTATCAATGGCTGGAAATCGGTTGGGGCGATGAAGACTTCTACCGTTTTGCACCCGCTCTTTCGGATGTAACAGTCAGGATGGCCTTCAATGCGCTGGCCGGCCTCAACAAGACCGCGGTCCTGCATGTGGCTGGATTGCATGACAATGCTGCCGCCAGCTTTCCGCGTTCGGACGTGGTCGACCTGCGATTGACCAGACGCGGCCTGGCCCGCCTCGTCGGAGGCCTGTCGAAAAGTTTCGGCCGGCAGAGCATGGAAAGTTTTGCAGCAGAAAGCATTGACAGGCCCATTGAACTTGGCCCCGGCATTTACGGGCCAAGCCTGTTTTATCGCGCCACCGGACACTATTCGGTGCTCAATACCTGCAATCGCTGGATCGCCGACCTGCTGGCTTCTGCCGGCGTCGCCGCCTCTCCGGTTCCCGCCACCCTGTCTGGCGGGTTGATTGCCGAACTGAGATGGCGCAATTTTTGAAGGGGCATATCCAAAATTTAAACGATTTAACCCAGGCTGCGGCTCTGGACAGGCCAGCAGGAAAGAGTAAACCGGC
This sequence comes from Rhizobiaceae bacterium, assembly GCA_041742335.1. Lineage (GTDB taxonomy): Bacteria > Pseudomonadota > Alphaproteobacteria > Rhizobiales > Rhizobiaceae > Rhizobium_E. The sequence goes on from JBGSIT010000084.1 coordinate 26,753, forward strand.
ATTCATGAAACAAAATTTTGATAAAAAACCTTTGAACGAGGCTGCCTTGTCGGCCATCCGCAGCATCAGGGCGGAGGCAAGCGGGTTGGCTGCGCTTGAAAAAGCCCTTGGCAACGGACTTTCCGAACCTTTCGCCCAGGCCGTGGAAAAACTCAGCGGCATTGCCGGTCGGGTGATTGTTACCGGCGTTGGCAAGAGCGGCCATATCGCCAACAAGATTGCCGCGACCTTGGCCTCGACCGGGACACCGGCTTTCTTTGTCCATCCGGTGGAGGCCAATCACGGCGATCTCGGCATGATCACCCCGCAGGACGTCATTATCGCACTTTCCTGGAGCGGCGAGGCGACGGAGCTGCAGGGAATAGTGGCCTATTCGCAGCGCTTCTCGATACCGCTGATCAGCATAACGGCGGGCGCGCAATCAACGCTGGCGCGCGAATCTGACGTGCTGATCTTGCTGCCCAAGGCCCAGGAAGCCTGTCCGCACGGTCTGGCGCCGACGACTTCGGCCATCATGCAGTTGGCCGTAGGCGATGCGCTTGCAGTAGCCCTTCTGGAAGCGCGCGGTTTTAGCGCGGTCGATTTCAAGACGTTCCATCCCGGCGGCAAGCTGGGTGCGACCTTGTCTCATGTTGCTGATGTCATGCATGTCGGTGACGATGTGCCTTTGGTGCCGACCGGAACTTTGGTGCCTGATGCAGTGATGACCTTGTCGACCAAGCGGTTCGGCTGCGTCGGCATCGTCTTGCCTGACGGTCGTCTGGGCGGCATCATCACCGATGGCGATATCGCCAGAAACCTGCATCGCGATCTGGTCACCATGCGCGTTGAGGACATCATGACGAAGAATCCGAAAACCGTCACGCGCAAGACGCTTGCCACCAGCGCCATGGCCATTCTGGATCAACACAACATATCGGCGCTGCTGGTGACGGATGAGAACAATATTCCAATCGGTCTCGTGCACTTCCACGATTTGTTGAATATCGGAGTGGCGTGACGGCTGACGCACGATTTCATAGCGCTGCAGCACTTCGACGTGAAAAAGCCCGGAATCTCCGGGCTTTTGAATGTCAGGCCTTTTCGACTTTCAGTATTCGCCCATTGGACGACATGATCCTGACCTTGGTGCCGACATCGGCGTCCGGGCCTTCAACAATCCATACGGTGTCGTCGATGTGAACGCGGCCGGACCCATCGGTGATGGGTTCACGCAAGGTTGCGGTGCGGCCGACAAGGCCTGCGCCGCGCTCGTTTAGATGCGGCTGGTCGCTGTCCTTGCCGGAAGACAGGAAATAGCGGCGGCCGAAAAGCACGGACGCGCCCGCCAGTATCGCAAACAGCAACAACTGGATTTCCCAAACCCACCAGGTCGTTTCCCAGAGCGCGATCGACAGCAGGCCGACAATGAGTGCGGCAAAGCCGATCCAGATGAGGAAAACACCCGGAACGAGAATTTCCAGTCCAAGCAGAATGGCTCCGAAAACCAGCCAGCTCCACGGACCCAGACTTGTAACCCAATCGGTGATCATGACTACTGATCCTGGCCGGGCGTTCTGGTGGTGAAGGCCGGCATGGCCGGTGTCACGGGTGTTGAACGGGTGACATTGCCAGCCGGACGGGAGGGCGGTGAATTGTCGCCGCCGAAGACTTCCTTGGCAATCGCGCCGATACCGCCCAAGGATCCGATCAGGGAAGCGGCTTCAAACGGCATCAGGACAATCTTCGAGTTGCTCGCCGATCCGATCGTGGTCAGCGCCTCGGTGTATTTCTGGGCGACGAAGTAATTGATGGCCTGAACATCGCCTGCTGCGATCGCCTGGGAGACCATGGTCGTGGCCTTGGCTTCGGCTTCCGCCATGCGTTCACGGGCTTCAGCTTCACGGAAAACCGCTTCGCGCTTGCCTTCCGCCTGAAGAATGGCGGATTGCTTGGCGCCTTCCGCCTTGAGAATTTGCGCGGCGCGGTAGCCTTCTGCTTCCAGCACCTGGGCGCGTTTTTCACGTTCCGCCTTCATCTGGCGACCCATCGAATCCACCAGATCCTTTGGCGGCTGGATGTCCTTTATTTCTATGCGGGTGATCTTGATGCCCCAGGGATTGGCGGCTTCATCAACCACGCGCAGCAATTTGTCATTGATGGTGTCGCGCTTGGAAAGCAACTCGTCCAAATCCATCGAACCCATCACCGAGCGGATATTGGTCATGGTCAGGTTGAGCAGCGCCTGTTGCAGATTGGCGACCTGATAGGCGGCCTGGGCGGCGTTCATGACCTGGTAGAAGGCCACCGCGTCGGCTGAAACGCTGGCATTGTCCTTGGTGATGACCTCCTGGGTCGGCACGTCAAGCACCTGCTCCATCACATTCAGCTTGGCCCCGATCGTATCGATGAAGGGAACAATCAGGTTGAGGCCTGGCTGCAGCGTGCGGGTGTAGCGCCGGAAGCGCTCAACGGTAAAATGATTGCCCTGAGGCACGGTCTTGATCCCGGCAAAAAGCGTCAGAAGAACAAGAACAACTATGGCTATAACGGTAATGTCCAGGCCAGAAAGCGAACCCATATTCAATCTCCATCAAATGTTTTTAGCGAAAGACGTCATCGCTTCTATATCAGCTAATGGAAAGTGGGTGAAATGGCGCTGCTTTGCAAGTCCGGTTGAAGAAAATCGGCTGGAATCAGACCCATCCCATCAATTCCCGGCGAATTATGGTTTCCAGCACGTTCATTCCGTCATTGCTGTCATTCAGGCACGCAATGTGGCTGAATTTCTCGCCACCATTGTGCAGGAAGCTCTCGCGGGCTTCGACATTGATCTCTTCAAGCGTTTCCAGACAGTCCGAAACAAAACCGGGATTCATCACGGCGATGCGCTTGAAGCCGTCCTGCGCCAGTTTTTCGATGGTCTTGTCGGTATAGGGCTGCAACCACTCTTCGGGCCCGAAACGCGACTGGAAGGTGACGATCAGTCTTTCCTTCGTCCAGCCAAGCCGTTCACGCAACAGGCGCGCCGTCTTGTAGCAATGGCAATGGTAAGGATCGCCCAGGTCGAAATAGGATTTCGGAATGCCGTGGAACGAGGTGATCAGCAGTTCCGGCTCCCAATCCAGCGTCGCATAGTGGCTGGTGATCGAATTGGCGAGCGCCTCGATGTAGGCCGGTTCATCGTGATAGGGCGGCACCGTGCGCAATGCCGGCTGCCAGCGCATGGCCTTCAGCGCATCGAAAGCCTTGTCGTTGACGGTTGCGGTGGTGGCGGCCGCATATTGCGGATAGAGCGGAAACAGCACGATCCGCTCGCAGACCTGGTCCTTGAGTGCATCAAGGCGTGAAGCGATTGAGGGTTGACCATAGCGCATGCCCCAGTCGACGATCACATCGGGCAGGTCCTTGAGCCTTTCGGCCATCAATTCCGCCTGGCTGCGGGTATAGGTTCTCAGAAAGCTCTCGTCCTTTTCCTTGTTCCAGATCGTCTCATAGGCCTTGCCGACCTTGCCCGGACGCGTATTCAGCACAATACCGAAAAGAATCGGATACCAGAACAAGCGCGACCATTCGATGACGCGTTTGTCGGTCAGGAACTCCTTCAGATAGCGCCGCATCGAGGTGTAGTCGGTGCCGTCGGGCGTGCCGAGATTGACGAGCAGGACGCCCACCTTTCCGGTCTTGACGGCAGGGTGTTGGGGAGGGAAATGCGCAGGTGAGGCGGCCATCGGGGTTCCAGCAAGTTTGATTTGCAGGTCTATACGGTCAAACCGCTTCTGCGGTTCAGGCAAATCGCCGCCAAACCGCATCCGCAAAGCAAGCCGGCTCTTTGCAGAGCCTGGCTCGCAGAAAGCCTGGTCAATGCCAACCATCGCAGATGGCGGCAGGGTGGGACTAGATCTTCCGGTTCAGCGAGAACTGGGCGCCTGAATCGGCCGTGCAATTAAGCTGGTTCGGGGCCACGAGCGCGCAATTGACCTTGGATTGCTTGTTCTGGACATGGCTGACCATGTTTATTTCCACAAGCTTGTCGCTCAGATTGACATACGTGCCCGACGCCAGAAGCTGATTGGAGTCTGACGTCCTGGTGTTGAAAGACCCGGCTGCAAAGGTCGAGACAATGCCATTGGGGTCTACCCAGGTGCCTTCAATGCTGGCGGGCGCCTGCGGAAGGGGCGGCAATTCGCTTCTGGGGCTGGACTGGCAAGACGCCAGAAGACCGGAGGCCAGGATGACCGGAATGGCAAGACGCTTCATTATTTTCTCCCTTGGGCAAACATGATCATTTCGGGACTCTTTAAAAAACTTTGCCGATAACTGCAAATGAATGCAAGGCCGAGCCGATCAACACGGCTCATTTTGGCGTGCAGCGCGGCAAAAATGCCCGCGCCGCCACATGGCGCAGCGCGGGCCTGGTGATTTGCAAGGCTTTGTCAGCGCACCAGAATATTGCGAAACTGCCACGGATCATCCTTGTCGATATCTTCCGCGAACAATCCGGGCCTGCCGTCAACCGGCGTCCACTCCGTGTAATGGCCTTCCACCGGACCCAGATAGGGGGCCTGTATTTCGAGGCAGCGCTGATAGTCCATTTCATCGGTTTCAACGATGCCGCGTTGCGGATTTTCGAGCGCCCAGACCATGCCGGCCAAAACCGCCGATGTGACCTGCAAACCGGTGGCGTTCTGGTATGGCGCCAATTTCCGGGCCTCTTCGAGCGAAAGCCGCGAGCCGTACCAATAGGCGTTCTTCTCGTGGCCATAGAGCAGGACGCCGAGTTCATCGATGCCGTCGACAAGTTCGTCTTCGTCCAGAACGTGCAGGACCGGCTGCTGGTGTCCGCCATTGCCGAACATTTCATGCAGCGACAGCACTGCATCATTGGCGGGATGATAGGCGTAATGGCAGGTCGGCCGGTAGATTGCCTCGTCATCCTTGTCGCGAACCGTGAAGAAGTCGGCGATTGAAATGGCTTCATTGTGGGTGACAAGAAAGCCGTATTGCGGGCCGGCCGTCGGGCACCAGGTGCGCACGCGGGTATTGCCGCCGGCCTGTTCGAGGAAAATTCCGGCCTTGCAGCCCTTCTTGTGCTTGCGGGCGTTCTTCGGAGTCCAGTTTTCATGGGTTCCCCAGCCCAGTTCGGCAGGCTGCAGGCCTTCCGAAATGAAGCCCTCGACGGACCATGTGTTCCAGAAAACGTTCAACGGCTTGGGAAGCCGGGCGCGCTGGGTATCGCGCTCGGCAATGTGAATCCCCTGCACCCCGGTCTTTTTCATCAATCGCGCCCAGCCCTGCTGGTCGCCGCTTGCAGGCTCGTCGAATTTGAGGCCGAGTTCATGGGCGACATTGACCAGCGCCTGCTTGACGAACCAGGACACCATGCCGGGATTGGCGCCGCAGCAGGATACCGCGGTAGTGCCGCCGGGGTTTTTCTGCTTTTCGCGCCGCACCGTTTCACGCAGCGCATAATTGGTGCGCGAGGCATTGTCGGCTTCGGTGTCAAAATAAAAGCCCAGCCACGGTTCGATCACCGTGTCGATATAAAGCACATCAAGCTTGCGGCACAGCTTCATGATGTCCAGGGAAGAGGTGTCGACCGAAAGATTGACGCAAAAGCCCTGGCCTTCGCCTTCCGTCAGCAGCGGCTTGAGCAATTCCTTGTAGTTTTCCTTGGTGACGTGGGCCTGGATGTGCTTGACGCCGGACCGGGCCAGCAAATCGGCCTCGCCATTGCGCGGATCGATGACGACCACGCGGCTTTTGTCATATTTGAAATGCCGTTCAATGAGTGGCAGGGTACCGCGACCAATGGAGCCAAATCCGATCATGACGATCGGGCCGGTGATTTCACCATGGTTCGGGTAATTCTGTTCAGTCATTCTTTTCTCCTTGCGCGCCTGATTTGCGAATAAAATCTTGCCGGCGGCTTTTTCTGTTTTCTTTATATTTGATGTGCAAAAGGCTTGGTTCCCTGCTCTAGACCACAAAACAGCTTCACAATAAAGGTCTGAAACCTTGCAGTGCGGTTTCAGGCCGGTTCAGCTTCTGTTGCCTGCCGCCATGGCAAGTATCGTTTCGACCAGGGATTTCTGCCGCTGATTCAGGCCTTTATAAGCACTTTGCTCGGGGCTGAGTGCTGCTATTTGTGCGGCAAAGGCCGACGCAAAATCAATCGCGGCCGGCATGGCCATAACGGATCTGAGCGGGTCGACATGGATGCGGATTGAAAAGACGATATCGCCGCTCTTTTCAAGTTTTCGCAAGGTCTGGCGCTCGACACGCACATGCACCTCTTCAATATTGACGGAAAAATCCTTGCCGCTTTGGGCGGACGGCAGGAACAGGTCGGGCCGGTCGTTGATCGACCAGTTCATCCGCTTGACCGGCGCATCAACCGGAAGCCTGTCAAAGATACGGTTTATCATGTCGGCATTCCGGCTGCCCTTGCCAAAATCCGGGACCGGTTGGTGGATTTCCTCCATCGGCCGGCCGAATTTCTCGACCAGCGACCAGGATGACGGAAAGGAAAGATGGCCTGCGGCCAGATGCCAGCCGGCTGCTTTGCGGTTGAGGAGCAGCAAATCCTCCTGAACCATTGAGCCGGCAAGAAACAGGGGCGAGACATTCCCGTCAGCCAGATCGAAAGTCTGACCGGCAACCGACACGCTGTTTGCAGTCACGGCATGGGTTTCTCTGTGAAAACGAGCGAGATTGTCAACCAGCAGCGCCAGGCATTCCTGCTGGGCAGGCCTGCTTTCATCCGTTGCAAGAAAAACCTGGTTCAAATGCCGGCAGGCCAGTTCCTGCTTCAGCGCCAATTGGCTATCAAGGTCTTCATCGACCTCGATCCATTCAGCCGGGTCAAGCAAGGAAAGGCCGATCTGGAACAGCCGCGCCGAACCGTCATAGGGCGTGTGGACCGGTCTTTGCATGGCTTCAGCCCTTCAGCGCTTCAAGCCCGGCGGCTGTTCGCGACAGGGCGCATTCGGTGATTTCATAGTGGCCCACGCCATGAATGACAAAGGGATCGGCCAACAGGAACGCCTCAATATCTTCCCGCGCGCCTTTGGCCAGTATGATGCCGCCGGTGCGCGGAACCATGCGACCCGATGCCAGAAACATGCCTTTTTCGTAGCCCTCGGCAACCCAGTCCATATGGGTGTTGATGTGAGGATCGATCTCCTCGATCGGGCTTGTATATTTCACGGACAATATCAGCATGCAGACGGCTCCTTCAATCAAGACTGGCAGGAATCAACCCGCGCAGGGAATTGCCGACGAACAATTTCCTGCCGCGGAGATCTTTTGGAAAAAGCGGGCGCACGCGCGCTTTTTTGGTGCAGATCAGTTGGGTACGCAGCACGCCGGCCAGCAAACCCTGGGAAATCGGCGGCGTCAGCAATTGCCCGCCGCCATCATCGACAAACAGCGATGTGATGGAACCTTCGCAAACTGCGCCATGTTCATTGAGAAGCAGCACCTCATCGGCTTGTTCGCGGGAAAACTCCGCCCTTGCCTTGTCATAGCACTCCCGCTTGGATGTCTTGTGGGCGAGCAGGCGATTGGCGGAATCAAGCCGGGTGGCGGCGATCTTCAGTTTCCAGGTCACAACGTCGCCCAGAGGAGTGAAATGCGCCGAGGTGACTTCGATCCTGCCATCGGCAAACAGTGCAAGTCGAACCCGCAGCGCATGATCAGTTTTCTGGTGGCTTTCGAGCGCCGCTCCGGCCTTGTCGGCGCCTTCAAATCCCAGTGTTCGGGCTGATGCGGCCAGACGCGCCAGATGCAGGTCGAACCGGATAAATCCTGCATCCGGCTGCCAGCGCAACGTCTCGATCAGGGAGAAATCCTTCAACTGGCGATCTCCTGGTCGCCGAGCGCAAAGCGGGCCTTCAGCAGGCATTCGCGATATTCCGATTCAGCCGTGGAATCAAAAACGATGCCGCCGCCGACATGGAAAGATGCCGTGCCGTCCGCCATCAGGCTGATGGTGCGGATGGCGACATTGAAGCGCATCCGGCCGTCAGGCGCAATGAAACCGATCGCGCCGCAATAGGCGTCGCGCGGCCCGGCTTCCAGTTGATGCAGGATCTCCATGGCCCGCATCTTCGGCGCTCCGGTCACCGACCCGCAGGGGAAAAGGGCTGTAAAAATATCCCGGATCGATGTGCCTTCGACCAGCTTTGCGCGGACATGAGAAACCATCTGGTGGACGGTGGGGTAGGTTTCGACATCAAACAGGCGCGGCACGTCCAGCGTGCCGATTTCGGTGATGCGGGAAATGTCGTTGCGCAGCAGGTCGACGATCATCCGGTTTTCGGCCTGAGTCTTGTGATCTTCCTTCATCTCCTCGATGATCGCCCGGTCTTCGGCAGGTGTTGCGCCGCGCGGCGCCGTGCCCTTCATCGGATGGGTCTCGATCCAGCCGTCCTTGTCGATGTTGAAGAACAATTCCGGCGAACGGGAAATCAGGATCGGCCCGCCGAGATTGACGAAAGCGCCATATTTCACCGGCTGACGCTCGATCAGCGACCAGAAGGCGGCCAGCGGATCACCCGACCAGCGGGCGTCAATGGCCATGGTCAGGTTGGCCTGGTAGCAATCGCCCTTGCGCAGATGCAGATGCAGCCTGTCAAATCTTTCCTGATAGGCGGCAAAATCCCATTCGGCCTTGGGTGCGGTCAGGAAGGGTTCGTTTTCAACCCTTTGCAGCGGTTTTCCCAGCGGATGATCGGCATTCGGGGCGGCAAACACCCCGAATGCCATCAATGGCAATTTGTCATGCGGCGCATAAAGCGGCGTCAGCTTGTCCTCGAACATGAAGCCGGCTTCATAATTCATGATGCCGGCCAGCCACTTGCCCTCGTCGCGCGCCTTTTGCATGGCGGCGAGTCCCTGAAAGAAGGACGCCCGGTCGTGAGCGGTGATGATGCGCTCGGGCCGGTCGAAGACCAGTGTCTGGTCGTTGCTGTCGTCGCGCAGCAGAACGAACGGATTTTCAGGTTTCATACAAGCATGTCCCGGGCCGGATTTTCAAAGTGACCTATCAAGCGCTTCCAATTCGTCAATCAACCCCTCAATCATCGACAGGCCCTTTGCCCAGAACGACGGATCGGTTGCATCCAGCCCGAAAGGCTTCAACAGTTCGGAATGGTGCTTTGTGCCTCCGGCCTTGAGGAGCGCGAAATATTTGTCCTGAAAGCCTGCTTCAGCATTCTGGTAGACTGCATAAAGCGAATTGACGAGGCAATCGCCAAAAGCATAGGCATAGACATAGAAGGGCGAATGGATGAAGTGCGGAATATAGGCCCAGAAGCTCTCATAGCCCTCTGCAAGCCGGATGGCCGGCCCCAGACTGTCAGCCTGCACCGACATCCACAATTGCCCGATATCCTCCGAGGTCAATTCGCCTTGTTTGCGGGCGGTATGGACCTTGCGTTCGAATTCGTAAAAAGCGATCTGGCGCACCACGGTATTGATCATGTCCTCGACCTTTTGCGCCAGCATGGCCTTGCGCTGGCGCTTGTCGACGGTCTTGGCAAGCAGCGCCCGGAAGGTCAGCATCTCGCCGAAAACCGAGGCTGTTTCGGCAAGGGTGAGCGGCGTCTGGCACATCAGCGCGCCTTGGCCGCCTGCCAGCACCTGGTGGACGCCATGTCCCAGTTCATGGGCCAAAGTCATGACATCGCGCGGCTTGCCCAGATAGTTGACCAGAACATAGGGGTGAGCCGACGGCGTGGTCGGATGGGCGAAAGCGCCTGGCGCCTTGCCCGGCCTGACGGGCGCATCAATCCAGTTCTTGTCGAAGAACTCCCTGGCGATGGCCGCCATTTCCGGGGCAAAACCCGCATAGGCCGAAAGCACGGTGTCGCGCGCCTCGTCCCAGCCGATCACGCCTGTCGGCGTTTCGGGCAGCGGCGCATTGCGATCCCAGAAGTCCATCTTCTCCATGCCCAGCCAGCGCGCTTTCATTTCGTAGTAACGGTGCGACAGGCGCGGATAGGCCTGTCTTACGGCCTCGGCCAGCGCATCGACGACTTCGCGCTCAACCCGGTTGGCAAGGTGGCGGCTGTCGGCAATGTCTTCAAAGCCGTGCCAGCGGTCGGAGATTTCCTTGTCCTTGGCAAGCGTATTGGTAATCAGCGTGAAAACGCGGATATTGTCGGAAAAAGTTTTCGACAGGGCGGCGGCCGCCTGTTTGCGCGCGGTCGGGTCAGGATCCTGAAGCTGGTTGAGGGCGACCTCGATGCCGACATCGTCTCCATTGATCGAAAATTTCAGATCTGCCATCGTCTCATCAAACAGGCGGTTGAAGGCGCCCGCACCGGTCAGCGATTTTTCAACGAACAATTGCTCGATGCGGTCTTCCAGCTGATAGGGCTTCTCAATCCGCAAATCCTCGATCCAGGGCCTGTAATGGGCTGCCAGCGGGTCCGCCGCGATGGCCCGGTCGATATCGGCGTCATCGATGCGGTTGAGTTCAAGGCCGAAAAACAGCAATTCCGATGCGATTTCTGTCAGCTTGGCGTTGACGTCGCCATAAAACTTGCCGTTTTCCGGCTTTGACGTGTCGGTATAATAGGTCAGTCCGGCAAAAGAAGCGATGCGGCCCAGGCAATCCTCAATCGCCTCATAGTCCGCAATGGCCTGTCCGATTCCGTCTTTTCCGGTCTTGCCGGCGGCTTCAGCCAGGCGGCCTTTCCATCTGGCCAGAAAATCAGCAGACAATTGCCGCGATCTTTCCATGTCAGCGGTAAATTCAGGACCTTCGCGTGACGGATAGAGATCGGAAAGGTTCCAGCCGGGCAGCGCGCCCAACTCGTTTTTGCCTGCTGCGCTGTCTGCGGCATGGCAAATTTGGTTCAATCGGCTTTGGTCAGATATACGGCGCATCGCAGTTCCTCTTGTCGCTTTCCTTGCCCCACTGATTGGAACGGCATTGATTAAAATGCAAGCCTTTCTCCAAACAGGATATTCAGGCCTCTATGCCAGTATGTCTCAAAATAAGGCAGGATAAGACCGTAACATGTTGACCCGTCAACATCGGTCTTTCCGGTCATGACTTTGGCAGGGAGACGACCGTGACAGCACATGTTTTGGTGATTGACGACGATCCGGTTCAGCGACGTCTTTTGAAAAATTCGGTTGAACGGATGGGCCTTATCGCCCACCTCGCCGATAACGGCCTGATGGGGCTTGAAAGCCTGAAGCGGCATGGACCCGATATCAAGGTCATCGTGCTTGACCTGATGATGCCGGAAATGAACGGTCTTGCTTTCCTGCACGCACTTGACGAGCAGGGGATCGACATTCCTGTCATCGTCGAGACAAGCCAGGGCGGTATCGAGACGGTGGTCAACGCCATGCGGGCCGGCGCATTCGATTTCGTGGTCAAGCCGGTTTCACCGGACCGCATCGGCGCCTCGATCAACAATGCCTTGAAATTCGACCGCCGCGGGATGCGCCCGAAATCCGGCTCCAAGGCGAAATCCGGCAATGTCGGCTTCGAGGATATCATTTCCGCCAGCCAACCGATGGTTCGGGTGATGGAACTGGCTCGGCGCGCCGCCCAATCCAATATTCCGGTGGTGCTTGAAGGGGAATCCGGCGTCGGCAAGGAGATGGTCGCCCGCGCCGTCCAGGCCGCAAGCGACCGCTCCCACAAGCCTTTCATTACCGTCAATTGCGGCGCCATTCCGCATAATCTGGTGGAAAGCATCCTGTTCGGCCATGAAAAGGGGGCCTTTACCGGCGCCACCGATAAGCATAGCGGCAAATTTGTCGATGCCGACGGCGGCACATTGTTTCTCGATGAAATCGGCGATCTGCCGCTCGATGTCCAGGTCAAGCTTCTGCGCGCCGTCCAGCATGGTGAAATTGAAACGATTGGCGCAAGGCGTCCGCAAAAGGTCGATGTCCGGCTGATATCGGCAACCAACAAGGATCTGATCGCCGCCGTCAAGGCGGGTCTTTTCCGCGAGGATCTCTATTATCGGCTGAATGTCTTCCCCATTGTCATTCCCGCGCTGCGCAAGCGCAAGGAAGACATACCGGTTCTGTCGCGCGCCTTTGTTGCGCGGTTCGCCATTGAGCAAAAGCTCACCGAAACGCCGCAGATCAGCGCCGAGGCCCTGGCTCTGCTGACCGCCTATGACTGGCCGGGCAATATTCGCCAGCTGGAAAACACCATTTTCCGGGCGGTCGTGCTGTCAGGAAGTTCCGTCCTGAACGTCGACGATTTCCCGCAGATTGCCGCCCAGCTTCCCGGCTATTTCGCCGGCGATCATCCCGACGTTCTGCTCGGCAGGCCTGAACCTGCGTCTCACGCTGCTGAAAAAGCGTCAATGACCGGCGTGTTTCCCGACTTTTCCAGCCGTCTCAAAGACGCCTTTGTGAGCGGCAGGTCGTTTTCCGATTATGAAGAGGAAGTCCGGGAAGCACCGCAGGAGCCCGCCATCGCCAGCATCGATCCGGCCGGCGATGTCCGCACCCTGGCCGAAGTCGAAGAGGAGCTGATCCGCTTCGCGCTGCGCCACTATCACGGGCAGATGAGCCAGGTGGCCCGCAAGCTCGGGATCGGCCGGTCGACGCTTTACCGGAAGCTGAAGGACTATGGAATTAACCCCGATGACCCGCTGAAACAGGTCGCCTGACAGCCAAAAGACGGAATTTTCATGGGGCTTTCCCTGCAAAGGCAGGGGAGGCCCTATGCAATTGTGTAATTAAACTGATATGGATCAATGCGAAATGCGGGAAATTCGCCGACATGGTTAAAAAACTGCGTTGGCGTTTATTCATTGTTAGTGCATTGTTGACTATAAACGGGGCGTAGTGTTTGGAAGTGGCAGGCTTGCCATCGTCTTACCGCAATTGGTGTGCAATTGGCTATGGTGGGACGTGAAAGCGGACGGGGATCATATTGCTAAGTCTGATCAGAACCAGAGATCGAGCCATTTGTGGCATTCGAAAAGCGGTTGTTGCGCTTAACAGCATCCGGAGCGCGGTCGCCTTTACGGGAGCCGTGGTGTCGATGACCGTGGCTTTGACCGGCTTGACGCCTTCTGCCGCCGCCGCACAGACGCGCGCCCTGAAAATCTACCAGTTGCATACACGTGAAAAGGCCACCATAGTTTTCAAGCGCAACGGGCGCTACGATCAGGAAGGCCTCAAGAAACTCAATTATATTTTGCGCGATTGGCGTCGCAACGAGCCGATCCGCATGGATCCGCGGCTTTTCGACCTTCTTTGGGAGGTTTACCAGAAATCCGGTTCCAACGATTACATCAATGTTGTCTGCGGTTATCGCGCCCCGGAAACCAATTCCATGCTGCGCTCGCGCTCCAAGGGCGTTGCCGAAAAGAGCCAGCACGTTCAGGGCAAGGCGATGGATTTCTTCATCCCCGGCGTCAAGCTTGCCAAACTCCGTGAAATCGGCATGAAATTCCAGGTCGGCGGCGTCGGCTATTATCCGCGTTCCGGTTCGCCTTTCGTGCATATGGATGTCGGCAGCGTCCGCTCCTGGCCGCGCATGCCGCGCCAGGAACTGGCCCGCCTGTTCCCGGACGGCCGCACGCTGCACCGTCCTGCTGAAGGCGGCAACATGCCCGGCTACAACCAGGCCATGGCTGACTACCGCAAGCGTGTCGGTTCCAAGGTGATCGAGGTCGCAGGCGGTGGTTCGAGCGCCGATGACGGCAATGGCAAGCGTCACAAGAGCTTGCTGGCAAGCCTGTTTGGCGGCGACGAAAATGAAGAAGCGATTGTTGAAGCCGATCTGGCTACCGCCAAGGAAGCGCCTGTCGCCAAGAAGAAGGTTGTCGAGCAGCCGGTCATCGTAACGGCTTCGGTCGATGCCAGGGATATCGTCAAGGCGCCCGTGCCGATTGTCCGGCCCGCCTTCAAGAACAATGACGAAGTCCAGATCGTTGAAACGGCGCTTGTTTCACCTGCGCGAAGCGCGGCTGAAGATGCGATGGATGCGGCCATGGCAACGGGTGAGCCTGAAAACAAACCCGAATTTGTCGATCTGGCGCAATACACCATTCCGTTGCCGGTTATTCTCGGCGACCGCAATCCGGTCGGCGATGCCGAGCCTGAAATCCTGACAGCTTCTGTCGATCCGTTGTCGGCGCGCATGGCCGGAAACCTGACCTCCGTTCCTGTTCCCGACGAGCGTCCGGAGATTGCCGCCGTCGATAGCGAGGCATTGGCCAAGGTTGCAGCGCTTGACATACTTTCCGGCAGCGTTCCGGAACCGACCAAGGAAGAAATTGCCGCGCTCGCAGCAGAGGCCAGCGCCGGCACTTCGGTCATGGAAGATGCGACGACCGACGAAGATGAAGTCGATCTGGCCGATAGTCTCGACCTGCCGGCCGAAGACAGCCCGGTCATGACTGAAATGGCGTCCCTTGAGCCTGCCAAGAAGATGGCAACGCGCTCCTTTGATCTTTCGGCCCCGGTTGATGCAGCAGTACTCTCACCGGAAGATATCTTGAAGCCCCACAAAGGTGGACGGCCCAAAAAGGCTGATGCTCAGGCCCAGGCCAATGCGGCAAAGGCAATTCAGGCCGAACCGAAACTGACGCGCAATATCATTGCAAAATGGGCCATGACCACCGGGCGCGTCGTCACGTTCACCAAGCCGGTCAAGGCGCCGCGGTTTGTTTCAAGCACGATGCGGGCGCAACCGACAACAGTCTATGCTGCCGGTTTCAATCAGGATACCGCCGAAATCGACCCGGCGCGGTTTTCCGGAACGGCAGTGAATTTCCTGACTGTCAAGAAGTTCTCGCTGACCAACTGATTTCGATTTCCATTCATCCGAATGCATAAAAAACCCCCGAAGTTGATATCCAACGTTCGGGGGTTATTTCATTGCCGGCCTTTTCAGTTTTTCAGCGGCGTTCGTCGCCCGTCTGCGCCGGGATAACTATTATTCTTCCGCAGGCAAATCGTCGGCCATGCCGAGTGCTATCAGGTAAGTATGCAGGATGGCTTCCTGCTCCATCCGCTCATCGCGGTCCTGCTTGCGGATTGCAATGACTTTCTTGAGGATCTTGGTGTCGAAACCGGTTGATTTGGCTTCGCCGAAAACATCCTTGATATCATCCGATATAGTCTTTTTTTCTTCTTCAAGCCGCTCGATCCGCTCAATGAAGGAACGCAATTGGTCGCGGGTTACGGCATGGACGTCGGTCATGTGAATTATCTCCTCGGAAGTGATTCCAATCGTTGCAAAAAGTTGCCCTGACGTGCCGCGAAAGCGGCTTGAGGTCAAGCCGATTCCAGCAGACAGGACCTAATCTTTTGGGCGGTTCTTTTCAAAATCGGCCTTCTGCCGGTCGCTCGCACCTGTCTGGTGCAATGCTTTCCATTCGTCATAGGGCATTCCATAGACGATTTCGCGGGATTGATCCTTCGACAATTCCGCGCCGGCTTCTTTGGCCGCATCAAGATACCAGTTGGACAGGCAGTTGCGGCAGAAACCGGCCAGATTCATCAGGTCGATGTTCTGGACATCGTCGCGATTGCGCAGATGGCTGACCAGCCGTCTGAAGACAGCGGCTTCCAGTTCCGTCTGCTGTTGTTTGGTCAGTGTCCCGGTCATCGCGGTCTCCTTTGAAATGGCGCCGGTCAGTCGTCGGCGCGGGAAGGATGTATCTTGATTTCGTGCAGTTCCGGCATCGCATTGAGATCGGCAAAGATCGGTGCGAGGCGCTCCACCCAGCTGTCGACGCCGGTCAGTTCGCCGATCAGGTCCTGGCGCACTTCGAGCAAAGCGTGCGGAATGCCGGTTTTCATGCAGTGGCGGTACATCGTATCGCCCTTCAATGCGCCGTCATAGGGCTCATTGTCACCAACCACTATATCGCCGGGCGCTTCCAGCGCCTCAATCAAGGCCCGTGGCGCGCGCGGGTCATTGTCCCAAAGCACGCTGGCATGCCACGGACGGGGTGTGTCCTTCCAGAACGGCGTGAATGAATGCAGCGACAGGACGAGCGGCGGCCGACCGGATTGTGAACCGGCCTCCTCAATCACGCGGGCAACGGCGCCGTGGTAAGGCCGGTGATATGTGACCAGCCGATGCAGGGCTTCAGCCTCGCTGATCGGGTGATTAGCGGGGATGATGGCTCCGTCCGAAATCTTCATGATCATCGTCGGATCGTCCTCGCCGCGATTGGGATCGATCAGCAAGCGGGAAAAACCGCACAACACCGCCGGAACTCCGAGCCGGGTCGACAATTGCCTGGTCAGATCCTCAATGCCGATATCAAAGGCGATATGGCGGTCGAAGGCGGATTCGGCCAGTCCCAACCTGTCATATCCGTCGGGCAGAAGATTGCGGGCGTGGTCGGCAAGCAGGACCAGTCCGCTGGCATAGTCGCCGTCAAGAATCTCAAAAGGCTCAATCGTGTCCATGTCTCGCACCAATGCCGGATGATATTGCACCAAGGGTTATTCGCATGGTTGTTTTGACGGCGCAAGGCGCAGGAAACGCCCATACGATTCGCAAATAAATTCACTTCTTTGGTGCTTTTATGCCTGCTTGCCACAATAGGAACGGCAAAAGAGTTGATATAATCGATTAGAGTTTCGTTGACTTTCCAAGCCTGCCGTCGCAAGAAAGCAAACATAAAAAACCATGGAGTCCCGTGGAAGCCGTGTCAGTCAAATTTAGCTTCGAATTGCCAAAGTGTTGGCACAACTTGCTCCTTGTCGGAGCGGTGGCAGCCAGCCTCATGTCTTTCAATGGCTTTGCATCGCAAGCAAAGGCGGAATTCCGCGTTTGCAACGGATCGCAAAACCTTGTGGGCGTTGCTATCGGCTATCGCGCCAAGGATGGCTGGATATCGGAAGGCTGGTGGCAAATCCCCGCCACCACATGCACGACGCTGATCGAGGGCGAGCTAAAATCACGCTTTTATTATCTCTATGCCGAAGATGCCGCCCGCGGCGGACGCTGGACGGGAGATGTAAACATGTGCGTGGCCGAAAACGAGTTCAAGATTGTCGGCGTGCAGGATTGTTACGCCCGCGGCTTTCAGCAATTGGGATTCAAGGAATATGACACCGGGCGTCAGGGGAGCTGGATGGTTCAGCTGACTGACACGCCCGCTACCCAAGAAGGCCAGAATTGATGAAGCGGAACCGCAAAGTAAAGATCCTTGCAACACTGGGTCCGGCATCCTCCGACGAGGCGATGATCCAGAAATTGCATGAGGCGGGCGCCGATCTGTTCCGCATCAATATGAGTCACTCCAGCCACGAAATGATGCGCACCCTGGTGGAGCGCATCCGCTCGGTTGAAGCGCGTTGCGGCCGCCCCATCGGCATTCTTGCCGATCTGCAAGGCCCCAAGCTTCGCGTCGGCAAGTTTGCCGATACGGCGGTTGAGCTGACCCCCGGCCAGACCTTCACGCTCGACAACCAGGATGTGCCCGGCGACAGCAAGCGGGTCTACCTGCCGCATCCCGAGATCCTGGAAGCCGTCAAGCCGGGTCATCGATTGTTGATCGATGACGGCAAGCTGCATTTGCGCGCCGAAAGTTCGGATGGCAAGAAGATCGTCTGCACGGTCGTTTCCGGCACCAAGATTTCAGATCGCAAGGGCGTCAGCCTTCCCGATACGCTGTTGGGCGTAGGCGCCCTGACCGACAAGGACCGGCTTGACCTTGACGCCGTGCTTGCTGTCGGCCAGATCGATTGGGTGGCCCTGTCCTTCATCCAGCGTCCGGAGGATCTGGCTGAAGTGCGCAAGGTTGCTCGCGGCCAGGTCGGGTTGATGTCGAAGATTGAAAAACCGCAGGCCATTGCCCGCATCGCCGAAATCATCGAACTGTCGGACGCCATCATGGTGGCGCGTGGCGATCTCGGCGTCGAAATGCCGCTTGAGGCAGTTCCGGGCCTGCAAAAGCAGATGATCCGCGCCTGCCGCCGCGCCGGCAAGCCGGTCGTCGTCGCCACACAGATGCTTGAGTCTATGATCAGCGCTCCGGTGCCGACCCGCGCCGAAGTATCCGATGTCGCCACCGCCGTTTTCGAAGGTGCGGATGCTGTGATGCTGTCGGCTGAATCCGCTTCCGGCGCATATCCGGTGGAAGCCGTCGCCACCATGGCCTCCATTGCCAGCACGATCGAGCTTGATCCGCATTATCTCGGAATCATCCACGCCCAGCGACCCGAGCCTGAAGCCACCGGCGCTGATGCGATTTCGCTGGCGGCAAGGCAGATTGCCGAGACATTGAAGCTGTCGGCGATTGTTTGCTACACCTCATCAGGCACCACCGGCCTGCGTGCCGCGCGCGAGCGGCCGAATGTGCCGGTTGTCGCCCTTTCACCCGTCGTTCAGACGGCCCGTCGGCTTTCTGTTGTCTGGGGCCTGCATTGCGTGGTCACCGATGACGCCTTGAACCTTGATGACATGGTCAATCGCGCCTGCCGGATTGTCGTCGGCGAGGGCTTCGGCAAGCCCGGCGACCGGCTGATCATTACTGCGGGCGTGCCATTGGGCACGCCGGGCGCCACCAACATGCTGCGCATCGCCTATATCGGTTCGGATGGATTGACCGGCATCTGACGCGCAATGACGGGTCGGCGGACATCTGCCGCCATTCTGTCGCGCTCGATCACCCTTTCCAGGTCACGGGCCATTTTTTGAAGATCGCGGGACGCTCCCGCGATTTTTTCAATTGCGGCGACCGCAATATCCGTGGCGATATAATCCGGTTTGTGACCGAGATGCCTGATCCAGATCAGTTCCGATCCGGCAATGTCCCGCTTCAGGCCGCGCGAGTGAATTTCCTCATAAACGATATCGTCGCTGTCGCCGGTGATGATGACGGTCTTTGCCCTGATCTCCTGATAGCGCGGCTGCATCCTGACGACGGCGTCGTGGAGATTGGCGACGTCACGGGCATTGTTGCAGAAATTGGCAGGCCGCAGCACCAGTTTCAGAGCAGTCTCCTCGGCATAGGCTGGAGGCGCGCTGTTGGGGGCAAAGACATAGCGCACGCCGTCTTCGATCTGAAGCAGGCCTGCGGGTGTTGCCAGCGTGTGGCAGAACAGGGGGCCCAGCACCGGCAAATTGGCAAGATTGTAGTACCACTCGACGCCGCCCGGCCAGGGATGGGTAGCGGCGGAAATGAAAAGCAGGCCGGCAACCTTGTCGGGATGGCGGACGGCGAAGGCAGCGACAATCGCGCCGCCAAAGGAGTGGCCGATTATGATGGCCTTGCCGATTTTGCGTTTGTCCAACAATGCGGCGATGGCGTCGGCCTGGCCTTCGGGATTGGCATTTTCAGCGCCGCCGCGTTCGGAATAGCCATGGCCCGGGCGGTCGACAAACAGCATTTCGGCGCGACCGGCGAGAGCCGGATAAAATGCCGTCATCGGATCCAGCAGGTTGCCGCTGGCGCCGTGGACAAACACCAGCGCCGGCAGATCGGTCGCCTCAGGTCTTGCGACATGGATGCTGTTCATCTTGTAGCCGCCAATGTCGATCAATTCGCCGCCATTGGGATAAAGCCGTTCAAGGCGATGGGCCTGCCATTGTGAAAAGACGGCCAAAGCGGCCCCTGCAAAGATCAGGAGCGTGAAGGCAAAAGCGGCGATCTTGAGGAACAATGACATGGCAGGACTTTGGGGCGGGAGAATCCGGATAAAGGTTTTGCTTGATCAATACGCTTGAGGCGGCAGTCCGGATTACCCGGTTGCAGGGCGGCAGGTCAGGTCTTTTGTCCGGCGATGTCTTCGGCCAGATCAATGGCCTGCTTCTGGGCATCGCGATCAGCAGGATAAAGCTCCAGATAGCGTTCAAGGATTTTCAGCGACTGCGCCTTGAGGCCGGCATCCTGAAGGATACCTGCCATGCCCGACAGCGCGCCGATATGGCGGGGTTCGAGCTTGAGCACATGGCTTATATCGGCCATGGATTTCGCGGCGTTGCCCATCAGGTAATGGATGGTGGCCCGCCGGTTCCAGCCTTCGACATAGGCAGGGTCGAGAACAACGACCTGGTCGAGAAAATCCAGTGCGGCGTTGTATTTCTTGGCAGAGGCGGCGGTATCTGCATTGTTCACCAGCAGATCGATGGTGGCGCTGGGCGACGCCCTGAATTCGGCGCGAATCTGTTCGGCAAGGGAACGGGCTTCATCCGCATCGCGGGCCCTTTTCAGATCTGCGAACAATGTGTCCAGGCGGTGATCGTCGATGGACAGCGGGCCGACAGCGGCCGGCTTGCTGATTTCCGATGCATTATCAGCGGCGAAGCCCGACGGGGTTTGCACGGCAACCATCAGGCCCAAAATGATCAATCGGCAAAATACAGAAATGCACATGGCGGACATGGTAGCCCGCCAGCGCAGAAATTCAACACACTTTTTCAACACCGTGCGGCCGCGGCAAAGAGCGGCCAAAGGCTCAGCCCTGGCGAGCCTTGTAGCGCGGGTTGAGCTTGTTGATGATGTAAACGCGACCCTTGCGGCGAACCAGACGGTTCTCACGATGACGGGCCTTGAGTGCCTTGAGTGAATTCTTGATCTTCATTGTCTTGATCCGTGATTTTGCCGGTTTGATCCGGTCTCTTCAACAATCAAAAACGCGCCAGACGGGCGCGCTCCAAGTTTTGTCAGGCATGTAACCGGTTGGTATTGGCCTGTCAACATCTGCAGGCCGGATGGCGTGCGACTTTTCGGATTTATCCGGCCAAAATCAAACAATTCGTGGAAATTGACCCTTGCCGGGCAAATCCTCGCCGGTTCGGCTAGCGGATCAATCGCGTCACATGGCCCATCTTGCGGCCGGCTCGGGCCTCGCTCTTGCCATAGAGATGGATGAGCACGTCCTTCTGGCGCGCCCATTCCTCCAGCCTGTCGATATCGTCGCCGATCAGGTTTTCCATCACGCAACCGGAATGGCGCGATGGATTGCCAAGCGGCAGGCCGGCAATGGCGCGGATATGCTGTTCGAACTGCGATATCACGCAGGCGGCTTCCGTCCAATGGCCGGAATTGTGAACCCGCGGCGCGATTTCATTGGCAATCAGCGACCCGTCCGCCATCGCAAAGAATTCAATGCCGATGACGCCGACATAGTCCAGTCCGGAGAGAATGCTGCGCGCGGCCTGGCTGGCCGCCTGTGCCGTGGCTTCAGATATCCGGGCAGGCAGTGTGGAGGTGTGCAGGATGCCGTCGCGGTGGACATTCTCAGCCGGATCATAGACCTCGATGACGCCATCGCTGCCGCGTGCCGCAATGATGGAAATTTCGCGCTCGAAGCCGACCAGGCTTTCCAGGATCAGCGGCACGCCGCCCAATGCGGAAAATGCGCCATCGGCGGAAGCGCCGCCTGTCCTGAAAATCATCTGTCCCTTGCCGTCATAGCCCATGCGCCGGGTTTTCAGCACGCCTTCGCCGCCAAAGCCGGCCAGCGCCCGGACAAACCCGTCCTGGCTGTCCACGGCTTCGAACCTGGCGGTGGCAATGGCGCAGTCATTGAGGAACCGTTTTTCGACCAGACGGTCCTGCGCCACTTCCAAAGCGCGCGGCGGCGGAAAGACGCTGACCTGTCCGGCAAGATATACGGCTGCTTCCACCGGCACATTTTCGAATTCATAGGTGACGACATCGGCCATATTTGCCAATTCGTCCAGCGCCTCGCGATTGTCATAGGCCGCCTTGATCTGTGCGTTGGCGACTTGCGCCGCCGGGCAATCGGCCTGCGGCTCCAGAATCACGGTGCGAAAGTTCAGGCGCGCCGCAGCCATTGCAAGCATGCGGCCGAGTTGTCCGCCGCCTATGATGCCTATTGTCTTCATGTTCAGTCCATCGGGTATTCGGCGACGCCAGCACTTTGCTGTTCGCGCCAGGTGTCCAGCCTTTCGGCCAGGTCGTCATCGGAAAGCGCCAGGACGGCGGCCGCCAGAAGGGCTGCGTTGACGGCGCCAGCCTTGCCGATGGCAAGGGTGCCGACCGGAATGCCCGCCGGCATCTGGACGATGGACAACAGGCTGTCCTGACCGGACAGCGCCTTGGATTGCACAGGCACGCCAAACACCGGCAGCGGCGTCATGGCGGCCAGCATTCCGGGAAGATGGGCCGCACCGCCTGCGCCCGCTATGATGATCTTGTAGCCCTCGTCGCGGGCCGACTTGGCGAAAGTATAGAGCCTGTCGGGGGTGCGGTGGGCCGAAACGATCAGAGCCTCATAGGCGACGTCGAGCGCGTCCAGCGTGTCGGCGGTATTCTTCATGGTCTCCCAGTCCGACTGGCTTCCCATGACAATGGCGACTTGGGGATTTTCCTGGTTCATTGCGGTCTTCCTCAAGCGATGATATCCGGAATGATCTGGTCTTCGATCTTGGTCAGCCTGTCCTTGATGGCGAGCTTCTTCTTCTTCATCCGCTGAATTTTCAATTGTTCGCAATTGGTCGCAATCATCGCGTTGATGGCTGTATCATAGTCTTCATGTTCCTGTCGCAGGCGGGCTGCAATCATCCGCAATTCCGCCTGATCCTGATCGGATATTTCCTGCATTCCCCGCTTCCTGACTTCTGGGCGCTTCGGCCCGATTTGTGCGTCCCCGACAATTCACTCTCGCCCCGGCGCGTCTTTTTCAGCCCGGAATGACCCCGAACACGGCTCGGTAGCAGGTATTGCAAGTGTGCCCCGCGGCAATCACAAATCCATCATGCCGCCTTTTCGCTCTAGCACCTAACACATAAGGAATGAAAACGGGAAGTTATCAAACTGTCACATTTCGCCTTCGACAAAACACAATTCTCATGGCACACTCTTTCGGTTACAGCTTGAAACATCCGGGCCAATTATATCGGATGTGGGCTTTTCAAGAAAGGACCGTCATATGACCATTGAGGCTCATCTTGCAACGCTTGAAAAGAAACATGGTGATCTGGAACAGGAGCTCCACTCAGCGCTTCTGCATCCATCGATGAAAGATCAGGAGATTGCCGATCTCAAGCGGAAAAAGCTGCGCATCAAGGATGAAATCGAGCGCCTTCGCCTTTGACGGCAAGCGCCAATGAGGTTTCTTCGGACCATGTCTGTCTGTCAACGAAAGCCAATGAGGATTTCGAAACCGGTCACTGCCGGCGCCCTGACAGCCACCGACAAGCGGGGATGACATATCCCGCGTCATGGACCGCATTATGGACCGGAGATCCTGCCAGATAGTAATTTGATCAGGAATTTTGAAAATCGGGCTGTGTGTTCATTCAAGGGCGCACAGCCTTTTATTTTGCCGATTGAAAGGATCGTGCAGGCAACGCAATCGTTGATCTCTGCGTCAATCCGCCCAGAACTGGTCGATCCAGAAGACAACACGGTTGAAGCCGACCGGATTGACCGCATAGATGCGCTTGGTGCCGTCGGCGGTGACCGTGACAAGTCCGCAATCGAGAAGCGCCTTGAGATGCTGGGAGACGGCAGGGCGGGTGATCGGCAATCCGCTGGCCAGTTCATTGACGGTTTTGGGAGACCTGCGAAGCTCTTCCAGCAAATACCGGCGGTTCTGGTCTGCAATCGCAGAAAATGGATCGGCTGTTGTCATGGGACGAACCTATGGCAAAGATTGCCGGTCATCAAGCCTTTTGTGCATTGCAGCGAAAATTTGGTTATCCAGTAGTTTCACCCGCTTAGCAGGCCTTGGCTCGAACGGGCGGTCGGTCACCCCGCCGGGCGGCGAATCCTGCCTTCCAAAAAAAACAAAAAAATTCCGCGCATTTTTCCGCGCCCCCCGGGATTGTGCGAGAATCACTTCGTTCCCGCCACGGAGTCAATCGCGAGACGTTCGGTTGAGGCGGGGGCCAGCGCTTTCATTGTCGGTTCGTAACGTGCGGGCCGGGGGTGGAAGGGACGAAAGGCGCGGCGGGAAAGGAACCGTCGTCAGGTGGTTTCCCCGGGGCTGCCTGCCCCGGCTTGGCTTGACCACGCAAGTGTCCAACTTTCGTTAGGTTGGCGTGCAGCGAAACAGTTCTTTCGGTCAATGGGGCGTGGCGGCCCCAAAAAACGCTTGAGGCCGCGCGGGATGCGGAGCCGCTTGCTTTGACTACCATTAAGGCGATGCAGACCGCCTGGCCCTCCATTCGACCATCAAGCCGGAGCAGATCTGCCTGCGGAGCGATTTGGCACGTCCGTCAAAGGTGCGCGCAATCAGGCTTGGAATCAAAGTCCGATCAACGGCTTGGCGCCATCGTAAAAAAGCTTGATGCCGGCCAGCCCCACCATGGCGTACATATAGGGATAAAACGCCTCGACCCGCATCCGCTTGACAATCATGGAGCCGACGAACGTGGCCGCCAGACCCAGCGGGAACAAGGTTGCAGACAGTTCGAGGTTGGAGAAGTCGAGTTCACCCAATGCGAAATAGGGAAACAGCTTGAGGACATTGAGAATGGCAAAAAACCGTACCGTGACGCCGATATAATTGCGCGGCTCGAGCTTCAGCGGCAGAACGTAGACCTGGTAGGGCGCGCCGCCCGAATGGGCGACAAAACTGCCATAGCCGGCCAGCGATCCCCAGATGCCCGCCTTGACGATGGAATGGGCCGCTGCGGGACGGTCATTCAAGTGGCTGGCAAGATAGCGGTTGAAGAAAAAACGTCCCGCAAACACAATGGCAATAACGCCAATGAGCAGACGCATCGAATAGGCAGGCAGATAGGCTGCGGTGGCCCAGCCAAAGGCGATGCCCAACAGCCCGCCGGGCAGCAGGAATTTCAAGGTGGCGAGATCGCCATGCTTGCGCCAGATCCACAGCGACATCAAATCCATCACCACCATGATCGGCAGCATGATGGCGGCCGCAGTGACCGGGTCCACCCCGAAAGACAGGATCGGCACGCCCATCAGCCCCAGCGCCTCACCCATTCCGCCCTTCGCAAGCCCCACCAGCAAAACGGCGGGAATTGCCGCCCAATAAAAGGCTTGGTCATAAAGCATGGTTTTGGTTGATCCTTTGACGCGGGCAGTCTATCGCAGTGGACAGAACGGAAGATATTTTGCGCGAATGCGAATTGGTCTATATGCGTTGTTGGGTGATTTGCCTATCGGGCGTGGAGACAATATCCTCGCCGCAAATAGGCCGCGTCGTTGAAAAGTGCCCCAGAAGGTTCGGAATCGCAAGCAAATGACTGATTTTATCAATCGCTGCCGCCTCGTCCTCATCCTGCCGGAAATCGCCGATCCCGAGGAAGCAGCAAAGGTCATTTCCGGCGCTTTGGACGGCGGCGATGTGGCGTCGGTGATCGTGCCGCAATATCAATTTGACGACCAGTTGTTTCAGCGGATCGCCGAAAAGGTTGTCCCTGTCATCCAGGACAAGGGAGCAGCGGCCCTGATTGCCGGCGACAGCCGGGTTGCCGGCCGGGTCAAGGCGGACGGGTTGCATGTGACGGGCGGCTTGATGGAATTGTCCGAAGCGGTGGAGAAATTCACGCCCAAGCAGATTGTCGGCGGCGGCAATGCCAAGGACCGCCATACGGCATTGCAACTCGGCGAAGTGCAGCCGGACTATCTGTTCTTCGGCAAGCTTGACGGCGACATCAAGCCCGAACCGCATTCGCGCAATCTGGCGCTTGGCGAATGGTGGTCGGACATGGTGGCGATTCCCTGCATCGTCATGGGCGGCACAGACCGTGGATCGGCAGTGGAAGTGGCATCGACCGGAGCCGATTTCGTCGCGCTGAGGACGGCGATCTTTGAAAGCCCGGATGAAGCCGGCAAGATCGTGGCCGAGATAAATGCGGCGCTTGACGAAAAAGCGCCACGCTTTGAAGATTAACCAATGACATGAACGATACGCAAAACAGAAAGTGGCCAGGACTTGTTGCCGCCGTCATGGCAGCCATGACGTTGCACGCTTTGCCGGCCATGGCTATCGATGATGTCGGCATTGCCATCCTTGCCAACCAGAATCTGGACGGGGATGCGCGGGCGCTCAAGCGCGGGCGGCTTGTTCCTTCGGGCAATTCCGCCAACCTTCCCGTCCTCGTCAGTCCGGTCGATGAAGAAAAGATGCCGAACGCAGAATCCGACGACAAGGCGCCAGGCGATGGCGCCGGTCCGTCGACCGGCACAGCATTGTTTGACCGGATGGGCGCGCCGCTGCCCGAACTGCCGGCGGAAAAACCTTTCACCGGCAAGGTCGATGAAGCCTTCGGCGCCTTCCAGCGCGGCTATTATCTGACAGCGATGTCCAAGGCGCTGCCCAAGGCGCAATTGGGCGATCCCGCCGCCCAGACGCTGGTTGCCGAATTGCTGGCTTCCGGTCTTGGGGTCAAGCAGAATGTCAAGGATGCGGTCTTCTGGTATGAGCAGGCCGCCAGGGGCGGCGATCCGAATGCCGCTTACAAATATGCCCTCATCCTGATGGAAGGCAATCTTGTTGCGCGCGACAAGGCCAAGGCCGACGAAATGATGCGCAAGGCTGCTGAAGGCGGCAATGCCAATGCGCAATTCAACGTGGCCCAGATCCTTGTTGCGGCCTCGCCCGGCGAGAAGGGCTTGCGGGACGCCTTGCCTTTTTATGAAAAAGCGGCAGATCAGGGCATTCCGGACGCCCAATATGCGCTCTCTCAAATCTACATGAATATCGACGTGCCGAAGGCCAAGAAGGATTCGGCGCGGATGTGGCTTGAAAAGGCGGCCAAGGCCGGATTTGACACGGCCCTTTATGACATGGGGGTCTGGCTGGTCAACGGGACGGGCGGTGCGCAGGATCTGGAAGGCGGGTTTGAATGGATGAAAAGGGCTGCCAATCGCGGCCATGTGCTGGCGCAGAACAAGCTGGCGCACCTTTACATCAACGCAATCGGCACAAGGCCTGATCCGGTCGAGGCTGCAAAATGGTATGTGCTGTCGCGCCGTGCGGGACTGAAGGACCTTGATCTCGAGGATTTCTATCTCGGCATAAACGAAGAACAGCAAAAGGCCGGCATATCGGCGGCAAACAAATTCCGGCCTTCGTAAGGGACGCAATATTGCGCCCATTCGGGCGCTGGCCGAGACATATGCGGCTCGCCACTTGAATGTTTGGCGCTTTTGTGGTCTTGAACCGGCGCGCGCCCTTCGCCTTGCGGCGACGGGTCGCCAAAACCTTTTCATGTGGACTATTTGAGATGAAGATCAACGGCAATGAAATTCGCCCAGGCTATGTCATCGAGCACAATGGCAGTCTTTGGGCGGCTGTGAAGTGCAATGCGGTCAAGCCTGGCAAGGGCGGCGCATTCAACCAGGTTGAACTGAAAAACCTGTTTGAAGGCACCAAATTGAACGAGCGCTTCCGGGCTTCCGAATCGGTCGAGCAGGTGCATCTCGAGCCCAAGGATTTCCAGTTCCTCTACCAGCAGGAAGACAATCTGGTGTTCATGGACACGGAAAGCTATGAGCAGCTGGAACTGCACAAGGATTTTGTCGGCGACCGCTCGGCCTTTCTCAAGGACGGTATGATGGTGATGGTCGAGCTTTACGGCGAGCGGCCCGTCGGCATCCGCCTGCCTGATCAGGTGGTGCTGGAAATCGCCGAAGCCGATCCGGTTGTCCGCGGCCAGACGGTGCATTCCACTTACAAGCCCGCCATTCTGGAAAACGGCATTCGTATCCTGGTGCCGCCGTTTATCGGGGCCGGCGAGCGGGTTCTGGTGGATACCAACGAATTGACCTATCTTCGCCGCGCCGACTGAATTGAAATAGCCGGTCGGGGTCCGTTCCCGGCCAAGCCTTCAGGTTCCCGTCTTCGGGACAGCACGATCTTCAAGGAATTTACGCATGGCCCGTTCAGCCCTTCTCAATGTCATGGTCCAGACTGCGATCAAGGCCGGCAGGTCGCTGACCCGCGATTTCGGCGAAGTCCAGAATTTGCAGGTTTCGGTCAAGGGCCCCGGCGATTTTGTGAAACAGGCTGATCGCAAATCCGAAAAAATCTGCCGCGAGGAACTGCTGAAGGCGCGCCCGACCTATGGCTATCTCGGCGATGAAGGCGAAGAAATCAAAGGCTCGGACGGCAATCACCGCTGGATTGTCGATCCGCTCGACGGCACCACCAATTTCCTGCACGGCATACCGGCCTTCTCGGTGTCCGTCGCCCTTGAGCGCAGCGGCGAGATCGTGGCGTCCGTCATCTACAATCCGGTTACCGATGAATTGTTTACCGCCGAGCGCGGCGGCGGCGCCTATGTCAATGACCGTCGCCTTCGTGTTGCCGGTCGCAAGGTCCTGTCCGATTGCGTGATCGGTTGCGGCCTGCCGCATCTGGGCCATGGCCAGCACGGCCGGTTCCTGGTCCAGCTTCGCCATGTCATGGGAGAAGTTGCCGGTGTGCGCCGTCTGGGGTCGGCGTCGCTCGACCTGGCCTATGTTGCTGCGGGACGGTTTGACGGATTTTGGGAAGAGGGACTGGCGGCCTGGAACATTGCCGCCGGTATCCTGCTGATCCGCGAAGCCGGCGGCTTTGTCACCGACATGACCGGCGCCAATCTGTCATTCGACAAGGGCGATCTGATTGCCGGCAACGAAATGATTCATCGCGCGCTGATTGATGTTGTCAACCGTCCGGTCGCCGCCAAATAACCAACCCGCATGGTTCGGACGCTTTATGCGCCTTTGCTGGTAAAGCTGCGACACGAGCCGCATTAAAACCGTGCACACCGATGCCACATTCAGCCTAACCCCTTCAATTTGGCACAATCTTCGACTAGTGTCCGGGCAAACGGGGTCTGAGGAGACAGCGAAGCCATGGAGAAATTGAAACTAATCGGCGGCGATGATGACACGCCGGTCAGGACCTATGGCAAGAAGCTTTCCAGTCCGATGTCCTATTTCTGGACGATGATCCTGTTTCTCGTTCTGGTCGGTTTTGTCGCAGCCATTCTCTACCGCCAGGCCCATGCCGCCTTCATCTCCAATCCGGGCCTGAACGGATTGATCATCGGCGTTCTGATCATCGGCATTCTGCTGGCCTTCAGCCATGTGCTGATGCTGCGGCCGGAAGTGCGCTGGTTCAATTCCTTCCGCGCCGCCGGCGGCGCCAACCGGGTCGGTCGCGATCCGGTTTTGCTGGCCCCGATGCGCGCTTTGATCGGCAACCGCGAGGACATGGCAATTTCAACCGCGGCGCTGCGCTCGATTCTTGATTCGATCGCCAGCCGGCTGGATGAAACCCGCGATACGTCGCGCTACCTGGTTGGCCTGCTGGTCTTTCTCGGCCTGTTGGGCACCTTCTGGGGTCTTTTGGGCACGATTGGTTCCATCAACACCGTTATCCAGGGACTGGACGCAGGAAACGGCGAGACTGCCGATATTCTGTCCACGCTCAAGGAAAGCCTTTCAGCGCCGCTGCAGGGCATGGGAACGGCGTTTTCTTCCTCGCTCTTCGGTCTTTCCGGTTCCCTGATCCTCGGCTTTCTCGATTTGCAGGCAGGCCGCTCGCAGAACCGCTTTTATACCGAGCTTGAAAACTGGCTGTCCTCTGTGACCGATGTCGGGTCGGATCTGGCGCCGGCCTTCATTGAAGCGGCTTCCAACGGTTCTTCCGAAGAGTTGAAGCTGCTTTCCGAACATCTTTTGAAAATGACCCAGGATGGCGGCGGCACCAACCAGCGGGCGACCGCTGCAATGGCCAGTCTTGCTGAAGGCATACAGGGCCTTGTGCGCAATATGCGCTCCGAGCAGCAGATGCTGCGCGACTGGATTGAAGCCCAGCAGGAAGAAAGCCGGGCCATGCGCAAGACGCTCGACCGCCTCACCGACAAGATGGGAGGCGGAAAGTAATGGCACTGGCGCGACGGGGTCGCCGCGAACGATCCGTGGATTATTGGCCGGGATTTGTCGATGCGCTCTCAACCCTGCTGCTTGCCATCATGTTCCTGCTTACCGTCTTCGTGCTTGGCCAGTTTCTGCTCAGCCGGGAGATTTCCGGCAAGGATGCCGTGCTTGAGCGCCTCAACAGCCAGATCAATGAATTGACCGATCTTCTTGCGCTGGAAAAGGGCGGCAAGCAGGATCTTGAGGATTCCCTGGCCAATCTGCAATCGCAACTGGCTTCTTCCGAAACGGAACGTACGCGTCTGCAGGAGCTTTTGAATGAAGGCAGCGGCGCGTCTTCCGTCCAGACAGCGCGTATCAGCAGCCTTTCGGGGGCGCTGGACCAGGAAAAGGCCATCAGCGCGCGCGCCATGAGCCAGGTTGAGCTTCTCAATCAGCAGATTGCAGCGCTCAGGAGCCAGATAGCAGCCATTGAATCCGCCCTGAACGCGTCGGAAAAGCGCGACGAAGCCAGCCAGACCAAAATCGCCGATCTCGGCAAACGGCTCAATGTCGCCCTTGCCCAGAGGGTGCAGGAACTCAATCGCTATCGCTCCGATTTCTTCGGCCGCCTGCGTGAAATCCTGTCGGACCGTGAAAATATCCGTATCGTCGGCGACCGGTTTGTTTTCCAGTCGGAAGTGCTTTTCCCCTCCGGCAGTTCCGAGCTTAATGATGCCGGCAAGGTGGAAATGACAAAACTTGCCAACGCCATTCTTGATCTCTCCAAGGAAATACCCAGTGAAATCAACTGGGTATTGCGGGTCGACGGTCACACCGACAATGTGCCTTTGTCGGGAACCGGCAAGTATGCCGACAATTGGGAGCTTTCCTCGGGGCGCGCCACATCGGTGGTCAAATATCTGATCGCCAATGGCGTACCGGCCAACCGGCTGGTGGCTGCGGGCTTTGGCGAGTTCCAGCCCATTGCCGAGGGTGACAGCGTGGAAGCGCGCGCCACCAACAGACGAATTGAGCTCAAATTGACCGAGAAATAGCGATCAGCCGGATTTCTGCGCCGCTTCACCAAGGAAAGCCCGGGTGATCTGCGGCGGCAGACGTCGCGGGCGGCTCGCCTTGTTGACAACTGCAATTGTCACTTGCGCCGCTATCAGCAACACATCATCGCGCCACACTTCCTGATTGACGATCATCTTGGCGCCGGCGGCCTTCTCGGTCCGGGTCACGATGGTCAGCACATCATCCATCCGGGCCGAACCCTTAAAATCAATCTCCATGCGGTGGACGACAAAGAACAACGCCTCGCCGCCATCCTCCCACCCGGCTTGCATGACCCCGAGACATCTTATGTAGTCGGTGCGGCCGCGTTCAAGGAAATGCAGATAACGGGCGTGATAGACGACGCCTGAAAAATCGGTGTCTTCATAATAGACCCGCTGCACCAGTCGATGGCCGGTCGGTGTCAGTTCGCCGCAAAGGCTGATCTTGGTATCAATCATCGTGTCGGGCCGCATCCATACGTTCAATTGGCATTTTCTTATCGCCTCGGTGCGTGGATCGCAAACCGGTTTGACAAGAATTGCGTTGCATGAGATATACGTGTTTTATTAAAACAAGATATAAATGTTATTTAGAGGTTTCTTTCATGACAATCCGTTCAGGCCTTGTCGTTTTGTTTCGCCTGTTCCTGATATTGCTGTTTTTACAAGTATTGATTTTTTGTTTCACATTGATCGCCAATCCCGGATTAGGGCTGACGCCAAAGGGATATAGTATTGTCCTGGTGTTCGGCGCAGGCCTTGTGTTGGTTGCCGTCGCGGCAATTCGACATGCGGGGGTAATCGTCGATGCTCTGGCGCCGCTGCGCAGCGAGGCGGCACCGGAAGAAGGCCTGACTGTCGATATGCTGCAAGCCATCGGCTTCAGCATGGTTGGCGCGTTTCTGGTTTATTCCGCGATCATTCAGACTGTTGGGCTTCTAATACCGGTCGCATTTGAAACTGGATATTATCTCGCTCCAATCCGCGCCTGGATTGCGCCTGGCATAACCTGGATCGCCGGCATCTATCTGCTTTTCGGCGCTCTCGGCCTTCGCCAGTGGCTTGTAACCATTCGTCAGGCCGGGCGCGGAAATCGGGATTGACCGCTACCGTGGATATGCGTGCCGATTTGCGACTCCTGCCGCCAAAAAGATGACCGGCGCTGAATTGGCAAGGCGCTGGACAAAACAGGCAATGCATCTTCAGAAAAACAATTTGTGAACTCCTTCGAGGCCAATTTCATGACCAACCGCTCAGCCCTGATTGTCCTGTTCCGCATGGTGATGATTTTTCTGTCATTGCAGATCGTCACGACCTATTTGGGCGTTTTGACAGGAACACAGACCGGATTGACGCCATCCGGCAAGTTCTTGCTACCGGTCGTCAGTGTGGTCGAGATCGGGATATTTGTGCTGGCAATCCGTTTCGCCGATCGCATTGTCGATTTATTGAACCCGGTGGTCAGGCAGGCGACTGACGGCGAAAACGGCATGAGCCTTGATCAGTTGCAAGCCGTTGCCTTCAGCGCGGCAGGCGCCGTTCTGACCTTTGTGGCCATCCAGAACATTTTCCTCCTGATTGCCATAATTGAGCAAACCTTCTCATCCGGCTACGTTCCCTATGGCAGTCTCGCCAATGTTGCAGTCACCCTTGTCTTGGGGGCATATCTGCTTTTCGGCGCTCCCGGTCTTCGTCAGTGGCTGATCTCTATCCGGCGGCCCGGGCGCAATAATCGCGAATAATTCACTCTGGAACCACTTCGTGCCAGATCACGTGCTCGCTGCTCAAGGGCAGGCTGTCGATATGGCCGGCAATGAAATCGGGTTGCAGCGGCAATTCTGCCAACCGATCTCTTCTGGCTGGCACCCATTTGAATTCGATGTCATTTTTCGCATCCCTGATGCGGTGGATGATGCGTTCGGGCGCAAAGGGAAAACTGTCGGGCAGTTGCATAAGATAGTAAAAGCCAAGCTCATGGTAATCGCGCTTTTCGAAGTGAAAGAAGTTTTCCACGGTCCATAAAAGCCGGTCAACTCTGACGCGGCAATCCAGTTCTTCGCCCATTTCTCGCTCAAGGGTGGCCATTGAAGTTTCACCGATTTCCGCCCGTCCGCCCGGAAAGGTCCAGAACAATTCGTGGGTGGCGCGATGGACCAGAACATGGCCTTGCCGGAAGGCAAGGCCGGCCACGCGGAAATTGAAAAACCGCGGCTTGGCGTCGATTTTGATCATCTTGCGCTTGGCCACCAGTTTCGCCCCTTGCTTGTGGTTGTCGGCTGCCTCCGTACGGATAATCGCAAATCTGCGGGCGTCAGCCTCAGCCCAGTTCAATCAGCAGGATTTCAGGCCAGGAACCAAAACGCACTGGCAATCCCGAACAACCGAGGCCTCTGGAAACGATGATGTGGCGTCCCGATTCGATTTTGTGGCCCTTTACATAGCGACTGCCATAGCGTGAGGGCACTACCGGGGTCCACCCGAAAAAGTTGACCTGCCCGCCATGGGTGTGGCCTGACAATGTCAGTGAAACGCGTTCGGAAACGGATGGGAAAATATCAGGTTCATGCGCCATCAGCAGCACCGGCGCGTCGTCATTGATCAACTTCAAAGTATCGGGCAGATCATCGAGGCCCGCGAAGGCTTGACGATTAAACTTCACGCTTGGCTTTAGGGCCATTTGATCAGAAAGGCCGGCTAGCCAGAAGGGATTGCCGTCCTTTTCCAGCCGGACAACAGCATTATCATAAACAGGAATACCGACTTCGCGCAAGGCGAGACCCGCGAAAGTCTCGCCGCCACCGGCTTGTTGCGCAGCCAGATCTGCCCACCAATCATGATTGCCCAGAATGGCATGCACTCCAAGAGGTGCTGCCAACCGGGAGAGTGCACGGGACCATTCCTTTGAATGCACATAACCAGTCGCTATCCTCATGCTGCTTACATAATCTCCCAGCAGCAGGATGATGTCGGCGTCCAGCGCATTGGCCTGATCGCAAATTGTTTCAATGCGGGCAGCGCTCATCCAGGGTTCGCAGGCATGGAAATCCGTAAGCACCGCAATCTTCAGCTTCAGGCCGGGTGTCCAGCGTGGCGGCGTGAGCGCATAATGGGTGACACGCGGTCGCCCCATCGGCTCATAAGCGAAGGCATAGCCGCCCAAGGCAGCCAGCGCCAGGAATCCCCGTCCCAAAAATTTCAGAAAGCCCCGCCTTGTCAGCATCATTCCTCGTCTTGAAACAGCGCGAACTGGCTTGCCACCAAGTTCACCGGTGCATCGAGCCCCAGATGTTTCCATGCATTTGCGGTAAGAATTCGACCTCTTGGCGTCCTTTGTATGAATCCTTGCTGAATTAGATATGGCTCAATGATGTCCTCGATGGCATCGCGGGGCTCTGAAAGGCCTGCGGCAATGGTTTCGATTCCGACTGGTCCGCCGCCGAAATTATGGGCGATCATGGTCAGATAACGACGGTCAAGTTGATCGAGGCCGAGATGGTCGACATCCAGCCGGTTGAGCGCCAGATCGGCGATTTCCCGGGTCACGGCATCGGCTTTGGCGACTTCGGCGAAATCACGCACCCGTCGCAGCAAGCGACCGGCAATGCGAGGCGTGCCGCGGCCGCGCTTGGCGATTTCGCGCGCGCCTTCATCTGTCATGCCCAGCCCCATCAACCGCGCTCCGCGCCGGACTATGAATTCAAGCTCTTCAACGGTATAGAAATTCAGCCGCACCGGAATGCCGAACCGGTCGCGCAAAGGTGTGGTCAGCAGGCCCAGCCGGGTCGTGGCGGCGACAAGCGTGAATTTGGACAGGTCGATTTTTACCGAACGCGCCGCCGGGCCTTCGCCGATGATCAGGTCGAGCTGGTAGTCTTCCATGGCCGGATAGAGGATTTCCTCGACAGCCGGATTGAGACGGTGGATTTCATCGATGAACAGCACATCGCGATCTTCGAGATTGGTCAACAGGGCAGCCAGATCGCCGGCCTTGGCAATGACCGGGCCGGAGGTCGAGCGGAAATTGACACCCAGTTCCTTGGCCATGATTTGTGCGAGTGTCGTTTTGCCAAGGCCCGGCGGGCCGACAAACAAGACGTGATCAAGCGCCTCGCCACGGCCTTTTGCAGCTTCAATGAAAACTTTCAAATTGGCGCGCGCTTCGGCCTGCCCGGTAAATTCATCGAGCGATTGCGGCCGGAGCGTCATGTCCAGATCATCGCCGCGCTTGTCGGGGGCCAGCAGCCGTTCGGTGTCATTCATCCAAGAAGCTCCATTGCCGATACAGTCTTTGCGGCCTTCCGGTCGAAGGTGACTGTTGCGTGGCAGCCATGTGCGACGTTGCGTCTGGCAATCAAAATGTCGGCAAATTCGCCCTGCGATTCCAGCATGATGTCAATCGTCTCGATCACCAGTTCTTCATCTTCAACAATCAAATCGCGGCTTTCGACAAGTGCCTTCAGCGCCTCGATAATTCCGTCTCTTGACAACTTAAGCCCGCGCCGCATGCTCCAGACATATTCACACAACGTGACGATGTTGATAAAGCCGGGATTTGTTTCGTCCAGGCTGGCGATCATGGTTTGCGCGATTTGGAATTGCTCCAGATCGTCGCGGAGAACCAATCGCAAAAGGACATTGGTGTCTATCCCGATCATGGCGCGTCTGGATCAGGCAGGGTGACGGAAGCAGCAATCAACGCATCAAGTTCGTCGCTGCTCATGGGCCTGCGGGCGGGATCATGAAAAAGCCCCGCCATGTCGACGGCTCGCCTTGTCTTTGCCTCAACCCAGACTTTACCGTCGCGCGAGACAAACCGGAGTTTGTCGCCTGGTTTGAGATTGAGCAGCGACCTGATTTCGACCGGTATCGTCGTCTGGCCCTTGCTTGTGAGCGTGCATTCGGAAATTTTGGTCATTGGTTTCTCCTTACTTATGCAATATAGTAAGGAGTAATGCTGGCCGCAAGGCATTTAATCATCGCGCCAGTTCCTTCAACCCCAATCGGATCAGCTTGGAGCTGTCCGCATCGTCACCGGCATTTTTCAAGGCTGCCGCTACCGCGTTGGCGGCCTGGTCGCGGGAATAGCCAAGATTGGTCAGTGCCGAAACGGCGTCGGTTACCGGGCCGGAGGCCACGCCTTCGCCAAGTTCCTGTTTCAGGCCGATGGTGGCTGAAGCTTCGCCCGCGAAGGCCGGGGCCTTGTTCTTCAGTTCCGTCAGGATGCGGATGGCGACCTTGGGGCCGACGCCAGGCGCGCGCGATATCATCGTCTTGTCCTGCAGCGCAATCGCGTTTGCAAGCTCACCGGGGGTCAGCGTTGATAAAACGGCCAGCGCAACTTTGGATCCGACACCCTGGACGATTTGCAGCAGTCGGAACCATTCGCGCTCCAATGCGCTCAAGAAGCCGAACAATTTGAGCTGATCTTCCCGGACATAGGTTTCAATGAAAAGCACAATGGCTTCACCGGCCGAGCCGATGCGCGACAAGGTGCGGGCCGAGCAAAAAGCCACATAGCAGACGCCGTGAACATCAATGAGGACATGGTCCTCGCCGATTTCCTCGATTGTGCCCTTGAGTTTTCCTATCATCTAAATCCGCCCTCGGCCCCGCCAAGACCTATCGTCAGCACCAGAACAAGTCAAGAACATATCACCGCATGCCCATAGCGATGCGACCGCGCAGGCCCTGGGTGTTATGGGCATGGCAAATGGCGATGGCCAAAGCGTCGGCGGCATCGTTTCCGGTAAAAACCGCCTTTGGCATCAAGACCTTCAGCATCATGTGGATTTGCTGCTTCTCGCCATGCCCGACACCGATCACTGCCTTCTTGACGGCATTGGGCGCATATTCAGCTACTTTTATGCCGGCGCGGGCAGGCACCAGCATGGCAATGCCGCGGGCCTGGCCGAGCTTCAGGGTTGCAGTCGCGTCCTTGTTGACAAAGGTCTGCTCGACGGCGGCCTCGTCGGGCTTGTGGATGTGGATGACATCCACCAATCCGTCATGCAATTGGCAAAGCCTGGAGGCAAGGTCCATCTTGTCGTCGGATGTCACCGTGCCGGCAGCCACGAATTTCAGTGAATTGCCAAGCGTGTCGATGACGCCCCATCCTGTGCGTCTAAGTCCGGGATCAATGCCGATGATGCGAATCGTTTCTGCCATGGGCCGAACTTATCCCGCCCTCGGCCTGACGGCCAATGCCAAAACGGATTTGCGCCGGGAAATTCACTCTTTGACAACAATGCCCTTCGAAAATCCGGTCAGGCGGAAAGTCTGGCCATCACGTCGTCGGGTATGTCCATGTTGGAATAGACATTCTGGACGTCGTCGTCCTCTTCCAGCGTATCGAGCATTTTCATCATCGACTGGGCGCGTTCTTCGTCCACCGGAATCGTATTTTGCGCTTTCCAGATGGCCTTGACGGTGTCGGCTTCACCCAGAATCGCTTCCAGCGCCTTTGCCACGTCGCCGATGTTTTCAAAGGCGCAATAGATATAATGGGCGTCATCGTCGGTAACCACATCGTCGGCGCCGGCCTCGATGGCGGCTTCCATGACGCTGTCGGCATCGCCTACGGTCAATTGATAGGCAATTTCGCCGACGTGATCGAAGGAAAACGACACCGATCCGGTTTCGCCCAGAGCGCCCGCAGCCTTGGTAAAGATCGAACGGACATTGGAAGCCGTGCGGTTGCGGTTGTCGGTCAGGGCCTCGACGATGACGGCAATGCCGCCTGGCCCATAGCCTTCGTAGCGCACTTCATCGTAGTTTTCACCATCCCCGCCCTGGGCCTTCTTGATGGCGCGTTCGATATTGTCCTTGGGCAACGATTGCGCCTTGGCGTTCTGGATGGCCAACCGCAGGCGCGGATTCATCGCCGGATCGTCCGTCCCGGATTTGGCGGCGACGGTGATTTCACGCGCCAGTTTGGAGAACATTTTCGAACGCATGGAATCCTGGCGACCCTTGCGATGCATGATGTTTTTGAATTGTGAATGGCCAGCCATGGCGCCCCTGCAACGAATTTATTTCAGAATGCCGCCTTATATGATCACACAAGGCCGCGTTCAAGAGCAAAGGCCAAAAAAGCCAATACTACCAGACCCGGTCTCCCGAAGGACCGATGAAGAAGCCGTGGCCGTCCTTGCGTTTGCATTCGATGCTGTCCTTGCCTGCCTTGCAGGTCACAAGCCACCACCGGGTCGTCCATCCATTCGGCAACTTGGTGCTGTCTTCGGAGAAACCGGACAAATCAAACTCGGTTTTCACACTGGGTGGTCCACGCTCGCCCAGCGTATAAAGGCGATAGGGGTCTACCAGATGCTCGCACTTGAATTCCGCCTCGCTGATTTTTATCGCATCGTGCGGTGTGCCGCCTTTTGGCGTGTACATGCAGCCAATCTTGCCGGATTCAATTTCGAACCAGACCTGGCCGTAAATGGACGGGTTCAGGTGCAGAATGCGGGTCTCGCCTGCCTGTAAGTCGGCAGCACCCGCCAGAGCGAAAAAGAAGCTTGCGCCAAAAATGCCAAAACCGGTTGTTTTCATCATCATATTCCTCGTGTTGAGGACATAGCACAAATACGGCTATTGTGCAGCTTTACATCCAGAAATCCGGCATGGTTTCGGAAAGTCTTGGTCCAATCCGCAGGGGAGCAATTTTTTCGGCAAGCCCTGTCCGGTCGGATATTTCAACGCCGACGCCGCAGATGGTCGCAGGCCCCGTCGCGGTTTCAAAGCGGCTTTTCGCTACCTTGGTAATGAAGCGATTGAGCGGTTCTTCCTTGTCCATGCCCAGCGAACTGTCATAATCGCCGCACATGCCGGCGTCCGACATATAGGCGGTGCCGCCATTGAGAATCTGGTGGTCTGCTGTCGGCACATGGGTATGGGTGCCGACCACGAAGCTGGCGCGGCCATCGACGAAATGACCGAAACATTGCTTTTCGCTGGTGGCCTCGGCATGAAAATCAAAGATGATCGCATCGGCCTGCTCGCCCAGCGGACAGGCTGCGAGAATGGCTTCGGCGGAAACGAATGGATCATCGAGATCGGGATGCATGAAGACCCGCCCCATGATGTTGGCCACGAGGATACGCGCGCCATTGCGGGCAAAAAACATTCCCGAGCCATGGCCGGGTGTGCCGGCGGGGTAGTTTGCCGGCCTGAGAAACTGGTCCTGGCGTGCGGCGAAGACCAGCGCCTCCTTCTGGTCGAAGACATGGTTGCCGGTGGTCACCACATCGGCGCCGGCGCCGATGGTTTCAAGGAAGATCTCTTCGGTGATGCCAAAGCCGCCGGCAGCGTTTTCACCATTGACGATGACGAAATCGAGCTTCAGGTCGGCGATCAGTCCGGGCAACCTTTCCCACACGGCAGTCCGCCCTGTCTTGCCCACCATGTCGCCCAAAAACAGAAGTCGCATCAATTGGCCCTTTCAAAATGCTTGAGGCCGCTTTCGGTCAGGATCGCATCAAGGGCCACGTCATGGGGTTCAACCGGGATCAGGTCAACCTCCTGGATGTCGAAGGCAATGCCGATCAGGCGCACTACCTTGCCGCTTTTGCGCAGCCGGTCGATGGCCCGGTCGTAATGGCCTGCGCCATAGCCGATCCGGTTGCCGGAACCATCAAACGCCGAGAGCGGCACAAGCAGCAGATCCGGTTCCAGCACGGCCGCATCGGGTCCGGGGCCGGTAGTCCCGAAGCCGGTATCGACCAAGGGCGCGCCATCGGCCAATTCGCGAAAGACGATGGTTTCGCGGTCAGCCACGATCGGCAGGCAAAGCCGCGCGCCACGCGCCGCCAGCTTCGTCATCAATGGCCGGATGTCGGCTTCCGAGCGGATCGGGAAAAAACCTGAAATCACTTCGCCCGGGATAAAATCGATCCGGTCGCCGGCCAGCTCTGCCATGGCAAGGCTCCTGGCGATGCGTTCCTGCAAGTCAATCCCGTCGCGGGCGGC
Source organism: Rhizobiaceae bacterium (assembly GCA_041742335.1). GTDB lineage: Bacteria > Pseudomonadota > Alphaproteobacteria > Rhizobiales > Rhizobiaceae > Rhizobium_E. The sequence goes on from JBGSIT010000084.1 coordinate 66,519, forward strand.
AAGCCGGTCCTTGCGAATGGCGGCTTTTGCGGTTCTGTTGTCCATGCTTTTTCGCTGCTTGTTGAATTCCGCTGTGCTCTAGGCTGAAAGAACCGGCGTTACAATTGCCAGGCATGAATTTTCTGCTTTGCCGGATGGTCTTTCAAAACTGGCTGGTGGCAATGTTGATTGTCAGCGCCAGGATTGTCGTATTGAAAAGATAGGACAAAACGGAGTGGATCAATGCCAGTTTTCGCATTTCCCGCGATGTGATGGAAATATCGGCCGTCTGGTTGGCAACGCCAATGGTGAAGGAAAAATAGGAAAAATCGATATAGGCCGGCGGCTCGTCGCCGGGAAAGGCCAGCCCGCCGGTATGAACCATGTGGCCGGCGGCATCGGCGTGACGCTCTGAATAAAATTCATGGGCATAATGCTGGGTGAAAATCACATGGATGAAGGTCCATGAGGTCAGGATGGTTCCAGCCGACAAAGCGACACGCGGCCAGCGCGCAGCATCGGCGGCATCCTTTATGATCAAAAGTTCCACGCCGATGGCAACCAGGCTGACAAGGGCGGCCAGAATGGCAAGCGCGAGAACCGCCAGTTTGCCGTCGTCCTCAATGGCGGCGCGCTGGCGCATCATCGGCTCGTCGGAACCGGCCATCATCGCCAATGCGAGGGCCAGATAAAGAACAACCGCGCCATTCCATGCAATCAGGAAACGGGTTGCCAAAGGCAAGTCCGACGGCAACAGGGCGCCGATAGCAAACCCGACCAGAACCGACACCATCAGACGCGGTCTTGCGGTGAAATGACGTATGACGGGCAGGGATCTGGTATGCATCAATGTCTCGCGCCTCGGCTTCTGCATCATATCAACACTGGTGTTTTGGGCGAAGTCAAACGGGACTCTTCATCGACAACAAAATTCATCACATGCGCCTTCACCCCGGCATGGCGCTCCATCCGGGTTTTTCGTCATTTTCCTGCCGTCCTTGCAGACAGGATCGGTCGGGACACGCCGGTGTCTCGATTTATGTTGGTTTATATGACACGCGGACGTGTCCCGCTTCGGCGTTTATCCGCAACTCCGGTTTCTCTTGGCCTGCAATGACGCCAGCGATCAGGGCATGGTTGTCAATCATGGCCCGTCTCCTCGCTTTTAGTCCCGGACCTCCCGCAAAGGCCGCCGTGAAATCGGAAGCGTTTGCGGGCCGGGCGCAGCGGTCCGGCAAGCTTTCCCTGCCGGGGGTGCGGGACCGGCCTGATTTCAACAGACCGTCCCGGCTCAAATCGACCTCATCGCACCTTGTGCCTCACAGGCACGCCAGTTTTGCTGGCGGAAACCATTTTCTGCGGTCCCGGTTCTGCCTTGCGTCAAAGACAAAGACCGGAGCACCGGCCCTG